>CAKNPS010000001.1 GCA_930990515.1 uncultured Clostridia bacterium
TTCTTTTATTGTCGTGGTTTCAGAAAATCGAAACATATTTTTCATTTCACCTGGTCTTAAACCGTTATCTTGACAAAATTTCAGATAGCTTTCCCAGTTTTTGTCTTCTGCTAATTCTATATTTTTCATATAAACCTCCATATTTGACTAAAATATTTAGCCTTTTTAAAAAGTATAAGCCAAATAAAATAGCCCTGTCAACTATTTTGGCTAATTTTTTTAATTTTTTTTAAAAAAATGGTAAATTTATAAATAGTAGGGAGGTTAATATGGAAAATTTAAGAAAATTAAGAGAAGAATTTGGATTAACACAAAAAGAGCTTGCAGAAAAAATGAATGTAGCGAAAGCAACTATTTACTTTTATGAACAAAATAAAGTTAGTCCATCAACAGAAATGCTTATAAAACTTGCAGATTATTTTAATTGCTCAATTGACTATCTTTTAGGTCATCAAACAAAAAATTTGATTTACACCGAAACTTTGACACCAATTCAGCAAAAACTTATGGAACTCATTAAAAAGCTTAACGATGAACAGGGGCTATTTCTTATCGGTTATTTAAGCGATATGTTAAAAATTCCATACGAAAATGCCAAACCTGTTAGACCTTACTAAAAAACTTTGCTCTTGAAATCTTGTTTTATTCGTTTTAAAATTCTTCCAGGAGGATTTTATGCAGGACAAAGATTTTTATGGAGATATGTCAAGTGGATTAAACAAGATTATGGAAATAGCAAAGTTTTTGCTCTCTTGTGTTTTTATTAAAGCAGGGAGAGAAGAACATAGAGAAAGAGAAAAAGAAATTGTTGTTGTTGAAAAACAAGAAACTTTGAAAAACAAAAAACGCATCTCTGCTAAAAGAAAAGGAGATGCGGATATGAAAAACATTTATTATCACTATAACGAACATCGTTATATGGGAAGAAAACAAATTAAAAAACATATAATCACAGTTTATGGCAGAACACAAAAAGAGTGTTTGGAAAAATTAAACGAAAAGGTTAAAGAGTTTTACTCAGATAAAATTGCTTTGCAAGTTAAAGCACAACCAACATTTCTTGAGCGCTGGAACAAATGGTTTGATGAAACAAAACGACCATATTTGTCAAGAGAATCAACAAAGGACATTGAAAGAATTAGAGATAAACTTGTGGATTTGCATAATATGGCAGTTACAAAAATTTCAAAAGATGTTATTCTTTCCACTTTGAAGAAATTTGAAGAAGGGAGAGCAAAAGAAAAAATCATTCTATACTTGAAAGCATTTTTTAAACACGAATTTCAAGATGGAATGATTAAAAAGAATCCTTTTGCAAACATTGTGACTGCGCCGAGAGTGTTTAATCGAAGAAAAGCCTTTACTTATGAGCAACAGGTAGCAATTTTGGAAAGATTAAAGAAAGAAGATATTAAGCCAGTAATTTTGATTTATCTTGTTACTGGATTGAGAAGAAGGGAACTTGATTTTCAAAACATTGACAAAAATCTTTACCAGGAAGGTGACACATATTATTTAAAGGCTGTTAATCTGAAGGGGAGAAATAAGGTCACAAGATATAAAACGATTCAACTTTCCAAAAAAGCATTTTGTTTAATTAAAAACAACATCGAACTTTTAAAAACATTCAATGATGACACTTGCTATCGAAAATTTGCGGAAATCTTGAATGAATTGAATATCGAAGGTGGAATTGTAACTTTAAGACACACTTATGCAACCAATAACTTTTATCTTGGAAACCCTGAACTTTTCATCAGTAGACAAATGGGACACTCAACAAGTCAAATCACAAAGGACAATTACACTGACTTGGACTATCATTTGAGCAAAGAAAAAGTGCTTAAATTATATAATAATTTATACCTTAGATTTGAATAAGTTTTTGAATAAGTTTTTTTGATAATTTGGCTTCAAAAATCCCTCACTTAAAAATTTTGTCCCGAAAAACTTATTCAGAATTTGCTCAAAGAAAAAATGCTACACATTCGTAAATACCGAACATATAGCATTTAAAATTCTTGGTCCAGGTGGTGGGACTTGAACCCACACGAAGTTGCCCTCTCAGGATTTTAAGTCCTGTGCGTCTGCCATTCCGCCACACCTGGAAACGTTGTTTCGTTTTGTAATGTTTAAAAAAAGTGGGAGATTGTGTTTAGTAGTATTTAAAAGCATACATTTAAAGTGGTTTACCACTTTGGAGGTACCACCCGGATTTGAACCGGGGAATAAAGGTTTTGCAGACCTTTGCCTTACCGCTTGGCGATGGTACCATTTTAACAAAAATGGCGAAGTGTTAATTTAAAACTCCGCCAAAATTTATTTTTTAAGAGTTTTACTCTTATGCCTTGTGACAACCAAACCGTAAGGAAACCAAGGTTTTTAGGTTTTAGTGGAGCGGAAGACGAGATTCGAACTCGCGACATTTGCCTTGGCAAGGCAACGCTCTACCACTGAGCCACTTCCGCAAAATTAAATTATTAAGTTTTGATTTTTTTGCATTGACAAGGCGAATGCAAAGGTTTTGACGCACTTCGAGGATTTTTCTGTCCCTTCCATTCAAAGCAAGGCAACGCTTTTGCTATGAGCCACTTCCGCAAATTTTAAAATTTATTAAATTTTTTGATTTGCTTTTGACCAGAGTTTCATTTTTTATATATTCTAAAAACCTCACTCTTGACAACTGCTCTCTCATTTTAGCAAATTTATAATAAAAAATCAAGTGTTTTTCAACATTTTATAAAAAAATATAAAATTTATTGCACAAAACAAAAAAATAACACCAATAAAATGGTGTTAAATCTAGGTTACTATTATTTTGCTGATTTTGCGTTATCTAACAATTTTGCAAAATGAGCTTTCTTACGATTTGCAGAGTTTTGGTGAATTACATTTTCTCTTGCAGCACTATCAAGTTTTGAAGCAAGAGTTTTATAAATTTCTGCTGCTTTTTCAACATCTGTTGCAAGAGCGTCTTTAAAGTTTCTGATATATGTTTTAATTTCAGATTTAACAGAATTATTTTGAACTCTTCTTTCTTTTTCAATAAGAACTCTTTTCTTTGCTGATTTAATGTTTGCCATTTCTTTCTCCTTATTTACTTCTTAAAAATTTACTTAATGATTATAGCATAATAAAAATAAAAAATCAACTTATTTTTTTAAATTTTTTTGGCAATATTAAAAATATGTTAGATTTAGTCGATGAATGTGGTAAAGATTTAAAGAAATGTGGTTATGTAACCGAAGATTTGGGAAAGTATAACGCAACTTGTTCCAAACTTTTCATTGATACTGATGGTAAAAGCAAAAGGGTTGGTTTTGATAAGGGGCACTATTATATTTTAACCGCTCCACTTGTTTTGGGACTTCCTGAAGAACATTTTAACTTTCTAAAGGTAGAAATTAAAAAGAGAATTAAATTGCTCTTTAAGTTGAACAAAATTGATAAAAATAAAAATTTTTTGTTTGTTGGCATTGGGAATCCTAAAATTTTGAGTGATAGTTTTGGAAGTAAGGTTATAGATAAGATTGAAATTAAACCTTTTAAAGAAGAAAATAATATTTTTAAAATTTCGCCTAACACTTTTTCTAATACTGGAATTAATGCCTATGAAATTGTTAAACTTTTGGTGGAAGCGTTTGATATTTCAGTTGTTGTTTTGTTTGATGCTCTTGTCACCACAAATTTGACAAGACTTGGGACTTCTCTTCAATTTAATGATGCTGGGCTTACTCCGGGCAGTGCTGTGAATAAGTTTGGAATGGCGATAAATCAAGAAACTTTAGGTGTTCCATGCCTTTCCATTGGGGCACCATTTATGATTTCGGCAGGCGATATTTCTAAAAACTGTTCGCGTGAACTCATATTGGCGGAAAAAGATGTGGAAGAAAAGGTTGAATATTTGTCTAGGCTTATTGCTGAAATTTTTAATGAAATATTAAATAGTTAGTCTGTAAATATTATTTAGAAAATGCCTATTAATTAGGTATTTAAGTAATTAAATAAGTTTACCAAAATTAATCAATAAAAAGAAACAATCATAAACTCACTTCATATATATTTCTATGAAAAATGTTTTACTAATTGATAGCGGTTCGGGTGGAATCAATATTTTGAAAGAATGTGTGAAAGTCTGTCCATTTTGTGATTATCTTCTTTTTTGTGATGCTTTTAATTTGCCGTATGGAAATAAAAGTAAAAAGGAACTTATAGAGATTACAGAAAAAAATCTTGAAAGGATTTATTCTTTTTTTAAGTTTGAAATCGTAATTTTTGCGTGTAACACTTTAACGGCGACAGTTATTGACGAGATGCGAGAAAAATATAACAACATAACTTTTATTGGGACAGTTCCAGCAATTAAGCCTGCTTTAATTAGTTTTCAAGAAAAAGACATCTTGGTTATCGCAACAGAAACAACTGTTAAAAACAATAAGCTAATAAAAAAGCATAAAAATGTAAAATATTTAACACTTAATGATTTAGCACCTTTAATTGACGAAAATTTAGACAATATTGAAGTGCTAGAAAATTATCTTAGGAAAAAGATTAAAGGAGATTTTAAGGCTATTGTGCTTGGTTGCACGCACTATTTGGCAGTATCTGACCTTTTAAAGAAAATTTATCCTAATGTTAAAATTTATGATAGTGCAAATGGAGTCGCTAGACGTCTTAAAAGTTTTATTACGGAAGAAAAAGAAGAATTTCAGGTCCAAATTTTCTGCGATAAAACTGAAAACTTAGGTAAATTTTGGTATTATTATTTTAATGGCTAGTTTTTAACATTATTTAGTTATAATCTTTAGTTTTGAAGATTATTTTTACAAAAAAAGTGGCATAGCCACAAAAAGTGACATTGTCACACAAAAAAGAGTGACATTGTCATATCACTCTTCAAATAGATTTGTTGTAAGATAAACTGGATCACTGGTAACATTTATACCAAGTTTTTTTAATGTTTGTTCTTCATTTGATGGCAAGATGTAAGTGCTATGGGCTTCGCAACCTTTAAGATTTGTAAGTTCAGCAATAGTCTTTTTTGCCTTTTCATTTTTTGCAGAACAAATTGAAAGTGCAACAAGAATATCATCAACAGTGAGCAAAGTGCAGTGAGATTTTAAAATTTTTGTTCGATATTCAACAATTGGCATTAAGATGTCGTCGGTAATAACATCAAAATCATCGCCTAAATTTGCGAGAGTTCTTAAAGCATTCAAAACAACAGCACCACATGCAGTGATGATTTTCTTTGATTTTCCTGTTACAATTTCACCTGTTGGAAGTTCCAAGGCAACAGTAGGGAAATTTGAAGCTTTTGCCACTTCTCTGGAAACATCAATAACTTTCAAAATGTCGTCAGTCACTTTGACTTCACTGACAAGCGATTTATTTCTTTCCAAATTGTCGAAAGTGATTTGCCCCTTTTTGTAGTCACATTCAGCACGGTAATAACGTCTTAAAATTTCTTTTTTGGCAGAAAGTTGTGCGAGTTTGTCATCAATAATTGCTTCAGCAATCATATTCACGCCCATATCAGTAGGTGACTTATAGACATCTTTGCCCATAATCTTATGTAAAATATTTTGAAGAACTGGGAAGACTGCGATATCACGATTGTAGTTAATGGCAAGTTTTCCATAAGCATTAAAATGGAAAGGGTCAATTTGATTGACATCATTTAAGTCAGCAGTTGCGGCTTCATAGGCAATATTGACAGGGTGTTTAAGTGGTAAATTCCAAACAGGGAAGGTTTCAAACTTTGCATAACCAGCCTTAACTCCGCGTTTATATTCGTGATAAAGTTGAGATAGACAAGTCGCAAGTTTTCCGCTTGATGGGCCAGGTGCGGTGACAACAACAAGTGGTTTTGTGGTTTCTATGTATGGATTTGCCCCATATCCTTCATCTGAAACAATGGTTTCCACATCATTTGGATAACCTTTTGTGTAGCGATGAAGATATACTTTTTCTCCGCGTTGTTCGAGTTTGTTGGCAAATTTTGTGGCACTAGGTTGACCTTTATATAATGTGATTACAAAGGAAGAAACTGTTAAATCTAGCTCTCTTAAATTATCGACAAGACGGAGAACTTCATCAGCATAATTTAGTCCTAAATCAGCACGAATTTTATTCTTTTCAATGTCATTTGCACTTATGCAGAAAATGATTTCTGTCTTATCTTTCATTTTCTGAAGTAACTTAATTTTGATATTAGGGTCAAAACCTGGGAGAACTCTAGCGGCGTGTAAATCATCAAAAATCTTTCCGCCAAATTCAAGATAAAGTTTATTGTTAAACTTTTTAATCCTTTTATAGATATTTTCGCTTTGAAGTTTTAGGTATAATTCATTATCAAAACAAATTTTACTGTTATTCTTTTTACTTTTCATCATAAACTCCTATACTTTTCTATTATAACTCAAATATTTTTAAAGTCATAACAAATTTAAATAATTTTTTTAAATTGTATTTTAAATTATGATTTGCACAAGATAGAGTTATGGATTTAAAAACATCGCTTTTATTAATAATTCCTGCGTTTATAATTCTTCTTTTGGTGTTTCCAATATTTTTGGAAGTGCGAGTTTCTTTTAATCCACTTTTTAATCGTGGGGCGCTAGGAGTTTTCCTGTTTAAGAAGAAAATTGTATATTGCTTTATTGAATTTCACGGAAAATATATAATTCTTACAAATGACACCGAAACAAAGGCGGAAGAGATTGAATTTTCAAGTCCTAAGTTTGCAGTGATTGAAGAATTTATGAAGCAAGTAAAAGACAAACTTCAATTAAAACATTTATATGTTTACTATAATATTGGTGCGGGAGACGCCTTTCTTTCAAGTCTTGTTTGTGCTTCTTTAAATCAGATAATTAATTTCTTTTTTGTAAATTTAAAGAGCAGGAAGCCGACCGCTTCTTTATGTGTTTATGACACGGTTTCATACAATAGGACTGTTTGTGAACTTGCTGCAAACCTTAAAATCTCACTTTCTTTAATTGATTTGGTATATTCTTTTATTTATTCAAGCATAATAGTAAAGAGCAAAAAGTAATGCAATATATTGTGTAATATGTTTCATACTACACAAATAGTTGTGTATTATGCAAAGGAGTGTGAAATGAAAAACTATTCTAATCATAACGATATTGATGACTTAATTTCTAACGCATTTGATAAAATCAAAATGATTGTCGATGCCAACACTATCATTGGAGAAAAGTTGGAAACTAAAGACGGAACATTTATAATTCCAATTTCAAAGGTAACTGTA
Source organism: uncultured Clostridia bacterium (assembly GCA_930990515.1). Lineage (GTDB taxonomy): Bacteria > Bacillota > Clostridia > Christensenellales > UBA1242 > Caccovivens. Next base: position 7,277 of record CAKNPS010000001.1, read on the forward strand.
GGTTATGTTGTCGGCGGTGGAGAGTATGCAGATTTATCGGCAAGGCGTGTTGCCAATCACTATCCTATGTCTGGCGGAAGTGGTGGCGGAATGAGTGTCACTCCTGTTGGCTTTTTGATTGAAAAAAACGGCGAAGTGCAATTTGTTAATGTGGAGAATAAGAGTTTATATCAAACAGTGTTAAATATGTTCAATGCTTTTCTAAATGAAATTCAAAAAAAGAAGGAAGAGAAAAATGAAGAGTAATAAGAAAAAAGTTTTGATTTCTCTTGTGGCTATATTACTTCTTGTGGGAATTTTCTTTTCCACTTTTTCCACTTTAATTGTCAGTGTGACACGAGCAGAAAATTTATATACTTCGGCAAGTGGTGGGTGTGTTATTGAAGGTTCGACAGGGAGAGTTTTGTTTGAAAAAAATAAGGATAAAAAACTTGCAATGGCAAGCACCACAAAAATTATGACAGCAATAACAGCGATTGAAAATTGTGACGATTTAGACGAAAAATTTGAAGTTTCACCAAAGGCAGTTGGCATTGAAGGAACTTCGCTATACTTAAGAAAAGGAGATATATATTCCACTCGTGACCTTTTGTATGCCCTTATGCTAATTTCAGGTAATGATGCTTCGGTGGCAATTGCAGAACATATTGCAGGGTCAACAAGTGAATTTGTCACACTTATGAATGAAAAGGCAAAAGAAATTGGAGCGGTAAATTCTCATTTTGCAAACACTCATGGACTTGACGAAGATGGACATTATACAACCGCTTATGACCTTGCAAAAATAACAGCGTATGCTTTAAACAATGATACATTTAAAGAAATTGTTTCCACTCAAAACACAAAAATTATAAATTCAAAAGACGGACAAGAAGAACCAAGGTATTTAAGAAATAAGAATAAACTTCTTTTCAAACTTGACGGATGTATTGGTGTGAAAACAGGTTTCACAAATGATGCAGGAAGATGTTTGGTTTCCGCAATTGAAAGAAATGGTATGCGACTTATTTGTGTGGTTTTAAATTGTGGGCCTATGTTTGAAGAAAGTTCTACACTATTAAATTCTTGTGCAAGTATGTATTCACTTGTTGATGTGCCAAGTCTATATAACTATGATAAAAAGGTTAAAGTCCTTGATGGGCGAAAAAAGGAAAGTGAGATTGGCACAAAAGAAAGTTTTATCTATCCACTTTCAGAATATGAAAAGAAAATTTTAAAATTTGAATATAATTTGCCAAAAACATTACAAGCACCACTTAAAAAAGGCGAAGAAGTGGGAGAAATTAAAGTATTTTTGAATAATGACTTGCTATTTTCTGAAAAAGTTTATACAATAGAAGATATAAAGCCTAAAACAATTATGCAAAGATTAAAGGAGTTTGCAGGGAATTGGTAGGCTAAAAAGGAATATCTTATGAGATTAAATAAATTTTTAGCAACAGCAGGAATAGCATCACGTAGAAAATGCGAAGAATTAATCAAAAACGGAGAGATAAAGGTCAATGGACAAGTGGTTTTAAATCTTGCTACAACCATTGATGAAAAGAAAGATAAAGTGGAATATAAAGGAGGGGTCTTGTCGCTACCTTCCTCTTTTATTTATCTTAAAATGAACAAACCAAAGGGATATGCTTCAACTTCTAGTGATGAAAAGGGAAGAAAGACAATTTTTGATTTAGTGGAAGATAAGAGCGTGCGTCTTTTTAATGTGGGCAGACTTGATTATGACACGGAAGGACTTATACTTCTTACTAATGACGGAGATTTTGCTAACCGCGTTATTCACCCTTCATTTGAAATTGAAAAAGAGTATATGGTGACAATCGAAGGCAAAATGCAAGAAAGTGAATTTGCAGTTTTAAGAAAGGGGGCAGTTGTCAATGGCGAAAGAATGCCAGAAGCAAAAGTTAAGCCTATTTCTTTTGACGGAAAATTTACAAAACTTTCGGTGGTGATAACCGAAGGACAAAATCATCAAGTAAGAAGAATGTTTGAAGCAATTGGAAGAAACATTCGCCTTTTGAAAAGAGTGCGAATTGGGCAAGTTCGACTTGGAAATTTATATCGTGGAAAAACCAAACCACTCACTGAAGAAGAAATCAAAAGTTTTGAGTAGGTAAGATTATGAAAGTTGCGATTATTGGTGCTGGGGCATCTGGACTTATGTTGGGTGGACTTTTAACTCAAAAAGGTTATGAAGTCACAATTTTTGACGGAAATGAAAAGGCTGGGAAGAAACTTTACATAACTGGCAAAGGCAGATGCAATATCACAAACTTATGTGATACTGATGAATTTTTGAAGAATGTGGTGCGTGGAGAAAAGTTTTTCCGTTCTGCCATATATTCTTTTTCGCCACAAGATACAGTTGTTTTTTTTGAAAATTTGGGACTTATAACAAAAGTGGAACGCGGAAATCGTGTTTTCCCTAAAAGTGATAAGTCAAGTGATGTTATTAAAGCACTTTTAAAACATTGCAAAGATGTTAAATTTATGTATAACTCTAAAGTGGAAAAGATTGTTAAGACCGAAAAAGGGTTTAAGATATTTTTAAAAAATGAAAATCCTAAAGAAGAAAAAAATGTGAAGGGCGATTATGTTGCTGATAAAGTGGTTATTGCAACTGGCGGGGAGAGTTATAAGGCGACTGGGAGTGACGGAAGCGGATACACTCTTGCCAAAAGTTTTGGACATACAATTGAAAAACTTGTTCCAGCACTTTGTCCAATTAAGTTAAAGGAAGACTTGAAAGACTTGGAAGGGCTTTCTCTTAAAAATGTTTCGTTAATCGCAGAAATTGACGGCAAGAAGAAAGAATTGTTTGGCGAAATGCTCTTTACTGATTGTGGGATTTCTGGTCCGATTGCTCTTTCAATGTCAAGTTTCATAAATCGTGCAGGTAATGTTAAGTTGTCACTTGATTTAAAGCCGGCACTAACTAAAGAACAACTGGAAAAACGACTTTTGCGTGATTTTGATAGTAATAAAAACAAAAATCTTTCATATATATTAAAGGGACTTATGCCAAACTCATTGTCGATATTTTTTGCTAAAAAATGTGGTTTAAATCTTGAGAAAAAAGTTCACGATGTTTTAAAGGAAGAAAGAAAAATTATTATTGATAATTTAAAAAATCTTCCACTTGCCTATAATGGACTATATCCGATTGACGCTGGCATTATCACAAGTGGCGGTGTGAGTTTAAAAGAAGTGAATCCTAAAACTTTTGAAAGCAAGTTAGTGAAAGATTTATATTTTGTTGGCGAAATTCTTGACATTGATGCTTTAACTGGTGGATTTAATCTTCAAATCGCCTTTGCAACAAGTTATTCTTGTGCAAAAAATATGATCGCGTTGCCATAAAGTTGACTTTATTTGAAACATTAATTATAATTAAAAAATAAGGAGAAAATATGTTACTTTGGATTGCAAGAATATTGCTTTGGGTTCCGCTTTCAATATTACACCCAACTTATATTTATGGGAGAAAAAATAGACCTGAAGGCAAAGCGATTTTGTGTTCAAACCATAGGTCTAATTGGGATATTGTTTTATATCTACTTCACACCAAGGAAAAGGTTGTGATTTTGGCTAAAAAAGAACTTACAAAAAATAAGTTTTTTGGTTTTATCTTAAAACATTTGGGAGCTGTTTTCATTGACAGAGAAGGAAATGATATAAATGCAATTAAAGAGTGTATGAAAGCATTAAAGGAAGGCAAGAAACTTTACATTTTCCCAGAAGGCACACGACTTAAAGATGAAAGCAAAATTTTGGGAGAAATTAAAAGCGGGCTTGCAATGATTGCGATTAAGACGAAAACACCAATTTTAACTGTTTGGCACGAGAGAAAGCCAAAAGCATTTAGAAGGTCAAATATTTATATTGGCAAACCTTATGAACTCACAGAATTTTATGGCAGGAAGCTTGACGAAGAAACTTTAAATGAAGCAAACAACGTTGTTCGCGAAAAAATGCTGGAAGTCTACCACGAAATTCAAGAAAAGAAAGAAAAAAATAAAAGATAAATTAAGTAAATATAAAATAAAAACATATTGGAAAACTCGCCAATATGTTTTTTTTCAGATTATAATTCAGAAATTTCTTTTATTGTGTTTTTGTTGCAATTTTGAATGTATTCATATGCTTTCTTACCTGCTTTTACAATTGTGCTATAAAGTTTTTCAGGCAAGAAACAACGAGTTATACGACATTCTCTTGTCGGTAAACAAATTGTTGATTCGTTTTCTCTATAAGGTGATTCATTATCTCGTATATAAACTTTCTCAGTAATAATATAATCATTTATAAATTCGTTTAACTCTTTAAATTGTTTTTTAGTTTTTTTAGAATTATCTTGCTTAAGTTTTACATTATAAAATTTAACAAGGTTTTGAAGAGCACTAATAAAACCGAAAATTTTTTCTTCGCCTTTTACTAATTTTTTATTATAATAATATGTTTTGAATTCTTCGAGTTGAGTTTCCAATAAAGTTTTATCATAAGGCAAATTTTTTCCATTAAAATTATCTAAATCATTATTAATGCTATCAAATAATCTTGCATATTTACCTTCTTGTTTTTTTAATGCTGTATTATGAATTTTATACTAATTTTCGCGCTTTTCAGAAATTTTGGCCTGAGCTTTTTTGCCTTTTTCAATAAGAAGGAAAAGAAGGTCATAACTCATATTGTTAAAATCAATATGAGGTGGGTAAATAATATAGTCGGAATATCGTTTATAAATTATCTCGTAATTTTTTATAGTTGTATTGCAAATTTTATAAATGGTTTGTAATTTTTCTTTAACTTCTTTGGTTTGTTCGCGTGTTTCTAAATCAAGCAAAATAAAATATAAGGCTGTAATATAATTTTCTTTCTCTTTGCTAATTTTTTTTCCAATTGCTGGTTTGTCAATAAGATACTCATTATCTGGATTAAAAAAATTATCATAGAAAAATTCAAAATATTTAAATTGAATTGAATGTTGTTTTCTAAACATTTTTTTCTCCTTTTTTCTTCAAATATAGCATTTTTCTTGTAAGTTGTCAATATGTTAGTTGAAAACTTTTCTAAATTCTTTGACATTTCTTTTGCAATTTGTTATCCTTAAATATAAGAAATACAACTAGGAGATATTATGAGCGAAGAATTTAACTTGGATTTAATTGATAAAACTTTTACTTCTTACAAAAAAGGACAAATGTTTGACGGCGTGGTGGTTCTAAAAAGAGATGACGGTGTGATTTTCAATATTGGCGGAAAAAACGATGCCTTTATTCCTGCAAATGATTTTGACGATTTTTCAGCAGTTAAAATTGGAGATAGATTTCCAGTAATTATAACTAAACAAAAAAATGAAGAAGGGCTTATTGAAGCCTCAATGAGAATGGCTCGCGACCTTAAAATTGCTAACCAAAATGCACAAACGCTTCGTCTTGGGAGTAAATTCACTTTTGTTGTTACTGATGTAAATAATAGTGGTGTTCATTCAAAAATGGGCGACTATAAAATTTTTGTGCCAGCAGGTGAAGTTTCTCTTAAATTTGTTAAAGATTTGAAAAGTTTTGTTGGAAAGCAACTTGAAGTTGTTGTGACAGAGATAAATCACGAAAAGAAAGAAATTGTGGCAAGTGCAAAACTTCTTCAAGAACAAATCAAAGTGGCAACAGAAAACAATTTTTGGAACAGTATTTTCATAAACAAAGTGGTAAAAGGCAAGGTTAAAAAGATTATGCCTTATGGGGCATTTGTCGAAGTCGATGGAGTGGACTGTTTTGTTCACATTTCCAATCTTTCTTATGACAAAGTGGAAAATGTCGGTGATGTTATTAAAGAAGGTGAAGAATATACTTTCCGCGTTGTTAATCTTGACAGAGAAAATAAGAAAGTGGAATTGTCTTTAAAGGCTCTTTTAGAAGACCCAAAAATTACTCGCATCAAAGAACTTCAAGTTGGGGGAGTTTATAAAGGGGTAGTTGTCAAACTTTTAAGATTTGGGGCGATTGTAAAATTAGAAAATGGGGCAACTGGATTACTTCACATTCAAAACTGCACTGAAAACAAGACAAAAAATATTTATGAACTTGTCAAAGTTGATGATGAAGTGGAAGTTGAAGTCTTAGATAAAGATGAAGAAGAAGGGAAAGTTTCTTTTAAACTTACCAAATTTATGGACTAAGATTTGAATTTAATTTGAACATATTTTTATAAATAAGAACCAATTTGACGGTTCTTATTTTTATTTATATTTTTAATATTGTTATTTTAAAATAATTAAAAAATTTTAAATAATTAATATTTTAGTATATCACTATTTCAATCTTATTTATTTCCTTTTTATCTTCTAAATTATTGAAAATTACGAACAATTTTGAAAAATAGTTAAAATTTTTTAACTAATATTTTTTATTAAAAATTTTAAAATTTATATTATTTTATTTGGAGTTTTCATAAAATTGGTGTATAATCTCTTTCGAGTATTATTTAAGGAGTTATTATTTATGAAAAAAATTGCTGTCGTTGTTGACACTAATAGCGGGATAACACAAGAAGAAGCAAAAGAACTTGGTATTTATCTTGTCCCTATGCCTTTTATTATTGGCGAAGATGTTTTATATGAAGGTGTTGATTTAAGTCAAGAAGAATTTTATAGACTTCAAAGTGAAGATGTGAAAATTACAACATCTCAACCTAATATTAATTCAATTGTGGAACTTTGGGAAAAATTACTTAAAGACTATGACCAAGTTCTTCATATTCCAATGTCAAGTGCTTTAAGTCAATCTTGCGAAACTGCTGAAAGTTTTGCTCAAAATTATCCTAACAAGGTTTTTGTTATTGATAACAAAAGAATTTCCATCACTTTGAAGGCTTCTGTTATGGATGCTCTTAAACTTATCAAAGAAGGTAAAGATGGAAAAGAAATCAAAGATTATCTTGAAAAAGATGGTTTGGAATCAACAATTTACCTTATGGTTGACACTTTGAAATATTTAAAGCGTGGTGGGCGTGTGACACCAGCAGCTGCTGCGATTGGAACAATTTTAAACATTAAACCTATTCTCACAATTCAAGGTGGGAAACTTGACAAATTTGCAAAGGTGACAAATTTGAAATCTGCTAAAAAGAAAATGATTGATGCTCTTCGCAATGACATCGAAACAAGGTTTAAGAAATATGTGGAGAATGGCGAGTTTGAAATTGCTATTGCGCACACAACTAATGAAGAAAACGCAGAAATCTTCAAAAGAGAACTTATGGAAGAATTTCCAAATATTCCTTTAATATATGTTGATTCACTTGCTCTTAGCATTGCAACTCATACTGGACCAAAAGTTTTGGCTGTTGGCGGATTTCATGTTGTTAAATAACAGGCATTGCCTGTTTTTTATTTGCAAATTTGTGAAATTAAAAATAAATATTTTATTTATTTAAATGATTTTGATTCTAATAAATTTTATGGTAATATACTTGTGAGTTAAATTTGTAAAAAGGAGAATACGATGGATAAAGTTTCAATTATTGTTCCAGCTTATAATGCTCAAGGCACTATAGAAAAATGTCTTGAAAGCTTATTGGGGCAGACATATAATAATATTGAAGTTGTTGTGATAAATGATGGCTCTTTTGATAATACATTAGAAAAGTGTAAGAAATTTAATGATGAAAGATTAAAAGTCATAAGCACAGAAAATCGTGGGATTTCTTCTGCTCGAAATTTAGGAATAAAGAATAGCACTGGCGAATTTATTTGTTTTTGTGATGCTGATGATTTTTATGAGAAGAATTATGTAGAAAAATTATTATCAATGTTTGATGACAATGTTGCAATGGTTGCCTGTGATTATGTTAGGAAATCAAAAACAAGACAACCAAAAGAAAAAATTACAGTCTTTACAAGAAATGATGCTTTAAAAGAACTTTTTAGTGACAGATATTTATTTGTCCAATTATGGAACAAAATGATAAGAAAAGACTTTATTCAAGATCTTAAATTTGATGAAAAAGTTAAAACTTTTGGTGAAGATGTAGTTTTTGCTTTTAATTATTTAAAATCTTGTCCGGAAAATTTAATTGTAAAACATACTAACTTAAAACTATATCATTATATACCAGCAAAAAACAGTGCATCTTCTTTAAAAGTTAGTAAAAGCAGGGGGGGGGGAATTCTCACCTTCAAAAATCAATTTGTTAAAAATTTTTGACGAAATGATAGATTATTGTAAACTTCATAATTTAGAAAAGGTTATTTCTCAAATAAATGCATGGTATTTTTTACTTTTACTTCAATTTTTGTTTGAAACGAGAATGTTAAAATTAAAAGATTTACATAATGAGTTTAAAAAACTTGCATTTGAAAAAAAGAAGGATTATGATAAATGCAAAAAAGAATATAAAACTTTTAGAAGGTATGCAGGATTTTTGCTTAAATTTTTGTAATTAATTAATTTTAAATAATTATGATTGCATATTTAATATGAATATTAAGGAGAGAATATGAAAGACTGTTTATTTTGTAAGATTGTGAAAGGCGAAGTCCCTTCATATAAAATTTATGAAGATGAAAATGTGTATGCATTTTTAAATGTTGCAAACGATGCTTATGGACACACTTTGGTTGTTCCAAAGAAGCATTATGATAATATGATGGAATGTCCAGATAGGACACTTGGCAAATTTATGGCTTCTGTTAAAAAAATTGGCAATCATTTTGTGAATGATTGTGGATTTGAAGGCTATAACACCTTCAACAACAATGGAAAAAGTGCAGAGCAAGGGATTATGCATTTTCATTTTCATATTATTCCAAGAAAAGCCAATGATGGAATTAATATAAGCCAAGAATTTGGAAAACAAGAGAAAAGTTTGGAAGAAATTTCAAAGAAACTTTATTTTGAAGATGAAAAGACGGAAAAACTTGATTTTTCTTTATATAGAGAAGAGTGTGATGTTCTCTACACTGATGGGGCTTGTTCTGGAAATCCGGGGAAAGGTGGATATGGCGGAGTTTATCTTCCAAAACAAACTTCAAATTTGAACTGTCAAGAGTTTTCAGGTGGAGATGACAACACAACCAACAACCGTATGGAACTTATGGCAGTGATTGAAGGACTTAAACTTATTGAAGACAAGGAAGAAAGTGGTCTTAAAGAAAAAGGCGAAAAAGTGAAAGTTTATAGCGACAGTGCCTATGTTGTCAATGCATTTAATCAAAATTGGCTCAACAATTGGAAGAAAAACGGCTGGCGTTCTTCTGGCGGTGGCGAAGTTTTAAATATAGATTTATGGAAAGAACTTTCTTCTCTCACTGAAAAAAGAGAAGTGGAATTTATAAAAGTGAAAGGGCATAGCGACAATGTGTTAAACAATCGCTGTGATGCTCTCGCCACAAGTTATTATAAGGAGTAAGTGTTTTCAACACTCTTTACTTTTGTTTTTAAAATTATTTAAATAAAAGAAGAAAAAAACTAGATTGCATAATACCACAATATATAGTGTATTATGCAATTTTTGTTAGACAAAAATCACAATTATTAAAGTAATCAAAGTAGATAAAAGGGCGTGGGTGAATTTTTGCAGGGCGAAAAGTTTTATTGGCATTTCGACCGATTTTAGCATTGTGATTGATTGTAAGAGTGTGGAAATTCCACCAAAACTTATGACGAAACTGGATAGAACAGTGGCGAGTTTGATATTCGAAAGGGTGGAGAGAGAAAGGCAACCTTTTGTTATTTCAACTATTCCTTGCAAGAAGCAGGAAAGAGTTTCTGGAAGAAGATTTAAAATTGGCGATAGGCACTCAATCACAATAAAGAAAATGGCGATTATTGCACCAACTGAAATTATGGCAATGGCAGATGTCGTGACAATATCACTTATATCAAACTTTGATTTTGTTGTGCCATTTGTTTCAATTTTTTTATCGTCTATTTTATCTATATTTTTGAATTTCATATTTCTATATAATAAACCATTTAAAAAAGCACCGACAATATGTGAGATAAAAAGAATGTAGCCGACTGTAGAGTTTTGAAACATTCCAATTCCAACTGCTCCGATAATGAACATTGGTCCAGAAGTTGAACAGAAAGACGACATTTTGAAAGCGTCTTTTTTTGTTATTTTACCTTGCATATATAAATCGGCGACCATTTTTGAACCGACAGGGTAGCCGGATAGTATCGCCATTAAAAAAGCGTATAGAGAAGTTGGCGGAGTTTTGAAAAGTGCAAAAGAGAATTTTTGAAAAGGCCTGGTAACTTTTTCCATTTGACCTAAACTCGACAAACATCTTGTGAAGAAAATGAAAGGAAAAACACTCGGAAGCACATTAAAAGCCCACGCAGAGATGCCATCAAGAGTGGTTTCAATGTAGCGTTTTGGAAAGACTATTAAATTAATAAGAAAAAACACAATTAAAAGTGTGAAAATTATGCTGGAAATGTTTTTTTCGCTTTTTGCAAATTTTTTCAAAATAAACTCCTATTTCATTTGACTTTTTTCTTTATTTTTCTCTATAATAATTCTATTAAATGGCTCGTCCATTTTTCTTTAATATTATATTTTCAATTTTTGAAAAAAAGAATAAGAGGGTTAAATATGTTTAAAATTAAGAATTTGATTAAAGAAGCAAAGGCAAAACAAAAAACTATTGTTTTTCCAGAAGTTAGTTTTTCTGATAGAACTTTGGAGGCAGTTAAAATTCTTCAAAAGAAAAAAATTTGCAAAGTGCTTTTGGTGGGAGATGCGAGTGCTTTAATACTTCGCGATAAGAGTTTAGAAAAATTTGAAATTTTAAGTCCTGTAACTTTTCCAGACAGAAGCAAACTTGTGAAAACTTTGTATGAAAAAAGAAAAGAAAAAGGGCTCACAATGGAACAAGCAGAAGAACTTGAAAAAGACCCATATTATTTTGCCACACTTTTGGTGGAATGTGGTTATGCTGATGGTATGGTGGCGGGAGCAGAAGCTTCAACTGCAACAACAGTGAAACCTGCACTTCAAATCATTAAAGGTAAAAACAAAAAGCCAGTTTCAAGTTGTTTCTTGGTTTATGGTGACAACAAATTCCTTGACGGAAAGGCGCTTATTTTATCTGATTGTGGGGTTATTGAAAAGCCAGATGCTGACACTCTTTGTGCAATTGCAGAAGCAAGTTTAAAAAGTGCAAGTCAGTTTAAAATTGGAACTCCAAAAGTTGCTTTCCTTTCATATTCTTCAAAGGGCAGTGCAAAAAGTGAGGATGTGACAAAAGTTCAAGAAGCATTTGAAAAATTCCATAAGAAAGAAAAAGATGTGATTGCTGATGGCGAACTTCAATTTGATGCTGCAATGGTTCCAAGAGTTGCTGAACACAAAGCACCAAAAAGTCCGCTTAAAGGTGATGCAAATGTGCTTATTTTCCCAGACATTAATGCTGGAAACATTTGCTACAAAGTTATGCAATATATTGGTGGACTTAATGCTATTGGCCCAATTCTTCAAAATCTTAAAAAACCAGTGAATGATTTATCACGCGGTTGCAATGTGAATGATATTGTGGTTTTAAGTGCAATCACAGCACTTCAATGCGAAGATAAAGAAAGTAAAAAAGGAGACAAATAATGAAAATTTTAATCATTAATGCGGGGAGTTCTTCACTTAAATATCAACTTCTTGATATGACAAATGAAAAACTTATTGCTAAAGGAAATTGTGAAAAAATTGGATTATCTTCACCAGTGATTTCATACAAGCACGATGGCAAAGAAGAAATTTTTGAAGGAGCAAAAACTCACGAAGAAGCAATCAAAAAAGTTTTAAACATTTTGGTTGATAAGAAAATTGGCGTTATCAAAAGTTTTGACGAAATTGGTGCAATTGGACACCGTGTTGTTATGGGTGGCTGGCTTTTTAAAGAAAGTTGCCTAATTGATGAAGAAGTGACAAGAAAGGTGGAAAAACTATCTGACCTTGCTCCACTTCACAACCCTGCAAATGCAATGGGTATTCGTGCGTGCGAGAAAGTTATGCCAAATACTCCACAAGTGGTTATTTTTGACACTGCTTTCCACACAACAATGCCAGAAAAAGCATATATGTATGCCATTAAATATGAAGATTATGAAAAATTCCATGTTAGAAGATATGGTGCACATGGCACTAGTCATAGATTTGTCACACAAGAACTTGCTAAAGTTTTGGGCAAAGATGTAAATAAGGTTAAGGCTATTACCTGCCATCTTGGAAATGGTTCATCAGTATCAGCAATTGAAAATGGTAAGAGTGTGGACACTTCAATGGGACTCACTCCACTTCAAGGTGTTGTTATGGGAACTCGTTCAGGCGACCTTGATCCAACTGTTGTGCAATTCTTATGCTCTCATAAGAAGCAATCTGTTGATGAAGTTTTGAACTATCTAAACAAAGAATGTGGGCTTTTGGGTGTTTCTGGTGTTTCAAGTGACCATAGAGAAGTGACAGAAGCAGCAGAAAAAGGTAATAAGCGTGCTAAACTTGCTCTTGACCTTCTTGCATATTCTGTTAAAAAATATGTTGGTATGTATTTGGCAGTTTTGAATGGTGCTGATGCCATTGTATTTACTGGTGGTATTGGTGAAAACAGTGCTGAAGCCCGTGAGCAAATTTTGGAAAATATGGAAAATCTTGGAATTATCATTGATAAGGAAAAGAATGCTAACTTTAAGCGTGGACAAATTGAACTTATTTCAACCAAAGAGTCTAAGGTTAAAGTTTACATCATTCCAACGAATGAAGAACTTATGATGGCGAGAGATACATTAAATATTGTAAAAAATTTAAAAAAATCTAAATAAAACTTGACAAAAGAGTTTTTATAGTGTAAAATATGTAGGCAAACATATAAAAATTTACTAAAAGGAGAAGAGAAATGGCTGTTCCAAAGGGTAAAGTTTCAAAACAGAGAAAACATAAAAGAAATTCCGCTAACTTTAAAGCAGAAGGCGTTTCACTTGTTGAATGTCCAAAATGCCATGAATTAAAAGAACCACACAAGGCTTGCAAAAATTGCGGAACTTATAAGAATAGAACTGTTGTTGAGGATAAAAAAGAAAATAAGAAAAAGTAAAAAAATCACGGAAATTAGTTCCGTGTTTTTTATTTTTTTATACTATATTTTATAAGATTTTATCGCCATTATTTTTATTATATAATGCAGAATTATAAAATTCTAAAGTGCCACGAAGTTTTTCTAAATATTCTTTGTTTGACATATTTTCGTCTAGATTATAACCGTTAATATTGTTTTTCGTATTTTCAATTTCTCTTTGTAGGTATTCAACAGTTTTCTTTTCATTTTGATTGTTTCTTAATATGTATTCTTTTAAATCTTCATTATATTTAAAATCTCTATCAAAAATTTGTGACATAAATTCTCGATATTCTAGATTTAATTGAATTTCATCATCTTCATCTAGTTTGTCATGATATTTAACGATATGTAAATTAAAATCATCTAAAGTTATTTTTATTGAATATTCTGCAAGGGGAATGGTTGCAACATAGTTGTCGTTTGTTGTTCTTTGAAATTTCAATTCTTTATGACGCTTTATGATGTGATAGCGATAATAAATTTCACTTAAAATTAAGTGTTTTAAAATTTTAACACACTGATTATATTTTTGATTGTTTTCAGCAAACAAATCTAAATATTCAATCATATCTTCTCCTTTGTATTAAATTTTAACATAGTTTTATCTGCTTGTCAATAGTGGATTTTTTGAAATATACTCATTTCTTTGACATATCTTTCTCATTTTGGTATTATTATATGGAGTGAATTTTAATTTCATTTTGTTGTAAATATATTTTAAAGGAGATTAAAAATGAAAGTTGTTGTTGATGCTTTTGGGGGAGATAATGCTCCACTTGAAGTTGTTGAAGGGGCAATTCTTGCTATAAAAGAGAACAAAGATTTAAATGTTGTTTTATGTGGAGATGAAAATAAGATTAAAGAAATCTTAAATGGCAGAAATGAAAGAATTGAAATTGTCAATGCAAGTGAAGTTATCACAAACGATGATGTTCCAACCGTGGCAATTCGCCAAAAGAAAGATTCTTCTCTGGTTAAAGCTTTTGACATATTAAAAGAAGATGAGAGTGTGATTGGTCTTGTTTCTGCGGGTAGCACTGGGGCGATTCTTTCAGGTGCTATTATGAAAATTGGGAGAATTAAGGGGATTTCTCGTCCTGCTCTTGCTCCAATTTTACCTACTAAAAAGGGAACTGATGTCATTATTATTGACAGTGGGGCAAATGTTGATTGCAAAAGTATAAATCTTTTACATTTCGCCATTATGGGAAGTGCTTATTATTCTATCGTTGAAAATGTGGAAAGTCCAAGGGTGGCACTTCTTAACAACGGAAGTGAAGAACACAAAGGAAATGAACTTGTAAAAGAAACATATCCACTTATGAAAAAGTTACCTATCAATTTCGTTGGGAATTGTGAAGGCAAGGAAGTTATGGCTGGAGATGTTGATGTTATTGTAACTGATGGCTTTGCTGGGAATGTTCTTTTAAAAGGTGTGGAAGGAACTGCAAGTGCGATACTTTCAGTACTAAAAAAAGAAATTAAAAGTCGCCCTATGTCTATGATCGGTGCACTTTTTATGAAAAAAACTTTTAAGGCACTTAAAACTAAACTAGATGCAAACAAACACGGCGGAGCACCATTCTTGGGTTGCAAAAAACTTGTGGTTAAAAATCATGGCTCTTGTGGGCGTGAAAATATTTGTGCTTCAATTATGCAAGTTGTCAAACTTCACGAAAACAATTTGATTGAAAAGATTGAAAATAAACTAAGTGTTATGACTGAAAATTTAGAGGTTCAAAATGATTGATGACAAAATAGGGTTTAAGTTTAAAAACCGTAAACTTATTAATGCTGCCTTAACGCACCCTTCAAAATCTAAGGAAAATTATCAAAGATTGGAATTTTTAGGAGATAGCATTTTAGACTTTTTGGTGGGAGAATATCTTTTTAAAAATTCCGATAAAAATGAAGGAGATTTAACAGTTTTAAGGTCACATTTTGTTTCGGAAGAATATCTTTCTGAATGTTTTGATAGACTTCAAATTGAAGACGAGTTATTTTTAGGGAAAAGTTTGAAAAATAAAGTGACTCGTGCCATTAAAGGTGATGTTTTTGAAGCGATTGTTGGGGCAATCTATCTTGAATTTGGGCTAGACGATGTTAGGAATTTTATTATTAAAAATCTTCAACTTGAAAATTTTAATAATGTGGAAGACACAAATTATAAATCACAACTTCAAGAACTTGTTCAAGCAAATTTTAAATGCACAATGAAGTATGAGACTGAAAAAGAAGGGGAAATTTTTGTGGCAAAATTCTTTATGGACGAAGATTTGATTGCAACAGGTTATGGCAAAGATAAGTTGTCAGCAGAACAAAATTGTGCTTTTGTTGCTTTGAATAAATTGTTTGTAGATTAGAGGCGTTGCCTCTTTTTTCTTTGTTTTAAGGAAGATTTATTTTGTTTTTTATGTGAGTGGGCTTGAAAGCGTGTGACCAAATGGTCACACAGTGCCGTTCGGCACAAAAATTTTGCAAATTTTTTGCAAAATTTTGCTTTCGAGCCCATATTTGTTTTTTTATTTCAAAAATTTATGATAAAATAAATATGTTAAAATAACAAATTTAAGACATAGGTGAAAAGTTATGTATTTCAAAAAGATTGAGATGATAGGTTTCAAATCATTTGCTGATAAGACCACCATTGAATTTAATGGTGGGTTTACTGCTATTGTTGGACCTAATGGTTGCGGAAAAAGTAATGTTTCTGATGCTATTCGTTGGGTTCTTGGGGAACAAAGTGCAAAGTCCCTTCGTGGTGACAATATGCAAGATGTTATTTTCAAAGGAACAGAGAAAAGGCGAAGTCTTTCATATTGTGAAGTAACTCTCACTTTTGACAACACTGACCGCTTTTTTGACATTTCTTATGACGAACTTTCCATAACAAGAAAACTTTATCGTTCCGGCGAAAGTGAATATCAAATCAATAAAAACACCTGTCGTCTTAAAGATATAACTGACCTATTGTTTGATAGTGGTATTGGTAAGAATGGTTATTCTGTAATTGGGCAAGGTAAAGTTAGTGAAATCGTGGACGAAAAGCCAGAAGAACGCCGTGCTATGTTTGAAGAAGCTGCTGGTATTGCTAAATTTAAAAGCCGAAAAGATGAAGCAGAAAGAAAGTTAGAAAGAACAAGGGATAATTTAGTCCGAATTGATGACATCATTGCTGAAATTGAAAGACAAATGGGACCACTTAAAAAACAAGCCGAAGATGCCAAGAAATATTTGGAATATAAAGGTCAACTTAAGGATTTAGAAGTTAATGCCTACATTTTCCAATATGAAAATGCACATAATGTCAAGGCGGAAATCAACAATCGTTTAAAGGCCCTATCTGAAGAACTTGCTTTAAGACAATCTGAACTTGAAGAAACAACAAATAAGTATGATGCTGAACTTCAAAAACTTTCCACCTTTGACAAGGAGATTTCTCGTCTTAATGATGAACTTTTGCGTGTGACAGTTGAACTTGAGAAACAAGAAGGGGAAGTTAAGGTTATTCGCGAAAAGATAAACTATACTCAAAAAGAGAATGATAGATATCATCTTGACTTATCAAATGCGAAGACGATATTAGAAAATGCTGAAGAAGCACGCGAAGCAAAAAATCAGGAATTATCTGACTTAAATTCTCGTCTTGAAACTTTGAAGAAAACTTATGCGGGGCTTTCAAACAAACATCTTGAAATTGTTGATGAAATGACTGCAAGTGAAAATGAAGCAGGATTATCTCAACAAAAGTTTATTGACACACTTGGCTCTCTTTCTGATGTGAAAAGCAATGCTTCTCGCTATGAAGCAGAAAGAAACATTTTAGTTCAAAACTTAGAAAATTTAGAAAAGAATTTAAGTGAAGCGATTGCTAAAATTGATAATCTTAAAAAACTTGAAAACGACATCAAAAACAATGTTGAAGTTTTGACAAAATCATTTAATGAAACAAAAGAATCTGCAAGCGATATTTCAGGTAAGAATTTTGTTGCAACTAAAAGGTTAAGAGAACTCGAAACTGAAAAAGCAAACCTTAGCACTCAAATCAAAGTTTATGAAAATAGGCGTAAACTTTTGACAGAAATGCAAGCTGAATTTGAAGGGTATGCATATAGCGTTAAAAAGATTTTGAAGGAAAGTGAGAGAAATTCAGCACTTTCTTCAAAAATGGTGGGGGTTCTTGCTTCTCTTATCAAAGTTCCTGCCAAGTTTGAAACTGCAGTGGAAGTTGCTCTTGGAAATGCTGTTCAAAATATTGTAACTTTTAATGAAGGCGGAGCAAAAGATTTAATTGAATATTTGAAAGAAAACAAGTTTGGGCGAGCAACTTTCCTTCCAATCACTTCAATGAAAAGACGCGACCTTGACGAAAGAATGGTTCAAGGGAAAAGTGGAGTTTTTGGAATTGCCAGCAAACTTATTGAATTTGATAAAAGAATTGACAATGTTATCAGCAATTTGCTTGGTTCAACTGTTATTGTTGACACTCTTGCCACTGCTGTAAATCTTGCAAAAGACAATCGCTATTCTTTTAGGATTGTGACACTAGAAGGCGATGTTGTCAGCACTCAAGGTTCTCTCACAGGTGGTAGTAAGAAGAGTGAAGCAGTCAATTTGATTTCTCGTCAAAGAGAAATTGAAACTTTGGCAAATGAAATAACAAAACTTCAAAAAACTGAGCAAGAAATGTCTCTTGAGATTGAAAAACTTAAAGGCGACACAGCAGAATATTCTCAAAAAGAAAGCGAACTTAATGTAATGAAGAGTGATTTTGAAGTGCAACTTGCCAAGGAACAAGAAAAACTTGATGCTGCACAAAAAGACCTCGAAGAAGCAGAAGAAGAACAAAAAGTTTATGATATGGAAAAAACTTCTGTTTCAAACAAAATCAAACTTATTGATGGGGAACTCACTGAAATCAATCTTGTTAAAAATGCTCTTAGTGGTAACAAGGAAGATGCCGATCTTCTTATAAAGCAAAAGCAAGAAAAATCTAACAAACTTCGTGCTGAGCGTGATGAACTTGTCTCTCAAATGACCACAATAAAGGTGGAAATTGCTTCTTGCGAAGAGAAAGTTAAAAATGTAAGTGACGAACTTGATAGACTTATCTTAGAAATTGACAAACAAACGAACAATTCGGTGAATTTGAAAAAATCAATTGAAGAAAATGAAAAGTTTATTGCTCAAGCAGAAGAAATGATTAAAGTTCAAATTGAAAATGCTGGACCTTCAACTGCAAAAGATAATATGAATAATATTCGCTCAAAACGTGAAAAATTGGAAGCAGAAAGGGGAGATATTTCTTCAACACTTAAAAAATATGACGAAAACAAGACACAAATTCTTGAAAGCATTTCGGTCATCAATGATAAAAAATATCGTGAAGAAATGAATTTGTCAAAAGTTGACACTGAACTTGAAGCAATGCAAGAAAGAATTTATGAAGAATATAATCTTACTTACACAACTTGTCTTGAACATAGACGACCAGATTTTGACTTCAAAACGGCATCAATTGAAATTGGTAAGTTAAAGAAAGATATTTCTGCACTAGGTTATGTAAATGTTCATGCTATTGAAGATGTTTCCACACTTTTGGATAGATATAACGATATGTCAACACAATCGTCAGACCTAAAGAAAGCAGAAGAAGATTTGGTTAAGATTATCAAAGACCTATCAGGAGAAATGCTTACTAAATTTAACGAAGAATTTGAAAAAATCAACTCAAGTTTCAAAGTTGTATTCCGTGAACTTTTTGGTGGTGGAAATGCAAAATTGGAGCTTACTGAAAGTGAAGACCCACTTCTTGCTGGTGTGGAAATTATGGTTCAACTTCCAGGTAAAGCACCAAACAAACTTTCACTTTTAAGTGGTGGGGAAAAGACTTTGACTGCGATAGCACTCTTGTTTGCAATTTTGCGTTTAAAACCACTTCCTTTCTCACTTCTTGACGAAATTGAAGCGGCTTTAGATGATGCAAACATTGAAAGATTTGCACTCTATCTTAAAAAACTATCAGAGACCACTCAATTTATTGTTATCACTCACCGAAAACCTACAATGGAACTTGCGGACAGTTTATATGGGGTTACAATGGAAGAAAAAGGTGTTTCTAAGATTGTTTCTGTTAAACTTGCTGATGCAATTAAGCAAGCAGAACAAGCAAATTAAAGGAGAATAGATAAAAATGGGGTTATTCAAAAAAATTGGACAAGCATTAAAAAAGACTAAAGAAGCAATATCTCGTAAACTTGACGAACTTTTAAGCCATGGCGAACTAAATGAAGATTTTTTTGATGAACTAACTGATATATTAATCTCTTGTGATGTTGGTGTTCGTTCTTCTATGGAAATTGTTGATGAACTTCGAGACGAATGTCACAAGAGAAAAGTTAGAACTGGCGACAAGGTTAAAGAAGTTTTAAAAGAGATTCTCAAAAAATATTTTGAAGATGCTCCAGAAATTGAAATTGAATATCCAGCAATTATAACTATTGTTGGTGTTAATGGCGTTGGAAAAACAACGACTATTGGAAAATTATCTAAATATTTTAAAAATTTGAAAAAAGATGTGACATTAGTTGCAGGCGATACTTTTCGTGCTGCCGCATCTTCTCAACTTACTGAATGGGCAAATCGAACAAAAACAAGAATTATTAAACATGCGGAAGGAGCCGATGCTGCTGCAGTTGTTTTTGATGGCATAACAAGTGCTAAGGCAAAAAAGACAGATGTTTTGATTGTTGACACTGCTGGTCGACTTCACACAAAAACCAATCTTATGGAAGAGTTAAAGAAGATAGACAAAATCATAAATCGAGAATATGAAGAAGCACATAAATATACTTTTATCGTTCTTGATGCAACCACTGGACAAAACGCACTTTCACAAATTAAAGCATTTGATGAGTTTGTGGAAATTGATGGAATTATTTTAACAAAACTTGATGGAACAGCAAAGGGTGGGGTTATAATTGCCATTGAAAAAGAATATAAACTTCCAGTTGTTTTTGTTGGAACTGGTGAAGGAGCAGACGACCTTCAACCATTCAATGCTGATGAATTTGTGGAAGAATTGTTTTAGAAATACTTTTCCAAATTTTAAGTTTCTTAAAAATTTATATAAATTCAAATACTAAATTTATGGCATAATACTTTGCATATTACACTATATATTGTGTAGTATGCTTTTTTTATTTTTTGAATTTGCATTTTTCAAATTAATTTTAATTTAAGAAGAAATATCACATTTTTGTCAATAAAAAAAGTTGGTCAAGCAAAAATCGACAAAACTTGACATATAAATCTCAAAAGGGGTTTTTATGATTTTTGAAAGTTTTGTCTATTTTTTCAGCCGAATAAATCTTTTCACAAATTACATTAACACTGTTCAAGGTTTTCCAAAAACACTGACAATTGAAGAAGAAAAATCGGAATTTGAAAAAATGAAGAAGGGTGACAAAAAGGCAAGAGAAAAACTTATTAGCCACAATTTGAGATTGGTGGCCCATGTTGTAAAAAAATATACCAATTCTCTTGAAGTTGATGACTTGCTTTCTGTAGGAACAATTGGGCTTATTAAGGCAATTGACACATTCAACTATGACAAAAATGTTCAACTTTCTACTTATGCTGCAAGGTGCATTAACAATGAAATTCTTATGCTTATTCGTGCAAACAAAAAGCATAAAAATGTGGTTTCAATCAACAGTTTGACATCTTCCAATGAAGAAGATAATGATTTGGAGCTGAAAGATGTTTTGTCATCAGATGAAGATGAGTTGTTTATTCAAGTTGACAACAATTTAACTATGCAAAAAATAAAGAAAATTATTGAAACAAAACTTGATAAGCGGGAGAGAGAAATAATCATTTTACGCTATGGGTTAAACAATAAAAAGGCTTTGACACAAAAAGAAGTTGCCGATAAACTTGGCATATCAAGGTCATATATATCAAGAATTGAGAATAAAGCTCTTGGCATTATTAAAAATAATTTTGAGTAAAAAAATTTTTGAATGAAATTTTGTCTAATTTGTTTAAATATTCAAAAACAAACAGCATTTGTGACAAAAATTTATTAAATAATACACATTTTTCAGGTTTTTAAAAAATTTTTTAGAAAAATTTTTTAAAATTACTTGACAAGTTTTTTTAACTAAATTTAATATAATTATATATGTTTTAATATCTAAAAGGCAAAAAGATGGATAAAATTAAGTTCTATGATTTCGTAAATAAGTTGATTGTTCCTTTATTCACTGGCTCTTATGTTGCTGGCGAAACGGAATCATCGTCGAGAGATTTGGAAGTTGCTCTCGGCAAGGGTAATTCTGTCCTGTTAAAGCCTGTTAAAACCGATGAATATCGTATTATTTTGAAGCGTGGACAACCTTTTAAGTCTTTTGAAGTTAATCTTATTCGTGCAATTTTGGAAGAAATGACAGAACTTGCCGATTTTGATGTTAAAAATCCAATTTATCTTCAAAAATTGCAAGATTTTGTCATTGAAAAAGCACTTATTGAAAGTGTAACAGAAAATGCATCAGACACTATTATTGGCATCATTTCTTATCTTGAAAAATGGTCGGCAAGAACTTATGAAGGTAGTAATGTCACAATGGGCATTTTTGTCAATTTGTCATTTTCACCTGATAATGAAAATTCGGTTATGTATAACGAAATTATTGGTCGTGATTTCTTTGCTCGACTTACTGATGGCGTTTCGTCATTTATTGAATTTGACAGAAAAGGGCATTTAATGAGTTATGTGAACTTAAAATCTACTAAAAATGCTCCAACTGTTTCGCCTTATATGTATGATAGAGTGGCAAGAAGTTGTAATGATAAAAGAGTGGGAATTGTGTTAACATTCACGGGAGATATTTTGATTTTTTATGCAAGACAACTTTTGTTTGCAAAGCGTAATGGTAAGTGGTGTGTATATTCACACGATGAAGTTATTAGACTTTTATATAACAATGTTTCTTACACCGCAAAGCAAATTAGACGAGCAATTTATAACACCGCTCTTGACTGCTCGTTTGACTATAAAGGTGCGTGCATCGTTTATCTAAATAAAGATAAAACAAGAGAAGCACTAAAGCACATTGACGGCGCTGATATTTTGTCAGAAGAACATTTTAACATCAAGAAAGAAATTGAACTTGAAGAAGCAGAAAAACTTTATAATCTTCAATATTCAAAACAAATTAAAAACGACTATAATTGCAATTATGAAGAATATTTGGAAAGAAACGAATGTTCAAAAACAAAGGCGATTTCCAAAATCATTTCTGGGAAGAAGTTTTATGAACTTGATAGAACTCTTTTAGCAGAACTTGTTGCAATTGATGGCGCTGTGGTGGTTGATTTTGATGGAACTATCATTGCAGTTGGGGCAATCATTAAAATTGAAGCAGGAAGTCTTAGCGGTGGTCGTCTTGCAGCAACAAAGAGTATGGCAAAATATGGCGTTGCAATTAAGGTTTCGCAAGATGGAATTATGCAAGGGTTCAGTGCTGACAAACACGGAAAAGTTAAACAAATTTTCAATGTTGGCTAATTTGTTATATCGCAAGTTTTTAAACTTTAATTTATTTTGATGTTGATTTCAAAATTAAAAGAAAAATTCACATAAAATTGAAATTTTTTCGCTTTGTATTGATTTTTTGCTTTAAAAATGCTATAATATAAATAGTCAGCCAAACAGATGGTCGCTGTGTGCTTATGATGAGCACAGAGAGGAAAGTCCGAGCATCAAAAGAACGGAGTGCAAGTTAACGACTTGTGGAGGCGACTCTAAGGATAGTGCAACAGAAATAGACTGCTAGAAATAGCGATGGTGGAAAGGTAGGGTAAGAGCCTACCGGGAACTTGGTGACAAGTTCTGCTCTGTAAACCCCACTCGATGCAAGGTTAAGTTTAGGCTATGGCGTTCTTTACTGCCTAACAAAAACACCGCTTGAAATTGTTGGTGACGACAATTCTAGATAGATGACCATCTAAAACAGAACTCGGCTTACAGTTTGACTGATTTTTAAAGAAGATAGTTTTACTATCTTTTTTTATTTTGTTTTAAATTCTTTATATTCTAAAAACATAAAAAATCGTGAAAAATTGTTTAAATTTTTATGATTTTGCAATAATTTTTATATGAAAAAAGAAAAGATTGAACAAATTAAAAATTTAATTTTAAATCGAGTGAAATTTCATGCACCAATTGTTTATGATGACGAAATTGACAAAACTGTGCTTTTTAATAATGGCATTGATACCAATATGCCAATCTTTGTTTATAAAAAAGAACTTAACAAAACTCTTATTAAAGCATTTAGAAAGGCAAGTGAAGAAGCAAATTTCAATTTGCTAATACCTATTGAAAATGTTTCGTTAAAGGAAGAAAAAGCGTTAAAAAAGATTAAAAATTGTGTTTTTTATAGTAAAAAATCAAATTTTAAATTGCTTTCAATGATAAACAAACTGAATATAAACTATTTTTCTTCTTCCAATTATGATTTAAAATTTAAGGACAAGTTTGTTAAGATAAACGAAGAAATCATTAACCCAAAATATGATGATTTTGCCTTGATTGATTCTGGAAGAAATGAAGTATTTTATGATTATAAAGAATTTCAACTTAATGGCAATAATATCTATTTAAAATTGAAAAATTATGATAATTTTCCTAAAAAAACGAAAATTTCCTTAAATTTTCCGTTAAAACAAGGCTATTATCTTTTTAAAAAGCAAAATAATTCAATCAAAATCATTAATTTGATGACAAAAGAAGTGTCATATTTTTCCTATATTTGCCCAAAAGCACAATTTAATTTTTCGGCTGTTGATGGGCTGGAAAATTCCTTATTTTCGACAATCAATTTGAATTTGACTTTTAGTTTGAAGGCAATGGAAGAAAGATTTTTCTTCTTTATTATGTCGAACAAAAAATTTCCACTGAAATCTCAAAAGGATATAGAAAAACTATATTCTCTTTCAAAACAAAAGTGTTATGAAACTTTTGATTTAAGAGTTAAAACCAAAAATCCAAAATTTGACCAATTTTTCAATAATGAATTGCCAAAGAAAATTTGGCTTAATTGGAACAACAATTTGAAGAATGATGCTCTTTCTGGAAAATATGCGACCTTAAGGAGATTATTCATTAAGGGGAAAGATAAAATCAATGTGAAACCTTTTAAAGAAATTGGAGTTAAAGAACTTGGAATTTTTAACGGGGAGTATTATAAAAAAATTCTTATTTCATTTGGCAATCAAAAATTCTTGCAGGTCGGGGAAACAAAATTTGCAAACATTTCCAACATCACAAGATTTAGTTTAAAGAAAAAAGAACCAATTTTTTTATCATTTGATGCGTGACTAAGGTTTTAATATGATAATGTTTAAACCTTGCTCTTTTGCATAGTCAATAGTGAATTTTGTTCTATCTCTATTTTACTATTATAAATATGGCATATTACCATTTCTATTTTATAATTATGTAATAACATAATTATTTTTTAAAATTGATTATGTTATTATATAGTTATGTAAAAAAATGTAGGTTGAAATGACTATTTCTCAAGCGGTTACCGCAAGAATTAATGAAATTTTGAGAGAAAAAGATATGACTTGGTATAAACTTGAACAAATTACTGGTTTATCTAAAGGCACAATTATTGGTATTCAATATTCTCGTTACAAAAGCATTAATTTAACCACTCTTGTTATTATCATAAAGACGTTAGGAATTTCAATTGATGAATTTTTTAAAAGCCCTTTATTTAATGAAGAAAATTTAGATTATTAAAATTGGTGAAATTAAAGTTATAATGTTTATATTATATATTTAATGATAAATCAGAACTTTTAAATATCTAAAAAATTTTAAGTATGTTTTGTTTTTTGGCGAATTTTATTTGCTTTTTCTTTCTTTTTTGTTATAATAAGTATATGTTGAATTTTAATGTCCCTCTTGCTGAACGTATGAGAGCAAAAAATCTTGACGAATTTGTTGGGCAAGAGCATATTGTTGGAAAGAATAAGTTGTTGACTAGGGCGATTGCCACAGGTAATGTTGGCAGTTTGATTTTTTATGGTCCGCCAGGAACTGGTAAGACAACTCTTGCAAACATTATTGCTAAAATGATGAACACCAACATTGAAAAATTAAATGCTGTTTCAAGTGGTGTTGCCGATGCCAAAGCAGTTATTGAAAGAGCAAGGTCAAATAAGGCTATGTTCAATAAAGACACTTATCTTCTTCTTGACGAATGTCATAGGTGGAGCAAGTCACAAAGTGATTGTGTTTTGCAGGCGATTGAAGAAGGAAGTATATTTTTCATTGGTTCAACAACTGAAAATCCATACACAAGTATGACAAGAGCGATTGTTTCAAGATGTAGTGTGTTTGAATTTAAAAAGGTTTCCGAAAAAGATGTTTTAAAAGTCATTAATAGAGCCTTGATTGACAAAGAAAATGGACTTGGGAACATCAATATCAAAATGGACGAAGAAGCAAAGAAATATCTTGCCTTCATTTGTAATGGAGATGTTAGGGCAGCATTAAATGCCTTGGAACTTGCTGTTAAGTCAACCAAAATGAGCAAAGGTTACATTAGTATTACAAAGGAAGTAGTAAGTGAATGTTTAAACAAAAGACCACTTTCCATTGACGAATCTACATACTATGATTATCTTTCGGCATTTTGCAAAAGCCTAAGGGGAAGTGACACTGAAGCAGCATTATATTATAGTCAAAGGCTGATTCAAGCAGGAATTGACCCGTTAATTATAACAAGGCGAATGATTGCTCACGCATCGGAAGATATTGGTATGGCAGATTCAAATGCACTTTTAATGGCTTGCCTTGCAAATTACGCAGTTGAAAAAAATGGACCACCAGAGTGTTATTTAAACATTTCTCACGCCATAATATATTTATGTGAAGCGGAAAAATCTAACAGTGTGCTATTGGCAATGAAAAGAGCAGAAAAAGATGCCCAAGACGAGAGAGAAGACAATGTCCCAAATCATTTGAAAAATCATCCTAGCACAAACAAAGACGGACATGGGGCATATTTATATCCACACGATTATGGCGGATATGTTGCTCAACAATACATGCCAGATAAATTAAAAAATAGGGTCTACTACGAGCCTAGCCAAAATGGCAAAGAAAAAAATATGATTAGAAAAAAGACTAGAAATGTAAAAAAATAAGGAGAGAGTTATGTTTGGAAGAAGAGCAGACGGACGCAGAGTTAAAAATTTGATGGTCATTGAAAAGGCTGGACCTTTCTTTATGCCAGAAAGAATTGATGGTGTAAATTTATATAAGCAGGCGATTCGATGTAAACCACTTGACGAATTTATTTTGAAAGAACGACAAGAGAACGGAGTTCATTTTAACTACACCGAAATTTTGATTGCGGCTTGTGTCAGAATGATTTATGAACGACCAAAAACAAATCGTTTCATTGTTAATTGCCAAATTTATCAAAGAAACGAAATTACTGTTTCTATGGCTGTTAAACCTAGACTTACTGATGATGCTGATGAGATTACATTAAAATTCCACTTCACTGGTAGAGAAAATATTTATGAAGTGAAGAAAATTGTTGATGATGAAATTGCTCGTAACATCGGTAAAAATGCGACAACTGTTCACGAAACAACTAAGGCTGCTGGAGTTCTTGGTAAAATGCCATATTGGATGTTCAAGGTGGCTATGAAAATTATTAGATTTTTTGATAGATATGGTCTACTTCCAAAATCTCTTATTGATGCCAGTCCTTTCCATACTTCCATTTTTGTTACTGACCTTAAAAGCATTAAACTTGGAAAAGTTTATCACCATCTTTATAACTTTGGAACAACCACAATGTTTGGGGCATTAGGTAAAGTGGAATATGTGCCAGTGAGTGATAGAGATGGAAACATAAGAACAGAAAAAATTATGGAACTTGGACTTTCCCTTGATGAAAGAGTTGCCGATGGTCTTTACTATGGCAATAGTGTTCGACTTCTTACAAAGTATCTTGATAATCCAGAAGTTTTAAAACAATCTATTGCCGAAGAAGAAGTTAAAGGTAAAGGTAAAAAAATGTCTCAAAAGAAGTTGGAAAAAAAGGAAAGAAGATTACAAAAGAAAAAAGAAAGAATGGAGAAAAAAATTGCCAAAAACAATAAATTAATTGCTGCTTAGTCAGCAATTTTTTTATAAAGACATAAACAACACGAAAAAATTATATTTTTTTTAATAGATATTTTATATTAAATTCAAAATAATTAAATAAATAATTAACTTTTTAAAAATATTGTTTTATTTATTTCTTTTAATTATTAAAATTACCTAAAAATTCCATATTATGCAGTAATAAATGTTTTTTAATGAATTTTTATTAATTATTTAATTTAATTAATTTTTGACATTTTTCTTTATTTTTCGACTTTTTGACGCCATTTTGACGGCAAATTTTTTAAATTTGTAAAATATTGTAAAAATATTTAGAAAAAAGATGTCACATTAGTTTGACTATCAAATTTTTTATTTTTATAATCTCTATTGTTTTGCAAAGGAGATTGTTGATATGAAGGAAAATTGTTGGTCTAAAACATTGTTAGGGGTGTATAATTATTTAGAAACGATTGCGGGTGCGATTGATAAAATCACTATGAAAACAGCTTTAAATTCTTTTCAATTTTCTAAAAATAATTATGAAAAAAACAATGTCTATAACATTTCAAACAAACTAATTGATTTGTCGGAAAGAAAAATCACTTTAATTAATCTTAAAATTTTGATTGAAGAGTGCTTGAAAAATTTGGCAAAATCTGATGCATTAATTTTGATTGCAAGATATATAAACAAGCAAAAGATTGGAGATATTGCTTTAAAACATAGTTTAAGTAATCGCACCATTTTTAGAAAATTGAACACCGCGGAAGGCAAATTTATGAATGCTCTTATAAGATTGGGTTATAACACTTTGCGTCTTAAAAATATGCTCAAAAACGAGCATTGGATTTTAAATTACTATGAAAGCCTTGCTTCTAAAAATGGTAAAGAAGATTTTGTTCTTGAAAATGTTTCTCTTGAAAAAGTTGTGGCTTTATAGGTCTTTATCGTCAAATTCAAAATAGTCGCCGTGCTGAACTTTTCGTATTCCTTTTTTGGCTTTATTTTGCTTGTTCATTTTTGATGGCTTGATTAAGAAAAATAAGATGAAAACACTTGGAACTAAAATCGATATGATAAGCAGAATTTTTGTGCCAGTCGAAAGTGCGGAAAATTCTTCTCCATTTGTTGTTGCAGTGAACACATCTTCACTTATTTCTTCAAAAGTTTCCGTGTTTATGGTGATTTCTGGTTGTGAACTTGCCACACCAGAATAGAAATAGCCTTTGATGTTTTCGCCATTATAGACTGTGCTACAGTAATACCAAATGTTTGTTAAGTCCGCCACTTCTTCGCCTTCTATAGTTCCATAAAAATTGAAAGTTTGTTCTTTACTGAAACTTTGGATTAATGCTGATGTTGTCTCTGGGGAGTCATATAGGTCAAATTCAGCATAGTTTGTGAATGTTGCATTGAAATAAGGATTATTTGGTTGGCCGTTCATTAATGTGACATCACTTTTTTTGACATAACCTTCCATATCTTTATATACTGCGGTGAAAAATTCATCGTCTTCGATGCCTGTGACTTGCACAAAGTAGGAATATGGCAGTTGAAAAAGGGTGCTTGACGAATTTGCTTCGTCATAAAAATAAACTGTTCCATTTTTTACTTTTCCATAATAGGAGCTGGCGGCTTCTGCAATTTGTGGAACTTGAAAAAACATTATAAACAAAATTAAAATTATTGATAACTTTTTCATATCTTCATTTTAGAAGATTTTTCTTTAATGCTATTAAAAGAAAATTGTCACAAATTTTGTTTATTTATATCTTTTTGTATTTTAAAAGGTGAGAGATGAAAGAAATTATTGAAAACATTAAAAAAATTGAAAATGAACTTGGAAATAGAAAAAAATTACCAATTTTTTTATATAACAAAGGAAAAATTGTGCATAAAAAACAAATTTTATTTCATAAATGCAAAAAAAGAAATCGTTGGGTTTTCGGTGGTAATCGCTCTGGGAAAACTGAATGTGGAGCGGTGGAAGTTGTCTATCTTGCTTGCGGAATTCACCCTTACAAGAAAAATAAATTGACAGATGGTTGGGTGGTATCGCTGTCAAGACAAGTTCAACGCGATGTGGCACAAAAGAAAATTCTTCAATATTTGCCAGAGCATTACATCGAAAAAGTCGTGATGCTTTCGGGTGCTCAAGGAAGTTTAGAAAGTGGAATAATTGATTTTATTGTTGTTAAAAGTGAAGTCGGTGGCTTCAGTAAAATCGGTTTTCGGACTTGCGACCAAGGACGAGAAAAATTTCAGGGAGCAAGTTTAGATTATGTTTGGTTTGACGAAGAACCACCTTATGATATATATCAAGAGTGTCGCATGAGAATTTTGGACAAATGTGGAGAAATTTTTGGGACAATGACACCATTAAAGGGGCTTACTTGGGTTTATAATCAAATTTATTTAAACGAAAATAATGACAAAGAAGTTTGGTATGAAGAAATGGAGTGGGCAGATAATCCATATCTTTCAAAAGACGAAATTGAGAGTATGACAAAAAGTATGTCACAAGATGAAATTGA
Organism: uncultured Clostridia bacterium; assembly: GCA_930990515.1. Taxonomy (GTDB): domain Bacteria; phylum Bacillota; class Clostridia; order Christensenellales; family UBA1242; genus Caccovivens. The sequence goes on from CAKNPS010000001.1 coordinate 37,110, forward strand.
AAGTCGGCGTTATGGAAAATTTCGTGCTACAAGCGGGCTTGTCTATCCTGAATTTGACGAAAATGTCAATGTCATTGAGCCATTTCAAGTGCCTAAAGAGTGGCAAGATACAATTTCCATTGACCCAGGGCTTCATAATCCGCTTTCTGCTCATTTTTATTGTGTAGATTTTGATGGCAATGTTTATGTCGTTGCTGAGCATTACGAAGCTGAAAAAGATGTTACTTACCACGCAAACAAAATAAAAGAAATTGCCGACAAATTAGATTGGAAAAGAAATAGTGCTGGAAAACTTACCGCATTGATTGACCCTGCGGCAAGTCAAAAAACATTGTCAAGTGAAAAAACTGTTGTGGAACTTTTTAATGATAATGGGATAATTGTGAACACCAAAGTCAATAAAGATATGTTCACTGGTATTGCCACAGTAAAATCGTATCTTAAAAGTGCAGATGGAAGAACTAAACTTTTTATTTTTAAAAATTGTGTGAATTTAATTCGAGAAATTAAGTCGTATTGGTGGGGAGATGGAGATAATCCTATAAAAAAAGACGACCATTCGCTTGATGAGTTACGCTATTATTTAATGACTAAACCAAAAAATATTTTCCACGCAAAAAAGACAGAAATTCAAAAAGATAAGGAAAGATTGGCAAAAATGCTTAAATTTAACAAATAAATATATTTATTTATAAATAATTTGTAAATCTATTTGGAAAAATAACTTAAATTGTGTTAAATTAAAGTATAGAGGGAAAATTATGAAAAAGTCTATTTCTTTTATAAGTTTACTTCTTTGCCTTCCACTTTTAGTTTGTGGTTTATTTTTTATTACAAATTTAAATTCAAATTCTTCTGTTTCTGCAGAAGGTTCTACAATTTATCTTGCAAATGCATCAGGAAACGGAAATGTTGCTTTTACTGAATTTATTGACAATTATGAAACTAATACCAATTATCACAATGCCAATGTTGTTTTAACTGAAGATATTGATTTGCAAGGAAATTTTTTTACAAATACTATTGGTTCGGTGACACATCCATTTACTGGGACATTTGATGGGAGAGGATATTCAATTTCAAACTTTACCTACGAAGACCAAAGCGAAACACTTGCAAACAATTCTTATGTTGGTATTTTTGGCTATACAGATGGGGCAACAATCAAAAATTTACAGGTTTCTGGAACTTTTGCAGTTACTTTACATAATTCGGCAGATGTAAGTCTTGGTATCCTTTTAGGTTATGGAATAAACACAAAGATTGATATGTGTTTAGTCAATGCTACATTTAGAACTTTAAATGTTCAAACGATAGATAATGAACCTACATATTTTAAAAATTTAAATTTTGGTGGGATTGCAGGTTCTTTACAAGGGAATTCTTCTATAACATACACAATTTCTCGCCCAGCAAGTTTACCAAATATAAATTTAAACAGTCTTTATTCAGACATCGTGAAAATTGGTGGAATTGTTGGAAATTTAGATTCTTCTTCAATCGTTTTCTCTGTAAGTCAAACATCTATCACAATGAATATTGATGAAAACTATCTTGGGAATGTTTATGTCGGCGGAATTGTTGGTTATGTAAGTCAATATTCTTCAAAAATAATAAATTGTGTTACCGAAACTTCTTTGAATGTTTCAAGTAACATTGCCACTGTTGGAAGAATTGGGGGAGTTATTTCTTATCCTTCACCACTAAGTTATAACATTTCTAACATTTATTACTATACAGATGGGACATCATTTTTTGATACTTTTGGAAATAAAGCTGACTATGCTTTAACAAATGCAGAAGCAAATTTAGTTTCAGAAACTTCAACCATTCAACGATTTTCAGGCGGAATTCAAGCATACTTTTCAACAAAATCTTGGAATGTTTTAGTGGGCGAAGATTGGGACTTTGTAAATATTTGGAGAACAGCAGAACAAAACATCAATTTACAAGCATTTATTGATAATTTTGTTTTGACTGTTGATGATAGTATAAATAACGTTTTTGAAATTGCAACAACTTTTGAAGAATCATATCGTTATGATGATGTTGCTTCTTTTACTTTTCAATTTATATCTTCTGAAGATAATCAAGTGACAGCAAATTTCTATAGATTATCAAGTTTAACCTTGGGAAATACTACAGTTGGAAATTTTAAATACGATGAAGACACTGGTAATTATTCCTTATCTAATGCTCCTGGGTATGATAGAATTTCAATGACTGGTCCAGAAGTGGTTGAAGGTTTAGTTCAATACACAATAATAATTTCTGGAATTACATCAAATTATCGTGGAAACTATAGTGTGAATATATCGCCAGTAGAATTTAGGGGAGAATTTACATATCGACTTTATGATGAAGATGACCATGGAGATTTAGTTTTGATTGAAGAAGAATCTCCGACAGAGTGTTATGTATATTACACCAATGGTGACCAAGATGCTAGATATATTACAATTAATGACCTTACCTATGGCTATACTGCAACAATTTCAACTCGTCCAAACACCACGTCACTTTATGCATTTCGTGGCTGGTATTTAGTTGGAGCTGGCGAAGATGGAGAAGATTTATGTATATCTGAAGACACAGAAAATCCTTCTAGAACTTTAACAATGGTTTTTGGTCAAGGCTATTTTGTAGATGATTTTGAAGTTTATGCTCGCTATGTATCTGATTCTTGTGATATAACATTTGTTATTGATGAAGGTGTAAATCAAGTAATTTTAGGTAGCGACCAATATATAATTGATACAACAGATACTCAAATTTCCATTTTTAAACAATTAACAGAACTTCGTATGCAACTTTATCTTGAACCTAATTATAACTTTGATGCAGAAACTTTTATGGAAAACTTAAACACTTACAATCTTGACGATGTGACTATTGATTTCTGCACTATGATAGGTGATGGACCAACAACTCTTGAAGATGGGCGAGTGCTCTATGAATTTAACCTAAATTTGGCAAATCTAAACACTACAGACTATGGCGATAGATTTTCCATTACATTTTCAACCGAACACGATGATAGTGGCGACAATACACTCATTTGGATTATTGTAGGCTCAGTTGCAGGTGGGTTATTGTTAATTGGGCTTATCATTTTGATTGTTGTTTTGGTTAAACGCCGTGGCATTGGTGGTGGCGGTGGAAAAATTAAGTCATCATTCAAAAAGGGAATGTATTATTAATAAGTAAAAAAATAAAATGCTTTAATTAGCATTTTATTTTTTATTTAGATTATTTTTTCTTTTAAAAGTTTCAATTGTTTTTTTGTATTCTTCTAAATAACTTTGAGTTACAATTTCCCAAGATTTAGGAATTGTATTTTTAGCATTTTCACCAATAGATTTAAGGTCATATTTATTATCGAGAATTTCAATAATTTTGTTTGCAATCTCTTCTTTATCGTTTGCTGTGATGAAACCATTTTCATTATTTATAATTCTTTCTGCTCCGCCAGTTTTTTCAACAACTAAACTTGGAACAGAGTTAAAAGCGGCTTCGACAATTGTTAAAGGGTCATTATCACTTAATGAAGAGAAGAAAAATAAATCTGATTGTTTATAAATAGAAAATAGTAATTTTGTATCATTGACTTGACCTAAAAATTTTACATTGTTTTCTATTTCAAGACTTTTTGCAATCTTTTTAAATTTTTGCATTTCTTTTCCATCACCAACAAGTAAAAATAGAAATTTTTTATTAGTTAGTTCTTTCACTCTTTTTATAACTTCAAGTTGAAATGCAATATTTTTTTCTTCAATTATTCTTCCGACATATAAAAGAACAAAGGTATCATCATCTATATTATAATAATTTCGTATATAGTTTTTATCAAAAAGTTCCGTTTCTTTAAAATTTGTTCCATTTTTGATGACAACAATATCAGATTTAACACCAAGCGATATGATTTGATTTTTCATATAATTTGAAACAGCAATCACTTTATCGCATTTATTCATTTGTTTAACAACATATTTAAGAGCAATGTTTCGTATAAATTTTGGCATTTGCCTTGTATAGATGTAAAGATAATTTGTATGCACACTTGTTACAACGGGAACATTAAATTTCTTTCTTAATTTAAAGGCATAATTAAGCAAAGCATATTTTGTTTGGCAGTGAATTATGTCTAACTTGAGTTTTTCAACTTCTTTACGGAATTTTCTGTTGCATATTGCTAAATACGATTCGTTAAATATTCTTATTGAATTACATCGATATACTTTATATGGCAGATTTGAATCAGAAAACTCGGCATATTTTTTGTTTTTTATTTTTGGGGCACATAAAAAAGCATTGTTATCCTTAATGAGTTCTCTCATAGAATAATCTATAACTTTTTCTCTTCCGCCCATTGTTGGAAAAAAGGAATCACTAAACATTGCTATATTTAATTTATTCTCTTCATTTAACATATAAACTCCAATATAAGGATATATTAACATATTTAGTTTATATATCAAAGCAATTTTGATATAAATAATAATATGTTTTAGTTTATATTAATTTAAATATTTGACAAAATAGAATAATAATTATATAATAAACTAGTTTATTTAAATTGAAATTTAAGAAAACAAATAAACAATCATCAAAAATTTGTTTTTTGCTGATGTGGCTCAGTCGGTAGAGCAACTGATTCGTAATCGGTAGGTCGCGGGTTCGATGCCCGCCATCAGCTCCAAAATATTATTTGTAAATATATTAGCATATAATTATTTAATTAAAATTATTATTTAAAAAAACTGCTATGGTTCAACCATAGCAGTTTTAAGTTTAAATTTCTGGAATGAAGTCTTCAAAGACGATGTTGTCGCAATGTTTTACCACTCTTAGATATTCTTCTTTACTTCTAACAACCCAAGCAAGAAGTGGAATTTGTTTATATTTTTTTACATATCGGTTTGGAAGGGCGTTTGCTTCATAATTAATGAAATTTGGGTGACTTATAGTTTTATTTAGAGCCATTCTTTTCAAGAAGAATTTTTGATAGAATGGAATACCGTTGAAATCTTCACCTTTATAAGAGCCAGAAAGTTGCCCACGAAGAATGTTTGGGGCATGGTTCTTAAAATATTGCAAAGAGAATGGATTAAATGACTGAACAGCATATTCTCCATTGTAATTTTTTAAAAGGTCAACGACTTTTTGTTCCAGTTTTCCAACTTTTGTGGAAGAATTTTTGATTTCTATTAAAAGCGGAGTTTTTCCATCAACAAGATTTAAAACTTCTTCAAATGTTGGGATATGTTCTTTTGTGCCTTTGAGTTTTAAAACTTTTAAATCGTTTTTATTTAAAAATTTGATATATCCATCATTGCCTGTCATTCTTGACAAGGAAGTGTCGTGAAAAACAACAACAGTGTCGTCAGAAAGTAATTGAACATCGAGTTCAATGGCAAAACCTTTTTCAATCGCTTTAGAGAATGCTGCAAGTGAGTTTTCTGGGGTGTTTTTGTCGTGAAGTCCACGATGAGCGATTGGAATTTCAACAAGCCAAGATTTGAATATATCTTCCATATTTTTACCTCTTTTAGTAAAATTTGAAATTTTAGTTTTTAAACTGATTTAATTATTACTATTATATAACTATATATTATTATTTTACTTCTTTTATTCTGGTTTGTCAATTAGTTTTTTATAATAGTAAAATTTTATTGCCCTTCGCCCTTGTTGTTAAATTTTTTAAGGGTGTTAAGTCTATTTTCTGCATCTTGACGACTTTTATTAATAATTTCTTCTGCTTCGTCTTTTTTAAGTTCTTTAATTGCCGAGAATCGAGTTTCTCCGTCAAGGTAGTCTTCATATTTTGAAAAATCTGAAGTTGAGTCGATATGAACGACATCTTCATTTGGGTTATATCTAACAAGTGACCAATAACCGCAATCAACGGCTTTTTTCATTTCATTCATAGTTTCTGACATATCAAAGCCGTGGTTTACACAAGGAGAGTAGGCGACAATGATGCTAGGACCATTAAACGCTTCTGCTTCTTTAAATGCTTTGATGCACTGAACCATATTAGCGCCAAGGCTAACTTCAGCGACATAGCAATTTTTTGAAGCAATGGCAATGGAAACCAAATCTTTCTTCTTTGTCTTTTTGCCCGCACTTGCAAATTTAACCATAGCACCGCGAGGGGTGGATTTACTTGCTTGTCCACCTGTGTTGGAATATACTTCGGTGTCAAGAACCAAAATATTGACATTTTCATTACTGTTCAAAATGTGGTCAAGTCCGCCATAACCGATGTCATAAGCCCAGCCATCTCCACCAATAATCCAAACACTTTGGTCAGGATTTGTGAAGTTGGTTCCAAGTTTCATTCCAAGTCCAAATTCTGCATTATCTTCAAACAAACTGTTTGCCCAAGCTGGACCTTTGCCATTTTCATCTTTGAAATATGGGCAAGATGGGAAAGAACCACCATAAATGCTTGAACAACCTGTTGCGTTTGCAATTAACATTTTTTCGCCAAAGAGCATTGTTGCAAGTTTGATGTATGGAGTTTCGCCACAACCACCGCAAGCACCTGAAAAACCAAAGTAGCAATCTTTAAATTGCAAGCCTTTTGGAAAATCAGTGGAGAATGGCGTGGTTTTCTCTGTTTTTAGATTACGGCAGAAATAATAATTTTTCTTTTCTTCTTCCATAATTTCATTTGCCATACGCATTTCAAGAGCCTTTTTAGGAGCAGGGCAAACATTGGCACAAACACCACAACCAGTGCAATCTTCAGGGGACACTTGAACGCGATATAGATAGCCATTCATTCCAAGTGCTTTGCTGAATTCCACTTCTTCGATTGTTTCGGCTTTTACTAAAACAACTTTAATGGCATTGTGTGGGCAAGAAAGAATGCATTGTCCGCATTGAATACAATTTTTTGGAAGATATTTAGGGAGATGTGCAGCAAAACCGCGTTTTTCAAAATCAGCCGTGCCTTGTGGAACTTTTCCAGATTTATCAAAAGCGGAGACAGGAATTTTATCTCCTTCAAGTCGCTCAATTTTCTTCATAATTTCTTGATAGAATTTGTCATCGAAGTTTTTAGCATTTGGTTTTTCTTCTTTAAATGTAAATTTGGAGATATTGACTTCTTCAATCTTATCTTTTGCTTCCTGAATTGCCTTTAGGTTTTGATTGACAATTTTTTGTCCTTTTTTGCCATAAGTAAGTTTAACATATTTTGCAATTTCTTTTTCAGCAGTTTCAAAGTCAATGATTTTTGATGCTTTGAAAAGGGCGGTTTGCATAATGATGTTGATTTTGTTTTTAAGTCCAACTTCTTCACTAATTTTTTGTGCATTAATAACGAAAAGTTTGGCTTTTTTGTCTTGAAGTGTCTTTTTGTATGAATTAGGCAAAACCTTATCAATTTCGTCAGCAGAGAAAATGGAGTTAATGAGAACAACTCCTTTATCTTTCAAACCTTCAAGGCAATCATATCTATGCACGAATGAGAAATTGTTGATTGTGATTATATCTGCGTCTTTAACAAGATATGTGCTTAAAATTGGAGTGTCAGAAACACGAATATGAGATTTTGTTAAACTGCCAGATTTTTTGCTGTCATATTCAAAATAGCCTTGCACATATTTATCTAATTCTTCTCCTAAAATTTTGATTGTGCTTTTGCTTGCAGAAACTGTTCCGTCAGAACCAAGTCCATAGAATTTCATTTCAAAATTCTTATTTTTTGGGTGATATTCAATTTCTTTTAAAGAAGAGTGGGAAACATCATCATCAATTCCCACTGTGAAAAAGTTTTTCTTGGTCTTAAAGTTTTCAATGATAGAAACGACCATATTTGGTGTGAAATCTTTTCCACCAAGGCCATATCTTCCACCAAGGACTTCAATGTTAGTATCTTTCAAACTTGATGTCACATCAAGATAAAGTGGATCGTGAGAGCCAAATTCTCTTGTTCTATCTAAAGTTGTCACAATTTTGCAAGTTTTTGGAAGAACATTTTTGAAGTTTTCATACATAAATGGGCGATATAGATGAACTTTGACAAGTCCTGTGTCTCTGAATTTACTATCTTTCAAGGTTTCTTCAATCGTTTCGCAAGAAGAACCCATACTAACAATGATATTTTCCGCATTCTTGCTTCCAACATATTCAAAAGGCGAATATGAACGACCAACAACCTTTTTAAAATCTTTCAAAATTTCTGTTAAAGTCTTATAAATTGTTTCATAAGATGGAGCAGATGCTTCACGATTTTGGAAGAAAACATCAGGATTTTGAGCAGAACCTTTTTGATATGGAGAAAGAGAATTGAGTGAATTTTTCCTAAAGTTTTCAATATCTTTTGTTGGAAGAAGCACTTTTATTTGTTCATCTGAAATTGTGTCAATCTTTTGAATTTCGTGAGATGTTCTAAATCCATCAAAAAAGTGAACAACTGGGAGAGATGTTTTTATGGCAAGAAGATGAGCAATAAGTGCAAAGTCGTGTGCTTCTTGCACAGAATTTGAGCAAAGAAGAATTGCTCCAGTTTGACGAATTGCCATAACATCGCTGTGGTCACCAAAAATTGATAAAGCGTGAGTGGCAACTGTTCTTGCAGCAACATGCAAAACTGCTGGTAGATGTTCGCCAGCCATTTTATATAGGTTTGGTATCATAAGAAGAAGCCCTTGGCTTGAAGTGAAGGTCGTGGAAAGAGCCCCAGTTGACAAACTTCCGTGAAGAGCCCCAGAAGCACCACCTTCTGATTGCATTTCCACCAAAATTGGCTGTTCACCAAAGATATTCTTTTTTCCTTTTGCTAGTTCTCCGTCACAATATTCAGCCATTGGAGAAGAAGGGGTGATAGGATAAATTGGAATGACTTCCGAAAGTTTATAAGCCACCATTCCGACAGCAGTATTTCCATCAACTGTTTTCTTCATAAAAACTCCTTAAAATATTTTTAATATATGAAATATATTAATTTCACTAGTTTAATTTTAAGATTTTAAAAATGTTTTGTCAAACAAATGCTATTTGTTTTTTTATTTTTTTCAAATAAAAACGATTTAAACTTTAAAAGTCTTGAAAATGTGAATTAATTATTCAAAAACACTTTTTAATTTAAAAAAAATTTTGTATAATATGACTATGAAACGAAAAATTTTGATGATTATAGAATATAATGGTGCACATTTTTATGGTTGGCAGAAGCAGAGCGGAAAAAGGACTGTGCAAGGCGAACTGGAAGATAAAATTTTTATGCTTACAAAAGAAAAAACAGTCGTGGACGGAAGTGGGAGAACAGATAAAGGTGTTCACGCATTAAACCAGGTGGCAACTGTTGAGATTGAAAATTCCATTCCACTTGCAAACTTTAAAATTGCTTTAAACAAACTTTTGAGTGACGATGTGGTTGTCAAAAAAGTGAAAGTTGTGGGCTTTGATTTTCACCCAAGATTTTCTGCAAAAAGAAAAACTTATGAATATCGCATTGATTTGTCTAAAACTCGAAAAGCAATCAACTTTGAACAAGTCACACATTATCCATATAAAATAAATTTAGAGAGAATGAAAGAAGCATCAAAACTTTTGATTGGAAAACATAATTTTAAAGCATTCTGTTCAGCGCATACAAATGTCACAAATTTTGAACGAGAAATTTATGATATTAAAATTAAAAAGGTAGGAAATAGTTTAACTTTCACTTTATCAGGAAATGGTTTTTTATACAATATGGTTAGAATTATTGTTGGCACACTTCTTGAAATTGATAAAGTGGGAGAAGAAAATATTATTAAAGCGTTAGAGAGTGGAAAGAGAAATTTGCTTGGCAAAACAATGCCACCAAATGGACTTTATTTAAAAAATGTTGAATACAACTCGTAGGTAATATGCAATAAATTATGTTGCATACCACACTATATATTGTGTAGTATGCAATTTTTTAAATTTAATTAAACACTTTTTGCTTAAGGTCTTGCAGTGCCACTTTTGTTGTGCTATAATTATAGAAATGTTAAAAGGAAGTTTTTATGGAAGAAAATGATTTAAGTTTAGAGCAAAGACTTAAAAATGTTTGTGATTTTTATGCTTTAACACATCGACTTAAAAACCTTATAAGGTCAGGCTGGAAGCGTTGGAATGTTCAAGCGGAAAGATTGGAGAGTGTGGCAGAACATATTTATGGAACTCAAATGCTTGCTTTTGCAGTGAACAGCGAATTCAATTTGGGTATTGATATTGAAAAGGTTATTTTGATGCTTGCTTTTCACGAACTGGGAGAAATATCTGTGGGTGACATTGCCTTTATTGATGGAGTTTCAAAAGAAGATAAACATAGGAGAGAACTTTCTGCTGTCCTTCAGATTTTAGAACCATTGAGTGATAAAAACAGAATTATTGACCTTTTCAATGAATTTGAAGAAAGAAAAACAAAAGAAGCACAATTCGCTTATCTTATGGACAAGATTGAATGTGACCTACAATGTAAATGCTATGAAGAAAATGGAAATGTTAGTTTAGATACAGAGCAAAAGGGAGTTAGTGAAAGTATTCGCCAAGATGCATTAGAAAAGGGTGTAAAAACTTTTTCAGAAATGTGGGTAGGATATGAAAGAGAGAAAAATGTCTATCGTTCTTCTCAACTTGCAAAAGATATTACCGATTATATTCTATCAAATAAGGTTTTTGAAAAAGAAAGTGATGGAAAATCTGATGATAAAAATGGTAAAAATTTATAAGAAAAAGAAAGAAAATTTTGACTATACAAAAACAAAAAAGGCTTGAAATTTCAGGCCTTTTTATATTTTTATTACAATGATTTTATTCAAGCGAGTTGACGAGATAGTAATATTCAAGTATGTCACGAGAATAGTCAATGATTTTGCCTTCTGGGAGAAGCAACATTCTTGTGATTCCTATTTGTTCAACAAAACTTGGATTATGGCTGACAAGCAAGATTGTTCCAGTATATTCTCCAAAGTTTTCGCCAATAACGCTTTGTGTGTCAGGGTCCAAATGGTTTGTTGGTTCGTCAAGAATCAAGAAGTTTGCTTTTTGAAGAAGTATCTTGCAAAGAGCAACTCTTGCCTTTTCGCCAGGAGATAAAAGCTTCACTTGTTTGAAAACTTGTTGCCCAAAGAAAAGGAAATTGCCTAAAACATTTCTAAGTTGTAAATCAGAGTAATGCTCATTTTGGACATTTTCAAAAATTGTTTTTTCTTCGTCCAAAATTTCAAGTTCTTGAGCATAGTATGCTATGTCGGTTTTTCCATTAAAGGTTATTGTTCCTTTATCTTGTTTAAGTTTTCCCATAATGAGTTTTAACAGAGTAGATTTTCCGACACCATTTTCGCCGACAATCAAAAATTTTTCTCCACCAACAAGGTTAAAGGAAATGTTTTCATATAGATTAGGTTTGTTGTCATAATGGAAAGTTAAATTGTCAACCACAAGGGGAACAAGGGCACCTTTATTCTTAGGTTCAATGTTCATTTTAACTCTCTTATAGATTTTATCACGAGTTTCAAGTTCTGCTTTTTTCTTTTCAAGTTTGATTTCTCTGTCTTTGCCCAGTCTTTTCAAGGCGTGATTTGTTCGGCTCGCTTGTTTTGCACGCTTGACAATATCTTCAAGTTTCTGAATTTCTCGTTCCTGTTCTTTTATTCGCATTTCTTTCAATTTCTTTTCTTCAAGAAGTTGTTTTTTGAAATGTGAGTAATTGCCATCATAGATTTTTGTTTTATGCGTTGTCTTATCAATATACAGAATTTTATTCACAATCATATCTAAAAAGTCTGTGTCATGGCTGATGACCATAACTGAACCTTTATAGTTTTTTAGGTAGTTTATGACATATTCTTTTGTGCTGGCATCAAGGTGATTTGTTGGTTCGTCTAGAAGTAAAAGGTTGGGGTTACTGTATAAAACACTTGCAAAGGCGACTTTTGATTTTTGTCCGCCTGAAAGTTGCCAAAGTTTTGTGTTTAAAAGTTCGTCATCAAACTTCATATCGCTGATAATTTCAAGAAGGGTGTTTTCTGCGTTGTATTGGTCAAGCATTACAAGTTTTTCTTGAAGTTCATCAACTTCTTTCAAAAGTATTGCTGTTTCTTCTTCATTTGAAGTTGTGAGAAGCTCATAAATTTCTTCTAATCTTTTGTTTGTTTCTTCAATCGGGCGTGATTTTAAAAGATATTCCCATACCGTGAGATTGGGATTATCAAATTTTATTTCTTGTGGGAGAAGTCCCACTCTATCTTTTTTGCCGAGAGTTAAACTTCCACTGTCAAGTTCAACTTGTCCAAGAATGACTTTAAAAAGTGTTGTTTTACCAGCACCATTAACACCTACAACTCCAATTTTGTCAAGTGGAGCAGTTTGAAAGGAAGCATCATCATAAATAAGTTCAGTTCCAAGTGTCAGGTGCATATTTGTCCCTTTCATATTTTCCTCTAAAATAATTTGAATTAATCTAATGAATATAGTGTTTTTAAATTTAAAAAATGTTAAAATTTAGGTATACTCACGCTATGCAACCGTTGTTTCTGTTATATAAGTGAGTGGTGAGAATGTGAGAACAAGGGTAACATCTCTCACAACTTCTTCTTCATCTTCCATTGTGGAGATTTGGAAAGTGTATTGAACATCAAAGGAATTATCTTGATTGAAAACAAGATTAACACCGTTTGACGAACTGTTTGTGCCTAGGGTTGCAGTTATTGTTCTTACAACAGGTTGACTATTAGTGTATGAAAAATTAAAACGAATATAGTAAGGTGTGGTGTAAGACAAATTTAAAACTTCTGTTATTCCGCTAACATCAGTTCTTACTCTATCTCTAAAATCGCCTTCAATGAGAGTGAGATTTCTGAAATTTGTGATTGTTTCGCCAATCATAACATTAATTGAACCGCCAGAAACTAAAAGGTCGGTGGTTTCTTCTGGGAGAGCATCTTCAGCGTTTAAATCTGTTGTAAATTTATAAGAAGAAAGGGTGTAGTATTGTTGAGAGTTATCTTCAAAAACGGCTGTGTAGCGGTCGGCAGTAGCCATAGAAGCCGAGAAAGTCAATGTGCTTGAAAGCCCATCTTCGCTTGTTGAAATGGTATAAACGGAATTATTTGTAATTAAAGTTTTGTTTTGATAAACCCATGCAATAAATCTATTTCCATTAAGTCCGTTTGCTGTCAATGTGACAGTATCGCCTTCGGTGTATGTGCCATATCCATAAACAGTGCCATTTTTGTTTTCATTAACATAGGCATCAATTCTGAAAGTTGCAAGTTCATCGCAACCAAAAAGGAGCAAAATTGGAACCAATAAAATTATGAGCAAAAGAAATATTGTTTTTGTTCTTGTTTTAGTTTTCATACATCGCTCCTTTTAATTTTTAATCTTATATTTATAATATCTTAATTTTACAAATAAAGTCAAATATTTAAAAAGAAATGTTAAAATTCGTGATGTTTTTTAGAGTATTTTTCAACTCCTTGCATAAAATAGTTTGGTAAGGAGTTTTTATGTGGGAGTTTTGTCTAGCAACAAAACGGCTTAATGTTGCTAAATTCATCTATCAGACTTTGAAGAAGGAAACAGGGGAATTTGGAAGTGTGCTCACTTGTTATGAAGAGTTCGACAACTTTTTTATTATGCTTGCTTGTTCTTTATTGGAAAGAACTCGAATGACAAATATTCTTGAAAGATGCATAATAAAAGTGATTTGCAATTTTTATAAAGAAGAGTTTTTAGATAAAAATTTACACATTCCAACACATGAAAAAATGAGTTTAACGGCATTTAAAAAAGCACTGATTAATTTTGACAAAGAAACTGATTTTTATATTATTAGCAAAAATTTACATCTTGACAAAACGCTATTTCTTGATGCTTTTTATGATTTTCGCTTGTCGGCATTAAGAGATAAGTGGAATGAACTTGTGATGCTTGCAAATGATAATAGCGATTATTTAATTGGCGATGAAGCATTTTTTGACTTATTAAAATTTTTGATTGATAATTTAGAGATTGGAGAAAATGAAATTTCAGTTTTTGAAAAAGAAAATGGCTACACAATTAAACTTCCAGATAGAAGCGATATGTTTTGCGAAAGTTTGACAAATGAAGGTCTTATTTCCACCTTGATTGAACTATCGCCAAAGAAAATAAACTTGTATTGTGATAGAGAAGATGCAACAGCAAATTTCTTGTCAAAGATTTTTGAAAAAAGAATTAATGTTTGTTATAATAAAAACATTGAAAAGGTTGATAATTTTGGGGCATTTAAGTAAGTTAAGATTTACGAATTTAATTAAAGTTTAAAATAAATGTGGTTTTAATTTAAAATATAATTTGAAGTAGAATTATTAATCTAATTTATGAGTTTTGCGTATATGAATAAAAAAATAAAGCCAAAACGGCTTTATTTTAATTACATTTCTCTTACACTTGCAGAGTATTTTCTTGTTAAATGTTGTTCAGGTTCTTCAACATATCTTTCAAGAAAATGAGCAAAAGATGGTCTTTCTGTTGCTTGTAAATAAGAAAGTAATTCTTCAGCATCTTGATTTGAGTTTAATATCATACGAAGAAGACCTGTATTTCTTTGTGTGGCAAGAATGTGCAATGTTTTAATTGTTCCTTCATATTGTTTATTAGTTTTTACTTTTGTATATGTTTCATTTTCTCTTTGGTTATTAGAAAGTTTATTTTCTTCTGGTAAAGTAAATTCTTCAAATACTGCTTCTTTTTCCATTTTTTTCTCCTTTTAAAAACATATTTTACTTAATGTTTAGTTTATTCGTTTTTATAGACGCAAATGCAATTATATCACAAAAATTTTGTTTGTCAATAGTTTTTTTTAAATAATTTGAAAAAATTTGTAAGTTTTTGCAATTTTTTGTAATTTATGACGATTTTGTAAACTTTTTTGATGTTTAAAGCAAATCTTTTTTATTTTTAATAAAAATTTCTTGACAAGTAAAGAAGGTTGGGAGTATAATAAGAGTGCATTTAGTAAAAGACAAGTATGTTCAAAATGGTGTGCACAGAGAAAAGTTGGTTGGTGAAAAACTTTAACATATTTTGAAAGGAAACCACTTTTATGTTTGAAGATGCTTTTGAAGAAAGTGGCACGGAAAAAATCCGTTGCAATTAAGGTGGAACCGCGGTTATTTAATCGTCCTTAAAAGTTTGTTTTAAGGATTTTTTTATATTTTAATTTCCTTAAACAAACCTTTAAAATTTTAGAATTTTAAAAAGGAGAAGATTATGGAAAAAGATAAACAACAAGAAATTGAAAAAGCAAGACACTCTCTTGCTCACATTTTGGCAAAGGCAATTGTGAGCCTATATCCAAAAACAAAACTCACTATTGGGCCAGCAATTGATGACGGCTTTTATTATGACATTGATTTGGACGAAAATTTGACACCAGACCATTTTCCAGCCATTGAAAAGAAAATGAAGGAAATAATCAATAAGGGAGAACCTTTTGTTCGCAAAGTTGTTTCAAAAGAAGAAGCATTAAAACTTTTTAAAGACAATGAGTATAAAACAGAAATTATAAACGAACTTCCAGAAGGAGAAGAAGTTTCTATCTATTATACAGGTGATGATTTCTTTGACCTTTGTCGTGGTCCTCATGTTGAAAGTGCAAAGAATCTTCAAAACTATGCGTATAAAATTCACGCAGTTAATGGTGCTTATTGGAGAGGAAATGAAAAAAACAAGATGCTTCAACGCGTCTATGCTTATGCATATCCAGATAAAAAACAACTCAACGAACATATACAAATGATTGAAGAAGCTAAGAAGCGTGACCATAACAAACTTGGTAGAGAATTAGGATTTTTCACAACCGTTGACTATATCGGTCAAGGACTTCCTATTCTTCTTCCTAAAGGTGCTCGTGTGATACAAATTTTACAAAGATTTGTTGAAGATGAAGAACAAAAAAGGGGTTGGCTTTTAACTAAAACTCCTTTTATGGCAAAAAGCGATTTATATAAAATTTCAGGACATTGGGATCACTATAAAGACGGAATGTTTGTTTTAGGTGACGAGAAAAAGGATAAAGAAGTTTATGCTCTTCGTCCTATGACTTGTCCATTCCAATATCAAGCATATTTAAACAAGGCTCGTTCTTACAAAGATTTGCCATTGAGATATAATGAAACTTCCACTCTTTTTAGAAATGAAGCAAGTGGCGAAATGCACGGACTTATTCGTGTTAGACAATTTACTATAAGTGAAGGGCATCTAATGTGCACACCAGAACAACTTGAAAGCGAATTTAAAGGTTGTTTGGAACTTGCAACTTATATGCTTAAGACTTTAGGGCTTTACGAAGATGCATCATATAGATTTTCTCAATGGGACCCTAATGATAAAGAAAAATATATTGGAACAAAAGAACAATGGGACGAAGCACAAAGTGCAATGGAAAAAATTTTAAAGGATTTAAATGTTCCTTATGAAATAGGTATTGGAGAAGCCGCTTTCTATGGTCCAAAACTTGATATTCAAATAAAAAATGTGTTTGGAAAAGAAGACACTTTAATAACAATTCAAATTGACCAAATGTTAGCTGAAAAATTTGGTATGGTTTATACTGACAAAGACGGAAATAAAAAGAACCCTTACATTATTCATAGAACTAGCATTGGTTGCTATGAAAGAACTCTTGCATATTTAATTGAAAAATATGCTGGGGCGTTTCCACTTTGGCTTTCGCCTGAGCAAGTGAGAGTTATGTCGCTCACTGAAAGAAACACTGATTATGTCGATAAAATTGTGGCAAAATTAAAACAAGAAGGTTTAAGAGTGGAAGCGGATAACCGCAATGAGAAAATTGGCTATAAAATCCGTGAAGCGTTAAACGAAAAAGTGCCATATCTTATCATTGTTGGTGATGAAGAAGAAAAGAATGGAACAATCTCCATTCGTGGACGCGGCTATGAAAACAAGAGCGGGCTTAATTTAGACGATTTCATTGCAAGATTAAAGAATGAAATTGAGACAAAGAAAATATAGGCAATGCCTAATTTTAAGTGTTGAAAATTAACTATAACAAATAATTAAGCATAAAACAAAATGAATAAAATAAAAATTTAATTTTTAATCATTACGAAAAGCATTTAAGGAAACTTAAGTGCTTTTTTTCAAAAAAGTCACTATTGACTTTGGTAGGTAATTATGGTATAATTTCTTTATAAAATAGCAATATCAAAAATAAAACTTGCTATTTAAAAAAGCAAAAACAGGCACAGCCTGTCAAAATTTGTCGATAAGATTAAAAAAAATTATAAATTTTTAAAAATTTTAACTTAATTTCGTTTGGCGAAAATGAAAAATTATGTTAAGATATAGGAGGTTCAAATGACTATAGGAGAACTTGCAATTCCATTACTTGTCATTTTTATGACACTATTTTTGGGATTTTATATGAAATAAAAGGAGATTAAAAATTAAATGGAAAGTTTATTACTTGCTTCAACCGAGAACATTGTTAACTATATCTTGATTGGAATCGTTGTTTTAATGCTTATTGCTCTTCCAATTATGATGAATCAAAAGAATAAACGCGAAACTCAAAAAATTCAAGAACAAACAAATTCTCTCAAAGTGGGCGACAAAATTTTGACAACTAGCGGTGTTTATGGAACAATCACTGAAATTAAATTTGACGACACTCAAAAACTTGTTGTTATTGAAACTGGCGGAAAAACAAAAAGTTATATGACAGTTGATGCTTATGCAATTTACACTGTTTTCAAGAGTGAAGAAGAACTAGAAAATGAACAACAAGCAAAACTTGAAGCTGAAAAAGCAAAAGAACAAGAGAAAAAAGGCGACAAAAAAGAAGAAAAGGTCGAAGTTGTCGTTGAAGAAAAACAAGAAGAACCAAAAACTGAAGAAGTTAAGACTGAAGAAGTTGTCGTTGAAAAGAAAAGCAAAAAGAAAGGGAAATAATTCCCTTTTTTCATCTTGACAATCTTTATAATGTATGTTAAAATTGCGTTGTTTTTTGGAGATTAAAATGAATACAGCAGATTATATTAAAAGATTAGAAACTTTAGTTAATTCTATCGCAAACACAAAATTTGAAATTGAAGTTAATTTCAACGATAATTTTTCATTAGAAGAATTTGAAAAAAATTTGGATAAAACCGATTTAAAATATTTCAAAAAAGATTGTATTGTTGTAGATAAACCTCACGTTAGACGAAGTGAATCATTTAAAGAAAGAATGAAAGTTCTTTTAGAAGAAGATTATAAACTTCTTAGAAAAATATTAACTTACACACCTCAAAGAGAAGTTGATATTTTTTTGGAACAACGGGAACATTATGATAAATTTAAACTTCAAGGTAATGCTCCAATTTATTTAACTGATTTTTATGGTTATCTTGTAACTAAAGAAGTTAAATCAATGGCTAAAGAAGTTTTTAAAGAGAAAAAATTATAGAGAGAAAATTCTCTCTATTTTTTTATTTTAAAAATTATTTAGTTATTAAAAAATTACTAAATAATTGATATATTGAATTATAAATATTTTATCAAATTTTAATTTATTATTTAAGAAAAAATCGAAGATTCTTTTTGTGCTTTTTTAATCATTTTTTGATGATTTTTATCAATTATTTTTGTTGAGTGCGTTTTTGAATTTTTAAAATGTAAGCATAAATGTCCATTTAAACCATTATCAATTTGATTTTCTCCGTGTGGAAAACCTGACAAACTCGCACAGACATAAAGGTTGTCATTAATCTGCAAGTATACCGCTCGTCTTTCCCAAGAATAAGAACCACCAAATATTTCTTTTAAAAGTAGTGTGTTTTTGTTATCTATGGTTTCCACTTCTGCGTGATTTGTTCCGCCAGTTCGTTGAACATAAAATTCAATTCCACTTTCTTGGTCAATCAGTTTGTAATCTTTGTTATATTCCATAAGTAGGTTTACAACTTGCCAATCCAAACTTGCAACTTTGACTTCGTTTTCTTTTTGCGTGGATAGTTCTCTTTCAGAAAAGTTATTAATTTCATACATATTTTGACTTGTCACATTTGTATAATCAGAAAAAACAGGATATGGGAATAATCCAGCAAAAACACCCAAACTTATAAGAAAAATAAATATGTAAACGACAATTTTTCTTTGCATAATTTTAGAATATCTAATTTTATTTGAATTATACAATATAAGTTAGAGAGCGAGTTTTTTTATCAGCGGACAACTGAATTTTTAAGTATTATAGTGAGTATTTAAGTTAACAAATTTGTTTATAACTTTTAGTTTTTAAATTAATTTTGTTTTAGTAAAAAATTAAAGAGAACTTGTTGTTCTCTTTTTAAATTTTCCCTATTTTGAAGAAAATTTATTTGCGTTTTGATTTAAAAAATGCTGTTAAAAGTAAAGAACATTCTTGAGAATATTTGTCTTCTTTTATTAATGTGGTTTTATGATTAAGGCGAGTGCTTTCAAAAATTTGCTCGCAGAGATTATCTTGTGAATTTGTTTCATCTGCTCCAAAGTGGCAAACTTTAATTCTTGCATTCACAATTGCACCAGCACACATAGGGCAAGGCTTTAAAGTGACATACATTTCACAATCGCTTAACCGCCAATCTTTAAGTTTTTTGCAAGCCCTATTTATGGCAATTATTTCTGCGTGCTTTAAAGCATTCTTAGATTTTTCGCGTCTATTATAACCTTTGGAAATTATTTTTCCATCTTTAACGATACAAGCACCAATTGGCACTTCGTCTTTTTTTAGGGCTTTTTGGGCTTCATCTATTGCAATTTGCATAAAGTCTAAATTTTCTTTCATTTTTATATTTTACTGCAAAATTTAATTAAAGTCCAATAATTTCTTGTTTTTTTTCTTAAATTGTGATATATTTTGACTATGGAAAAAAATATCGACATCAAAGATTTCAAAAAAACAGTTACAAAACGCAATTTTTATACAATAAATGACACAGGAAAAGTGTTTTTACTTGCACTTTTAATTCCTTTTGTGGCTTCACTTGTTTTTTCCTTTTTGGGATACGGAATTGCAAGGTGGGCAGGAATATCATTTGGAACTGAAGAAAGTTGGATTATGACTTTATATAACAACCACCTTTGGTTCTCTATTCCTTATGCACTCATTTCACAAATTTCTTTTATATCTTTGTTTTTTGTTTATAACAAAGTGAACAGAATAAGTTTAAAAGCATGCAAAGTCAAATTTAAGAAAATTGACCCAATAACAGCAGTTTTGTCCGCAGTTTTTGGCATTGTTTTTGTCGTTTGTCTTTTTGGTTTGGTTGAAGGGTGTTTTGGAACACTTTTTGAAATGTGGGGAATTGCTCCAAACGAAAACCCAATTCCGCTTAATAATTTTGGCTGGTATGTTTTCTATGTCATCTTTTTTGCCGTTGTTCCTGCAATTTGTGAAGAACTCATTTTCCGCGGAGTAATTTTCAATGGCTTAAAGCGCGGAATTGGAAGTTTGTGGGCGATAATCTTGTCGAGTGTTCTTTTTGCTTTAATTCACCAAAACATCAATCAATTTATTTATCCATTAATAATGGGGCTTGTTTTCTCAATTTTAATGAACAAAACAAACAATCTTATTTATCCAATTCTTATGCATTTCTTTAACAATTTGACGACAGTGACTTTGCAGTATTTAATGAATATTGGGGCAATAAATCTAAACTTGCCTGTCAATGCCGTTTATGTTGTTGTTTCTCTTGTTCTTGCCATTGTTGTGGGAGTTCTTTTCTTTTTGTTTTACTTCTTCTATCTTAAAAGAAAAGACTTTGCAGTTAGTTATGAAGAAGGGGAAGAATATGTCGGCAAAGAGCCTATCTTTATCGGTAAACTTCCACTCACTCTTTATGCAGGAATGGCACTTTCTGTGATTTTTATTGTTATAAATATTATTGCTGGGTAATACAATATTTTAGAGGTCGATTGTGGGGAAGAAATATGCATTTGCATCTAGTTTAATATATTTTATTGTGGTTTGCATTTTTGTTACTATAAGAATGTTAAATCATTTTCATTTGTTGTCATTTTTAGGTGATTATGGCTCGTATATTGTCAACGGAATTTTGCAAGTTGGCATTCTCTTTTTTTTCTCAATTTTTATGTTTAAATATTTAACCAAAAGAAGTCTTAAAAAGACATTATATAACTTTTCATACACAAAAGTCTCTTTCCGAGTTATTTTAATTTCCATTGGACTTGGCGTTGTGGTTTATTTTTTAAATATCTTTGTGGCAAGTTTCTTTAATGCAATTTTGTCTAGTGCGGGTTATGAGTTTTCTTCATCTTCATCATCAGCAAGTGTTTCCATTTGGACTTTAATTTTAGGTCTTATTTTCACAGCAATTCTTCCTGCCATTTGTGAAGAAAACTTGCATCGTGGGATGTTACTTTTTGGAAATACTGGGCTTGGAATGAAAAACAATATTCTTTTAACTGGGCTTATGTTTGGGTTGCTTCACATGAATATTGAACAATTTTTCTATGCCACAATCATTGGGATTTTTCTTAATTTTGTTTTGTATATAACTGAAAGCATTTATCCATGTATGATAATTCACTTCATGAATAACGGAATTGGAGTGCTTCTTTCATATCTTACAAATGCCAATGTCATTCAAGGCGGGTTATTTACAAAATTGAACGAACTTTTAATAAGTAATGCCGCAGTAGGTTTTGTTGTTATGCTGATTATTGTTTTGGTTTTGGTGTTTTTACTTTTCTATTTGGTTCGTCTTTTGATTAAATATAGTTTCGAAGATGGATTTAAGGCTAAACAAAAGGCAGTTCAGCAACTCGCTACTCGCGTTGGCTTTTTCAGTGATATTGAAAAAATTAAAAACGGAGAAGATGTCGATGAAGATTCTGTTTTGTCAAATAGCGATAAACAGTTAGCATTTCTTTCATTTGACGAATTGAAAGAAAAAATTAAAGAAAATCCTGAAAATTTTGTTGTCCAAAAGCCGAAAAAAGAAAAGATGGAAACTCGAACCAAAATTCTTCTAATTGCTTCCATTGTGCTTATGTCGGCAGTCACTTTGTTCACATTCATTTGGGGGCTTTTATGATGACAATTAATATTGTTTGTGTTGGAAATTTAAAAGAAAAGTTTTCTCGTGATGAACAGAGTGAATATTTAAAGCGACTTTCTGCTTTTTGCAAGATTAATATAATTGAACTTAAGGAGCAAAACAAATTTGAAAATGTGGAAGTTATAAAAACAAAAGAAGGGGAAGAGATATTAAAAAATCTTTCCAATTTTACATACCTATGCGATGTTGACGGAAAACAATTTTCAAGCATGGAATTTGCGGAAGAATTAAACAAAGCATCTTGTGAAACTTCAAAACTAACATTTGTGATTGGTGGTTCTTATGGAGTAAGCGAAGAAGTAAAGAAGACTGTTAATAAAAAAATTTCCTTTTCCAAAATGACATTCCCACACAATCTTTTCCGTGTTATGCTTTTAGAACAAATTTATCGTGCTTTCACAATTAATACTGGTAAAAATTATCATAAATAAAATTTAATTTTATTTGTTATAAAGATAAAATATCTATTTAATTTTTTTATAAAATATTTTATTCAAAAATATTATTTTAAATATATTAAAATAATTTGACATTTTTTTGAAAAAATAGTTAAAATAATAATGAATATGAAATTAGGAAAGATGTTATCTAAAAAATTTATAATGTCTTTTGTCTGTGTTTTATTCACAGCAATTATTTCTCTTTGCGGGGCAAACCTTTTGAATGCTTATGCTCTTGACACAACGTCGGGTTATCAAGACACTGTGCAAGATGATGATAATGAAAATAATGGCGAAACAGGTGGCGGAGATAATACCTCTTCGGAAGAAGAAAACAATGGAGATGATGAAGATGATGATGTAACTGCAAGCATTTCAGGTTATTGGTCGAATTATGCAACAAGACCTTCGTCTGGTTCTGGAACAAGATATAGTCCTTTTAGAGTTGATACTCCAGAGGAATTAGCATATATAATTAATTCTCCAGGTTCTTATTATGAAGTTGATGCTGACATTGATATGTCTGCTCATTATTGGAATTTCTTGGGAATATTTACAGGAAGTATTTCTGGTGGAACAGGCAATGAAGTTGCAAGTATATCTGGTTTATATGGACATTTCGCCATGTTTCCTATTTCTTCTTTTCTCACAGAAACAGATGGTGCGACTGTTAGTAATTTAATAATTGAATATTATAGCGTTACTAATATTATTTTGACAAATATAATAAATGGTGGAAATATTATAGGAACAGCCAATAATACAACAATTCAAAATTGTGCTTTGGTTAACTCATCAGCATCAGTGAGTGGAGGAATTGTTAGTACTAGCAATAATTCCACAATAAGAAGATGTATGAATTTAGCCAATTTAACTTCATCTTCAGAAGAAGGTGTTGGCGGAATTGTTGGTTTGTCATCAGGGACTACATATATTTATGATTGTGTGAATTATGGTTCAGTAACAGGTTCAAGCGGAGATGTTGGGGGAATTGTTGGAAAGCATACAAATGGTTCTTTATATGTCAGAAGATGTATAAATTATGGTTCTATAAAAACTGAAAATTCTAGTAAAAGTATAGGTGGTTTTGTTGGATCTATACCATCAGGAAGTGGTGGAGAAGTTAATTCCTGTATAAATGTTGTATCAGAAGCTTATATTTCTTCTCCAAATTATGATGATAAAGGCGGATTAATGATTGGATATATAGGAATTGATTATTCGATGAGTAATACAATATCTGCTTATGTTAGTGATAATACAATTTATCATTATAATAATGGATTTTTTGGCTTGGGAGCAGTTAACATTTCAGGTGGAGAAAATTATGTTCGCCAAAGCAATAAATTAGATAGAGGTATTATTATAGGCTATATGTCGGATTATAATTATAGTTATTCTTCAAATTTATCGTCAACTTGGACAACAAATTCTTCAATAAATACAGATTATGACAATTACGATTCGGGAATGGTAACGCTATCTTATTTTGTTGCATCTGTTCAAATTGGGTTACAAAATGAAACTTCAACGAGTAATGGTTATGAATATCAATATTCTTATAGGTCAGGTGGTTATTATGTTTCAATAATAGAAGATACAAATGGTAATCGCAATAATATAACTTCATCTGGCACTGCGTCACACTTAAATACATATTATTATACAAAATCATCTAATATTGATTTATTTGAAGTTTTAGGTGGTATTAGAAAAGACAATTACATATATTATGGAGTTTATCTTGGGGATTCTGAAGATGCAGAATTAGTTTCAACGGAAACATTGTTCACGACTAATTTATGTAGTAATTATAACACAGTTTTTGTTGTTAGATGTGGGTTAGATACAAGAAACTATACTTTTACACACAATTATTATAATGGATTTGTTGAACAAGAAAATGATAACTCAGCAGAAATTAAAACTGGAATTGAAGGAGGTTATATTTCAAGTTATTCTCTTTCTAGTGGAGTAAGAGGAACAAACAATTCTCCTCAGAATAGTTATACAATTAATAATGTTAGTTCAGACACTAACCTTACAATCACATTAACTCTTGAAGATGGGTATGAACTTTACGGATTATTTGCTTATGACGAAGTAGATCATGCAACAAATATTTCTTCATTAAAAAATACAAAAATGGATGATAAGATGAAGGAAATATTTGATGGGGATTGTTCAGGAACAGGTAACACTGCGACTTATCAAATTAATTTATCTGAATTATCTTCACCATTATATGATACGGAGTTTGTCTTTTTATTTGTTCGTTATCAATATAGTATTGATTTATTCATTGATAATATTACATATTATTCTGATTCACAAATGACTACTAATGATGATTTGAACACTAATTTAATTTATGGCTATAGTTCTCGAGTATATGGAGACGATAGAACTGAAAGTTTAGGTTATGTTAGTGGCAGTAACCAAGTTACAATTGCAGTGGATGGAACTCCGACAACTGGTTTCCTTAATGGTTTATATTCTTGGTATACCGCTTACATAGATGGAGCCGAATCTGGTGTTGGTGGACAATCGTTCTATTGGGGTGGAGAATATGTGTTTGGCTTTGCCGATAATGATGGAAATCTAATCGGATCAGGAGAAACTCAACCTAAAGGCAGAGATGGAAATCCAATAATATCTTGTGAAGCACCTGTTTTTGGAGATTCAAGTAAAGATTGCTTGATTTTAGACATTAATAATTTGTTTGGAACAATTAATATTAATGGCTCGTCTCAGTTACATATCACGCAAGACAACTCCATTAATATAACAATTAAAAAGTTTGCAGTTGATGTTGATGAAACTAATCCTATAGGCGGAAAATATGTTACATATAGCATTTATACTGTAGACACTTTTGATAATTCTGTAAATGACACAAACAACTATGTATTTGGAAATGATGCAGGAACAATTAGTGTAACTGGAGAGAATGGTAATTCATCTAATTCTTATGGAATTGGTTATTATTTCTATACAATTAGTTCTGTTTATTTGACAGTTGTTGATAATAATGGCACTTTAAATGTTACAGAAGTGGATGAAGGAACATCTGGAGCAATATCGGCGTATAAAATTGATTTTACAATCTTTTTGTTCTATAACTTTGTTCCAAATTCTGATGATATTTTAAATAGTGGTTGGGGAGAGATATTGACCCCTAAAGAAGATGAAGATGCTGATGCTGGCGGGAATATTTATTTAAGTGATATAGTTGAAAAAATAGAGAAAAATGCCAAAGTTGGCTATTATGCAAATGGAAATTCTTATAGTTTTGTTAACGCTAGTGCTGAAGATTATTCTTTTGCTAAAAATGAAAGTGTAGAAAGCATAAATGCTAAATTAACAGAATATCAAGCTGGTGCCGAAAATGCTGAAACAATTTGGCAAATGTCTGGAGAATCAGCAGAAGATAAAGATATTTTTCTCTTATCATATTATTCACTTGCAACAATCAATCTTGCTTTTAAAACTAATATTATTAATAATAATAATCCAACTATAACTATAAGTTTCAGTAATTTTAAAATTATTATAAATGGAGATGCTGATAAGTTTTCAGGCTCTGATACAAATAGTGTAACAATAAAATCATATTCAAAAATTGAAATTAATGCTATGCCTTTTGCAGTGCACACTTTTGGGTATTTTTATTCATTTGAAAAAATGTTATTAGACGGAACATCTTTATCAACTTTACCTAATTACTCTTTCCAATTAATTGCTTCTGAAAACGGACAAAAGATTGATTTGACTTTTGAATATAATGAATTTGCAGATCTTTCTAATGAAGTTGAAGTAGGTTATCAACAATACACACCAGAAAGAGTTGGAAATGTATATTTAATTAGCAAACCAATAGATTTATATTGGATTTTCTATAATACCATTTCAACTGGCTATAACGGTTTTGATGGAGTAAGATTTAGACAAACTTGCGATATTGATATGTCTGGATATGACTTTATGCCTATAGGTTGTGAACAAATCCCGTTCAAAGGCGATTATGATGGACAATATTACTCAATTTACAATCTAAACATTCAAGCAGAAAACTTGTCAAACATTGGACTCTTTGGATATACAGAAGGGGCAATAATTAAGAATTTAAATCTTATCAATGGTTCAGTAACTGGATTTAATAATGTTGGTGGTATTGTCGGCTATGCAGAAGAATCTACATTTACAAGAGTTAGCAATTATAGTTGCACAGTATTATACAATAGTAATGAAATAGCAAGAAATCATATTTTTATTTTACATAATGATGAAGTATCTTCTGAAGAAAAAATATCAACTTATGGGGAGTTTAATTCTGAAAATCCAGATAAATTGTATGATGCATTATTAATGTTAGTTAAAAATAATGACAATAATAATTTTGACTTTATCGTTAATGATGTAAACAATATTGATTCAATAGAAGGTTATGAAATTGCAGATACAACAAATGGAGTTTATGCTTATAATATTGCTGGGTTTGCTGGGGTTATTAATGGTGGAGAAATTTCAATTTCAAGCACAAGAGCGGAAGTTAATGCCACTAATAACGACAGCGAAACATCTTATGAAGAAGAAATAACCAAAACAGATTCTTTTGAAAATGTTGCAGGTTTTGTTGGCAATTTAATGACTCCAAACGCAGTTCATAATTGCTACACAACAATGGATACTTTCGCTGGAAATATTGTCGATAATACTAATTTAAATCATTGTCATACAGAAGTCGAAGTCGGAGACGATATTAATTGTGACAAATGTGATGATATGTTTATTTGGTAATTAAAAATACAAGCAAGATTATGCTTGTATTTTTTTTATCTAAATTCATTTTTAAGATTTATTATTTGTTAAATTTTAATTACTAAAAATTTAAATTTAAAGATTTCAAATTTTATCATATTTAAAATGCTAATGCATAAAATGAAGTATGTTAGAATTTATAGTTGACAATTTTCCAGTCTTTTTAGCAGTTATTTTGGTGGCAATGATACCAACACTTGAAAGCAAGATAGCACTTCCACTCGGACTTTCATATGCGGTGTGGGGAGATGCAACATTGTCGCCATTTCTATCTTTCTTATGTGCTTATGTTGGGAGTATGATACCTTGCATAATTGTTCTTCTTATTGTCAGAAAAATTAAAAATAAAACAAGTGGTTTTATTCAAGACAAATTCCTTTCGCGTGTAAAAGAAAAATACCATAAAAAATTGGAAGTTTTAGGCGGAAAAGGTAAGACATTCTATAAACTTTCAGCATTATGCTTCTTTGTGGCTGTTCCATTGCCTTTAACTGGTGTTTACACTGGAAGTCTGATTGCAGGTTTAAGCAATTTAAAAATTTGGCAATCGTTTATTGCTATTGCAATTGGAGAACTTATTTCTTGTCTTATAATTTTCCTGCTTTGCACAATTTTTGAAAATTCTGTAGGATACATTTTACTTGTTTCTTTGATTTTGGTTGCAGTGTTTATAATTTTTGACTTAATTTTTATGGCAATAAAAAAACAATTAAGCAAAAAGAAAAAGGTTATTGAAATCCACGAAGACGATGTCTATAATGTTGATTTCGAGTAAAGTGCTTGCTTTGTTCAAATTTATAAATTTTAATTCAAAGCATTCTTAATTAAGCAATAAAAATTTTAATATAAAACCAACAATTATGAATAAAAAAAGAAAAGAGGTTAGATGGTTCAATCACGAACTAAAAATCTCTTTTCTTATTTAGGTCAACAAGTTCTGCTGACTTATTTATATATTGCGTAGTTTTTGTTAGAATATGCAAAATTTTTAAAAAAGTTTTATTTTTTTAGGCTAATTATTTAGCATATCTTTTATAAACAAATTTAGTAATATGATAATTTACTGGTAAAATTAAAAATAGTGCAAGAATAGGAACAAGGAGAGAAGTCAAATATAAATTCATTGTTTCGGCTTGCATTCCACAGCAAACATTAATTACAAACACAATCACGGTTGCTAAAATGAAGACTGCCCAATATGTCACTGCATTATATTTTATTGATGCTTTTTTGCTGACCATAACTTTATATTTTATTCCGCAATAAATTGTGTATACTGCAAATATGATTGGAATTGTGTAATATAAGAAGTTTGATGAAGCCATAAGTAAATTTGTTGCACTTATAATTCCATATAAAACTGCTGAACCAATTCCAGAGAGTAAAAGGAGAATTGACGAAATAATCAAGTTTAAAAGATTTGTGTTATGAATACGCTCAACAGAACTTTTCTTATATTCTTTAAATTCAATTCCGTAGTTTTGATAATAATTTCTTAAAGAGTTGTAATCAGCAAATGTGGCATTTGAATCTAGTGATTGGGTTACAATACTTTTTTCTTCTTCATATATTTTTGCTTGATTTTTTTCTATAATCTCTTTTTCTTTCTTCTTTTCTTGAATTTTTGACATCATATCATTGTAAGTAGGTTCTAACTTGCTGTCACGGATAGGCGCAGGGAGATTGTCGTCAGAAACATTAATTTCTAAATTTGGTGGTGTGATTTTCTTTTGATAAGGAATACTTTCATCGTCAAATTTTGGACTGGTAATTAAAACCGCATCATCTTTAACATCTTCTTGTTCTTTCATTTCTGTTATGATTTCACTTGAAGTGATGTCTGGTTCTTTGGTATAAAATTCTTCTTGCTTTTCAGGTTCATCTTTCTTAAATAGGCTGGCATAGGCTTCTTTGTCAAAATTGTTTTGTCTTGCTTGAAGCATTGATTGTTTTAGACTGTCAATTTTTGATTTGAAGTCCTCTTCAGATTCTTTTTCCTCATATTGCATTGGCATAGCAATTTGGTTATCAGAGAAACTTCGTCGATTTCGATATCTCTTAAGTTCGCTTGAAGTGTCATAAATTTTTTTGTTTTGTTCAATTTGTGAAACAGTCAAGGTTTCATTTTTAGGTAAGAAAACAGCATCGTCTTTTGGCTCTTCTTTTGGTGGTTCATAAGAGAAGAAGTCAATTTGGTTGTCAGCAACTTCAGGCTCTTTTTGTTCTTCAATCGGCTTTTTTTGTTCTTCTTGTTTTGGAGATGTGAAATCAAAAAGATTTTTCTGTTCAAGAAAAATTGGTTTATCTTCAGTTATTTCTTCGCTTTCATTTCTAGTTTCATTTTCTGCAAATTCCACTTCACGATTGCTGTCAGATGTGAAAGTTACATTTGCAAATTCTTTTTCCAAAAGATTTAAAGTTTCTCTTCCAGCATCTGTTAGGGCATAGTAATGGCGTTTTCCACCAAACTCACTTTCACCCCAAAACGAAGACGATACAAGACCTTTCTTTTCAAGTCTTGTAAGACATGAATATAATGTTGGCTTTTTAAGAAGATAGCCACCATCAGTTTTTTTGGAGATAAATTCAATTATTTCAAGCCCATATTTTGAACCATCTTGGAGCGAATCAAGGATAAGATATTGGACTTGACCATTAGAGTTAAAAGCCATTTTTCTCCTCCTATTCTCTTTTATAAATAAATTATAAAACAAATATTTATAATTTGTCAAACAATTTTCATAGTATTATGCAAATAAAATTTATTGCATAATACAACAACATATTGTGTGTTATGCAATAAAATTCACAAAATATTGAAAATTAAAGTTATAACTTATAGATTTTAAGATTTTGGAATTAAAAAATTTATTTAGTGAAATAAACACTAAAAATGCCTGTCTTTTGGTTGCATTTAAAAATGAAAAGTGCTAAAATTAAAACGCTATGGAAATTAAAATTGTGAAAGAGCGAAGAAAAACACTTCTTCTCAAGATTGTTTCAACAAATAAAATTTTGGTTAAAGCACCAATTAAACTTAGTGATGACAAAATCAGTGAGTTTATATCGTCTAAGAAAAAGTGGTTTGAAAATAAGGTTAAGAAAATGGAAGGTTTAGAGAACTTTGCCAACTTATTTCATTTTGACAAATATATTTATGAATTTGGTGAGCCAATTATGGAAACAAAAGAACTTGGCATTGATTTTGAAAAATTCTCGGCACGAAAGAAAAATATGATTATTAAAGAACAATATATGTCAATGTTTTCATACATTCGTGAGAGAGTAAAAGAGTTTTGTGATTATTATGGTTTCATAGTTAAAGAAGTAAATCCTTGTGCTTCCACTTGCAAATGGGGGAGTTTTAGTTCTTCAAATGAAATGAAAATCAATTTTAAGGCGATTATATTACCAAAAGATTTAATTTATTATATCATTGTTCACGAGTTATGTCATTCAAAATTTATGAACCATAAACCACAATTTTGGAAGGAAGTTGAAAAATATTGCCCAAATTATAAAATTTTAAGACAAAAAATCAAAGAATATTCTTTTCTATTAAAAAAAGACACAATTTCATTTTAGAAAAAGTGTCTTTTTATTTTTATTCTGATTAGAAGTTCATTTAAATAATTAAATTTTTTAAGTTAAGAGTGGTTAGTTTTATACAAATCAATTATAATGGAATGTATCCACCATCAACATTAATGGATTGACCAGTTATGAAATTCCCGCTTTCATTTGCAAGAAAATATACGGCTTCGGCAACATCTTCCACGCTTCCTAATCTTTGAAGTGGGGTTATATCTATGATATCTTCTTTTTCAGCGGTGGAAAGGTTATTATTCATTTTTGTGTCGATAAAGCCAGGACATACAGCGTTTACTGTGATGTTGAAATTTCCTAGTTCGTTAGCAAGAGATTTTGTAAAGCCAATAAGTCCACTTTTGCTGGCACTATAAACACTTTCACAGGCACAACCATAGTTTGCGACAAACGAACTTATAAGTATGATTTTTCCACCTTTATCTAGGCGTGCTTTGACAAATTCGCGTGTGCAGGCGATTGTCCCTTTAAGGTTGATGTCAATAAGGCTATCAATTTCTTCATTTTTCACATCAATTATGAGTTTGCGTTTTTGGCTTATTCCTGCATTGCAAACAAGAATGTCAACACTGTCAAAGTCTTTAAATATTTTTTCAAAAACACTTTCCACTTGCTTAAAGTCAGCGATGTCCATTTTATAGTTTTTAATTTCAATTTTATATTTTTCTTTTAATTCGTCATCATATTCCACATTGTGTGCATTTGAGCAAAGGGCAAGGTTATAGTTTTCGCTTGCAAATTTTTCGGCAATTGCTTTTCCGATGTCACCAGATGCTCCTGTGATTATTACTGTTTTTCTTACCATCGTTTTCTCCTTTAGTAAATATTTTAGCATTTTTTTACTTTTTAGGCAAGTTTGCCGAATGATATTTTTTAAATTTTAGTTGAAAAGGCTTTATTTAGAACATTTATTTTTGAAAACATTTGACAGATTGTGCTTTTTGTGATATTCTTTATAAGAATATTTATTTCATTAAAATAACTATGCTAGGGGGCAAAAATGGAACAATTATCAACCGAATTTGATGTTAGAAAAAATAAGATTGAAGAACTTAAGAAAATGGGAGAAATTCCATACAAGGAAAAGTTTGAAAGAACTTGCACAATTAAAGAAGCACGCGCAAAACTTGGCGAAAAAGTTAAAATCGCAGGGCGTATGGTTTTTCGTCGTGTTATGGGGAAATTTGGTTTTTGTCAAATAAGAGATATTTATGCTCACATTCAAATTTCTGTTGGTAGAAATGAACTTGATGAAGAAGCATACAATTTCTATAAAAAAATGATTGATATTGGTGACTTTATTGGCGTTGAAGGGGAAGTTTATGAAACTCAAACTGGCGAAATAACAGTAAGGGCAGAAAAAATCACACTTCTTTCTAAAACACTTCGTCCACTTCCTGAAAAATTCCACGGAGTTCAGGACACTGAAATTAAATATCGCCAACGCTATCTTGACCTTATCACAAATGAAGATTCAAGAAAAATTTTCTTAACTCGTAGCAAGATGGTTTCCTTTATTCGTAGATATTTGGAAGATAATGGTTTTATTGAAGTGGAAACTCCAATCTTGCAGACAAGTGTTTCTGGGGCAAGTGCAAAACCTTTCTTCACACACCACAATGCTCTTGACATTGAATGCAATCTTCGTATTGCCACTGAATGCTATTTAAAAGAGTGTATTGGCGCAGGCATTGACAGAGTTTTTGAACTTGGCAAAGACTTTAGAAATGAAGGTATGGACCCATCACACCTTCAAGAGTTCACTCAAGTTGAGTGGTATGCATCATATTGGAACTATGAAGACAATATCAAATTCTTTAAAGAGTTTGTGGTTAAAATGTTAAAAGAATGTCTTGGAACAACAAAAGTTAACTATCAAGGCATGGAAGTTGAATTTGACTGCGAATGGGAGAGAATTGACTATGTTGCTAAGATGCGTGAAATCTTAGGTTGTGATTTTCTTTCAATTAATGATGTTGACGAATTAAAGAAAATTGTTGTTGACAAAAAGATGTTCTCTTATTCCGACCTTGAAGAATGCAAGACAGTGAGAACTTTGGTTGACTATATATATAAGAGAAAAATTCGTGCTGAAATTGTTAATCCAACAATTCTATATAACTATCCAGCAGTTTTAATTCCACTTGCAAGACGCAATGACAAAGATGAAAGAATTATTGATGTCTTCCAAATTGTTGCAGGTGGGGCAGAACTTGTTAAGGCATATTCCGAACTTGTTGACCCAATCACACAAAGAAAAACACTTGAAGAGCAACTTGAAGAAAAGGCACTTGGTGACGAAGAAACTATGGACGTTGATGAAGATTTCCTTCTTGCAATGGAACACGGTATGCCACCAATTTCTGGGCTTGGATTTGGTATTGACAGATTTTTAATGTTTATTTTTGATACTGACAACATTCGTGACACTGTTCTTTTCCCACTTATGAAGTAAAGAAGGAAAGTTATGGATAAAAAAGTTGAACTAATCATTTCTGAACTTGAAAAAATGTTTCCAGAAGCCAAATCTGAACTTGTTTTTCAAACACCTTTTGAAGTTTTGGTTTCTGTTATTCTTTCTGCTCAATGCACTGACAAGCGTGTGAATGAAGTGACAAGTGAAATGTATAAGAAGTATAATAAACCTGAAGATTTTGCTGATATGCCACTTGAACAACTTGAAAGTTTAATTCATTCTTGCGGGTTTTATCATAATAAGGCACTTGCAATAAAAAATGCTAGTCGTGAACTTTTGGAAAGATTTAATAGCAAAGTTCCATCTAATTTTGACGATTTATGTTCTTTGCCTGGTGTTGGAAGAAAAACGGCAAATGTTGTTATGATTGAAGCCTTTGGTGGAGATGCCATTCCAGTTGACACGCACGTTCTTCGTGTTTCCAATAGGTTAGGGCTTGCAAAAACAAAAAATCCCGATGTGTGTGAAGAAAATTTAAAGAAAATTTTTCCTAAAGAAAGTTGGGCAAAATTACATAAAAGAATGGTTTTATTTGGAAGATATAAATGTAAGGCTATAAATCCTGAGTGTGAAGGCTGTCCGTTTTCTAGTTTTTGTTTAGAAAAAGTGGAGAAATATTCAAAAGGAAAAACAAAGAAAAAATAGTTTGAAATATGTTTAATAATTTGATTATTAAAACAAAATATAAAGGAGTGTTATGTTTTTAGACCGCGTTAAAATTTCCATAAAAGCAGGGAACGGTGGCAAAGGCGCCGTGTCTTTTTTACGCAATGCTCAAACTGCTAATGGTGGTCCAGACGGTGGTGATGGTGGCAAAGGTGGAGATATAATTTTTAAGGCAACTGACGATATGAACACCCTTTATTCTTTCCGCTTTAAAAAGAAGTTTGTGGCAGAAAATGGTTCAGATGGAGCAAAGAAAAATCAAACTGGAAAAAGTGGGAAAGATGAAATTATTTTTGTTCCTACGGGAACTGTTTTGATAAACCCTGAAAATGATAAGATTATTGCTGATTTAAGTGAAAACGGAGCCGTCTTTCAAGCTCTTAAAGGTGGAAATGGCGGGCATGGAAATAACTATTTTAAATCTTCCATAAAGCAAGCACCATCATTTTCTCAAACTGGGGAAGTGACAAAGGGTAAGGAAGTTATTTTGGAACTTAAAACGATTGCTGATGTCGGACTAATCGGTTTTCCTAATGTTGGGAAAAGCACACTTTTATCTGTGATTTCAAATGCTAACCCTAAAATTGCGAATTATCCTTTCACAACCATATATCCAAATCTTGGAGTTGTGGAAGTTTTGGGAGAAACCTATGTTGTTGCTGATATTCCGGGACTTATTGAAGGGGCAAGTGAAGGACTTGGACTTGGACATTATTTTTTGAAGCACATTGAGCGTGTTAGACTTCTTGTTCATCTTATTGATATTTCAGAAAGTGAAGGGCGAGATTTCTTAAATGATTATGTTGTCATCAATGAAGAACTTGTGAAATATCGTGAAAGTTTAAAAGATGTTAAACAAATTGTTGTTTTCTCAAAGTGTGATTTAATCGATGAAGAAGAACTTAAAATTCGTCTTAAAAAATTTGAAGATAAGTTTAAAATTAAAGACTATCTTTGCATTTCTTCCATTACCTATAATGGTGTGGACGAATTGAAAAAGAAAATTCTTGAAAACCTGAAAAAAATTCCAAAGAAACCAGCACTTCAAGTGGAAGACTATGATTTTGATAAACGCGACAATTCAACCATTGAAATCAAGAGAAATGACGATGGAAGCTTTGAAGTTTTTGGTGGAAGAATTGAAAACTTGACAAGGGGAGTTATTATTTCCGACCCGCGTTCTTTTGCATATTTCCAAACACGACTTAAAGAAATGGGTGTGATTGATATGCTGATTGAAAAAGGAATGCAAGACGGAGATACTGTCATAATCAAAGATATTTCATTTACCTATACAAAATAATTGATTAAATTTGAATAATAACTTAGATTAACATTAAATATTTAATTTGGGACAAAAAATAAAGGAGAAATATGATAACAACAAAGCAAAGAGCATTTTTAAGGGGATTAGGGAACGCACTTGACCCTGTGGCACAAGTTGGAAAAGATGGACTTAATGAAAACTTGATTACTTCAGTTCAACTTTTACTTCAAGCACGCGAACTTGTTAAAATTAAGGTTTTAAAAAATTGTGAAATGACTGCACGAGAGATTGCAGATAATTTATCGTCAATGCTCAATGCTGAAATTGTGCAAGTTATTGGCTCAATCATCATTTTATATAAAAAATCGACCAAGAAAAACTTTAAACATATTGAATTGCCATAAAAAGTTTATATTACAAAATTTCCTTACTTTCTTTAATATTGAAAGTAGTGTTAAATTGAGAAATAATTGCAAAGACAACCAAAAGTGTGGCAACGATTGTGTAATAAATTGTCGTTCTGACAAAGATTGCAGAAAAGGCGAGTAGAAAAGCGGAAAGAAGATATCCTTTCGCTCTTTTTTTATTAAAAGAAAAGGCGACAAAGTCTTTAAAAGTTAGCATTTTACTACTTTTAAATTTTTCCTTTATTTCTGGGAAAATTTGATAATATTTATAAAGTTTTTCGTAGGTCTCAAATCGGTCGAAAATTAAAAAATATGTGTCAAAGTGTGTGGCAAATGCTTTGACATCTTTGTCATAAGAATGACATAAAACCACCACTTTTTCTGCTTTACCTTTTATGGTGTTATAAATTTCAATAAATTTCGACACTGATAAACTTTCATAATTCATATTTGGAAAAAGCAAAGTCTTTTTGCCGTCTTCATGTGAAATTAGGATATATTTTGAAAACTTTTTAACATTACTATGCTTACTTGATGCAAGTTTAAAAAAGAAATCCATTCTTTTGTTGTCACAAGCAAGTGATAGGAACATATTTTCTGCTTCTTCTTTTTCTTTGATTTTTAACCCTTCCTTGTTTTTCTTTTTCCTTTTAATGAAATAAAGAATGAGATAAATAGTTAAAGTTATTATCGCACTTATAAGAACGGTTAGCCATAGTCTTCTTACAAAATATCTTATCCAAATGAAAGATAAAAGGAAGATTAAAAAAATTTTCAAAACTTCTTGAAAGATGAAATTAATTTTTCTCATAATTTAATTTTTGACAATAATTTTTAATTTAATCTTTTAATTTAACCCTTTTTCTTGACAAAATTTAATTTTATTGTTAAAATTTTAATATGATTGGTATAAATGAACTTGTAAAACTTTTAGAGGACAATAAATTGAAGAACATTTCTGTCTATAATGTTGAAAACAGTGTAGAAGAAAGATTTATCATTATTGCCACATCTTCAAGCATTCAACAAAGTAAGTCGGTGGCAGACACAATTGCACAAAAATATGATTATCAAGATAAAATTGAAGGTTATAATAAGGGCGAATGGATTGTTTTTGATTTCAATACCATAACACTTCACATCTTTTTGCCTAAAGTTAGAGAAAAATATAATTTAGACAAACTTTACAAACCTTTGAAATATAATATCAATAAAAAATAATCTTTTTAAAAATAAGCAAATTTATTTTGCTTTTTTTTATTTTTAGGGTATAATGATTTTATCAAAGATAAATCTGCGATAAAAAATTCTTTTAAGGTGCTTATGATTGAAATTTGTTTTGTTTGCACTGGAAATACTTGTCGGTCGGTAATGGCTGAGCGTATTGCCAGAAAAAAGGCTAAATTAAGGAAGATGAAAGATTTGAAATTTTCTTCTTGCGGGCTTTGTGCAAAAAAGGAAAATATCACTGAATATGCGAAAAGTGTTTTGAAAGAATTAGGTTATGATGCTCGCGATAGAAAAAGTGTTAAATTCAATAAAATCAAACCAAATGTCATTTATGTTGCTGTTACGAATGCTCATAAGGAGAAAATTGGTGCTAAGAAATGTTTATCTTTTTCCGATTTATATGGCGAAGTGCCAGACCCTTATGGACAAACAAAAGAAATATATCGTATGACAGCAAAAATGATTGAAAAAAACATCGATGTCTTACTTGATAAGATTGAAAATATGAGGGGTAGTTTATGATTATAATGGCAAG
The DNA here is from genome assembly GCA_930990515.1 of uncultured Clostridia bacterium. Classification (GTDB taxonomy): domain Bacteria; phylum Bacillota; class Clostridia; order Christensenellales; family UBA1242; genus Caccovivens. The sequence continues at coordinate 74,661 of CAKNPS010000001.1, forward strand.
CGATCACAGAGGTTATGAACTTAAAGAGCAATTAAAAACTTTCTTTAATGAAGAAAACATAATCACTATTGATGTTGGAACATATAGCAAAGAACCTGTCGATTATCCAGATTTTGCCAAAAGTGGTGTCGAAAAAATTTTGGAAGATAAAAACAATGTTGGAATTTTTATTTGTGGCTCAGGAATTGGAATGAGTATGGCGGCAAATCGAAATCCAAAAATTCGTGCTGCACTTTGTTTAACACCAGAAATGGCTATGCTTGCAAGAAAAGACAATGACGCAAATGTCTTATGTTTAGGTTCAAGATTTATTAAAAGAAGAAAAGCTATTGCCATTATCAAAGTTTTCTTGACCACACCTTTTGAAGGTGGCAGACATGCTAGGCGCGTGAAAAAAATATCGGGGGATATAAAATGATAAATGTGATTCTTCCAATTATTGATAAAATTGAGGAATATCAAAAAATGCTTGATTATCTTTCAAAAAGAAATGATGTCAAGGTTTTTATTGGCGTTGACGAAAAGTTTAAGATTGATAAATTAAGTGGAAATTTTGTTATTAAATACTTTAAAACAAAAAGTGCCAAAGAAGAAATTATCAATTCACTTCATACCATTAAAAAAGAAAATGGCGGAATAATGGTTGTTCGAAGACCATTACTTGAAAGTGAATTTACAGGTTTAATTTCAAATGAAGAAGATATTGTTACATTAAATAAAGAAAGAAACAAAATTTCACAAGGTTGGAGAAAGTTTTGGCAAAAGGTTATAAGGCGATTTTTTGCTTTCTATTATTTTGATGATATTTCTGCGGTTTATTTTAAGGAAAATATTTTTGAATTAATATCGGCTTTAACAAATTTATCCTACATTTCAAGAATAAATCGATTTGTGGGCTTAACAATTGGAGAAGTGACAACAAGTGAAAAGGCAACAAAACGCGATTATGACAGGTTTTCAGTTACAACGAATTTTCTAAGCAGTTTTCTCTTTTTTGTGATAACAATTATGCTTTCAGTTATATTATGCACGAGTTTAGGAAATTCCGTTTTGAATGTCTTGCTTGCTTTTACAATTACATTCGTTGGCTTTGTTTTCTTCCTTATTGCTCTTCTAAATCTTGCAAGAACGGTCGCAGTTGGAAGATTAAGATTTGGTCGAGCGGAAGAAATTATATAACAAAGAAATTTTAAAAGGAGATTATTATGAAAAAAATAAAAATTGGTATTAATGGATTTGGAAGAATTGGAAGACTTGCACTTCGAGTTATCTCAAATCGTGATGATGTGGAAGTTGTTGCTATCAACGACCCATTTTTAACAGTGGAATATTCTAAATATCTTTTAGAACACGACTCAATTCACGGACATTTTGATAAGGAAGTTAAAGTTAATAAGAGTGGAAAATTATGTGTAGGAAATATGAAAATATCTTTCTATGCAGAAAAAGAGCCAGCACTTATTCCTTGGAAAAATGACAATGTTGATGTTGTGATTGAATCTACTGGAAAATTTACTTCTTATGAAGGAGCAAAAGCACACCTTCAAGCAGGAGCAAAAAAGGTTGTTGTTTCTGCTCCAGGAAAAGAAATGCCAATGTTTGTTATGGGTGTTAATGAAGAAACCTACACAAAAGATATGGACATAGTTTCAAATGCATCTTGCACCACAAACTGCCTTGCTCCACTTGTTAAGGTTATTGACAAAGCCTTTGGAATTGAAGAAGGTCTTATGAGCACAATTCACTCAACAACTGCCACACAACTTACTGTTGATGGGCCAAGCAAAAAAGATTGGAGAGGTGGCAGAGCCGCATCTTATAACATTATTCCATCATCAACAGGGGCTGCAAAAGCCGTTGGAGAAGTTTATCCAAAACTTAAAGGCAAACTCACTGGAATGAGTTATAGAGTGCCAACCTTAAATGTTTCTGTTGTTGATTTAACTTGCAGACTTTCCAAACCAACAACTTATGAAGAAATTGTTAAAGCAGTTAAAAAGGCAAGTGAAAACGAAATGAAAGGAATTCTTGGTTGGACTGATGAACCAGTTGTTTCCAGCGATTTTATAGGCGACCCAAGAACATCAATTTTTGATGTCACTGCTGGCATTATGATAAGCCCTTCATTTGTTAAACTTGTTGCTTGGTATGACAATGAATGGGGTTATTCAAACAAACTTGTTGACCTTTGCACTTATATTATGAAAGTTAAATAATATTGCAAAAAATACAAAATATATTGTGGTATGCATTGCATAATACACAACATATAGATAAAGGTGAACTATGAAATATAATCTTAATAAAGACTTAATTGAGGGATTGAGAGATAGCACTAATAATGAATTTGTTGGGAATATAAATTTTTTGATTTATTCTCTTATTGAAGAAGCAGTGAAAGAACTTGCTGTTAAGTCTTCTTTCATTCAACTTGATAAAATTCGTGTTGAACCTGTCAATGAAATCTATCTTGGAGCAGTTTGCTCAAACAGTGAATATACTTACTTTTTAGGAATTCCTAATAAGGAAATTGAACTTAATTCTCTTGAGAAAAAACATTATTTTAAAAATTTATGGAACAGATTTGTTCGTGCTTGGCGTATAACAAGAAATAAACCTAAAAAAAGAAGAAAAAAAGACAAAGATACTGTTAACGATGCAAACATTCCAGACAGAAACATCACAAAATATACAATTGACGATTTAAAAAGTGACATTGTCACTCAACTTTCAAATTTGGTTACACCTTCAACAATTATATACGAATATGAAGACCACATTTCCATTTTGGGTAGGGAAGATTTAGGCGCAAATGTTAAGGTTAATGTTTATGTTTGCCTTTATGATGATAAAAATGATATCTATAAACTTTACAACAATCGCAAGAACAAGTTTTATGAAATTGATATGAAACAAAGGTTTAAAAATCTTGACAACAAACTAGAAACTTGTGGCGAAAATTTTGTTGATATGGTAAGAGTTTATAATAGCCTTTATTCAAAAACTTATAATAAAATTCCTAATCAAATTTTGATTGAAAGTTTGTTATGTGCGTGTCCTGACAGTCTTTATAGTAATGATTTATATCAAACTTTTATCAATATTTCCAACTATATTAGACTTACTGATGTTTCTGCCATTCGTTCTGTTTGTGATAATACAAAGGCAATTTTTAAAGAAAAATTGATTGTTGATGTTAATGCTCAAGTTGATTTTTCTCGTTTGATTAGACTTTTAGATGCATATAAAATTTAGCGCACGTTGTGTGCTATTTTTTATTCAAAAAGTTTAAATTAGTTATAAAAAATTAATTTTAAAGATGTTATAAGAAATGATTGTTTAAAATTGCACTATTCAATAAGTTTTGTGTTAATTTTTAATTTGTAAATTTAAAATATATTTTTAAGTCCTTCATTAAAATTAGCAAACAGACACTGCCTGTGCATATTTTGTCGCTTTTTGCAAATAATACTTCTAGGAGGCAAAGTATGAAAGAATTTATGACTATAATAGGTTTTGGTGCAGGGCTTATTACTGGGGCATTACTTTATAAACATTCGCAAGAAGCAAAGGAACTTGTCAATAAAAGTGAAAAGGCTGTTAAAAAAGAAATGGAAATGATGAAGGAAAAAGTTGAACCAAAACTTGAAAAAGCCAAGAAAGACATTAAAAAGGATATGAAAAAAGCAGTTGACAGTCTGTGATTTATTTTTGTGTTAAAGTTTTAAGAATAAAATAAAATGATTTATGCGTTTTATATTATATTAATTAGCCTTTCTTAATTTATTATGTTATACAAAATTTAAAGACTAATTAAGTGGAATTTAAAAACAAAAAAGCAAGGTTTTTCCTTGCTTTTTTCATAACCGAGAGAATGCTTCGAAATAAAAAGACTGACTGTTTCGATAATGCTCAAACTCCACCAAAGCAACCTTATGGCACATCGGTAGGTCTCCTTAATGATGCTTCCGTCAGGACCTGACATGGTTCAGAGTTACAAATTGCATAAGACCTTGATTTCAACGCCCAAGCACTACGCACATCTTCAACCAATTTACTCCTAGGCAAGCGTTCAATCCTGCTATAGCGGATTGCAGGTTACAGGGCACCGCTAACTCCCCATCTATCTCGGTAATTTATATTTTACTTAAAACCTAAATAAAAGTCAAGCATTTTTCTTAATTATAATTTTTAAAATGTAAGATTAATAGGTTTTTATTTTAATAAATTATATGACAAAAAAAGTGGTTTTTCGCTCGGCAGAGCGGTTTTTATTTTTATGCTACATTCATAGAGTTTTGTAAGGGGTGGGAGTATGCTAAGTAAAATTTTGCCTGAAAAAATTTGGGGTATTATTGACAGAAAAGTTAATCTTAAGGCAGTGAATGAAATTAGGTTTCGCGTGGACAAGCCTATTGTTATTTGCGTTAGCGGAAAAAACTATTTTTTAAGTGAAAATGGGGCAACAAGTAATTTATCTTCCGCTCTATATTCAAGCAAGATTGCCATTGAAGACATAATTTTCAGGGCGAGCGAGTGTTCAATTTATTCTGTTAATGAGCAGATTAAAAAAGGGTTCATTGTTACTGAAAATGGTGTCCGAATTGGTATTGGCGGAAATATTGTTGAAGAAAATGGTGTCATTAAGACGATGACAAATTTCAATTCGTGCAATATTAGGATTCCACACAATGTCAAAAATTGTTCGCTTTCTGCTTTTCCGTTTATTGTCAGTGAAAATGGAGTAGAAAACACCTTGGTCATTTCTCCACCAGGCTGTGGTAAAACCACATTTTTAAAAGATTTTGTCAATCAACTTTCTGAAAGAAACAATGCTTTAAATGTTTTGCTATTAGATGAGCGTGGAGAGTTGGACACAAAACTTTCTTCCAATTTTTATGACAAGATTGCTTTTTCGACCAAAAAAGTGGGTTTTGAAAACGGAATTAGGTCGCTTTCGCCTGACATTATTGTGACTGATGAAGTTGGACAGGAAGAAGATATTGAAGCCATTTTGTATGCTTCCACTTCTGGTGTTAAAGTGCTTGCGACAACTCACGCTGACAGCATTGAAACATTTTGTCACAAACCGCTTTTTCAAAAACTTATTCAAGAGAAAATTTTTAAAAGGTATGTTCTTTTGTCAAAACGAAATGGACCTGGCACTTTTGAAGGAATTTACAACGAGAATTTTTCTCGACTTTCAAACAAGTTTTAAGGAGAAAAATATGAAATTTTTGTTTATTATCATAATTTTTTGCATTTGCTTAGCGGTTGGTTATTTTACTTATTCAAAATATAATAAGCGTAAAAAATTTTATGCAAGTTTAATTATGCTTGCTGAAAAACTCTCGGTTGAAATCAATTTTTCGCGTGAAAGATTGAAGATTTTAGTGGAAAATTTTGATGCAGGGACAAAGAAAAATTTGTTAGGTATTGATGAAGCCTTTATTAGTTATTTGGACAAGAAAAACGAACTTACGGTTAATGATATTTTTCAAAAAGCAAATTGTTTAAAGCAAGATGAAAAAGAGTTTATTCTTCTTTTCTTAAAGACACTTGGGAGAAGTGATGTTGAAAATCAAACAAAGGAAATTTCTTCTTTTATTCAGCGATTTAATGAGAAAAAAGAAGAAACAGAAAAAGAACATAAAAAATATGGCTCGCTTTCCATCAAACTTTCCGTTATTGCAGGCTTATTTTTTACCATTTTATTAATTTAAAAGTTTAAATTTAAGTCTCTAATTCTAATTTCCAACTAACTTGTTTAATTTAATTTATTTAAAAGATTTGCCACAAGGAGTGAAAAATGTATGGATATTGACATCATTTTTAAGATTGCTGCAATTGGAATTATAACTGCAGTTGTCAGTCAAATTCTTAAACATTCAGGAAAAGAAGATATTGCCACTCTGGCGACACTTGCCGGAGTGGTTATTGTGCTTTTGATGGTCATTAATATGATTTCTGATTTGTTTGATAGCTTGCGAACCATTTTTAATTTGTGTGTGACGTTGTCACTTTCTTGATTCTAGCAAACTTGGTTTAGAAAATGGCTAAGTAAATTCAAGCAAAACAAAATCAAAAATTCCAGTCGTGGACTGGTGACGTTGTCACTTTCTTGATTCTAGCAAACTTGGTTTAGAAAATGGCTAAGTAAATTCAAGCAAAACAAAATCAAAAATTCCAGTCGTGGACTGGTGACGTTGTCACTTTCTTGATTCTAGCAAACTTGGTTTAGAAAATGGCAAAGTAAATTCAAGCAAAACAAAATCAAAACTTCCAGTCGTGGACTGGTGGCATTGCCACTTTCTTGATTCTAGCAAACTTGGTTTAGAAAATTGGCAAAGTAAATTCAAACAAAAGGAAATAAAAACTTCCAGTCGTGGACTGGTGGCGTTGTCACTTTCTATATCTTTCCAAACTTGGTTTAGAAGATAGCAAAGTGAATTTAAAAATCAAATTCAAAATTACCAACTAACTAAAATCTTAAAAACAACTTTAATTTAAGTAAAGGAGAGAGTATGGACGCTATATATAAAATTATTGCCATTGCTTTAATTACTTGCGTTGCCACACTGATTGTCAAACCAGTGCGTCCCGATTTTGCCATATTCATTTCTATTGTTGGTGGAATTATTCTTCTTTTTATGCTGATATCATACCTATCTGGAATTTTTGAAGTTTTTAATAGCATTTTCAACTTAACACAAGTGAACACTTCTCTATATACCATCATTTTCAAAATCATTGGAGTGGGGTATCTTATTGAATTTACAGCAAGCATTTGTTCGGATACGGGAAATCAAAGTTTGGGAGACAAAGTCCTTTTAGGTGGGAAAATTATTATTCTTGTTATGGCACTGCCAATCATAACAAGCATTCTTGAAATTGTTATGGAATTATTACCTAAATGAAAAAGAAAAAGGGAATTTTCCTAATTATTTTCATAATTTTCATATCTTCCTTTTTTGGCAGTTTCACTTTAGATGGATATGTTTTGAACACTCCTTATATAAAAGCAGAAAGTGAAGAAGTGGAAGATATTGAAGCCGAACTTAATAAGGAAATTGAAGAACAAATAAACAATTTAGATTTTTCTGACCTTGAAGTTTATTTAAATGGGCTTGAAGGCGAAGTTAAAAATTTCTTTTCAGGTGGATTTGAAGCAAAAGTTGAAAGTTTGATAAGCGGAGAATATCTTGAAAGCGACAGTTTTCTTGCTTCCATTCTTTCGCTACTTTGGGACGGGCTTCTTTCATATCTACCTATCATTGCCAGCATTATTGCAGTTTCAATTCTAGGCGGAATGATTGCCAACTTAAAACCGCAAACAAACGGAAAGTCGATTGGAAATGTCGTCCATTTTGTCACTTATGGAGTGGTTATAGTCTTTATTGGAGTGGTACTTGTCGAACTGATTTCTCTGACAACGTCCACTTTAAATAGAATGAAGTCGATGATGGACGGGATATTCCCGATTTTACTAACGCTTCTGACTGCAGTTGGTGGAAGTGTGTCGGTAAGTTTGTATCAACCAGCGATTGCAATGCTTGGAAACATTTTCATTTATCTTATAACATATTTTCTTATGCCACTTTTCATTTTTTCTATTATTTTTTCGATTGTGGGCAACTTATCAAACAATGTCAAACTCGATAAATTTGTTTCCTTTTTGCAAGGCACATTCAAATGGGCGATTGGGCTTCTTTTCACAGTTTTTTTAGGGTTTATCACCATTCAAGGTATATCTGCAAGTGCGGTTGATGGTCTTTCCATTCGAACAGCAAAATATACAATTAAAAGTTATATTCCGATTGTTGGTGGTTATGTTTCCGATGGACTTTCCATTGTTTTGGCATCTAGTATGCTTATTAAAAACGCAGTGGGAACGGCAGGACTACTACTCGTTTTATTCGCCACAATTTCGCCAATTTTAAGTTTGGTTCTCTTTATGCTTTCACTTAAATTTATGGCTGGAATTATTGAACCAGTTGGAGATAAAAAGATTGCAAATTTTGTGAGTGACATCTCCAAAAGTATGACAATGCTTATCGCACTTATTGTTGCTGTGGCGTTTATGTATATGATAATGACGGGGCTCATTATGATGAGTGCAAATCTCATTTAAAAGGAGAGAAAATGACAGAGTGGCTTCTTTCAATTACTGGAATCATTCTTTTGTCTGTGATTGTTGAATTTATTTTGCCAGAAGGACAAATCAACAGATATATTAGGGGGATTTTTGGTTTTATAACAATTTTTGTAATCATTGCTCCGCTTCCGAAATTGTTTAATAAAGAGATGGATTTTTCCAATTTTCTTTCGTCTTATGACATTGAACTTCAAGAAGATTATCTATATGAAATTAACCTGTCAAAACTTAATGCTTTGCAAAGTGATATAGTGACTGAACTAGAGAAAAAAGGCATCAAAGATGTCAAAATAACATATTCCGCCGATGTCGAAAATATGGAAATTTTTGAAATTTCTGTCGATTTACGCGATATGTCATTTTTAAATTCTTCAATGAATAAAGAAAAAGCAAAGGAAGAAATTGAAAGCACAATTAGAAGTGTTGCAGCCTTCAAAGATGTTTTAATAAGTTTTATTGATTAAAGGGGTGTTATAATGAAAAGTTTGAAAGAATTTTGGAACAAGGTTAAAGGTATTCGTCACTTTGAAATTTATCTTGCATTAATTTTGGGACTTATTGTTTGCGTTTTATATTTTTCCTTTTTTGTGGACAAGAACACAAACGACACAAAGAGCGAAATTTCGACAGGAGAATTTTCTTCCACTGAGGAATATGTGGACTTACTTGAGAATAAATTATGTAATGTATTGTCCAAGATTTCTGGCGTAGAAGAAGTGAGTGTTTTGATTTCTCTTGAAAGTGGTTTTTCTTACGAATACGCAATGGACACGGAAACAACAACTTCTGGTTCGGGTAGTTCTACAACACTTGAAACAACGATTATTATTGACGGAGAACCAGTTGTTGTTAAAGAAAATTATCCTGTGATAAAGGGGGTGGTTATTGTTGCCAAGGGTAGTGAAAATTTCAGCGTAAAAATGGATATTTTAGAAGCGGTTACAACAGTTCTTGAAATTGACGAGAGTGACATAACAATTCTTTCATAAAATAAAAGGAGACAAAAATGAAAAAAAGAACAAAAATCATCATTCTTTCACTTATGATTGTTTTACTTGGGGTTACAGGTTACCTTAACATCGTCTTAAACAACAGCATTACAGAGCCGACAAACACAACAACAACGACATCATACTTTGTGTCATACAGAAATGACAGAGAAACATCTCGTGACCAACAAATTCTTTATTATGATGCCATTATTGATAATGAAAGTTCATCTGAAGAAGCAGTGCAAAATGCCGAAAATGCCAAACTTGAACTCATTGCTCAAATGGAAAAAGAACTTGCAGTTGAAGGACTTATCAAAGCACTTGGTTTCAACGATTGTGTAATTTCTATCAATGAAAAAGTTAATGTTGTTGTTGACAGTGCATCACTCACAACCGAAGAAGTTGCTCAAATCACCACAACAGTTAAGGAACAGTTAGGAGTTGATACAAAAAATATTGTGATAATTCCTGTTGAATAGTTTGCATATTTAATTCTTTTATGCTAAAATAATGCTGTAAAAGGGGTTTTTATGGCAGTAAAAAATGAAGATAACAGAAACAAGGGAAAAATTACACTTGATAGAAACATTTTGGTTTCCATCATTAACCTTGCTGCAAAAGAAATTAATGGGGTGGAAAGCGTTTGCAATCGCCATCGCCCTTGGTATAAGAAAATGGTTAAAAAATATGATGATGGCGTGGAAATTAAATTCGAACAAAATGGGGCTTTAACCATTGATGTGTATATAAACATTTATATTGGTTTTAATGTGCCAGACATTGCATATCGCGTGCAAGAAAACATCAGAAATTCACTTGCCACAATGGTGGCACTTAAACCACTTAAAATTAATGTTCACATTATGGACGTTGAATGTGATAAAGAGGTGGCAGATGCGTAGAGAGGCGAGAGAAAGTGCCTTTAAACTTATCTTTGAAACGCTTTTCAAAAATTCAGAAGAAGAAACAGTGATTGAAGTTACAAGTCCATTAAAAAAGGAAGAAGACAAGGAATTTTGTGAAAAACTTTTTTCTTTGTATAATGAACATAGGGAAGAACTTGAAAAAATCATTCAAGAAAAACTTCAAAATTTTGATATTTCCAGAGTTTTTCGAGTGGATTTGGCTTTAACATATCTTGCTTTAACTGAAATTATGTATGTTGGCACTCCTAAAGCGGTTGTAATAAATGAAGTTTTGGAAATTGCAAAAAAATATTCCACTTTTAAGAGCAGTAAATTTATAAATGGGCTACTTTCGGCAATAATGGAAAATAAATAAGACAAATGATTACAACAATTAGCGTCACAAAATTTAATAGTATTGTTAGAGATATTTTTAACAATGAAGAACTTCTTCACAGTGTCAATGTCTGTGGAGAAGTTTTTGGCGTATCTCGTGCAAAAACTGCCATTTATTTCTCGATAAAAGACGAAGAAAGTTCGCTTCCTTGCGTTTGTTTTAATTTATCGGCTTTTGAAGGCATTAATGAAGGAGATTTAGTCACTTTGTATGGCGGGCCAAATTTCTATACCAAAAGTGGTCGCTTTAATTATGTGGCATACAGAATTGAACACGCTGGACAAGGCCTTTTATATCAACGATTTGTCGAACTTAAAAATAAATTGGAAAGCGAAGGACTTTTTGATGCAAGTAAGAAAAAACCACTGCCCAAGACCATTAAAAGAATTGGAGTTGTGACTTCTAAAGATGGAGCAGTTATTCAAGACATCAAGAATGTCACTTGGCGAAGAAATCCATCTGTCGAAATCGTTTTATATTCCACCAAAGTGCAAGGAAATGGTGCAGAAAAAGAAATTTGCGATGGAATTAATTTCTTTTCAGATTATGATAATGTCGATGTTGTTATTGTTGCTCGTGGTGGTGGCTCAATGGAAGACCTTGCAGCATATAACACTGAATGTGTTGCAAGAGCAACCTTTGCTTGTAATAAACCAATCATTTCCGCAGTTGGACACGAAACAGATTTCACAATTATCGATTTTGTCAGCGATTTGCGTGCACCAACTCCGAGTGCTGCAGCAGAACTTGTCACACAGGACACTTCAAAGGAAAAAGAAACATTGAAAATGCTTGCTCGTAAACTTTCAAGAGAATTAATTTTGAAGATTGGCGACAAAACGGAAGAATTTCAAGACACAATTTCCACACTGACCACTAAAGTTGAAGATTTTGTGGAAGATAGGAGAGTGGTGCTGGAAAATAATGCTATGAAACTTTCCAGTTTAATTGAAAAACTTGTGGAATCTGAAAGTCATAAATTGGAAATTAAGGATAACATCTTAAAAAGAATTGACCCTAGGGAAGTTTTAAGACGCGGTTATGCAAAAATAGAACAACATGGAAAAAATATTGGTAAAAAAGAAGATATTAATTTAAAGGAAAAATTTGAAATCAACTTTATTGATGGCAAAATTATTGCAAAAAGTGAGGAATGAGTATGAATTTAAATTACGAAGATGCAATTAAAGAGTTAAACGAAATCACAAACAAACTTGAAAATGAACAATTATCTCTTAGTGAAAGTGAAAAACTTTTTGATAGAGCAGTTGAACTTGCCAAGTTTTGTCAAGAAGAACTTTCAAAAACTTCTAAAAAACTCTTTATAATTAAAAAAGAATTTGATAAAATTGTTGAGGAGGAAGTGGAATGAAATTAAGTAAACTTGTCGGAGAAAGACTTAAAGAAGTTCCAAATGGAGCAACTCTCAAAAGTCATATATTTTTACTTCGTGCTGGATACATAAAACAAGTAAGTTCTGGTATTTTTTCTTTGCTTCCACCAGCACAACGAGTTAGCCAAAAAATTCAAGCAATAATTCGCGAAGAAATGAATAAAATTGGCGGACAAGAAGTTCTTTTTCCTGTTGTTATGCCAAGGGAACTTTGGGAACTTTCTGGAAGATATAACACAATTCAAGACGAACTTCTTCGTTTTAAGGATAGAACAGGGCACGATATGCTTCTTGGAATGACACACGAAGAAGCGGCAGTTCATATGGTTATGAACACAGTAAAATCTCACGAGCAACTTCCTTGCATGATTTACCAAATTCAAACCAAATATCGTGATGAAGCACGCCCACGCGGTGGACTTATTCGTGTGAGAGAATTCACAATGAAAGATGCATATTCTTTCCACACATCACAAGAAGATTTAGACGAATATTATAAGAAAGTTTATGATGCATACAACCGAATTTATAAAAGAATTGGGCTTAAAAACTTTATTTCTGTTCGTAGTGACAGCGGAATTATGGGCGGAAAAGTGGCTGACGAATTTATGCTCGTGACTGATGCTGGTGAAGATAGACTCGTTCTTTGCGACCATTGTGGTTATAAAGCAAATATGGAAGTGGCAGAAGGCGTAAGACAAGAAGAACAATGCGAAAGGGCGGAACTTAAGGAAGTGTTCACTGGAAACGCCAAAACAATTGACGAAGTTTGTCATTTTCTTGAAATTGAACCTTCAAGAACTGTCAAATCAGTGTGCTACGAAACTGAAAATGGTGAACTTGTTGTTGCTTTTCTTCGTGGCGATTATGAAATCAATGAAAAGAAACTTGCAAAACTTTGCAAAAGCGAAATCAAAATTGCCGACACCGACAAATTTGGTCTTGTTGCCGGAAATATTGGTTGCATCAATTTAACAGTGCCAGAAAATGCTTATGTTTTCTATGATTTGTCAGTAAAGAGTATGGAAAATTTCGTTACTGGTGCAAACAAAGAAGATTATCACTTTATGAATGTTTCAGCATCTCGAGATTTAGAGAATGTGGAATATAATGATATTGCACTTGTAAAAGAAGGCGACCACTGCACTCAATGTGGCGAAAAGTTGAGACTTACTCGTGGAATTGAAATTGGAAATATCTTCCAACTCGGAACAAAATACACAAAATCAATGGGAATGAAAGTGAGTATGCCAGACGGAACATCAATGGAACCAATTATGGGTTGCTATGGCATTGGAGTTGGCAGAGCCATTGCAAGTGTGATTGAAGAAAAGGGAGATGATAAGGGAATTGTTTGGCCAATGACCATTGCTCCTTGGGAAGTTCATTTCTGTCCACTTCGTCTTGATGATGAAAATGTCGAAGTTATTTCTAATGAACTTTATAAGAAAATGCTTGACGCTGGAATTGAAGTTTTGTTTGATGACCGCCGAGTTTCTGCTGGTGTTAAACTTACTGACAGTGAACTTATGGGAATGCCAATTAGAGTGATTGTAAGTCCAAAATCAATCGCAAATGGAACTGCCGAAATCACAATTAGAGAAAGTGGCGAAACTTATAATGTTTCATTTGCAAACTTAATAGGCGAACTTTTGGAACTGATAACCGACGCAAAGGAACAAATTGAAGAGTGACATTTGCCACTCTTTTTTAATCAATTTATAATACTAAAATTAAAGAAATAAATTATATTAAAACCGCATTAAATTGTTTGTAATTTTTAGATATAATATATATAATATAAATATGAGAAAGTTTTTTTTCACATTATTTTCTATTTTGTTAATTGCACTAGCATCAATTGGTGGTGGTTTATTATTGTCTATTTCTAGTAATAATTACTCTGGAAATTTAGGCTCACAAATAGATGATTCTTCAACTAATAATAAGCATGATGAAGTTTCTGATTTAGATAGTTGCACAGTTACTTATGATGCAAATGGTGGAGTAGGTGGAACCACACAAAGTGTGACAGTAAGTAATTCATCAAACATTATCTTTTCCAAAGGTATCAAAAGAAGGATATAATTTTGCAGGTTGGAAATTGTCATATTCTATATTAGACGAAGAAGGATATACTCAACAACTCACTGATTGGTGACACTTTCTAGATTCTAACAAGGTTTGGTTTAGATATCAGCATTAAGTAATTATCAGATATTATAAAAAAATCATATATCAATGTTTTAGATTTTAATAATTTACAAATAATTTTAGATAAAAGCAAATTAGTATTTTTATACTAATTGTTTTTATTTAGTTGAAAAATAAAGAAAGAATATTGTATAATTTCGTTAGGAGTATGACTTTGAACAATAATTTAGACTACATCAGAAATTTTTGTATTATTGCACATATTGACCATGGGAAAAGCACTTTGGCGGACAGACTTATTGAACTTACCGGCACAGTTTCTAAACGCGAAATGCAAGACCAAATCTTAGACAGTATGGAACTTGAAAGAGAAAAGGGAATTACCATTAAACTTGCTCCAACACGACTTGTTTATGAATATAAAGGTGAAGAATATATTTTAAATCTTATCGACACACCGGGACATGTGGACTTTACTTATGAAGTTTCTCGTTCTCTTGCTGCTTGCGAAGGGGCAATTTTGATTGTCGATGCGTCACAAGGGGTGGAAGCACAAACCCTTGCAAACACATATCTTGCTTTAGACAATAATTTGGAGATTGTTCCAGTTATAAATAAAATCGATTTACCTTCTGCAAGAGTGGAAGAAGTAAAAAAAGAGATTGAAGAAGTGATTGGGCTTGATGCTGAAGATTGTCCTTGTATTTCTGCTAAGGAAGGCTTAAATGTGGAAGACGTTTTAAAGGCAATCATAGAAAAAATTCCAGCACCAAAGGGGGACAAAAATGGCAAACTTAAGTGCCTTATTTTTGACAGTCACTACGACAATTTTAAGGGAGCAATTTGCCTTATTCGTGTTTTTGACGGTAAAGTTAAAAAGGGCGACAAAATTTTAATGATGCAAACAAATAAAATTTTTGAAGTGACAGAAGTGGGAATTTTCGTGCCAACAACAAAAGAAGTGGACATATTAAAAGCAGGAGATGTTGGCTATCTTGCAGGTTCAATTAAAACAATCCAAGATGTCAAAGTTGGCGACACGATAACTTCTGCAGAAGACCCAGTTGAAAATGTCTTGCCAGGTTACAAAGAAGTTCAACCTGTTGTTTTTTGTGGTATCTTCCCAGTTGACGGAGCAAAATATGGAGAACTTAAAGACGCACTTGACAAACTAAGACTGAACGATGCCAGTCTTCAGTTTACACCTGAAAATTCCACCGCTCTTGGCTATGGTTTCCGTTGTGGCTTTCTGGGACTTTTGCATCTTGAAATTATCACTGAAAGATTGGAAAGAGAATTTAATCTTGACATCATCACAACAGCACCAAGTGTGAGTTACCACGTGTATAAAACAAGCGGAGATATGCTAGAAATTTCCAATCCTTCCAATCTTCCGCCACAAGTGGAAATTGAAAAGATTGAAGAGCCAATGGTCAAGGTCAATGTTTTCACACCACCTGAATATGTCGGTTCAATTATGGACTTATGCCAAGACAAACGCGGAGTTTACAAAAATATGACATATTTAGATAAGCGTAGAGTGGAACTAAATTATGACTTACCGCTCGGCGAAATTATCTATGACTTTTTTGACAGTTTAAAATCAAGAACACATGGTTACGCAAGTTTTGACTATGAACCAAATGGCTATGCAGTTTCCGATTTGGTGAGAGTGGACATTCTTTTGAATGGTGAAAAATGTGATGCTTTATCGCTTATTGTTCATAAAGACAAGGCATATTCTCGTGGGAGAGAACTTGCGGAAAGACTTAAGAAAATCATTCCGCGTCAACTTTTTGAAGTGCCAATTCAAGCTTGTATTGGAAATAAAATTATTGCTCGCGAAACAATTTCTGCTCTTCGAAAAGATGTGCTTGCAAAGTGTTATGGCGGAGATATAACAAGAAAAAGAAAACTTCTTGAAAAACAAAAAGAAGGAAAGAAAAGAATGAGAAAAATTGGTTCTGTGGAAATTCCGTCAGAAGCGTTTATGAGTATTTTGAAATTAAATGATGAAGAATAAAGAGATTTCAATTTATATTCACATACCTTTTTGTGAAAGAAAGTGCGACTATTGTGCTTTCGTCTCTTTTTGTGCTTCTAAAAATGTTCAAGATGAATATGTTAATTTTTTAGTGAAAGAAATAGAAGATTTCAAAACAGATGCAGTTGTGAAAACAATATATTTTGGTGGCGGAACTCCATCGGTTTTAAGTGAAGAAAACTTACAAAAGATTTTTGATGCGTTGAACCGAAACTACAAGTTTAAAAAGAATGTTGAAATCACAATCGAAGTCAATCCAAATTCTCTTTCGGAAGAAAAACTTAAGTTCTATAAAGGTTTAGGAATAAATAGGCTTAGCATTGGCGTTCAGAGTTTGAATGATGAAACTTTGAAAAAAATTGGGCGACTGCATAATAAAGAAATGGCGATTAACCTAGTTAAAAAGGCAAGTTTATATTTTGACAATATTTCTGCAGATTTAATTTTAGGATTGGAAAATGAAAAAGATGTTTATAAATATGCTGAAATTTTGATTGATTTAGGAGTAAAACATATTTCAGCATATATGCTTGAAGTTCATAAAAATACACCAATTTTCGATAAAGTGAAAAATAAAACTTTTCTTCCACTTGATGATGAAGAAGTTGCAAATGAATATAAAAAACTTGTCGAGTTTTTGAAAAGTAAAGACTTTAATCAATATGAAATAAGTAACTTTGCTTTGAAAGGGTATGAAAGTAAACATAACTTAAATTATTGGACTTTTGGCGATTATATTGGTTTTGGAGTTTCTGCTCATTCATATATTTCAGGAAAAAGGTTTGCAAATGCTGATAATCTAAAAGACTATTATAAAAAAATTGTAATTCAAGACGAAAATAACTTTCAAACGGAAATTGAAGAAAGGCTGTTTTTAGGACTTCGGTGTGAAAGTGGGGTAGATTTAAAAATACTTAAAAAACTTGGCTACGATATAACAAAAAATGAAAATTATGAAAAATTTAAGAAAGAAAATATAATATTTGAAAAAAATGACAAAATTTTTTTAAATAAAGAAAATTATCTTGTGAGTGACTATATAATTTCGCATCTTCTTCCAGATGATTGAAATTTTAGGGAACGAAAGATAATTTTAAATAAAATTTTATAAAAACAGTTGATTTTAATAAAAATATTTGCTATAATACAAAATGTAAAGCAAAATAACTTTACAAAATAGGTGATAAATGGCAAAAATTGAACTTTCAGATTTTATACGATATGGCGAACTTTTTGAAATTTATGGCAAGCTTTTAAGTCAAGATAGACAAAGTGTTATGAAATTATATTTTGATTTCAATATGACACTTGCTGAAATTTCCAAAGAAAAACAAATTTCAAGACAAGCAGTTCTGGATAGCATTTCAAAATCGTGCCAAAAACTTGATGAATATGAAAAAACTTTGCACCTATTGAATAAAAAACGAGAATTTAAAG
This sequence comes from uncultured Clostridia bacterium, assembly GCA_930990515.1. Taxonomy (GTDB): domain Bacteria; phylum Bacillota; class Clostridia; order Christensenellales; family UBA1242; genus Caccovivens. The sequence goes on from CAKNPS010000001.1 coordinate 92,138, forward strand.
AAAAATTGTCTAACATAAAAAATCAAAAGACAATTAAAGAAATAAAACAAAAAGTCGATGAAATTTTAGGAGATATTTAATGGCTTTATTTTCAAATTTATCTGAAAGACTAAACCACATTTTCTCAAAACTTACAAAACGCGGAAAACTTACTGAACTTGAAATTAAGGAAGCAATGCGTGAAGTTAGAATTGCACTCTTAGAAGCCGATGTCAACTATATGGTGGCAAAGCAGTTCATTAATAATGTTTCTGAGAAAGCATTAGGCGAAGAAGTTATGAAAAGTTTGACGCCTGGACAAATGGTAATTAAAATTGTTAAAGACGAACTTACCGCTCTTATGTCAAGTACTGACCAAAAACTTAATCTCTCTCACAATCCAACAATCATTATGATGTGCGGGCTTCAAGGTGCTGGTAAGACCACAATGTGCGGTAAACTTGGGGCATACTTAAAGAAAAGTGGAAAAAAAACACTGCTCGTTGCTTGTGACATCTATAGGCCAGCAGCAATCAACCAACTTCAAGTTGTTGGGAAACAAGCAAATTGCGAAGTTTTTGAACGCGGAACTCAAAATCCTGTCAAAACGGCAAAACAAGCGATTGACCACGCAAAAAAGCAAGGCTTCGATGTTGTTATTATCGACACCGCAGGGCGACTTCATATCAATGAAGAACTTATGAATGAACTTAAAGACATTAAGAAAGAAGTCAAACCACAAGAAATCCTTCTTGTTGTTGATGCCATGACTGGACAAGATGCTGTGACAATCAGCGAAAGTTTCAATAAAGATTTGGACATTACTGGTGTTATCTTAACAAAACTTGATGGCGACACTCGTGGCGGTGCTGCACTTTCCATCAAAGCAATAACAGGAAAACCAATCAAATTTTCTGGTATTGGCGAGAAGATAGGCGATATTGAACCTTTCTATCCAGACCGAATTGCTGGGCGAATATTAGGAATGGGAGATGTCCTTTCCTTAATTGAAAAGGCTCAAGAAGCAGTCACTGAAGAAGAAGCAAAAAAACTTGAAGAAAAATTCCGTGAAAATTCCTTCACTTTTGAAGACTATCTTGTTCAAATGGAAAACTTGAAAAAGATGGGTGGAATTAACGATATTTTGAAGATGATTCCAGGAGCATCAAGCAAACTTAAAGGAGTTGTTATTGATGAAAAACAACTTGCTGTGAACAAAGCAATCATTCAAAGTATGACCAAAGAAGAACGCCAAAATCCAGAAATAATCAAGGCAAGTAGGCGTAAAAGAATTGCTGACGGGAGCGGAACAAGCATACAACAAGTCAATCAACTTTTGAAGCAATTTGAGCAATCAAAAGAAATGATGCGACAACTTAAGAACAACAAACGTGGTATGCGTGGAATGTTTGGCAGATAATCGGCAAAATTAAATGTGAAAGTGTTATTTAGGCATAATTTTAAAATGTTAACTTTTATTTATACAACATTCACATTTAAAACTATCACAATTAATACTATAATGGTATATCCTAACGAAAGTTAGTTTATATAACAAAAGAATTTAAATAAAAGGAGAAAAGAAAATGGCTGTTAAAATTAGACTTACAAGAATGGGAGATAAGAAATCACCTTTCTACCGTGTTGTTGTTGCTGATTCAAAGAGCCCAAGAGATGGTAAATTCATCGATATTCTTGGAACATACAATCCTTTGACAAATCCAGCAGAAATCAAAATTGACAACGAAAAAGCAACAAAATGGCTTAAAAATGGTGCTACTCCAACTGAAACTGCTAAATCTATTTTAGTAAAAAGCGGTGCTATTAATTCAGAAAACAAATAAGAGTAGCAATTAGTTTAACGAAGGGAAAACCTTAAAGGAGAAATAGATGCAACAATTACTTGAATTATTAGTAAAAACACTTGTAAAAAATGAAAATGAAGTGGAAGTAACAAAAGAAGAAGACGATAAAACAATCACTTTTTTTGTTAAAGTTGCAAGCGAAGATATCGGCAAAGTTATTGGTAAAAACGGCAAAATGGCAAGTTCAATAAGAACCATAATCAAATCAATCGGTGCAAAAGAACATAAAAAAATCTTTGTAAAGTTTGGTGATTAATGGAATTACTTTGCGTAGGAAAAATTGTTAAACCGCAGGGCATTAAAGGGGAAGTGAAAATATATCCTCTTGTCAATATCCCTGCGATTTTTAATGGAAAATATGAATTTTTCATAAATAAAAAGCCTGTTAAAACAAAAAACTGCAAATATAGGCTTGGTTTTGCTTATGCCACTTTTGACATCATTCCAGACAGAAACACCGCGGAAAAGTTTAGAAATAGCCTTGTTTATATCAATAAAGAAGATTTCTATAAAATTCCATCAAATCAATTTTTAATTGACGATCTTGTTGGGCAAACTTTATATGACGATAATGGTGAGTTTGTCGGACAAATTATGGGTATTGAAAACTTTGGATATGATGATGTCGTTATTGTGAAAGAAGGCGAAAGGCTTTATCAACTTCCATTTGTGAAAGAAATCTTTAAGTCAAAAGACAAAACTTCCATTTATGTTGTGAGAAAGGAGTATGAGGGGGCAAAGACAGATTATGAAGATTGATATTTTAACTTTGTTTCCTGAAATGTTCTCTCCACTTAATTCCAGCATTTTAAAAAGAGCAACGGATAGTGGAATTTTGGAATTTAATATTGTGAATATTCGTGACTTTTCATTGGATAAGCATAAGAAATGTGATGATTATCCTTTTGGTGGCGGGGCAGGAATGCTTATGAGTGTGCAACCTTTATACGATGCCATTAAAAGCGTTAAGACGGAAAATTCTAAAATCATTTTTCCATCGCCACGCGGAAAAGTTTTTAATCAAAAAATTGCTAAAGGTTTGTCACAATTTGACCACTTAATTTTTGTTTGCGGACACTATGAAGGTGTTGATGAGAGAATTTTTGAACTTTTTGACATTGAAGAAATATCAATTGGAGATTATGTCTTGACAGGTGGGGAGTTACCATCAATGGTGATTATTGACACTCTTTCAAGATTTATCAATGGAGTTATAAGCAGTGAAAGTTTGGAGAACGAAAGTTTCTCAAATGGGTTATTGGAATACCCTCAATATACAAGACCTGCAGAATTTATGGGTTTAAAAGTTCCAGAAGTTTTGCTTTCTGGAAATCATCAAGAAGTTGATAAGTGGCGAAAAGAAGAAAGTTTAAAAGTGACAAGGAAAAATCGTCAAGATTTATTATAATACACAACATATTGTGTAGTATGCTAGCATAATACAACAATAAATTGATAAAATTTCATTTTTAAATTCTTTAAGAAAGAAAAAAGTTTTCAAAAGTAAAAGGAAAAGATAAGGAAGAGTATGAAAATAAATTGGTTTCCTGGCCATATGCATAAAGCATTAAAAGATATTGAAAATCAACTAAAGAAAGTTGATGTGATTATCTATGTCCTTGATGCCAGAATTCCGCTTTCTTCACTTAATCCAACTTTATCAAAAATTGCTGAAAATAAACCTATATTGTTTTTAATTAATAAAATCGACCTTGCTGATGAAAAGAGAGTCAAAGAACTTCTCAAAAACTTTGTGGGAGAAGGGAAAGATTATCTTCTTTTTAATTCCACTTCTTTTAAAAGTGATTTGGTGCTTAACAAGGTTAAAAATTTAGCAAAGAACAAAATTGAAAAGTATAGGCAAAAAGGTGTTAAAGCGACAATTCGTGTTATGGTTGTTGGTGTGCCAAACAGCGGGAAAAGTTCTCTTGTCAATAACTTGTGTAAAAAGGCAAAAACTGTGACTGGAAATAGAGCAGGTGTGACAAAAAGTGGGCAATGGCTCAATGTTGGAGATGGTATTGAAATTTATGATACGCCGGGAACATTATATCCAAACATTGAAAATCAGGAAATCGCTAAAAAACTTGCCTATGTTGGCAGTGTTCGCGATGAAGTTTTGGAATTTGTATCTTTAGCAGAAGAATTGTTTAAATTATTAAAAGAAAAATATCCAACTTTAATGGAAAAGAGATATCCTAACTGCGAAAACGTGGAAGATATTGCAAAACTTAGAAAATATGTCACAGCAGGTGGCGAAGTTGACATTGAAAGAGCAAGTTACACCTTTGTTGATGACTTTAGAAAAACAAGAATAGGAAAAATCACATTAGACTAAGGGAGACTATGTCTCGCTTTTTTATTGTTTATGAATTTTTACTTAATACAAACTAATCACATTGAATTAATTTATAAAAATATTTTTTCAAGGGTAAATTATGGAAAACAAAAAGAAAAACAAGATTGAAGGGAATGTCGGCGAAGTTATGAGTGCTGAGTTTCTTAAAAAGAAAGGGTATAAAATTATAACCACAAATTTTAAAACAAAGTTTGGCGAGATTGACATTATTGCCAAAGATAAAAACACTTTTGTTTTTGTTGAAGTTAAAAGACGTGAAACTTTAAAGTTTGGTCGACCTATTGAAGCAATTAATTATAAAAAAGAGCAAACAATCAAAAAAGTGGCGGAATATTACCTAAACAAAACTAAAAATTTTGATAAAGATGTCCGCTTTGATGTTATTGAAATTGTGGGAAATGAAATAACTCATATTGAAAATGCTTTTATGTAATTTGGTCAAATTTGTAATGTTTATTTAAACAATTTTTTAATTTGCCTAATTTACTTAATTTATTTCAACTTTTTTCAAAAAGTTTGCTAAAACACTTGAATTTTATATTTGCTATATGCTATAATCAAAAAGACTTCTGATGTTCCGCTGATATTTTATATTTATATATTTATGAGCATTATGTCGAAAATCTGAAAAAAGGAGATAAGTCATGGCTAATATAATCGACCAAATTGAAAGAGAAAATATGAAAGAATCTGTTCCTGCTTTCTCAATCGGTGACACAGTTAAAGTTAATGTCAAGATTAAAGAAGGTGACAAGGAAAGAATTCAAGCCTTTGAAGGTGTGGTTATTGCTAGAAAAAATGGTGGCGTTAGAGAAACTTTCACTGTAAGAAAAATTTCTTATGGTGTTGGTGTTGAAAAAACATATCCAATTCATTCACCAAAAATTGCCAGCATTGAAGTTATTAGAAAGGGTAAACCAAGAAGAGCAAAACTTTACTATGTTAGAGACCTTACAGGCAAGGCTGCAAAAGTTAAGTCAGCAGATAACAAATAAGAAACTGAAAGTGGAATTTCCACTTTTTTTCTTTTAAGACAATAAAAAAGCCATAGCAAATTCTATGGCTTTTATTTTTTATATTATTTTTACAATTTTTAACTCAAATGTTATATTAAATAACCAAATTTTAGTTAAATTGTTTAATTAAATTTTTAACTGTTTTAATTCTTCTTTTTGTTCTTTTGTAAGACGGAAACTATCGTGGCATTTTGAAATTGCTTTGTTTCGTATAAATTTATTGTTAAATTTTAAAAGTGCATTTTTACCATTTTCATAATCTTTTGAAATAAGGGTGCAAAGAAGCCAGGCGATTGCCATTTGAACATAATAGTTTTCATCAGTGATTTTTGTAAGATTAGAAATGATTTCGTTTTGCTTGTCGGAAATGAGAAAATAGTCCATAAGCCCAATAATTCCAACACGCTTTTTAAAAGAAGAAGGCGAAGATAACTGCTCTATAAAAAATTTATAGCCGTTTTCTGTTTTTAGTCTTTTTAAACTTGAAACAATCATATCACAAGTTGCCCAATTATCAATGTAATCAATAAACTTAGAAAACTCGCTAATAATTTCGGTGTCCTTTAATTTTAAATTACTTAAAACCATTCCACGAATTAAAATTTCTTCATGAGAGTTAGGTTTAATTTCTTCAAGCGGACAATTTTCTTTTGCAAGATATTTTGCAAATTTTCTTAAAACATCAGTTCTAATTCCATAGATTTTATATTTTGTTATTACAAGTTTTTTGTGAAATTCAGCGAGTTTTTCTTCGCTATTTTCCTTTAAAAAATTTTCAATTTTTTTTGCAAAATTTGTCATATTTTTTTCCTTTTATTCTCTTCTTAAGGCTTCAACTGGGTCAAGGCGGGCGGCTCTAGTTGCTGGATAAAGTCCGCTTAACACACTGATTATGATGGAAACTCCAAGTGCGATAAAGATGTAATACCACTTAAATGACAATGGTGCAAGTCCCACGAAACTTGTCAATGCCACATAGGTTATAAGAATTAAAATCCCAGCAAAAACAAGTCCTATAATGCCACTTAAAATTCCGAGAAGTAAACTTTCTGATGTGAATATGCGTTTTATATCAGTTTTTCTTGCGCCGATTGATTTCAAAACTCCAATTTCTTTTGTGCGTTCTGTAACACTCATATACATAACAACCAGAATCATAATTGCGGCAACGATGATGGAAACAAGAGATATGATTGTGAGCGATGTTCCAATAATGCTTCCCATTTCATTGAACATATTTGCTAAATTATCTTCAATAGAACCAGTTAAGTCGTCTTGATGGTTTAAGGAAATGTATCGACTTATTGCGTTGGAAATTTCTTCGTTTGGAGTTTGAATGTATAAATCGTTTGGAGAAAGTTCAGATTCCATAAGTCTTTCATAGTGATATTCAAATAGGTCGTAATCAATATACATTATTGGAAAGCCAGACATAATCGAAGTGTCAATAATTCCTGTGATTTTTTCATAAATTATTAACTCTTGGGTGGAAGTTGTTCCGTCAGGAGATGAGTAAGTGTAGGTGATTGTTACTTTAACACTTTTTCCAACAGCACTTTCTTCTCCAAAGAGTTGAGAAATTGCAGGAGTGAACATTATTCCGCTTTTACTTGTTGATTTTTCTCCTTCAATAATGTTTTTGTCGCTGTAATATGGTGGGGTGGTGTATAGATAATAGATTGACATCATTTCATCATCGCCATAGTTTAAATCGTTGTCAAAATCATAACCAATGGTTGCAGAAATGTTCCCAACACTCATTGTCATTGCTTCAAAACCATATTTAACATTACTCTCTTGTCGTTCTTCTTCTGTTTCGGCATTATTTTTATCTTCAATCACGAAGTCATAATTTTCTTCTTGTAGGAACGTGTTTAGTTCAGTGATTAAATTCCCAATTTCTTCTTGAGAGAATGTTTCATAAGATTTTGAGCCAGAATCTGACCGTTTTGAGATTGTAACTATTGTTGGGTCTGAGTATGATTTCATTGTGTTATTTATGTAGTCGGTTATACCAGAACTGAAACATAGCATCAAAATTAAACTGCCAATCCCAATGGCAACGCCAAATGCCATAAGAAGATTTTTTGTTTTGCTTGCCCACATATTATGAAATGATAAACGAATTGCCGACCAAACCGACAAATTTTGTTTTATGGAAGTTTTGTCTTTGTTTTTACGAGATTTTGTGTTATTTTCTAAAATTTTTTTGTCTTCTTCATCTATTTTTGTTTCATTTTCCTCTAAAACATTTTTGTTATTTTCTTTAATTTCATTGTTCTCATCTTGAGAAATTACTTCTTCGTCGTCATTTTTAATTTTTTCTCGAACATAATTTTCGTTTATATGGTCAGAAATTATGCGTCCGTCTGAAATTTCTATAACGCGTGAAGATATAGATGCCACCTTTTCAGAATGGGTGACCATAATGACAAGTTTACCGCTGTCGGCAATCTCTTTTAAGATTTTTAGAATCTGCATTGATGTTTTTGTGTCAAGAGCGCCAGTAGGCTCGTCTGCAATGATAATTTCAGGGTTATTTATTAATGCTCGAGCGATTGCCACTCTTTGTCTTTGTCCACCAGAAAGTTGATTTGGTTTCTTTTTAAGTTCGTGTGCAAGCCCAACTTTTTTAAGCATTTGAGTTGCTCGTTCAAGTTTTTCTTTTTCATTTACATTTGATAAAGTTAAGGCAAGGGTGACATTATCTAAAATTGATAGATGTGGAATGAGATTAAAAGATTGAAAAATAAAACCGACCTTATCTTTACGATATTTGTCCAGTTGTTTATCATTGAGTCCTCTCAAATTTTCATTGTCAACAATGATTTTTCCGCTATAGTTTGAATCAAGCCCACCAATCAAATTCATTAGGGTGCTTTTTCCGCTTCCGCTTTCTCCAACAATAGAAACAAGTTCTCCAGCATAGAATTCAATATTTATATCAAAAAGAGCTTGAAAGGTTTGTAATTTATTTAATTTATATCTCTTATTAACATTTTTAATCGAGAGAACAACTTTGTTTTTCTCATTCATTTTGACCTCTCTTTTCGTGCCATTTGAAAATTATAAATAAAAAAGTAATTAAATTTAATTTTTTTTGAAACTACTTCATATAAAGAATATCATAAAGAGAAATTAAAGTCAATTATTGTTGAAATAATTAAAATTTTTTAAAAATTTATTAAATTTCAAAGATAAAAATTCTTTACAAACATTTTTAATTAGGTTATAATATAGGGCGATATGTGGCAGGAAAATTTTTATGAAGCATTAATGGATTCGGTTGTCGATTGTTTGAAGATGTTGCCAATACTATTTTTGGCATATCTTCTTGTTTCATATCTATCACACGACCATAATCATAAATTTTCTGGCTTTTTGAGTAAAAAGAAAAAAACAAGTGTTTTGTATGCATCTTTTTTAGGTTGCGTCCCACAATGCGGATTCTCGACTGTTATCGCTGATTTATATTCCAAACAGAAAGTAACGCTTGGAACATTAGTTGCGGTTTTCATTGCGACAAGTGATGAAGCAATACCTATTATGATTTCATCGCCGGACACAATTTTAGATATGCTTCTTCTTATTGGCATTAAAATTGTGCTTGCACTTGTTTGGGGATATGGCATTGATTTTGTCGTTGGCTTATTTTCTAAAGTGTTAGCCAAAAGAAAAGAAAGAAAAATTCAGCAAATTGAACTTAAAAAGGAAAATCAACTTGCTGATATGGAAACGATTGAAGATGCTATTGACGGAGAGAAACACGAACATCATCACCATCATGAGCACGAGTGTGGGCATATACACACAGAAGAATGTGATACGCACTGCCATCATAAGAATGGCGAAAGTTGTGCAGACAACATCTTTTTAGACGCCTTTATGCATACCTTTGAAATTGCAATTTATATTTTTGTGGCAACATTTATTATTAATCTACTTGTTAATTATTTCACAATTGATGTTTTGCAAACAATTTTGACAGATAATGTTTACATTCAAATTTTAATTGCCAGTCTTGTTGGTTTAATTCCAAATTGTGCTTCAAGCGTTCTTTTGGTGGAACTATACATTATGGGTGGACTATACTTCCCAGCACTTGTTGCGGGACTTTCAACTGGGGCAGGGGTTGGACTCTTCATTCTTGTTTCCAGAAATAAAAAACATCCGCTTCAAAGTTTAGGAATAATTGTTTTGCAATTTTTAATTGGTGTGATTTCAGGCTTATTTTTATCAATATTCTTCTAGCAGTAAAAAAGAGATAGTGAAAAGTCTATCTCTTTTTTGTGTTTTTATAATTTTAATTTAGAAAAACTGTTTAATTAAATTTTATTAATTATTAGAGTTGCTATCTTTTCTGCCTTCATTGTAGAAATCAAAAGCCTTCATAATTTCTTCCAAATCTTCTTTAGGATTTAAGGCTTCTTGGAAACTGAAACCGCTTTCACTGACATCTTGTGGAATTATTGGAGTTTGCATTGGGGTGTTGTCAGGTTTTGCCTGAAGAAATTGTAGGTATGGTGGGATTTCGTCATCATCGTTTTTATAAGTTGAAATTCTAATTTCTCTTGGATAGTCCTGTCCTTTTTTGTATTCTTGCATTTTGTTTAAAAGTAGGCGCATACTATCATTTGGGGAATTGACAGGATTTGTGATGCTTGCTTCTTGTGAGATTTTGTTTTTATAGTTATCAATGACAGAAATTAATTCTTTAAGTATTGTTTCATATTCCTTATCATTTTTAAGTTGTGGAAATTTAACTTCAAGTTCTTGCACCAAAAGTTGAAGTTTGTCAAAAACTAGGGCATAGAAACTTTTTGTGCCTTCTTCTTCAAATTTCTTTGCTTTTTCAAGGACATCGATGGCATCTAAGATATTCTTTTCTTTATGGCGGAGTTCAAGATGTTGGTTCCTTAAATCAAGAAGTCGGCGTTCTGCTTCAAGGGTTTTAAGTCGCTCTTCCATAAGTTTAGATTCGTTTGTTGCTTTAAGGCGTTCTATGTAAGCGTCAACTTCTTTTTTATTGTAACCATAAGGTTCTTCGCTAAAACTCATTTTCCCCTCCGAATAAAATTCAGTGTTTAAAATTGAATGTTATTATCAATATAAATAATACCAAAAAAGCCACTAAAAAAGCAATAAAAATCGGCAAAGTTATTAAAGAAAAAGTGTAAAATGATGTGAAAATAATGATGAATAATAGCGAAAAATCAAAAATCAAGTGAAAATATTGTCCGCAAATTAAAAATGTTAAGAACGATGCAATAAAGAAGTCGGCTAGAAGATATAAACACCAATAAGAATCTGTTTTTGTTAAAGTAAAGACAAAACCGCTTATGCCGATAAAAATAAGGAGCGAACCTAAATAAAAACCACTGTCAAGTTTAAAAAGGCGACTTTTACTCACTTCGTAAATTCCTAAAAGAAAGGAAAAGGCATAAAACCAAAGCGTTCTATACGGAATAACAAAAATATTAAGAAAAACAAATATAGTAAATAATAAAAATAAGGCGACAATCAAAAATCGCAAAATATAAGTTTTTTTAACGCCTAAAATTCTTCCACGCATATAATTAATATTTCACAAAACTTTTTCTTATATTCAATAGGAGCCTTTTCAAATAAAAAAACAGCCATTGGCTGTTATTTAAGGTCGTTTTTTAAGACATTCATAATTATGTCATAAGACGATTTTTTCTTTTTATTTCGAAAATAGCAATATAAAATGTAGGCGACGCCACAAAGAATAAAAACAATGCTTAAAACTTGGGAAATTCTAAAAGGTCCAAGGTATAGGCTGTCTGTCCTGAGTCCTTCCACAATAAAACGACAAAAACCATACATTATGAGATAGCAAGCACCAATAATTCCGTCACTTTTGAATTTGACTTTGTATAGTAACACTGTAAGAATGACAAAAATTATCATATTGTTCATAAATTCATAGAAGAATGTTGCCAAGTGCCAGCCATATCCAGGGCATTCACAACCCGCTTGATGACAATGCTCAATGTAAACACCAAAAGGAAACCACCTTAAGTTTTCATCTGAAATATAATAACCATAGGCTTCTTGATTTACAAAATTTCCCCATCTTCCAATGCCTTGCCCAAAAACAAGACCAAGCACAACAATGTCAGCAAGTTTTAAGAAATTCTTTTTATGAATTGCACAATACAAAATAACGCCAAGTGTTCCGCCAATAAGCCCGCCATAAAATCCTAAACCGCCATTCCAAATTTCGAATACTTGCCAAAAACTTGTGATTTGGTCGAGCGAGAAAAGGACATAGTAAATTCTTGCACCAATAATTGCAAGGGGAATGACATAGCATGCAAGCAGAATTATATCATCAGTCGTGAATCCGCGTTTTTTTGCAACAAGACAAACAATAACAACGCCCATAAGGTATCCAAAGGCGCTGATTAATCCATAGTAATTGATTGTTAAACCAAAAAGTTCGAAACTGTTTGTTATTAAATTCATACTCATACTTTATGAGTATATGAAATTGATAAAAAAAAGTCAAATCATTTTACGATTTAACTTTTCGTTTTATATATAAATCTAAAAAATAAGTATTGTTAGATTTTGCTAGACACTTTAGAAACAAATGTCGTATATAGAATGTCGGCATTGTCAGTTTCATCGTTTGTTACAAAAAGTGTGGTGTTATAATCAGCGGTAGATTTTGCGAGCATAACGATTTCTTTGATTAAGGTTGCTGTTTCTTCAGCGTGATTAAAATATGATTTATCTGATGATTTGTTATAAGCATCTAAAATGTGTGACAAGGTGACAATGTCTTGAACAAAGATAGCAACATTTGTGCCAATTTCTTGCAAGCGTTTAATGTTGTTCAAGAAAACATTAACTTTTTTGAAATAGTCAGAAGGTTTATCGTCAAACTTCAAGACAAAAATATTATCAAACCCAACATCTGAAAGGGCGATATATTCGTCAAACATTGTGTTGGAAACAAGTGCAACTGAAATTGTGTTTGCCTTTTTTAAATTTGAAATTAAAGATTTAACTTTACTTAAGTTATCAATAAGTTTTCCTTGTTCTAAAACATATCTTAGTCCTAAAGTTATTTCTTTGTCATTAACCTTAATTTTCTTTGATGGTAAAACCCTTTCTTGAGAAACAGGGAGTGGAGAATATGAAGAAGCATTTATGTAGTTAATTTTTTCAATATTGTCCATTATGTATTCATTGTTGTCATTCATAACAACGGCGGTGCCTTCCACAAAATCAAATTGTTCAAGGTCTGGAAATGCTCTTTTTTCAATTAAAATTGGGAGAGAGTTATCTTCATTAACAATATAAAACTCGTTTGCAGTGCGGTTGAGAACAACGCCTTTAACTTTTATAGGGAAAATCTTTTTCTTGACAACTTCTGGTTCAACTTGTCTAAAGCCTATTGTTCTGACATTGTCATTTTGTTTATTTGAAAGAGATTTCAAAGTGTAGTCTTTACCAACAATAGAAGAAAGTTCTTCCAAAATGCCTTCAATGTTGGAAAGTTCTTTGTATGGGCGACCTTGACGAAGAGGAATTGGTTGCAATTCTTCGCCATTAATGATTTTATCCATAATAAATTTGATATGGTCATCTCTTTTTGAAGTTGTTGGAGAATTATCGCCAAAAACTCTTGCGATGGCTCTAAGTTCATAGATTCCAAGACTTTGGATAAGGTTAAAACTTCTTTCTTGGGCTCTTGTGAGATTATCATACATAGTTATATTTTTCGACATAATTTCTCCTTTTGTAAATGACTTCAACATCACTTGTCTTTTGGCATTATAGCACAAAAATATTTAAATAGCAAATGATTTCGACAAAAATAGCCTAATATTTTACAAAAATTTTTAAAAAGGAAAGGGTACATTCTAAGTATAAGTATAATATAAGTGCATAATACACTATATTTTGTGGTGGTATGCAATAGTTGTCTCAATTTATACCATACTTATAGTTTGCTCAAAAACGACAATTTTTATAATCATTTAGTGTTTTTTTGAAATTTTGTCGTAAATTTGTCGAAATTTCTCTAAAAATGCCTAATGTCCGTATAAATTTTTGAAAACGCAAGATACTAGAAAAATGAGAAAAAATTTTTGGATATTCTATAGTTTTTTATGTTGTTTGGTTGTCGTGCTTATCGTTATGCCAATAATTGATATTTATAGCATTGAAGAAAATTTCTTAGTTAGTTTTGAAGATATGGAAACAGCAAATTCCAATGGAACTTTTGGAGCATACATTAGTGGCGAACTTGAACAAAAAGATCAATCAACAGGTTTAGAACAAACAAAAACAGGAGAAGTGGTTTTCAAACTTTTTGGTTTTATTCCTATTCGTAAAGTTTCCGTCATTATGGTAAATGATGATGACTATTACATCGGTGGTGTTCCTATAGGGCTTTCCATATATACAGATGGAGCGATTGTTATTGATGATAATGGAAATGATGGCATAAAAGAAGGAGATATTATCACGCAAATTGATGGCATTGATTTTAATGAAATTGAAGATATGGAAAGTGTGTTAAAAGATAATGAAGAAGTTGAAGTTACCTATCTTCGTAAAAATAAGGAAGTAAAAACCCTTTTGAAAGTTAAGAATGAAAATAAAAAACATAAACTTGGACTTACTGTGAAAGATAATGTGACGGGTGTTGGAACTCTTACCTTTGTTAATACGAGAACTGGAGAATATGGCGCTCTTGGGCATGCTATTATGGAAGAAGCAGGCGGAAACATTGTTCCAGTAAGCGATGGAAAAGTGTATGCGTGCAATCTTATTGGAATAACCAAGGGAGAAAAGAACAATCCTGGGCAACTTCGATGCGTATTCGTTCAAAATTCAAAAACTAAAGGAACGATTGAAACAAACAACAAGTTTGGAATAAAAGGTGTGATGACAAATACATCTGGGCTTGTTGATGAAAACTTAACAGCAAAAATTGGCGGTCGTTTTTCTGTCACACCGGGGAAAGCCACCATTGTCAGCGACATTAGTGGAATTAAAGAAGAATATGAAATTGAAATCATAAAAGCAAACTATCAGAAGAAGGCAAACGATAAAAGTTTGGTTTTTAGAGTGAAAGACAAACGACTTTTAAATCTTACTGGCGGAATTGTTCAGGGAATGAGTGGTTCTCCAATTATGCAAAATGGCAAAATTGTTGGGGCGGTTACACACGTATTTTTGTCTGATGCCACAAAAGGCTATGGTGTTTACACTGATTGGATGACTCAAGACTTATAACACAACACACTATGTGTGGATTGTATATGATTTATATAATTTTGTATATTTATAGTATTATCATTTAAGTAAATATAATCAATAATTAAATTTTTTACAAAATTTACAAATTTACTATAATTTATGATTTTAAACACGCAATCAATAAAAAAAGTAAAATTTTTACAATATTGTCAAAATCTTTGGAAATTAATTTTTAATTTGATATAATATGAATATGAAAAATTTGACCTATTTTGAAAAGCGTGACTTAAAAAATATGGAAAGGATAGGGGAGTATCTTCAAAAACTGCCAGAATATTGTTATGATTATTTCACTGGCATTGAACTTAACACTTCTTCTCTTACAAGACTAAATTATGCAATGGATATTTCCATATTTTATGAGTATTTATCTAAATATGTTTTTAAAAAAGATATTAAAAATATTACGCTAGAAGATTTAGATTCCTTGGAAGCAAGAAATATTGAAAGTTTTTTGTCCTATCTTTCTTTTTATCAAATTGATGATAAGGTCTATAAGAACAATGAAAAAGGTAAGGCAAGAAAACTTGCCAGTGTGAGAAGTTTTTTTAAATATCTTTTCAATCACGATATGATTTATAGAAATGTGGTGAGCAAAGTGCCAACACCGAAACTTCATAGCAAGGAGATAATAAGATTAGAGAGTGATGAAGTTGAAAGAATGCTTGATGCTGTTCAAATGCCAACCACATTCACTGAAAGACAAAAAAACTATAACAAAAACACCAAGGTGCGTGATAATGCCATTGTGACACTTTTTTTAGGCACTGGCATAAGAGTAAGCGAACTTGTAGGGCTAAATGTGGAAGATATTGATTTTTCACAAAACGCTTTCAAGGTCACAAGAAAGGGTGGAAATCAGGTTATTTTGTATTATCCTAATGAAGTCAAGTATGCTCTTCAAGAGTGGCTTGAGATAAGAAAAACTTTGCCGATTGATGAAAATGAAAAAGCGTTATTCATTTCCCTTCAAAACAGAAGAATCTGCACTCGAGCAGTGGAAAACCTTGTTAAAAAGTTTGCAAGAGAAAGCACACCTTTAAAGAAGATTTCTCCGCATAAACTTCGTTCCACTTTTGGCACAAATTTATATAGAGAAACTAAAGACATTTATATTGTTGCTGACGTTTTGGGACATAAAGATGTTAACACCACAAAGAAACACTATGCGGCTATTGATGATGACATTAGAAAGAATGCAGCAAAGAAAGTTAAAATTACAAATAGTTTGTATGAATAATCAACATATAGAGTGTTATGCAATGCGTAATACTCTATATTTAGTTTAAAATCTTTAACTAAATTTTGTTTAATTACTATTTGCTTTTGTCAAATTTTTGCACTTACCTTTAAACTTTAATTGTTTTCTAAGGCAAATAAGTTGATATAAAAACGGAAAAAAGCAATGTTTTTATTTTGCTTTTTATATATTTTCGAGAATTTCTATCTTATTTCGACAATATTCAAGAGAAAATTCGACAACAAATTGCTTAATTTTAGGTCATTATTGTTTGCTTTTTATAAAAATATATGCTATAATCTTCGTAGTTTTTGCTAAAGTGGTGTAGTTTGCCCGATATGAAACCCTTTTGCAAAAAATAATCTACATTTAAGGGGACAAATTTATGTATAATTACAAAGTAAACGGATCAAAAGTCATCATTGACGTTAATATTGATGACAAAGAATGGAATGAAGGCGTTAATAAAGTCTATGAAAGCACAAAAGCAAAGTTTAATGTTGTTGGTTTTAGAAAAGGTCACGCTCCTAAAAAAGTGATTGAACAACAATATGGCGACGATGTTTTCTATGAAGATACTTTAGACTATTTCATCAGAAAAACACTTAATGACTTTTTAAACGAAAATTCAAAATATGAACCAGTCTCATATCCAAACACAAAACTTGGAGAATATGTTGTTGGCGAAGGAATTAAATTCACAATTGAATTTGACATTATGCCAGAATTTAAACTTCCAGCCTATACTGGTCTTGAATTTACACAAGAAAGCCCAAAAGTAACTGATAAGGAAATTGAACATGAAATCCATCACTTACTTGAAGACAATGCTTCATTTAATAGCGTTGACAGAGAAAGCAAAATGGGTGACCACACTGTAATTGACTTTGTTGGCTCTATTGATGGCGTGGAATTTGAAGGCGGAAGAGCGGAAGATTTTCCACTTGAACTTGGTTCACATTCCTTTATCGACACCTTTGAAGACCAACTCGTTGGTAAGAAAAAAGGTGACAAAGTTGATGTTAATGTTAAATTCCCTGATGACTATCCTGCAAAAGAATATGCTGGGAAGAAAGCACTCTTTAAGGTAACAATTAAAGATGTTCGCGAAAAAGTTCTTCCAACTTTTGACGACAAATTTGTTGCTGATACGACAGAATTTGAAACAGCAGATGAGTATAAAAAACATATTGCTGAGCATATTCAATCTATGAAGGAAGAAAGAGCAGACTATGACATTAAACACGACATTTTAAGACACATCATTGACAACACAGAAATGGAAATTCCAAAATCTCTTATTGATATGGAAGTTGAAAACAATGTTAAGCAACTTGAAGATGCTTGCAAAATGTATCAAATGGACATTAATGACTATTTAACTCGTATGAACACAACTTTAGATGAATATAAGAAAAGTTGCGAAGATAGAGCAGTTAAAAGCATTAAATCTCGCTACATTTTAAGACAAATCATTGATGAAAACAACATTAATGCAACTGAAAAAGAAATTGACGAAAAAATTAAACAACTTCCTGATTTACGCGGAAAGAAAGAAATTACTCATGAAGACAGAATTTATGCAGAAAACAATGTTTTACTTGATAAAACATACAATTTCTTGAAAGAAAACAACAAAATTATTGTAAAATAACATAGCAATTTAGATTTTATGTATAATTGTTACAGACAAAAATTTATAGCAAATTTATAAAGGAGGAAAAATTATGCTTATACCTATGGTTGTTGACCAAAATGGTGCAAATGAAAGGTCTTATGACATTTATTCAAGATTACTTGAGGACAGAATTGTCTTTTTGACAGGGGAAGTGAATGACCAATCTGCTAATATTGTGATTGCTCAACTCATTTACCTTGAAGGAAAAAATCCTGACAAAGACATATTCTTATATATCAACAGTCCTGGCGGTTCTGTCAGTGCTGGAATGGCAATTTATGACACAATGCAATACATTAAATGCGATGTTTCCACAATCTGCATTGGGCTTGCTGCTTCAATGGGTGCATTCTTACTTTCAAGCGGAACAAAAGGGAAGCGTTTTGCTCTTCCTAACAGTGAAATTATGATTCACCAACCACTTGGCGGAGCACAAGGTCAAGCAAGTGATATTGAAATTCAAGCAAGACAAATTCAAAAGATTAAGGCTAAACTTAACAAAATTTTAAGTGACAACACTGGCAAGCCATTAAAAACAATTGAAAAAGACACTGACAGAGATAACTATATGACTGCTGAAGAAGCAAAAGAATATGGTTTAATTGATAACATTTTCTACACAAGAAAAGCAGATAAGAAAGAAGAAAATAAGAAATAATTTTAAATTTTGAATTTATTGAGGTTTTATGAAAGATATTGAAGTTGTTTGTTCATTTTGCGGAAAACCACAAAAACAAGCCAAAAGATTGATTGCAAACCCTACTGGTGATGCTTATATTTGTGATGATTGTGTGAGAATATGTGCAGATATAATCAAAGAAGATGCCATTAAAATTAAGGTTTTCAAGGACCTTGAAATTCCTTCTCCAAAGGACATTAAGAAAAGTCTTGACAATTATGTTATTGGTCAAGAACAGGCAAAAAAGGTTTTATCTGTTGCCGTTTTCAATCACTATAAAAGAATTAACTATAATTACCATAACAAAATTGATGGAACAAAGAAAAATGCTAAAAATGCGTTGGAACTTGAAAAAAGCAATGTGCTTATGATTGGGCCAACTGGTTCTGGTAAAACACTTTTAGTCAAAACCCTTGCCAAAATTCTCGATGTTCCTTTTGCTTGTGCTGATGCCACAACTTTGACAGAAGCGGGATATGTTGGTGAAGATGTCGAAAATGTCCTTTTAAAACTTATTCAAAATGCCGACTATGACATTGCAAAAGCAGAAAGGGGAATTATTTATATTGACGAAATTGACAAGGTTTCCAGAAAAAGCGAAAATCGTTCTCTTACTCGTGATGTTGGTGGCGAAGGTGTTCAACAAGCACTCTTAAAAATCATTGAAAGCACAATCGCATCAGTTCCACCACAAGGCGGAAGAAAACACCCACATCAAGAAATGCTTCAAATTGACACCACAAACATTCTTTTCATTTGCGGTGGGGCATTTGTGGGACTTGATGACATAATTTACAAGCGTATGGCTTCATCTTCTCTTGGTTTCAATGCTCAAATCAAAAATTCAAATGAAAGAGCAAAGATTAACTACTCAAAAGATGTTCAACCTGATGATTTAATTAAGTATGGACTTATTCCAGAATTTGTGGGAAGACTTCCAATCATCACAGGACTTGATAATCTTGATGAAGTGGCTTTGAAAAAAATTTTGGTTGAACCAAAAAATTCTTTAATCAAACAATATACCGAACTTTTCAAAATGGACGGTTTTGAACTTGAATTTAAAGATGATGCTCTTTCTTATGTTGCACATAAAGCCATTGAACTCAAGACTGGAGCGCGTGGTATTAGAACAATTATGGAAACGCGTATGACAGAACTTATGTTTGATTTACCAGACCCAAAAGTGTATAGTAAAGTTATTATCACAAAAGAATTTATGGAAGGAGTTGGTGAACCAATCTTAGTTAAACGTGAAGAAAAGGAAATTGAACTTCCTAAGGCTGTAGGCGATGGTCAATAATTAAAATTTAAGAGATAAGTTTAGGCTTATCTCTTTTTTATTTTCATTTTTCTAACTTTTTTCTTATTAAATCATTTTGCGAGAACGTCAAAAAGTGTTATAATCAAATTTAGAACAACATTAGGAGAAAGTATGTTATCAAAGTTAAAAAGTTTTGGACTTACTGGTATTGATGGTTTTTTAGTGGAAATTGAAACCGATTTAGTGGGTGGAGTTCCACATTTTGAACTGGTAGGTTTAGGCGATACTGCCGTTAAAGAAGCAAAAGAAAGAGTAAAGTCTGCAATTAAGAATAGTGGTTTTGAATATCCAATCAAACATACCACAGTCAATCTTGCACCAGCAGACATTAAAAAGGAAGGGCCTATTTATGATTTAGGGCTAGCAATCGGCATACTTTCTGCAAGCGAGCAAATAAAAAGTAAGATTTATAAAAATTACATATTTTTAGGGGAATTATCTTTAGACGGAACAATAAAGAAAGTTAAGGGCGTTTTGCCAATGCTTATTAGTGCTAGAAGCCAAGGATACACGAAATTTATCATTCCTTATGAGAATAGAGAAGAAGCAAGTTATATTTCTAATATGGAAATTTTTGCTTTCAAAACACTTTCTGATGTTGTATGTTTTTTAAATGGAAATGACAATTTTCTATATAATTATGTTGTTAAAACAAAGTCTTATGACGAAACTATGTTGTCAAACACAAACAAACTTGATTTTGAAAATGTTAAAGGTCAAAAAATGGCCAAACGTGCCTTGGAAATTGCCGCTGCTGGTGGTCATAATGTTTTGATGATTGGCCCACCAGGAAGTGGGAAAAGTATGCTTGCAAAATGTTTTTCTGGAATACTGCCAAATCTCACTTTTGAAGAAGCACTGGAAGTTACAAAAATTCATTCCATTGCTGGAGAATTAGATTTAAAGAAAGGAATAATCACAGAGCGACCTTTCCGAACTCCACACCACACGGCATCTGTTGTCAGTTTAACAGGTGGCGGAATACATAGTAAGCCTGGAGAAATAAGTTTGGCACACAATGGAGTGTTATTCCTTGATGAGTTTCCGGAATATTCAAGACAATTGATTGAAACATTAAGACAACCGCTTGAAGATGGATATATCACTGTGGCAAGGGCTAATCAAACCATCACATATCCAGCATCATTCACACTTATTGCAAGTATGAACCCTTGTCCTTGTGGTAATTATGGTTCAAAAGATAGGGAATGCACTTGCACACCTAGTCAAATTCATAAATATCTTTCCAAACTTTCTGGACCTATTATGGACAGAATTGACATTCACGTGGAAGTTGACAATATTTCTTATCACGAACTAAGTGAAGAAAATAAGGAAGAACCATCAAGCAAAATTAAAGAAAGAGTGGATAAGGCAAGAGCAATTCAACTTGAAAGGTTCAAGGGAGAGAAGAATTTTAATAATGCCAAAATGACAGTGCCACAAACAAAGAAATATTGCAAACTTTCAAAGCCTTGTCAAGATCTAATGGAAATTGCATTTACCAGCCTTAAACTAAGTGCTAGGGCACACGACAGAATTTTAAAAGTGGCAAGAACGATTGCCGATTTGGATGGCTCGGAAGATATACAACCAAATCACATTGCAGAAGCGGTTTCATATCGCGGATTAGATAGAAAATATTGGAGTTTATAGTGAACAAAAGTAAAAGGTTTATTGTCTTTTTTTCCGCTTTGGAATTTACAAATAACAAAATGGAAAAGGCACTTGAAATTGTAGAGAAGCATAAAATAGAAACTATAGAAGATTTAATTAATAATTCAGACTTTCTTTCTATGCTTTCAACGGAAGAATATCATAACCTTGTTAAAAAAAGTGATGAGATATTGAATTTCATTGAAAATATTGAGAATTCTGAAATTGCTATATTAACGCAAGATGATGAAGAATATCCGAAAACACTTTTAGGGATTGACGATGCTCCAAAGGTTTTATATGCCAAGGGAGATTTAAGTCTTTTAAATGATAAGGGTTTAGCAATCGTGGGGACTCGTATGCCGTCAAATTATGGTGTTTATGTCACAAACAAATTTGCGGAAGACTTAGCAAAGGCGGGCTTTGTCATTATCAGTGGACTTGCCTATGGTGTTGATTCAATTTCTCACAAAAAAGCCCTTGAAGTTGGTGGAAAAACAATTGCAGTTTTAGGAAGCGGATTTAACCATATCTATCCTGAAGCACACACCAATCTTGCAAATGAAATTGCAGAAAAAGGACTTTTGCTTTCAGAATATTCGCCATTTACAAGACCAACAAAATTTACTTTTCCTAAAAGAAATAGAATTATTGCAGGACTCTCTCAAGGCATACTAATTACTGAAGCGAGTGCAAGAAGCGGAACAATTCACACAAAGGAATTTGCCTTAGATTATGGCAAAGATTTGTTTGCTGTGCCAGGAAATATCAATTCCTTAAAGAGTGAACTTCCAAATTCCTTAATTAAATCAGGGCAAGCGGAGTGTGTGTTAACTTCCAAAGATATTTTGGACTATTATGGCATAGATATAAAAAAGGAAAACAAAAAGGTCATTTCGCTTAATTTTGAGGAGCAAATGATACTTGATTTACTTAAAGATGGTGAGAAAGATTTTGACGAACTTGCAAAAAAATCTAATATTTCTGTAAATATTTTGAATAGTTATTTGACAACTTTGGAAATTCGTGGTTTAATTAAAAGAATGCCAGCAAAGACATTTATGTTAAATTAAAGGAGTAATATAATTTGAAACTTGTTGTTATCGAAGCCCCAGCAAAAAGGGAAACATTAAAAAAATATTTAGGTCAAGGCTATGAAGTGTTCGCCACAAAAGGACACATTCGTGACTTACCAGTTAAATCTTTTGCGATTGATATGAATAATCACTATGAACCGCATTATGAAAATAAACCAGATAAAAAAGAACTCATCTTTGAACTTAAAAACAAAGCAAACAAGGCTGAAGAAGTCTTAATCGCAACCGACCCTGATAGGGAAGGGGAAGCAATTTCTTGGCATATTGCGAATGTTTTGGGACTTGACCCTAACACAAAATGCCGAATTGAATTTAACGAAATTTCAAAAAATGCCGTTTTAAAAGCACTTAAAAATCCAAGAGCAATTGACCTTAACCTTGTCAATGCTCAACAAGCAAGGCGAGTTATGGACAGAATTGTGGGCTATAAACTTTCGCCAATCATATCAAAAAAAGTTGCTCCAAAACTTTCAGCAGGGAGAGTGCAATCAGTTGCCTTAAAACTTGTTGTTGATAGAGAAAAGGAAATTGAGAATTTCGTTCCAGAAGAATATTGGACCGTGACAGCCTTTCACGAAAAGGATAAAATTTCCTTTAAATCCACATTGCAATCCTATAAAAACAAAAAGATTAAAATTGCAAACAAAGACGAAGTAAACAAAGTTTTAGGTGAAATTAAAGGACAAGATTTTGTTGTTTCTTCCATCAAAAAGTCAAAAACAAAATCTCACGCACCAGCACCTTTCACCACCAGCACAATGCAACAAGATGCACTCAATAAAGCAGGTATGAGTTTGAAAAGAACAACAGAGTCTGCTCAGCAACTTTATGAAGGTGTGGAAATAAAAGGCGAAGGAAAAATCGCTCTTATCACATACATTAGAACGGACAGCACCAGAGTTTCAGAAGATGCTCAAAAGGCTTGTCGAGAATTTATTAAAGAGAAATATGGCGAAAAATTCTTGCCAGCAAAACCAAACATCTATGCCACAAAGAAAAATGCTCAAGATGCTCACGAGGCAATCCGTCCAATTTCTATGCAGATAACACCTGAAATGGTGCAAGACAGTTTGTCAAAAGATAATTATAAACTTTATAAACTCATTTATGAACGCTTTTTGGCAAGCCAAATGAATGAAGCGGAATATTCAAATGTGACTGCAACGATTGATGTAAATAATTACAATTTTAAGGCAACTGGTAAAACTTTGGAATTTGCCGGCTACACTGCAGTTTATAAAGAATTTGTTGATGAAGATAAAGAACAAAAACAAGAAATTTCCAAACTACCAGTTTTAAATGAAGGCGAAAAGGTAGAAGTAAAAGATATTAAGGAAGAACAAAAATTCACAAAACCGCCAGTTCGCTACACTGAAGCAAGTTTGGTTAAGGCAATGGAAGAAAAGGGGATTGGTCGTCCTGCAACTTATGCCGCAACAATTACCATTTTGACTGCAAGAAATTATTGCGGAAAGGAAGGTAAATATCTTGTTCCAACTGATTTAGGAAAACGCATAACAGAATATCTTGAAAAATTCTTCAGTGGCGTTATCAATGTTAAATTTACAGCACATATGGAGAACCGACTTGATGACATTGCAGAAGACAAAGACGATTGGCACGATGTTGTTGACAGTTTTTGGAATGGTTTTAAAGGACTTTTGGAAAAAGCTGATGCTTCCGCTGTCACAATGAAATCTGAACCTATTGAAACAGATATTATTTGTGAAAAATGTGGTCATAAAATGCTTTTAAGAGATGGAAAATATGGCAAATTTTTAGGCTGTTCAAACTTTCCAAAATGCAGAAATATAAAACCATATAACACAGAAAATGAAAGAAAACCAGTTGGTATTTGTCCAAAATGTGGTAAAAATGTTTTTGCTTTTAAATCGAAAAGGGGAAAGACTTTCTATGCCTGCGAAGATAGAAATGGTTGCAATTTTATGAGTTGGGACATTCCAACAGGCGAGAAATGTCCAAAGTGTGATGCATATCTTATTAGAAAAGGCAAAAAAATCAAATGTTCATCGTGTGATTATGTTAAAGAAGGGCAATAATTTTATTGCTTCTTTTTTATATATTTATATAATTTTATAAATAGACATAAATTTTAATTTGCTTTTCGTTTATTTTATGATATAATAAAAAAGAGCAGTTTGGCTCTATATGAAATTATTCGATTGAATACAAGAAAATAAAGTTTGGTTATCCAAATTTAATTTAAAATAGATAAGGAGTTATATATGAATTACACACCAAAACAAATTGTTAATGAACTTGATAAATATATTGTTGGACAAGCAAAAGCAAAAAGAGCGGTGGCTGTTGCACTTAGAAATAGATATCGTCGTTCTCACTTGCCAATTGATATAAGAGATGAAATTACACCAAAGAACATCATTATGCGTGGACCTACTGGGGTTGGTAAAACAGAAATTGCAAGGCGTCTTGCCAAACTTGTTGGAGCACCTTTTGTGAAAGTGGAAGCCACAAAATATACCGAAGTTGGCTATGTTGGTCGAGATGTTGAAAGTATGGTTCGCGACCTTGTGGAAGTTGCAGTTCGTATGGTTAAGGACAGAAAGAAGAAAGAAGTGGAAAACAAAGTTATGCCAATTGTGGAAGCAAAACTTATTGATGCTCTTTTCCAAAACCGCAGAGTAACAACCGTTGAAGTAAAACGCGAGGACATTTTAGACGAACTTAAAAGCGGAAAATGTGAAGATGAGATTGTGGAAGTGAATGTTCTTGATAATCCAAAACCAATTATGGCTTTTGGCGGAAATGAAATTAATTTAGGTTCAATGTTTGATAGCCTTCAACCACCAAGACATAAAAAGAAGAAAATGAGTGTTCGCCACGCGAGAGATTTACTTCTTCAAGAAGAAACAGAAAAAGTTATTGATATGGACAATGTCAACGAAGAAGCAATTTCACTTGCCGAAGAACAAGGAATTATCTTTATTGATGAAATTGATAAAATCATTGGTAAAAGTCAGGCGACAAACACTGCTGATGTGTCAAGAGAAGGTGTGCAAAGGGATATTCTTCCAATTGTGGAAGGAAGTACTGTGCCAACCAAATACGGCAATGTGAAAACCGATTTCATTCTTTTCATTGCAGCAGGGGCTTTCCATGTTGCTAAAATGGAAGATATGATTCCTGAACTTCAAGGTCGTTTTCCAATTAGAGTGGAACTTGAAAGTTTAACTCAACAAGATTTTAAGAAAATTTTGACTGCACCAAAAAATGCTGTTACTGTGCAATATGCAAATCTTCTTAAGGTAGATAACATTGACCTTAAGTTTACAGATGACGCTCTTGACGAAATCGCTACTATTGCAGCAAATGAAAACGAAGTGGAAGATTTGGGGGCAAGACGACTTCACACAATTTTAGAATTATTACTTGAAGACATTTCTTTCAACGCCACTGGAGAACACCCAATGACCACAGTGGAAATTGATAGAGCCTATGTTCAAAAGGCATATAAAGAGAAAAGTAAACGCTCAACAGCCAAAATTAAAATGGGCTTTCAGGCAAATTGAGTAGTTTAATTTAAGTTTTGTTTAGTTAATAATTAGTTTATATTTAGTCTATTATTAAACATTAAAATTTACAACGAGGAAAGTATGTGGACTTTAAGAACAGAAATGTTAATTGGAAAAGAAAATTGTGAGAAATTAAAAAATTCACATATCACTATTGTAGGGCTAGGCGGAGTTGGTGGCTATGCAGTAGTTATGCTTGCCCGTGCTGGTGTTAATAATTTCACTTTAATCGACTTTGATAAGGTGGAAGAAACAAATATAAATCGCCAAATTGTTGCCACAACAAAGACAATAGGAAAATTTAAAACAGAAGTTTTGAAAGAAATACTATTAGAAATAAATCCAAATTGTCAAATACAAATTTATACAACTCGTTTAACTGAAGATAACATAACTTCATTAATATCAAAAGACACTGATTACTGCATTGATTGCATTGACAGTGTGAAAGATAAGGTTTCACTATGTTCATATTGTTATTTTAACGAAATTCCAATTATTTCTGCTATGGGGGCAGGGAACAGAATTGATATTCCAGAATTTAAAGTTATAGACTTATACAAAACAGCAAATGATGGGCTTGCAAAAGTGATGCGAAAAAAACTTAAAGAGAAAGGCGTAAAAAATCTTGAAGTTGTTGCTCCAGCAAGTCCAGCATTAAAAAATATTGATGGGGTTGGTAGTATTTCATATTACCCAGCAATGTGTGGTTGCGTTTTGTCAGCACAAGTTTTAAATAAACTTTTAAAAAAGGAAAATTTGTAGAAAATAAATAAAAGGAGTTTATTATGGAAATTTTAACAGAAAAGAATTTCAAAAAGAAAATAGAAAAGGGATTTGTCATTGTTGACTTCTTTGCAAATTGGTGTGGACCTTGCAGAATGATGGCTCCAATTCTTGAAGATGTTCAAAAAGAAATGGGAGATAGAGTTCAAATTTATAAAGTTGATGTTGATGATAGCGAAAATTTATCAAGGCAATTTGGAATTATGAGCATACCAACAATCATTTTCTTTAAAGATGGCGAACTTGTAAATAAACATATAGGGCTTTGGATGAAAGACTCTATGATAGAAGAAATAAACGAAAATCTAAAGTAAAAATTACCATTTACAAACAAAATTTGAAGGTTTTAAAAAGAAAGGTATTGACTTTTTGCCTTATTAATGATAAAATTTAATTAAGATTAAAATTCTTGAAATACATTAATTTTTTAAAGAGTGGCATAGCCACACAAAAGAGGGGAAAATGGAAAGAAAAGTTTATTTAGATAATGCCTCAACAACTTATGTTTCATCTGAAGTTTTAAATGAAATGATTCCTTGTTTTAATGCTATTTATGGAAATGCTGGTTCTCTTCATAAATTTGGTAGAGATGCTGTTGCCATTGTTGATAAAGCAAGAGATAGAGTTAAGGAAGGTGTAAATGCTCAAAAATCTACTGAAATTTATTTTACAAGTGGTGGAACAGAAGCAAACAATATGGCAATTTTAGGTGTTGCACATGCTTATGCAAATAAAGGGAAACACATAATAACAAGCCAAATTGAACATCATTCCATTTTAAATGCCTGCAAGGAACTTGAAAGAGAAGGATATGAAGTTACATATTTGCCTGTTGATAAGACTGGTTTGGTAAGCCTTCCAGATTTGTTACACGCAATCAGAAAAGATACAACTTTAATTTCAATTATGTCTGTTAATAATGAAGTTGGAACAATTCAAAACATCAAGTCTATTGCTAAAATTGCACACGATTATGACATTATTTTTCATACTGACGCAGTTCAAGCAGTTGGACAAATCAAAATTGATGTTCAAGATATGGAAATCGACCTTTTGTCGCTTTCTGGTCATAAAATTCATGGACCAAAAGGTGTTGGGGCATTATATGTTAGAAATGGCATTAAAATAGAACCTATCACATTTGGCGGAAACCAAGAAAGAGGAAAACGCTCAGGAACAGAAAATGTTCCGGGAATTGCTGGACTTGGCAAAGCAGTTGAAAATGCAACTAAAAACTATCTTATAACAAATAAAAAATTAAAAACAATTAGAGATTATTTCTTAGATAAACTTGCTGAAAATGTTGAATATTATCAGATAAACGGGCATTTACAACAAAAATCTAACGAAATTTTGAATATTTCTTTCTACGGAATTGAAGGGGAATCTCTTTTGATGCTTTTAGATTTAGCAGGGATTTGTGTGTCAACTGGCTCTGCCTGCACATCAAAAGTTGCTGAACCATCACATGTTTTAAAAGCAATGAAAATTCCTGATGATATAATTCAATCTTCTGTAAGATTTTCTTTCGGAACGAATATCAGTAAAGCCGATATTGATTATGTAATAGCAGAACTTAGTAAAGCCGTTGCAAAACTTAGAGCAATTTCACCAATTCAAGCAGGGAGGATATAATTATGATGTATAGTAGAACTGTAATGGAAAGATTTCAAAATCCTAAAAATGCTGGCGGAATGCATGGTGCAAATGCTATTGGCGAAGTTGTGAAAGATGGTTGTGTAGATTTAACAAGATTATATCTCAAAATTGACGACAATGGCTATATTGAAAATGCAAGATTTAAAACATTTGGTTGCTGTGCTTCAATTGCTTCTGCAGATTTGACTTGTGATTTAGTTAAAGGCAAAACTATTGATGAAGCATTAAGAGTGTCAAATCAAGATATTTTAAAGATATTAGGGGATATGCCTGAAAATAAAATTAATTGTTCAATAATTGCAGAAGAAACAATCCATGCTGCTGTCGAAGATTATTATAAGCGTAGAGAAAAAGAAGCAAAAAAAGCACTTAAAAATGCAAAATTGATGGATTAAAATTTAAATATTTTACGAATAGATAGAACACTACTTTTGAATGTAGTGTTTTTTATTTTAAGGTGAGTTTTTATTATACTTTACTCAAGATTACAACATTAGCAAAATAAATATTAGCATTATTTCTGACTTGTAACCATTTAAAATAAATTTAGAGAGATAATCGCATCAAATTTATATTGTAAGAGAAATCACTTAATATAATTTCACATAATACTTTTAAAGCAAATTTAATATAAAATGATTAGTTGTATTTAACAAAATAAAATCTTATAAAATTTGAGATATAAATTTGGCAACATAATCTATGCAAAATTTTATTTAGTTTTAAGATAAAATATAAGAAAGAATTAACCAAATACATTATAAAATCAAATAAAAAAAGTATTATGCAAAAATAATGCATAATACCACAATATTTTGATAAATTTTACTGCATATCACACTATATATTGATTATTTATTCGCAAAACCTGTCTTTTGCGAATAGATATGTGTATACTTTTTTTATAAATCGCCCTAAAATTTTGTTATACAAATGGTTATCATTTAAGATGTTTTTATATCAAAAATTGCATACAGGGTCTTTCTATTTCAAATTTATATTCATAAAATTTTAAATTTTTATCTTATACAAAACTTTCGTTTTTCCGCGTTTTTATATGCCAAATTTCACTTTTAAAGTTCATATAAATTCAAACTAGTTTATAATCTATTTCCTGCCCCAAATTTTAGCAGAATAAATTAATAACCTCCCCCAAAAATCTAAAGCATCATTTTTTATTATTTTCATTTGTTAAGCCAAGATAATCGTCTAGTTCTTTGGAAAAAGAATAATATCTAGTAAATTCTTCATTATCAAAATTATAATAATTTGCTCCTACTTCTTTTGCTAATAAGTCTCCCGGCATATAATCCCATTTTGTATTTGCTGGTTCCACAAGAAAATCTGTCACCCCTTTTGCCAAAAGTGCATATTGCACTCCAGAACAATCAATTGTCAAAAATTTAGGAGCAAAGAAATCTTCTTTAGCGTCATTATATAATTTTTCATATTTTTCTTTAATTTCTAAAGGCCAATTATAAGGAATGTTATTGAAATTGACATTACATTTTTTCATAGGTGTATTGCACATACGATGTATCTTTTGCCCATTTAAATAAGCTCCATGACCTTTAATTGCCACATAAATTTCGTTTAGCATAGGAAGAAAAATGATAGAAAATTGTGTTTCGTTTTTATCATAAAAGGCAATTTGCATATCATAAAAAGCAGAATTTCTTATGAATAATGATGTCCCATCAATTGGATCAATAATCCAAGTCCTATTTCCCAATTTTGTTTTGTTATTGGTTTCTTCAGTTAAAAAGTTATCATTTTTAAATTTATTTTTCAAATTTTGAATTAAGAATTTTTCAGTATTTATGTCAAGATTTGTAACAACTGTTTTATCTACTTTTATGCTAACATCTCGCTTTTTATTGTAAATACATTTCTTATAAGCTTTTTGAATTAAAGATTTAACAAAATTTAACTCTTTATAGTACCTATATTTTTTATCTACTTCTTTCATTTTATCCCCATTAAAATTTAATTATGCAACAAACATAGCCATAATAAAAAGTCCTGCCACACCAAAAGCAAATATGATTTTGCAGATATTAATTGTTTTGTCTTTTATTGTTTTTTTATTAAATTGCTTTTTATAATAAGCAATATTTTTCTCAAATTCCTCACTTGTTACACCTTTTGAATTGATTGTTTCTGCCTTGTAATAATTGAAATCATCTTCAAGTTCTGCCTTGAAAGATGTGCAGTAATAACAAATCAAATGCCCTGCCCAAGCAAGTGAGAGCAATGTTAAAAGTGAAAGCGTGAAATAACTAAATCCGCCCCAAACTTGAATAAGTAATGCGAATATAATGCTTAAAACTATTAAAACTGCACTAATAATATAAATTATATTCCCTTTCATATCTTTCCTTTTAAATATGCTATTTGTTTTTAGTGAAATTTAAAAATAATGTTTAATTATCGTAATTTATTTTGTGTTCATAGATATTAACTTTGTGATAATTTATACAACTGCAAAAATATAGAATATGACTAATATTATAGAAGCAACAATCCAGCCAACAAGCCACCAAATATTTCCGCGTTTACGTGTAAAGTAGAAACCAAGCCAAATACAAACAAGATATGCCAAAACTTCGCTTATTCCCTGCATATATTCCACAATTTCTGGGTTTGCGTTGTCTTTAAAGATAAGTCTCAAAATCATAACAATGGCAATTAAAATAACAGCAAAATATGCAAAGCATTGAAGTATTCTATTTGGCCCCCACTTTATCACTTTTTGAGTTTGTTGATTTTCTTCTTTTTCACTTTTTTCTGTTTCGTTACTATTTTTCTTTTTAATTTTAAATAATGACTTTTTTTCTTTCTTTTCTTCTTGCTCTGTTTTAGGCAAACTTTCACTAGTTTCATCATTTAAAACTTCAGAAGCACTAATTTCTTCATCGGTAGGTTTTGATTTAACGATAATTTCTTCGTCTTTTTTCTTTTTATTAAACATAAATCACCTCACCATTTTATATGAAAATTTAGAGAAAAGTTTTATTTTGCAGTTTCAACAAATCGGCTTTCTCTAATGACATTGACTTTAATCTGTCCTGGATATTGCATTTCATTTTCAATTTTTGTAGCAATATCTTTTGCCATAAACATTGCCTGATCGTCAGAAATTTGTTCAGGTTTAACAATAATTCTAACTTCTCTACCGGCTTGAACAGCAAATGATTTTTCCACACCTTCAAACGAATTTGCAATTTCTTCGAGTTGTTGAAGTCGTTTAATATAGTTTTCAAAACTATCGCGTCTAGCACCTGGTCTTGAAGAAGAAATGGCATCAGCAACCTGCACAATAACGGCTTCAATCGTCTTAAATTCCACATTAAAGTGATGTGCTTCGATGCAGTGAACAACTTCTTCACTTTCGCCATATTTTCTTGCAAGGTCAACACCAATTTGAACATGAGTGCCTTCAAGTTCGTGGTCAAGAGCCTTACCAATATCGTGCAACAAGCCTCCACGTTTTGCAATTTTAACATTTGCACCCATTTCAGCGGCAAGAAGTCCGGCAATAATTGAAGTTTCAATTGAATGTTTCAAAACATTTTGTCCGTAACTTGTTCTATATTTAAGTCGCCCTAAAATTTTCACAAGTTCAATATTCATATTGAAAATGCCGGTTTCGTTGCAGGCATCATCTCCCGCTTGACGAATGGTTTTATCAACATCGCGTTGCATTTTTTCAACGATTTCTTCAATTCTTGTTGGATGAATTCTTCCGTCAGAGATAAGTTTTTCAAGAGAAAGTCTTGCAACTTCTCTTCTTATTGGGTCAAAGCCAGAAATCGTGATGCTTTCTGGTGTGTCATCAACAATAAGTTCCACACCTGTTGCGGCTTCAATTGCACGAATATTTCTTCCTTCACGGCCGATGATTCTACCCTTCATTTCATCAGTTGGAAGAGTAACAACAGAAATAGTCATCTCACTTGTAGTTTCTGTTGCACATCTTTGAAGTGCTTGTCCGATAATTTCACGAGCTTTCTTTTCGCCGTCCTCTCTTGCTTCATCTTCAATTTGTTTAACAAGTATAGCAGCCTCTTTTTGTGCTTGATTTTTCATTTTTGTAACAAGCATATCAACCGCTTCTTGTTTGTTCATTTTAGCAACTTTTTCAATTTCTTGGAGTTGTTGCTCTTTGAGACTTTCCACTTCTTCCTTAGACTTATTTAAAGCCTCTTTCATTGAAGAGATTTCTTTCTTTTCATCTTCGAGTTGTTCAGTTCGTTTATCAATTGAAAGTTCTTTCTTTTCAATAAACTCTTCTCTTTGATTTAATCTTTCTTCTTGTCTAGCAATTTCTTGTCGCCTTTCTTTGATTTCAGCGTCAGCATCTTCCTTTAATTTTTGAGTTTGCTCTTTTGATTCAAGCATAGCTTCTTTTTTGATTGTTTTGGCCTCAGCGTAAGCGTCTTCAATGATTTTTACCGCATTAGTCTTACTTTTTTGCATTTTTTTAAGTTGAATAACACGAATAACAATTGCACCAATGACAAGCCCAATAAGAAAACATGCCACAGAAACAATAGACGCAACAAGAGGCGTAACATCTAATAAAATAGCATCCATTTACTCTACCCCTTTTAAAGTGATATGTTAAATTTTAGAAAAATCTAAAATAAAAATCCACTACATTTATATTTTAAACTTTTAAGTGCATTTTGTCAAATAAATTGTTGCCATATTTAATATTAATAAGAAATATATTATTAGTTATTAATATAAAATAAATTTTTAATAATATCAAGAAACTTATAATAGTTTTAAATAATAAAAAAAGAAGGTAATACTTCTTATTTGCCTTCAAGTTTTGCCATAACTTCGGCTCGAAATTCTGGAAAGTAGTCGCCGAGTATCGCCTTACGAGTGTTTTCAGCAAGTCGAATAAGAAATCTTAGGTTGTGAATTGATAATAATTCCGCCCCAAGCATTTCTCCAGCATTTATAAGATGACGAATATAAGCACGAGAAAAGTGTTTGCAAGCATAGCAGTCGCAATCATCTTCTATTGGTCTGAAGTCTTCTTTAAAAGTGGAGTTTTTGATAACTAATTTACCATTTTTAGAGAATGCTGTGCCATTTCTTGCAATGCGAGTTGGAAGCACACAGTCCATCATATCAATTCCACGAGCGTAGCCTTCAATAAGACAGTCAGGACTGCCAACGCCCATAAGATAACGCGGAACATCAAAAGGAAGAATAGGTTGTAAAAAGTCCAGCATATCATACATAACTTCTTTTTCTTCTCCAACAGAAAGTCCGCCAATAGCAATACCACAGCGAACAAATGGTTTGCAGTCTTCCACGCACTTTGCTCTTAAATCTTTATACATATTCCCTTGCACAATTGGGAAAAGTATATGTTCATTTTGATGGTGAGCATTATAACATTTTTCTAACCAAATTTTTGTGAGTTCTCTTGCCTTTTCCGCTTCGTTATATGATGCTCCTGCTTCTGTGCATTGGTCGAGAGCCATATTTATGTCACTGTCAAGTGCTTCTTGAATTTCCATGCAAAGTTCTGGAGTCATCATAAACTTTTCGCCACTTAAATGTGAAGAAAATTCCACACCTTTTTCTGACACCTTTCTTAAATCAGAAAGAGAAAAAACTTGAAATCCGCCACTGTCGGTTAGAATTGGTTTTTCGTAGTTCATAAATTTGTGAAGCCCACCAGCTTTTTTCACAATTTCGTGTCCTGGACGCAAAAAAAGATGATAGGTGTTTGATAAAATGATTTGAGCACCCATAGTGTCTAAATCTTCAGGTCGAAGACCTTTCACTGTGGCTTGAGTTCCAACAGGCATAAAAACAGGCGTTTTAATATCTCCGTGTGGAGTATGAAAAATACCCGCTCTTGCCCCCGTTTTAGGACAAACCTTTTCAATTTCAAAACTAAAAAATTTATCTTGCATAATCTTTATTCCTTATTTTTATTTTCAGTTCCATAATCTCGATAGTTTAATAAATAAACATTGCATCGCCAAAACTAAAAAAGCGATATTTGTCTTTAACTGCGTGATTATATATTTCAAGTGTTTTATCAATATCTCCAATAAATGCTGAAACAAGCATAATGAGAGTGCTTTCTGGTAAGTGAAAGTTTGTGATAAGCGCGTCCACCATTTTAAATTTATATGGTGGATAGATAAAGATGTTTGTTTCTTTAGAAACAGGCATAAGTTTTCCATTTTCGTCCACCGCACTTTCTAACACTCTCACAGAAGTCGTTCCAACTGCAATAATGCGTCTGCCTTCTTCTTTTGCTTTATTAATTTTACCTGCCACTTCTTCGGTCACTTTGATATATTCAGAGTGCATTTCGTGATTTAAAATATTGTCTTCTTTAACCGGCCTAAATGTTCCAAGCCCAATATGAAGCAAAACTTCGCAAATTTCCACGTCTTTTGCTTTGATTTTCTCAAGTAACTCTTTTGTGAAATGAAGCCCTGCAGTTGGTGCCGCACTTGAACCGTCATATTTTGCATACACAGTTTGGTATCGTTCAGGATTTTTTAATTTTTCTTTAATGTATGGTGGAAGTGGAACAGTTCCAATTTCCATTAAATGTTCTTCAAAAGTTTTTGGAAGTTGATAAATAAATTTAACAACGCACGAACCATAAGTATCCTTTTCTAAAACTATGCATTTTAAATTCTCATTAAAAACAATTTCCGTTCCTTTGTCCAGCCTTTTAAAAGGTCTTGCAATAACTTCCCAAGTGGTCAAATCTTTGCGTTTTTGAAGAAGTATCTCAATTTTAGCGCCAGTATTTTTAAAACCAAAAAGTCTTGCTGGTAAAACTCTCGTGTTATTGATAACCAAAATGTCGCCCTTATGAAGAAAATCAATAATATTGTAAAAATGACAGTCTGTCATTTTGTCATTTTTTCTATCATAACATAAAAGTTTGGAAGCATCGCGTGGCTCAATTGGAGTTTGTGCGATTTGTTCCACAGGTAAATCATAGTAATATGTGGATTTTAAAAGTTCTCGTCTAATTTCTTCTGGCATAATAATCTCCTATTTGTTTCCATTTGGTGCAGAGTATGGAATACCGAGATGATGATAAGCATTTTCCATAGCAACACGACCGCGTGGAGTTCTAGCAATAAAGCCAAGTTGAAGAAGATATGGCTCATAAACATCTTCAATAGTTCCAGCATCTTCACCAATAGTGGCAGAAAGAGTGTCAAGCCCAACAGGTCCACCCCCAAATTTATGAATAATGCTGTCTAAAATCTTTCTGTCAATAAAATCAAGCCCAAGTTCATCGATTTCCATTTTAGAAAGTGCTTGGTCAGTTATTTTCTTGTTTATCACACCACTTCCCATAACTTCGGCGTAATCACGAACACGTTTAAGAAGCCTATTAGCAATACGTGGAGTTCCACGAGAACGGCGAGCAATATCAAGAGAAGCATCTTCGTCAATTTCGATATTAAGAATAGATGCTGAACGATTTAAAATCACTTGTAGTTCTTCTGGACTATAAAGCTCAAGTCGGCAAATAACTCCAAATCTATCACGAAGTGGGCTTGTGAGCATACCAGCCTTTGTGGTTGCACCAATAAGTGTGAAAGGTTGAATTTTAAGTCGCATATTCTTTGCAGATGGTCCCTTTCCAACAATAAAGTCAAGAGCAAAATCTTCCATTGCAGGATATAAAATTTCTTCAACGGTTTTGTTAAGTCTGTGAATTTCGTCAATAAAGAGAACATCATTTTTATTTAAGTTTGTCAAAATTGCAGCAAGATCAGCAGCGTGCTCGATGGCAGGACCGGAAGTGATTTTAAGTTGTGAGCCAAGTTCTTTGGCGATAATGTGAGATAAGGTTGTTTTTCCAAGTCCTGGTGGTCCATATAAAAGAACGTGGTCAAGAGCATCATTTCGTGACTTTGCAGCCTTAATATAAACACCCAAACTTTCCTTAATCTTGTCCTGCCCAACATATTGGTCAAGTGATGTTGGACGCAAAGAAGTTTCAATCTCTGCATCTGTCCAATTCTTTGTGCTGGTTATAAATCTGTTATCTTCCATACCTTACCCCTTCAACATATAATACCATATATAGTGTATTATGCAATGCATACCACAATATATTTTGTTATCTACCTAAATATTTTAAAACCTTCAATATGATTTCTTCTGCTGTCGCATCATTCGATGCATTTGCTCTTGCAAGTTTGTATGCTTCATTCTTATTGACCCCTAAACTTATAAGAGTTTCAACTGCATCGTTAAGAGCACTTTCGTTGATATTGACAACTTCGTTATAGTTAAATAAGTCTGCTTCAATACCAACAGCATTGACTTTATCTTTAAGTTCAAGGCAAATTCTTTCTGCTGTTTTTCTTCCAAGCCCCTTAATTTTGGAAAGTAATGTGACATCTTCTCGCTTTATTGCCAAAATTAAATCGGAAATTTTCATTCCAGAAAGAATGCTAATTGCCATTTTAGGCCCTACCCCTGAAACAGTGATAATTTGCATAAAAATTTGTTTTTCTTCCTTTGTTGCAAAACCATACAAAGCCACTCCATCTTCTTTTACTTGAAGATATGTTAAAACTTTTGTTGTTTCGTTTATGTTTGGTAGTGCCACAAGAGTGTTGTTTGAAATTAAAAGTTTATACCCCACTCCGTTCACATCTAAAAGTAGATAATTTTCAAATTTTTCTTCAATTATTCCAACTAAAAATCCAATCATATTTCCTTCCTTTCAGTTTGTAATTTTAATTTACAGTTTTATTTTCTTTTATTATTTAAAAACTTCATTATTATATTTTTATTTTAAGTTTTAGAAAACTTTTTAAAAAGTGCTAATAGCACCCACCCTACAACCTATTTTCATTCAAGCGTGGATTTATCTGGCTATGACATAATGCAACAGCAAGTGCATCGGCAGCATCGTCTGGTTTTGGAATTGAAGAAAGTCCTAAAACACTTTTTACCATATATTGCATTTGCCTTTTTTCTGCATGACCGTTTCCTGTAAGAGCCTGCTTAATTTGAATTGGTGTATATTCAAAAATGCGTTCACAATATTTTTGACTAGACAAAACAATAACTCCCCTTGCCTGAGCCACTTGAATGACTGTCTTTTGGTTCTTAAAATAGAAAAGTTCTTCAATGGCAACTTCGTCAGGACGATATGTTTCAAACAAAACACGGAGTGCTTCATCAATAGTTTGAAGTCTGACAGGCAAAGTGTCTTCTTTTGGTGTTTCAATAACACCATAATCCACCACTTTTATGTCATTTCCTGTGTCAATAATTCCATACCCCACAATTGCATAACCAGGGTCAATTCCTAAAATTCTCATACACTCCTAGTTTAGTTTATTTTGCAAAATTTGTCAAATAAAATAAGACATCGTCTCATACTAATTACTAAATAATACAAAATTAAACTTTAAAAAATATTGTAATTTTTAAAAATGTAAAAAAGAGTAAACTTTTATCCATTTTGTTTACTCTTCTTCATTTGGGTTCACTAAAACACCAGTGTTCCAAAATTCCCCACAAATAATTTTACCTTTTTTAAGTTCCTTATTTTGTATAAGCTTTGGGTCAACCAAAAGCCTTATATAAAGTTTTAAGCAAATAATATCTATTGAATAATATTTGTTGTGTGTTATAGGATTTTCTAAAAGCACAAAATCTTGAATTATGCCACTTAACCAACTTGTGCTTATATCTTTTTCAAAATTTGCTATGTAACTTTCATCAGCCATTCCATTAAAAATGTTATTTTTATTTGATAAAGTTAAATTGTAAATATTTGTTGCATTTATATCTTCAGCATCTTTTAGTTCTTCAATATGATTTGCAAAACTTACAAGTTCAATTTCGCAAGATTCATCATTATTAATACAAAAAATTTCTGCATTAAAACAAGTCACCCAAAAAGGAATATCATCTTGATTATAAAAATTTAATATTGGAAATCCATTTCTTTCGTTTTTCTTACAAGAGTTTTTGTGGATTTTTATAATTGATAAATTTTGATTTTTATGTGTAACAAAAAAGTCATCTAGTTTTTTGTTTTCTAAGTCACCTTTTGCAAAAAATTTAAGATTATCAATTTTAAAAAGTTGTAAAGTTTTAGACTCTTCGTTTTGAATTTTCCAAATTTTTCTTTTATATGTTTTGTTATTTATATCAAACTCAGAAGATAAAGCATAATTAATGATTTTATTAACATCACCTATACTTTTAACTTCAAAACCAATATCGCTATAGTGACTCACAAAAAACCTCACTACTCATAGATAAAATATTATTCTTCATCTGGAAGGTTGACATTGTGATAAACTTCTTGAACGTCGTCAAGGTCTTCAAGTGCATCAACCATTCTTTGAAACTTACCAATTTGTTCTTCGTTTAAATCAACATAGGTGTCAGGAACAAGTTCAGTGTCACTAGAAACCACATTGTAGCCTTTCTTCTCTAGTGCTTCTTGCATTTCGGAATGTTTATTTGGTTCGGTTATCACTTGAACACTATCTTCGTCTTCAAAAACATCAACAGCACCAGCATCAAGAGCGTCCATCATAAGAGTATCAACATCTTTCACATCTGTGACAATCACAACACCTTTACGATTAAATAGATAAGAAACGCAGTTTGTTGAGCCTAAACTTCCGCCATGTTTATCAAAAGCGTGACGAACGTCTCCTGCTGTTCGGTTTTTGTTATCTGTCAAGCATTCAACAATAACAGCAGAACCACCAACTCCATATCCTTCATAAGTGATTGCTTCATAGTTTACGCCGGCAAGTTCTCCAGATGCCTTTTTGATGGAACGTTCAATGTTATCATTAGGCATATTGTTTTGCTTTGCCTTGGAAATTATATCACGAAGTTTAGCATTACTATTAGGGTCAGAACCACCAGTTTTTACTGCGACAGCAATTTCACGACCAATTTTTGTGAAAATCTTTCCCCTTGCTGCATCGGATTTACCTTTTCTTGCTTGTATGTTGTGCCATTTTGAATGTCCTGACATAAATTACCTCCATAAAATTACACGCAAAAACTCAATTAGGAAGAATCCTATAAGAATTTGCTTTTTTTCAAGTTGTAAAAACCATTTACTTTTTTATTATAATACAAACATAATACCTTATCCAAACGATTTTAAAGCAAATTTAGAAATTATCTTTAGCAATTTCATACATAATAATCGAACCACTTACTCCAGCATTTAAACTTTCAATTCCTTCTTTCATAGGAATTTTTACACTGGTATAGCATAGAGCGGAAATCTCTTCACTTAAACCTTGCCCTTCATTGCCTATGACAATTCCAACATTTCCATTTGGTTTAAAAGTGAAAATGTTTTCGCCGTTCATATCACATTTGATAAGATTTAAAGTGTTTTGTTTAGAAAATTCGACAAAGTCATTTCGTGACATTGAATAAACTTTAATTCCAAAAACTGCCCCAACAGACGAGCGAATAAGTTTGGAATTTGTCACACTTACAGAGTCCACCAAAAACACAGAGTCCATTCCCGTTGCTTTGGCAGTTCGAATGAGTGTGCCCACATTTCCCGGGTCTTGGAGTCCGTCCAAAACCAAAAAGTGATTTTTAGGCTTAACCACAACATCTTGATTGTAGTATGCAATGCATAATACTTTCTGTGGTGTTTTTGTGTCCGAAAGAATTTCTATTGTTCTCTCGTCAACACGATAAACCCTGCAAGTTGTCTTGAATGGCAACTCGTCCAAACTTGTCAAGATGTATTCAATTTTTAAGTTTTTATTATCTAAATTATCTTTAATTATTTTGACATTATCCAAAAAAAGCAAAGACTTATCTCGTTTTTGCTTTTTAAGGTTAGATATTAAACTTTTGGTCGCCCGTTCCATTAAGCCTTCTTTGCAGTTGCAACAAGTTCAGCGAACGCATTTGGTTCTCTGACTGCCATATCTGCAAGCACTTTTCTGTTTAAGTTGATATTTGCTTTCTTAAGACCAGCAATAAATCTTGAATAAGAAATATCGTTTTGTCTGCAAGCAGCATTGATTCTTGTAATCCAAAGAGCACGGAAATCTCTTTTCTTTTGTTTTCTGCCAATATAAGCATATTGACCAGATTTCATAACTTGTTCTCTAGCAGTTCTATAAAGTTTGCTTTTTGCTCCAAAGTAGCCTTTTGCAGATTTTAAAATCTTTCTACGCTTTTTAACTGCGTTTACGCCTCTTTTAATTCTCATACTTTCCCCCTAATTACTTAACAAGAAGTGTCTTAATGTTTTGTGCATTCTTTCCTGCAATATAAGACCCTTTACGAAGTTTTCTTTTGCGACTTTTACTTTTGTTTGTTAAGAAATGTCCTCTATTAGACTTTGCATACTTAACTTTTCCTGTTGCTGTGAGTGAAAAGCGTTTTTTAGCTCCACTGTGTGTTTTTTGCTTTGGCATAATCTTTCTCCTTTTATTTCGTCTTTTTTGGATAAATTACGACAACGACATTACGTCCCATAATTTCAGGCTTTTTGTCAATCGTTCCATATTCAGAAAGCGCTTCCACGAAGTTGTTGACAACTTCAACAGCATTTTGAGAATATGCTTGTTCTCTCCCTCTCATACGAAGAGAAACTTTCACTTTATCTCCGTCCTGCAAAATCTTTTGTGCATTTTTGAGCTTAAAGTTGATGTGGTATTGGTCAATACGCATTGTGAGTTGAATTTCTTTTAACTCAACAATCTTTTGATTTTTTTTGAGTTCTTTTTCTTTTTTAATGCTATCAAACTTGAATTTACCATAATCCATAAGTTTGCAAACGGCAGGATTACCATTTCCGTTCATTAAAACAAGGTCAAGACCTTCATTTTCGGCAACTTCTCTTGCCTTTTCAATTGGCATAACGCCAAGTTGTTCACCATTTTCGCCGATAAGACGAACTTCTTTTGCGGTGATTTGTTCATTGATTAACTGTTCCTTAAAAATTGTCGTAATCTCCTTTAAAAAAAATTTGGTAGAAATAAAAGTTCCACCAAAAAAATAATAAATTTAAGTTTATTAAATTTTTGACCAAATCAGAAATACAATTCGACTGGTGAGAAGTGGACTTCTACTTTCATACGGCAAGATTATATCACACAAAACTTTATATGTCAACAATTTTTAACAAATTTTCAAAAGATTTTTGTTTTTTATAAAAATTTTTAAAATTGTTTAGTTTCCCGAATATTTAGATTTTCTCTCACAAATAAAGGAATTTATTTTTCTTCTTTCTTCTTTTTTCTTTTATGCTTTTTCTCTTGTCGCTTTTTTCTCATTCTATTAAAGAAACTTGCCTCTAAATAAGCTCCCGTTACAATGGCTATTAGCTCGCAATTTTTAAGAGCATAAGTTTTCATAATCGCCTTACAAAAAATGGTGATACCGGCAATTAGAGAACTTACAAGACAAGTTACAAGTAGATTCAAGTTGGCATCTTGAATGTTCATATTAACCACCAAACTGACTCCGCCTGCCCCACTTAATATACCACAAATATCGCCTACAACGTCACCGCCAAAAGAAGCCACCTTGTCCGCTCTTTCACATAGTTTTACAGCCATAACATAGCCATTTTCATTTTTAAACTTATCTAGTTGTTCTTTATTTATTGAAGTGAACGCCACTGCAACCATATCAAAAATAACACTGACAAAAACAAAAAAGACAATCACAAAGATAGAGAAAAAAGGCGAAAGAGAAGGCAATAAACTTTGTGAAACAAGTGAAAATATGATTGATAAAGAAATTGACAAAATAAAAACCTTAAAAGCCCACTTAGTCGAATTTTTATTCATAAGGTATTTTATTCAATAATGATTATTTTTATGAAATAATGCTGATTTTAGCGAGACAGTGGGCGAAGAAAAATCTCGCAAACTTGCGAGATTTTGACTGCCTATGGGCAGTCAGCGAGAAAAAACTTTTTCTCGCTCTTCGCCCGCCAACAACTTAAAACTCAACATCACTTACAGTCGTATAAATTATCTCCCACTCCAACATTGACAACAAGAGGAACTCTAAAGGTCTTAACATTTTCCATACAACGTTTTACAATTTCTTTAACCTTTTCAAGTTCTTCTTTCTTTACGTCAATGACAAGTTCGTCGTGAACTTGCAAAATGATATGACTTTCCAAATTCTTGAGTTCTCTAAAAGTTGCAATCATTGCAAGTTTAATGATGTCAGATGCTGTGCCTTGAAGTGGCATATTCATTGCAACTCGCTCGCCAAATTTTCGGACATTGAAGTTGGAAGAAGAAAGTTCTGGAATCATTCTAATTCTTCCAAAAACCGTTTTCGCATAGCCATTTTCTTTTGCAAACTCAACATTTTTATCCATAAATTCCTTGATTTTTGGATAACGCTCAAAATAACTATCAATATAGATTTTTGCTTTCATTCGAGAAGTTTTTATGTTTTGAGATAAACCATAGTCACTTATACCATAAACAATTCCAAAGTTAACAGCCTTTGCATCTCTTCTCATACCTGGTGTCACTTTTTCAATTGGCACATTAAAAATTTCACTTGCAGTTTTTGTGTGAATGTCAATGCCTTGTTGGTATGCCTGCATCATGGAATTTTCTTCTGCCATATTTGCAAGAAGACGAAGTTCAATTTGGTTATAATCGGCAGATAAAATAAGCCCGCCATCAAATTTAGACACAAAAATTTTGCGAAGATTTTTTCCTTCTTCATCACGCGTTGGAATGTTCTGCATATTAGGTTCAGAACTCGACAATCTCCCAGTGTTTGTAAGGGTTTGGTTGAAAATTGTGTGAACAACATTTCCACGAGTTTTACAAAGGTCTTTATAAACATTAATGTATGTGCTTTTAAGTTTATAAACTTTTCGATAATGAATAATTAAATTAACAATTTCGTGGTCAAAGCGAAGTTCGTCTAAAATGGCAAAACTTGTTGAACGTTTCTTGTTGTTAAATGGCACAATTTGAAGTTTATCAAACAAAATATTTGCCACCTGTTTTGGAGAATTTATATTGAATTTTTCGCCTGCCATTTCATAGATTTTGTCTTCAAGTTCTTTTATTTCGCTAGATATTTTTTCGTCTATTTCGTCTAATATCTGCTCATCAATTTTAAAGCCTTTTTCTTCCATTTCTGCCAAAACTTCAACAAGTGGAATTTCAATGTTGTTATAAACAAAATCAACGCCTTTTTCTTGAATCAATGAAGAAAATTCTTTTTTCAATTTAAAGAAATCTGCAGGGTTCTTAGAAAGATTGTTAGAAACTTGTGTAAAGCAAACATATCTTGCAATTTCAAGGTCAAAAAAGTTCGTAAGTTTTATGCCAAGTCGTTTTAAAATTTTCATATCTTCTTTTGAAGACAAAGTTATTTTTTCAATTTTCTCATCTTCAAAAACATTTTTAAGTTTCTTTAAAACTTCATTTAAGTCGATAAAAGAAGAAAATAGGTTTGGATTTTTTTCAAGAAAATAAACCTTATTTTCATTAGGAGAAAACATAAGTTCATGAATGCTATATGAAAATTCCCCTTTGATTTCCTTAATCATTTCGTCAATTTTAGAAATATCATCAACTGAAATATGTTGAACTTCATTGTTTTCTTTCTTTTCTTCGCCAAATATATCATCGCGTTTTGTGAAAGAATTAAAGTTCCAATATTCAAAAAATTCTCTCACTTCATTTGAGAATGGAAAACTATATTCACAATCACTTAAATTAAACTCAATTTCACAATCAGTTTTAATTGTGGCAAGTTTCTTAGAAAGATAAGCATTTTCCTTACCATTTTCAAGTTTTTCTTTAAGTTTCCCAGTGATTTTATCTAAATTCTCATAAACACCATCTAAATCGCCATAGGTTTGA
The DNA here is from genome assembly GCA_930990515.1 of uncultured Clostridia bacterium. GTDB lineage: Bacteria > Bacillota > Clostridia > Christensenellales > UBA1242 > Caccovivens. The sequence continues at coordinate 136,223 of CAKNPS010000001.1, forward strand.
AGAAGATTTAGTGCAGTTTTTTCGCCAACTCCGCTCACCCCAGGAATATTGTCCGAACTATCTCCCATAAGGCTTTTAAGTTCAATAATTCCAGAAGGAGCAAACCCATATTTTTCTTTAATTGCCTTTGTGTCCATAACTTCAAGTTCTGTCACGCCTTTTTTTGTGAGCCAAACTGTTGTATTTTCGTCTACAAGTTGAAGTAAATCTCTATCCCCAGAAAGCAAAATGTTTTGATTTTGCGAATGTTTAGACAAAGTTCCAATTATGTCATCAGCTTCAATTCCTTCTTGCTCAAAAACTTTTATGCCCATTTTTGAAAGCATTTCCTTAATGAAAGGAAATTGTTTTTTAAGGTCAGGTGGAGTTTCCTTTCGTGTGCCTTTATAATCAGCATAAATTTCATTACGAAATGTTTTTCTTGCGTGGTCAAAAGCAACTGCAATATAGTCAGGCTTTTGCTCAGTTATGAGTTTAATTAAAATATTGGCAAAACCAAAAATCGCACCAGATGGCTGTGCTTTAATATTAGATAAATAAGGCATTGCATAGAACGCCCTATTTGCTAAACTATTTCCATCAACAATTAAAAACTTTTTCATTTTTTATCCTTATAACAAATTAATATAATATACAATATCTTGTTGTATTATGCATTGCATACTACCACATATTTTGTGTTATAGTAGCGAAAGTGGATTTACTGAACTAAACCAACTGTAAATTACATCTGGGCAAGCCATAACAATAATATAGACAACAATTGCCACAATAAGAATTATGAAGAAAACAACTTTTAATGGATTCCCTGCAAAATTGACGAGTGCGAAACAGAAAATAATTGCCACACCACCAAAGTTCACAATCAAATCAAACCAAGTGCGGAATGCTCCCATATCTGGTTCCCACGCAGTCTGTGTATCAATGACATTTACAATCAAAAAGCAAATATAAACCACTGAAAGTATCGACAAAATTGTGTAAAGAACTTTTTTCATAACTCCTCCAATTTGTAAAATAAAAGGAAAATTCAGTTAATTTTCAAAATTATTCTAGCATAAAAATTTTTAATTTACAACTTTTTTTATGCTTTTTAAAAATTTTTCGTTTGTTTTTCTTAAAAAATAGGTCGAAAAAAAATAAGGAGCAATAATTTGCTCCTTAAATTTTAACTGTCTATTTAACTTTATTTATATCTTCTTTTTCAACATTTTCTTCATATTCACTTTCTGAAACGCTGTTTCCTTCGTCACTATCTTCTTGTTCTTCAACATTGTTTTCTTCATTATTTTCTTCTTCATTTGGCACTTGTTCTTCAATGGTTTCATCACTGTTTTCATCATTTTTATCGTCTTCTTCAGTTTCTTCTTCATTTTTTGGAGTATCTTTTGTTACAAGCCCAAAAACGACCAAGATTCCAGCAAAAGACATTATGACATTCTCTACCACAGCATTTTCAATCTTAAAGCCGAAAATATTTCCAAGACAATTTAAAAAGATTATAAGTGCCCCAGTAAGCGATACCCAAAAACTATAAGACTTCATTCTTTCAAGCAATTTCTTCATAGTCGTCCTCGTCTTTTAAATATTCTTTGATGTCCAATAGTTCTTGTTTAACATCTTCAAGCGTAGAAAGACTTTTTGTCAAAGTTTCAATCGTTTGCTGATATTTTTCTTCTCGCTTTGTGGAATCTTTCATTTGATAGAAAAATAGCCAAACAAAAAGCACTGCAAAAATTCCATTACTTACAACTGTGCTCAAAACTTCATTCCAAATTTCCAAAATTATCTCCCATTTTGTTTTCTTTTAGACTTAAAATGCCATCTACCATATAGTTCTCTCCTTTTAAGTAGAAAAGTTTTCTGTTATGAAAAGAAATATGACCAGAGTAAATCAACTTACGAAATAACATCAAACACAATCATAGGTTTGGAAATATGGCAATCAGCACTTGTTGTTTTGAAACTTATTTGAAAATTTCTTCCGTAAACACTTGCAAGTTGTCTTTGTTCTTTTTCACTGCCTTCAAAAGTATATGTTTTTGTTTCTAAATCGCTTTCAATCACAACTTCAATGTTTTCTTCTGTGTTTAAAATGATTTCCTTAATTTTTTTTAACTTGCCTTTATATCCTAAATCAGTTTTAAAAGAAGTCCAAAGTTTTTGGTTTGCCGTTGTAAAGATTTTTCCATTATGAGTAAGTTCGCCAAGATGAGCACTGTTTGTTCCATTAAAACAAGCAATAACTTTGCTAAAATATGGAACATCAAGAGCAATGATTTTCTTTATATCAACTCCACGCAAAATGTCAACACTGTTTGTTTCTATGTCAATTTCAAACAAAACATTGTTGACAAAGCCTGTTTCACTTTCTGAGCCAAGTGTTAAACCGTCATTAAAATTGCAACGCGTGGCGAGATAATATTTCCCATCAAGAGAACAAGATGAACAATGAGAATTGTCAAGATTTTTAAAATATGAGTCATAATCTTCACAAATCTTTCTTACACTTGTTCCATTAAAGGAATATAGCCCATCACGAGTGGCAAAAAAGACCAAATCTCCGCAAACAGAAACAGAATTTTCATAAATTTTTGAAGTGGAAGTGTATAAATGAGTGAAAGAAAAGTCGCCAGAAGTGGAATATTCCGAAATTCTGGTTATTCCATACTCCCTAAATAGATAGATATAGTCGTTAAATGTAACAAGTTTGTTAAAAGCACCGCGTTGGTCCAAAAATTCAATAACCTTATTATCTGCTCCGTCATAAGTTATAAGGTTTAAATTGTCTTGATATATGAGTTCGTTACGATTTGTGTCAGTAATACCAAAAAACTTATCATAATGCACAGCAACCGAAAGAAGTGGTGGAACATTTGTATATTTTTCAGTTTCATATCCAGAAGAAAAAATCATTCCAGTTGGCACAAAATATAAGATGCAATCATCATTATCAATTCTATATTGGCAAGTGGAAACCAAGTCGTTAAACCCTAAATTAGATTTAGCAACAGGATAACCAACTTCATCAATCACAGCACAAATCCAAAGATAGCCACGCTGATCAACAATGTTGATGTGATAATAATATCTGTCATCTTCACTGTCTTGAAAACGAAAACTATCAATCGCAGTAATCCCCGTAATTCCCATACTTGCCATATCGTAAGTATGAACAGTTGATAAGTTACTTTCACTTGCTGGAACTTCAATATCTTTGAAGCCTAAACCTGTTTGCAGTGCCCCATTTGTTATTGTAAAGTTATAAAAAGTCTTACATTCATTAGGTTTTGAAATAAGGTCATCTTCATTTGAAATGACCCCATCTTTAAAAATGGAAAAAGTTATGTTCTTTTCGGTGGTATTTTTGTATTTCTTTAAATTCTTATAGAAAATCAAAGCCATTTCCTTCTTGGAAGTCTTGCTTCGCTTCTTTTTCTTGAAAGCACAAACAAACTTTCTTTAAATCTTTCTTCCCATATCTCCGCGTCCTCACTAAGTCCGTCTATAAGAAGATACTCGCTGGCAATTCCATAAGCAAAAATTCTTGCAGAAAGCCCATTATAAAAAGTAAAGTCGTCATTAAGTTCTTCTTTTTCAGGAAGAAAAGAATACGTTATTTCTTTGGCTCTACCAAAAATTTCAACATATTCTGGATATGTTTTATATCTTACATTCCTTCCAAAACTTCCCTTAATTTGATATATATTTATAATAGTCTTACTGAGAGTTGAAAAATTTAAAATGGAATTATTAACATCAATTTCTTCTGTTATAAGATATGGTAAGTAGTCGCTGGCGATTTCTTCATTCACAAAATTAAAACACCTAAGTAAACTATCCACTTTTTCCTGTTCCTTTGCTGAGTAAGTTACTGTCTCTTGACTATTTAACTTTTCAGCAAGTTCTTTTTCTCCAATAAATTCACACGCATAAGCAATAATTTCTTTAACTTTCATATAGCCTTGCCTCCACTTCATTTAAAATATTTTTCTTACGCGATTTTTCAAGTCTTTCATTTTCCGCGTCCAATTCTTTAATTAATTCGTCTCGCTTTTGACTTTGTGTTTTAAGTGTTAAATCAATCGTTCTTTCATCAAGACAATCAAAAGGAAGGGTCAAACAATATGTCCCTTCCTCTTGTCCACAGTTGTGAAGTTCAAATGTTTTTCGCGAAATATTGTAAACAACAAAGTAGTCCTTATCAATTTCCTTTAAACGCTTGATTATGTCTTGACAATCGCTATATATTTCAAATGAATTATTCATATTTATCCTTTTTTATTAATTAACTTTGTAAACCAGTATCATCAGATGTATCTGGTGCAGTTAAGGTTGTTGCAATATTTGAAAGTTTTCCTTGTCCTGCTGGCTTTTCGCAAATAAGTTCAGCATATTTAACAAGAGTTGCAGAATAAGTTGGATAGTTTGGATTTTGTCTTAAAATTCTACCACTTTCATCTTCAAGCCATTTCCAATCACACATTTCATACATTGTGAAATCGTTTGTATTTAAGAAATACATTGTATTATCATTAACAAATTTATCTCCCACAACTGGAATACCATTATAAGTGATTGTTTTGAATCCGCCTTTAAGTTCTGTGACATCAATGTTTCTTCTATAAGCACCAAGATATTCTTGATATAATCTACGAATAGCCTTTGTTGTTGCAATATAGTTGATGTTGGAATTTGCAACATCTTCAAGATAATCAATTACATTTTGAATTGCAGAATCAGAAAGATATATTAAATCAGTGCTTGAATATGGATTTAACCATTTATTATCGGTTTTAGAAAGTCCATATAAAGATGTGGCTGAGAAAATTCCTTCAATGCCTGTAATTTCTTTATCTTTTGAACCTTGAACAACCAATTTAACACCATTGTTGAAACTTGCTGTTGTAAAATTATTTTCTTCAGTGTAAATTCTCTTGTTTGCTCTATCAACATAAGTAACATGGAAAAGGTAGTCTGGTTTTTCAGGATTTTGAATAACCATTCCTTCCACAACATTATTAATGTTGCCAGTCACTGTAAAGAAATGATTTGCAGTTGTCACACCATTAATTGTAATAAGAGTTCCTGAGCCATCTCCAAATAACATTCTTCCAAGGTTGAAGTTTGATGATTCAATAAGTTTTTCCATTTCATCGTTAAGCAAGTTAATAAAACTATTTACATTGTTTGATGTCGCTCTAAGTGCCTTATCTGAAATTTCAATCTTTCCATAAAGGTTTTTAAGTTCTGCAACAAAACTTACATAGTTTGTGGCAGAAGAAGCAGGAAGTTCGCTAGTTTCATCTCCTGCACCGATACCACCATTGATACCTACAGGAGCAGCCTTTCTTACTTCTTTTCCGTAAATATGATTTGTTGAGCGTTTAATTTGAGCAAGAAGTGGATTTGCGGCAACATTTAATTGATTTGCAACAATTCCCAAATACACTTCTTTAAGTGCATTTTCAGCACTAGTTAAAGTTACCATTCTTTTCTCCTTTTAATTAGGAAAACAAATTTTTAAGATAATCTTTTGCATCTTTTAAATTTTGGGGTTTTTGAGTGGCAGTCGAAGTTGCCACCCTTTTCCCCGCGGAAGATATTTTTATTGGCGATTTGTTTTCCGTTAATTGATTTACATATTTTTCTAGGACTATGTTCTTAAGTTTTTCATTCCCTAAAACATAGTTTGCAACTTCCCCATCGGTCTCGCTTGACCCTTTAAGTTTTTCAAAAATCATCTCTGCCCAAACGTAGCTAAAGGGGTCGTCCATTTTTTTTAGACTTTCATTTTCCAAAACTCTTTTTTTGAGTTCTTCGGAATATGAATTTGCCTCACCGTTTGAAGAAAGGAATGTTTTAAGTTTGTTATCCACTTGACTATCAAGTTCTTTTTCTTCTTCCATCTTATCTTTCTCAAATTCGGCTAGCCTTTGGCTTTTTTTCGTGAACTCTTTTTCAAGGTTGTTATAGGCATCAAGTAGAGCCTCAACATTTTTAAATTTTCCAACTTTTTCACCGTTTTCCGCTTTGCTCTCTTCTCCTACAATAGCACTTTGTTCACCTTGCTGGGAGCCGTCATTAGTTTCATCATCTAAAACTAAATCTTCTGGTTGTTCCCAGTATTTTTCATCTTCATTCATATTTTTTAACCTTCCTTTATAAGTTTTTTATGTTCTCGAATATGTTTCAAAAAGATTTCTTCAGTTTCTTTATCTGCTTCCTTAAAGAAGTTCCCAGAAAGCATATAAGCAATATGTTCGTTGATGTGCAAATTGTGGTCATCAATCTCCTTAACTTCCACATTTTCTTTTTCCATCATATCAAGATTTTCATTATCCGCTCTTTTAATTTGAAGTTCGTTTAAATCTTTAACATCTTCCCAAACACCAAAGCCTATCATTTCCAAAATCTTATTTTTCATTGTGGTGGAAATTTGGCCATTTTCGTCAGATAAAAGTCCTTTGTCGAGCAAAGTATAAATCATATTTCTTCTTTGCGACAATGTGTCATTGCTTTCAACTTCGGTGTCAAGTTCAACATCATCGCTTGAAATATCGCTAGATTTAAAATAAAAGATTTCAACATCGCCATTTTCTCCAACAATTTTGGTTAATCTTGGAAAAGTTGCGTATTGCTTATATAATCTTAAAATTTGTTTGCCAATAAGTTTGATTGCTGATTTTATGCTGTCCGTTGTGAATGACAAGCGTGTTTCATTTTCATCAATCAAAAGTTCGAGTGCCACCCCACTTATAGTGGAAGAAATGGAGTCCATAGTTCCCATTTCTGTCGTTCCACTGATTGTGGTAAATTCATTTAATAATCTTTCTTCTTCCTTCTCAAAATCAGTTGGTAAAGTTTCCGTTGCCAAATATTCTGGTGGATTTGCTCCCTGCCTATAAACCAAAATTTTGCCAGGTGCAAGTCCTTCTTCTTCCAAATTATCAATGTCCACACTGCCGTCTTCCACTGAAAGCACACCAAGAGTTAATCGATTTAAATATTCGTGTTTACGATTTTTAACGGCATTATATGCTCTTTGAATAGGAATCATTCTATCAATAAGACTAACACCCCAAAAACTTCCCACATTGTCACAACAAACCTGTTTAATAAATGGGAAATCGCGTTTTCCATCAGTTCCATTGATGTATGGCAATTCTCCGTCAAAAACCAATTCTTCGCCTGCCACAATGATTAATCTTCCATTTGGATATTCTTCACTTGGTCTAACATATTTTTCAATCACAATTCCTGCATCTTGTTTTGTCACTTCAATAAGTTTTTGGCCAATACCAGTAAGTCCAAGTCCACCCACAGAAGCAGTGTTGTCAAGTGAAAAAACGTTAATATCTTCTCCTTCAATTTCCACACCATACATCTCTTTGATTTCATCTTTGGAATAAACCTTTGCGTGAATAATGCTTTGACAATCTTCCAAATTCTCGTTTGCAGTGCTGTCTGTATAAATTTCAAATGGCGAACAAACTGAAATGTCAACATCACCAGTTTTTATTTTTCGTCCGTCTTCTTCAATGGCAACAACTTGTCCAAGATTGCTGTTCCAATAAACTTTATAGAAACTCGTTCCACAAATTTCACTCCATTTTGTTGCTTGATTGATTTTTTGAGAAAGAGAATATTTATTTGCCACTGAGTCTAGAATTTTTTTAGACATCTTAGCGGTATAAACATCACTTTCATCATTACTTGCAGGAATAACTCGCATTTTAGGCTTAATTCTTGAAAGTTTTGATAGTCTTATATCAATTTTTGGTGCAATATGATTGAATACTTCGCGTTCTTGCCAAAAGTATTCCCTATTCGTATCATCAAGAAGTCCACCAAAGCCGACCGAACAAAATTGATTTCCCATATAGAAATTCATATTAAGTCGCCACTTAAGGTCAAAACTTTTTCTTTCGTTCACGCGTCTAGCAAAATCGTCAAGGACTTCTTTCACCAATTCATTTTCAATTTTCTTCATTTTTCCTCCTTCTTAATGTTCTGTTTGGTTTGTAGTGTGAATCTATTGCTTTTGGAACAAAAATCTTTGATAATTCAGTGTATAGGTTTTTCATACACTCTTCACAAAAAGCAAATTCATTTTTGAAAAGTCCACGAGTGGAAACATAATAGTCTGCTAGGTTTCTGCACCCACCAAAATCACATTTCACTTTGTGTGTACATTTTTCAACTTTCACTTTCTTCTTCCTCCTTTAAAAGTTTTAAAAGTCGCCTTTTTTCTTTTTTAAGTTCGCTATCAGTCATCTCTTGAATTTTATCGTCTGTCAAAATATCTTGCCTTTCAAGTAACATTTTCATTGCAGTAATATCAGGTGGATTAAATTTTTTGGTAACCTTCTTTTTGCAAAGAACAGGATTGCCATTTTCGTCCAGTTGATATTCTTCCACAACCTCGTTACAAGAAAAACCAAGTGCTTTTTTCAAGAGTGCTTTTTTAATGTCACTTTCTTCCACAACACCTCCTTGCAACTTTCGTATTCGATTATATTTTAAGAAAATTGCAAATTCAAGAAAGAGTGACAATTTTTTGTTTTCACAAAATTTGAAATAGAAAATAAAATGTATTTGTAGGAGTAATTATGGAAAACCTCTTAGAATTCAAAAATGTCAACTACTTCTATCAAACAAAAAATGATGAAATTTTTGCGTTAGACAATATTAACTTTGATGTCAAAGAAGAAGAATTTGTCTCACTTGTAGGTCCTAGTGGTTGCGGAAAAACAACCATACTTTCGCTTGCCGCAGGACTACTAAAGCCAAGTTCAGGCGAAGTAATACTAGACGGAGAAAAGAAAATTGACACAAAAAAAATTGGTTATATGTTTCAACGCGATATGCTTTTTGATTGGCGAACGGTTTGGAAAAATGTAACTTTAGGACTCGAACTTCAAAAGCCAAAAGATTTAGATAGGAAACTTGCCTTTGCCGAAGAACTATTAAAAAAATATAATCTCGATGGCTTTAAAAACCGAAAACCACGCTCTCTTAGTGGTGGTATGCGACAAAGAGTGGCACTCATTCGCACTCTAGTTTTAGAGCCAAAACTCTTACTTCTCGACGAACCTTTCTCGGCACTCGACTATCAAACAAGACTGACTCTTTGCGACGATGTTGCTGAAATACTAAAAAATGAAAAAAAGACAGCACTTCTAGTTACACACGACATTTCAGAAGCAATTTCGCTGTCTGATAAAATCATAGTTTTATCTTCTCGACCTGCCAAAGTGAAAGATGAAATACATCTCAACTTAAACGGAGAAACTCCACTTAAAAAACGTGAAGATTCTTCCTTTGGCAGTTACTTTGATTTAATATGGAGAGAACTTACAAATGAAGAACAAAAAAATAACAGCGACTAGTTTTTCTAAGTCGCATCAGTTGTATGTCAGTAAACTCAAAAAAGATAAGTTTATCGTCATATTTTTCAGAATATTCATTTTAGTTGCATTCATAGGACTTTGGGAACTACTCACCTACTTAAAAGTCCTTGACCCTTTCTTTTTTTCCAGTCCATCAAGAATTGTCGCCACACTTGGCGATTTAATCAGTGCTGGCACACTTTTTCATCACGCTTGGGTAACACTTTATGAAACCTTAATCGGTTTTGCGATAGCCACAGTTTTAGGCTATTTAATTGCAGTTGCACTTTGGTGGAATGAAAAGGTTAGGAAGATTTTTGAGCCATATATCATTGTTTTAAATTCCTTGCCAAAAATTGCACTTGGCCCAGTGATTATTCTTTGGGTTGGTGCAGGAACAAGTGCCATAGTTTTGATGTGTGTGCTTATTTGCATCGTAATCACAACAATGTCAATGCTCTCCGCATTTATTGCTTGTGATGAAGGAAAAATTCTTTTACTTAAAAGTATGCACGCAAACAAATTTCAAATTTTATGGAAATGCGTTTTACCAAATTCAATGCCAGACTTTATTTCCGTTTTAAAAATTAATGTGGGAATGGCTTGGGTTGGTAGCATTATGGGCGAATATTTGACAAGTAAAGCAGGACTTGGCTATCTCATTGTCTATGGCGGTCAAATCTTCAAGATTGACCTAGTTATGACCGCCACCTTTGTCCTTTGCATACTCGCCTTCTTGATGTATTTTCTTGTTAGTCTTCTGGAAAGACGATATAAAAAATAGAAGAAGGAAAATTGCCATAACTGACGAAACTGGATAGAGATAAGAAACGATATAAGAAAAACCACATTCACTGATTAAAAATGGAAGAAAAATGGAAAGAGAAAGAAGCAAAACTTCACTTTTAAAGAAATTTGATAAACTTTCTTTCAAGGTTAAACATAAAGAAAGAAGAGTGGTAAGACAGCCAATAAAAATCACAATATAAGAGAGTGTAAAGAAAAATTTGTTCCCTTGACATAGATATAGAAAAGGCATATCAGCATAAAAACTTTCTGGGTGTGTTCTTAAAACAACATTCCCAAAAGTTAAAAACGCAAAAAGAAGAAGACTTGAAAACAGACTGATAAAAAAAGTCTGTTTTTTTGTGAGCTCATTCCCCGCTTTTGCCACAATGAAAGTGCTTGTTGAAAAATTGAGAGCAACATATAACGGAGAATATAAAAAACCAAAATGGCTTTTTGTTTCCATAATATATGTCGATTTTTGAAAACATAAAAACACAAGAACACCAAGGAAAATAAAGGCACAAATAGGCATAATAAATGCTGTGAACTTTTCCAGCATTTTCATACCTTTCAGTGTTATATATAATGTTAAAAGTAAAAGCCCAGCACAAAGTAAAATGTAAATAAAAGAACCAGAAAAAGAAAACAAACTTTTTAAGCCTGCAAACATAGATGCAGTAAACACAATGGAAATAAAAATCATAATAATGTTTATTATCTTCAAATTTTCAAACTTTTCCGTTACCTTGCTCCCTTTGGATAAAAAGAGATAAAAAAGAAAGAAAAAGAGAACGCAAGCAATAAAGATATAAAGGTATGAAAGATTGCCAAACCTACTAAAAAAGACAAAAATTTCTTTTCCACTTGAAAAGCCAGAGCCAACAATAGTTCCAAAAATAAGAAAAACGATTGTCCAAACTTTTTTCATAGAAAAATATATGTAAAATAAAAATTTTATATGTAAAAAAAGTTGCTATTATAATAGCAACCTTTTTCTTATATCAATTTACGCAAGTAATTTTTTGGCGTGATCAAGAGCAGTTGAAGAAACATTTTCATTTCCATCAATTAGTCTTGCAATTTGTTCAACAACCTCTTCCCCTTCAATCACTTTTGCGTTTGAAACGGTCTCTCCGTTCTCATTTTTCTTGGAAACCAAAATGAATTCATCGCCCTTGCTTGCCACAACTGGTGTGTGAGTGATGCAAATGACTTGCACAAACTCAGCAATCTTACCAAGTTTTTCTGCCACCTTGCCTGCCGTTTGCCCACTTATTCCAGAATCAATCTCATCAAAAACGACTGTTGCCACATTTTCTTTATCAAGCATAATACCTTTAAATGCCAAAAGAAGTCTGGATAGTTCCCCACCAGAAGCGGTTTTAGACAAATCTTTCATTTCTTGTCCAGCATTTGCAGAGAAGATAAATTTGACAGCATCAAACCCCTTTCTTCCAATTTCGCTTTTGTCAAATTGAACTTTAAAGTTTGTTCCTTTCATTTGAAGGTCGTTTAATTCTAATTTAATTTTATCTTCCAAAATCAAAGCATTTTCTTTTCTCAAAGTGGAGAGTTTTGAACATAATTGGTTTAAATTTTGAAGGCATTTTTCTTTCTTTGCATCAAGTTTATTTATCATAAACTCGCTGTTTTCAAGATTATCAAGCCTTTCTTTTGCATCTTGTAGGAATTTCAAAATTTCAGTTATATCTGCCCCATATTTTTTCTTCAAACTTTTGATTAAATCAAGACGATTATCAATTCTTTCAAGTTCACTTTCATCAAAATCAGTGTTTTTGACAATACCTTCCAAAACTTCTGCCACATCTTTAATTTCATAGTATGCAGAATTTAATCTTTCTTGGCACTCTGCAATGTCTTGAAATTCAGAAAAGGAAGAAAGAAGATTTTTTGCTTCAAAAAGTCCATTAGTTACAGCATTCACACCTTCATCAAGTTTAGAAACCGCACCACCAACTTTTTCACAAATGTTTTCGCTTGCCGAAATAAACTTAAATCTTTCCTTTAACTCTTCTTCTTCGCCTTCTTGAAGATTAGCATTTTCAATTTCTTGAATTTGGAAAGATAAAATTTCCTTAAGCCTATTTCTTTCCGTTTCATTGCCACCAAGTGACTTAATCTCTTTTTCAATTTCTGCAAGATTATCACATTCTTTTGAAATTTCTTCCAAAAGACTATATGCTTTATCTCCAATAAATCTATCTAAAAGTGATAAGTGATTGTTTTCATTAATTAGTCCAACATTATCGTGTTGCCCACAAAAATCAATCAAATTTAATGTTATCTCTTTTAATGTTTTGAGAACAACTGGCACACCATTAACCCTAATTGTGCTTTTTCCATCAAGGTTTAAGGTTCTGGAAAGGATTAGTTCATCTTCAAATTCAATATCTAATGAAGTTAAAGTTTCTTTAATACTTTCACTTAAGTGGTCAAACACTGCTTCAACACGCATTGTGTTTTCTTTGCTTCGAATAAGTGTTTTGTCAGCCTTTGCACCGAGCACAAAACTTAAGGCATCAATAAGAATACTTTTCCCCGCACCAGATTGTCCCAAAATCACATTGAAACCTTTTTTGAAATCTATCTCACAATTTTTAATAAGAGCAAGATTTGAAATAAAAAGAGAAGAAAGCATTTTTCTCCCTCCTTTTAAGCCAATATATCAGAAAGCGTTGCCACAGCCTCACTTGACAAAGCCGTTGATGGAAAAACAAGAAGAACTGTGTCGTCACCATAAGTTGTTCCCATAAGGTCAATAAGATTGAGTTTGTCAATAAAAGAAGCAACACTTCCACCCATTCCTTTGATGGTTTTAATCACAGCAAGATTAAGAGCATTTTTAACCGAAATAACAGATTCCTTAAAAATTGTTATGTAACGGTTAGAAATTGCTTGTTGTTCAGAACCCAAAATGGCATATTTATATTTGCCAGTTGAAGACAAAATTTTTGTAAGACCAAGTTCTTTGATATCACGAGAAATAGTTGCTTGTGTAATATCAAAATCAGCATTTTTAAGTTCTTTTGCGAGTTCTTCTTGAGTTTCAATCTCTTTAATTGAGATGAGTTCAAGAATTTTCGACTGTCTTGCACTTCTTGCCATAACAAACTCCTTTAAGCCATATAACCCGCTAAAATAGGGCAATTAGGCGATTTATGCATAAATATAAATTTATAAATATTAATGCATTTTTCATTATTATACAATAAAATTTATAATTATGCAAGTGATTTTTGAATATTTATGCAATAAATTTTTATAATAATTTGAAAATGTGAAAATTTATAAATTCAAAAAGAATAAATATAAGTTAATATACATTTTAAAGTTCAATGAAAATATCGACAAATAATAGTCCCCTGCCCCACAATAAAAAACTGCAAGTAAAACCTGCAGTCTTAAATCACAAAAATAAAAACCTATCTTTTTAAAACTAAAACTTCTTTTGTGTTTAAGGCATCGTTTACAAGTTCATCAATATTTAAAAATTTTTCTTGATACTCTGCTTTTTTAATCGTTGGTTTAATAACAGGATATTTTGGCAAAAAGACAGTGCAACAATCTTCATAAGGCAAAATTGAAGTTTCGAAAGTCCCAATCTTTTTGGCAATCTCCACAATATCTTCTTTATCAAACGCAATAAGTGGACGAAAAACTGGAAGTGAAACCACACTGTTTGTAACATTGATGCTTTGCATTGTTTGGCTGGCAACCTGCCCCAAACTCTCCCCTGTGATTATCGCTCCAAGTTCATTTTGTTCGCAAATCTTTTCTGCAATTCTCATCATAATTCTTCGCATAATTGTAATCATATATTCCGAATCGCAATTCATATGAATTTGTTCTTGAATTTTTGTGAAAGAAACAATGTGAAGTTTGATTTCATCACAATATTTTGTAAGTTCTTTTGCAAGAGTGATAACTTTTTCTTTTGCCTGTTCACTTGTGTATGGATAAGAATGAAAATGCACTGCTTCAATTTTAAGTCCACGCTTTGCCATTAAGTATGCTGCAACTGGACTATCTATTCCCCCAGAAAGAAGAACAAGTGCTTTACCACCCGAACCTAATGGAAGCCCACCATCGCATTTAATTGTTTCGTAGTAGATAAAAGTTTGGTTGTTAAATCTTACTTCAACATTTATGTTGTGTTCTGGATTATGTAAATCAACTTTAGCGTTTTTATTGCTTTCTAAAACAACTTCGCCAAGTTTTCTTTCCATCTCAACTGAAGTCATAGGAAATTTCTTATCTGCTCTTTTTGCATTAACTCTAAAAGTTCCATCAATTTCAATGTTTGAAACAAATTTTGCAATTTCTTCAAAGTCAGATGCCACTTCTGTCGCCTTTGAAACACCAATAAGTCCAAACACAGTTGTTAAGTTTTGAACAATGGCATTTTCTTCCATTTCGTCATAGTCTGAAATAATAATTCTTCCAACAACCTGTTCCAATGAAAAAGAAAAGGAAGAAAGTTTTGTTTTGATATTCTCAATCAAAAGTTTTTCAAAATCTTTCTTATTTTTACCTTTTAAGAACAATTCACCGAATTTCAATAATAAAACTTTTTTCATTAAGTAACCCTTTTCTTTATATCATTATAAACACGAATAATAATTTCCCCTGCTTTTTCAATTTCTTCAACAGTTTGATAAGCATTGAAACTTATTCTGCAACTTGAAATTATATCATTCTTTGTAATTCCAATTTGCTCTAAAACTCTGTTTCCTGCTTTTTTAGAAGAACAAGCACTGCCAAGCCCAACAATAACCCCATTTTCTTCAAGTGCGTGAAGCATTGTTTCTCCTTTAACACCAGAGAAAACCAAACTTTCTATATAAGGCGAACCAGCAAAGTTTAAAATTTTGATACCGTTTTCTTTTGATATGACTTCATTAAATTTTTCTTTCAAATTCTTCGCATTTTCAAAATTTTGTTTAACATCAATTTTTTCAAGAGCGGTTTTTAAAGCCATAATTGCTGGCACATTTTCTGTGCCCGAACGAAGCCCATATTCTTGTCCACCACCATCGACAATATTTTTTATTAGACTTAATTTTCTCACATATAACCCACCAACACCTTTTGGTCCGTGAAATTTATGGGCACTAAAAGTGAGTAAGTCAACTTTAAAATCTTCCACTGAAAAAGGAATTTTCATAAAACCTTGAACAGCATCAATATGAAGAATCGCATTTGGAGCAAACTTTTCACGAAGTTTGGAAATTTCCTTAATATCATTGATTGCACCAGTTTCATTGCTGACAAAAATTGTGCTGATAAGTCTTGTTTTTGAATTCAACTTACTTTTTAAATCATCTAAATCAATCTTTCCATCTTCCTTGAGTTTAACAAAATGGACTTTCTTTCCCTGCATTTCCAAAGTTTTTGCCACATTCAAAACTGAAGGATGTTCCCCACTTGAAAAGACATATTCATAATCTCCACCACGCATCGAACCTTTGATGGCAAGGTTGTTACTCTCTGTCGCCCCACCCGTGAAGATAATTGTTCCTTCAAAGGCATTAAGTTTCTTCAAAATGAGAGAACGAACATCATTTATCTCTGCACCAATTTTGGCACTCACTTTTGTAACAGCAGATGGATTATAAAATTCTTGACACGAATAAAAAGAATATGTTTTCACACATTCTTCAAACATTTTTGTTGTTCCTGCATTATCAAGAAATATCATTTTTCTCCTTTATATAATCATTGAGCAAAATTTAAATTACTAAACACGATAAGACAAAATTTTAAAATAATTTTGTTATGCTCTTAGTTTAGCACCAAACCTAAATTCTAAACTCTTTAACACCTTTTTAATTATAGCATTAATTTCGTCAGCAGTCAAAGTTTTATCATCACTTACTAGACGAATTTTATATGCAAGACTTTTGTTGTTTTCTCCAAGACTCTCACTGCGATAAACATCAAAGAGTTCGCACTCAAAGAAATGCTTACCACAAGCAGATTTAATTGCAGAGATAAGTTCTCCATTTGTCACCTTTTCATCAGCAACAACTGCAATATCTCTTTCAACAATAGGGAATTTGGAAATTTCCTTTGTCGCATAAGTTTTTTCAGGAAGTTTAGATAAATAATCAGTGTCAAGTTCGGCATAATAAACATCTTCAGAAATGTCATAGTTTTTCAAAACTTTTTTATGCACTTTACCAAACCAGCCAACTTTTTTGCCATCACTTGCAATTATGTCAGCACTCACACCACTGTGAAGATAAGGTTCTTTTGACCTTTCAAGTTTATATTCAAGTGGGAAAGAAATAAGCAAGTTTTCAATAACATTTTTAAGCATAAAGAAATCATATCCATCTTCACAAACTGCGATTGACAAACGATTGTTTTCAACTGGAAGTTCGGTAAGTGGTAAAGATTTTGGTTGATAAACTCTCCCAGTTTCAAAAAATCTTAAGCCTTTATTCCCAACAGACAAATTATAGTGAATATCAAGAAGTAAAGCATGCGCCATAACAGTTCTTACTGTTGACAAATCTTCACTAATAGGATTTGCAAGTTTAATGACATTTTTTCTTTCGTCATTTATCATAAGTTTTTCAATAGCAGATGGAGAATAAAGTGAGTAGTTCAAAGTTTCATAGAAACCATTGTCCACAAGTTCATTTTTCATCTTGTTTTCCATAACAAGTCTAGGTTCAAACGCTCCGACAGTGACAGAAGAATGTTCAAATGCACCACCTTCAACATTATTATAAACATCATAGCCATAAATTCTGATTAATTCTTCAGCTAAATCATTTTCATTTTCAACATCTTCACGATAATATGGTAAAGTGCAAGAAAGTTTGTCGCCATTTAAAATTGATTTAATCCCTAAACTATTTAAAATTTGAAGCACTCTCTTTCTATCAATTGTCACTCCTAATATTTTATCAATTTTAGACATTGAAGCTTCAATTTTCCTTTCTGGAACTTCCTTTTGTTTGCAAGTGTCAATAATTCCATCAACAATCTTTCCGCAATTTAATGTTGAAACCAAATTTAATGCTCTTTGGATTGCTTTAATTGGTGTTGATAAATAAACACCCTTTGAATATCTCAAAGAAGAGTCCGTCATAACACCAATTTTACGGCTAGTGAGTCTCACACTCTTTAAATCAAAAACAGCACATTCAAAAATTGTTTCTGTGGTATCTTTCTCCACACAAGAATTAACTCCACCAATAACCCCTGCAATAACAACTGGTTTAACACTGTCAGCAATAACCATATCATCAGAATTTAATGTGTAGGTATTTCCATTTAAAACGGCAATTTTTTCATCTTTTTTGGCATCACGAACAATAATTTTGCTTCCTGCAAGATGTTTATAGTCAAATGCGTGCATTGGCTGACCTTGTTCAATAAGAACATAGTTTGTGATATCAACAATGGTATTTATTGGTTTAATTCCAACTGCAAAAAGACGAGAACGGAGCCAAAGTGGAGAACGAGTAAGTTTCAAATCTTTGACATAACTTGCCATATATCTTGGACATTTTTCTGTCTTAACTTCAACAGAAATATGGTCATTGATATTTCCGCCAACTGTTTTATATGAATAGTCAACATCTTTAAAAGGTTTATCGTAAATTGCACAAATTTCTCTTGCAATTCCAATAATACTGTTGCAATCAGGACGATTTGGTGTTACATTGATGTCCAAAACAACATCATTAAGCATCAAAGCATCTTCAATCTTTGCCCCAATTTTCATATCATTTGGTAAAATTAAAATTCCATTAACTCCACCACCTTCGATATAGTTTTCATCAATTCCAAGTTCTTCTCCAGAGCAAAACATTCCGTCACTTTTAACACCCCTAAAATTAGTAGGTTTGATTTTAACACCATTAACTAAATCTGCTCCTTCAAGTGAAACAGGAACAACAGCACCTTCAAAGACATTTGTCGCAGAAGTTATAATTTGAACTTTTTTATCTCCGACATCAACTTGACAAATTTGAAGTCTATCTGCTTCTGGGTGCTTTTCAATTTTGGTAATTTTGCCAACATAAACATCGTGTAAATGTTCATTTTGGAAAGAATATTCTTCAACTTCAAAACCCGAAGTGGAAAGCTTTTCAGCGAGTTCTTCAACAGGAATGTCAATATCAACAAAATCTTTAAGCCAATTATAAGAAACTTTCATTTTCTTTCTCCTTTATATAAAACACAATATATAGTGTAGTATGCATTGCATAACACAACAAATTAACGCATTTGCTTTAAAAATCTCATATCATTTCTAAATAGGTATTTAATGTTAGGAATTTTATTTAAAACCATAACACTTCTGTCAATACCAGGTCCAAAGGCAAAACCCGAATATTTCTTACTGTCAATTCCAGACATTTCCAGAACTTTTGGATTGACAACTCCTGCCCCAAAAACTTCTGAAAACCCAGAACCTTTGCAAAGTGAACAACCTTTTCCACCACACATTTGACAAGTTGCATCAATTTCAATTGAAGGTTCAGTGAATGGGAAATATGAAGGACGAACACGCATTTTAACATCTTCGCCGAATAAACGCTTCAAAATTGTGTCAATCATTTTCATTAAATCTTTAAGACCAACATTCTCATCAACCACAAGTGCTTCAAATTGATTAAAGATTGGAGAATGAGAACTGTCATCATCATTTCGATAAACTCTCCCAGGACAAACAATTTTAAATGGTGGTTTAATTGTTTCCATTGCGTGAACTTGCATATTTGATGTTTGAGTACGAAGCACAATGTTGTCAGTAATGTAAAGTGAGTCTTGCATATCTCTTGCAGGGTGATTTTTTGGAACATTCAATGCTTCAAAGTTATAGTAGTCAGTGTCAATTTCTGGTCCTTGAATAACAGTAAAGCCCATTTCCACGCAAATATCCATAAATTTATTATTAAATCGTGTTAAAGGGTGAAGGGAACCTTTCTTAATCCCCTTGCTTGGCATTGTTATGTCAACTCTTTCTTTTTCCATTTCGACTTCAAGTTGTTGTTCTTCTAAGACTGCAAGTTTTTTAGACAATGCTTCTTCAATTTTGTTTCTAACAACATTTGCAAGCATACCAACATCTTTTCTTTCTTCTGCTGGAATTTCTTTCATATTTCGTAAAATTGCAGTAAGTTCGCCTTGTTTGCCCAAAAACTTAACACGCACATCATCTAATGCTTTCAAATTATCAGCATTTTCAATTTCACTTAAGCCATTTTTCAAAATTGCATCTAATTTCTCTTTCACTTTGCTCTCCTTTTAAACAAAAAAAATGCCGTCCTATTATTAGGACGACATAGCCGTGGTACCACCTAACTTTATGCTTATAGAAGCACCTTAATTTTGCATTTTACGCCTGCATACGCGACAACCCCTACACAAGATAAACTCTTCAAGGTGCAACTAGAAAGTGAATTCAATGCCACATTCCTTGCCTTATTTCCAGCAACCAAAGGCTCTCTGTAAGAAACTTTTTGACATCTACTAGTCTTTCATCATCGTTTTTACACTCAAATTATAATCATTTAATAAAGTTTTGTCAAGTAAAAATGGAAACTTGTTAGCATATTTTGAAAATCAGCAAATTTATGATAAAATATACCCATGGGAACAATCATTAAACCTAAAAATAATTTAACTAATTCACAAAACAATATTAATAAAGAAACGCAAATTAACTACTATAAAATTTCAGTTTCAAACATTGTTGAAAAAACAAATGTTTATCTATATCTTCGCAAAAATGGTTTTTCCGAACATTATCTTAAAAATTTAAGAAACAAAGATAACGCAATTTTAGTAAACAACTCTCCTTCCACTGCACGAACACTATTAAATAATGGAGACATCTTAGAAATTGATAAAAATCCTTATTCTCCAACAAAAATTAAAAAAGTTGAAAAAGATATAGACGTGGTCTATGAAGATGAAAATTATCTCCTTGTAAACAAGCCACCACTTCTTGCCACAATGCCCACAAAATCACACTATGAAGACAATCTTGCAGGACGAATTGTGGCATATATAAATGATGACAGTTTCACACTTAGAGTTTTTAATCGCCTAGACAGAGAAGCATCAGGACTTATTCTTATTTCAAAAGATGCAATTACTCATCAATTTACAGAAATATTAAATAAAGAATATTATGCAATATGTCACGGAATTTTGGAAAATAAAACGATAATTGAAAAACCTATTTTAACAATAAATAATAATGGCATAAATGAAATGAAAAGGGTAATTTCCCCACTTGGTCAATATGCAAAAACAACTTTAACTCCTGTTAAAGCACTAAATGGTAAAACTTTATTAAAAGCTGAGATAATAAAAGGAAGAACACACCAAATTCGTCTGCACTGTGCGTCAATAACACATTCTCTTATTGGTGACAAAATTTACGGAATAAATGACGAATTTTCTCACACATTTTTACACTTAAAGTCAATCTCATTTTATAATAAACTACTTAACAAAAACTATCATTTTGAAATAAATCTCCCAGAAGAATTTGAAAAAGTCATAAAATAAAATGAATTTTAACAATGAAAAAAGACCTTGATGGTCTTTTTTCATTTTGGGAACTATTTGCATTTTTTTGAAGACTTACTAGATTTTGCTTCTCTTCCAGCTTCGCAATTTCTTGCATTTGAAGAAGTTCTTGAAGAAGTTTCTCTCCCTGCTTCAGCATTTGAGCAGTTTTTACAAGCCTTCTCTTTCTTTTTACCAAACATAGTTTACCTCCCATTTTTCAAGGAATATTTCCTTGTTAATTATATTGTTATTAAAAAAACAATTTTTATTCAAAAATAGAGAAAATAAGCAAAATTTTTTGAAGCAATTAAAACAAAACAATGTAATTAAAAATAACAAACTTTAAAATAAAAATACCCTTAGCATTTCTAAGGATATTTTTTACTTTAATAAACGATTATTTCTTAGCTTTCTTTTTATTTTTAGTAGCTTCTTTATTTGCTTCTTCAACAAGATTATAATATTCGTCAAAAATCTTAATAGCAATTTCTTGGTCTGCTTCTGGTCTTAAAGTTGTAGGCTTTGTTGTTTCGTCACATAAAAAGACAATTGCTTCATCGTCTTTAACACCTTCAATTTTATCAATAGGTTTTAGAACAGCATAAATTTTGTTGTCATAAGGAACGATTGCAACTTGTTCAAATCTAATTCTTTTCCCTTTGTCATCTTCTAAAACAATAGGATCAGTGTCATTTTGATCCAATAAAACATCTAAAATATCAAAATCTGACATTTCTTTTTCAACATCATTTGAAATTTCTTCAAGTTTTTTAACTTTATTCTTATCCATAATATTTTCCCCTTTTCTTTTATTTATTTTCATCAAGATAGTTTTGTAAGATTATCTGAGCGGAAACTTTATCAAGAAGTTTTTTCCTATCTTCCCACTTGAGTCCTGCTTCCTTCAAATATTCTTCAGCTTCAAAAGATGTATATCTTTCATCTTGATAAAAAACTTTGATTTGTGAATAATCTTCAAGAGCTTTTCCAAAATCTTTAACTTTCAAAGACATTTCACTTTCAGTGCCATCTGCATTGAGCGGTAACCCAAGAACAATCCCCGAAACATCATTCTCTTTTGCATAAGAAGAAAGATAATTTAAATCTTCTTCATGCCCCCGACTTTTATATATGCTATCAGCAGTAGCAATTGTCGCGGTGTAATCAGAAAACGCAATTCCAATTCTCGAATTACCATAATCAAGTCCCATAAATCTTTTATATTGCATATATCACCATTTATATTTTAACTTAAAGAAAATTAATTGTCAAATAAATTTCGAAAATATATTTTTTATTTAATTAAAAAATCTTATAATACACAAGCAAAATTTGCTAAAGCGATAGTGACTCTAAAACCTAACATCATATCCATATCAGTTTGCGTAACCGAGCCAAATCTTGTGATACTCTCGCCCACTTTTATATTGCTTCCTAAACCTCTTGTCCAATACATTTTGCCTCTTAACATGTCGCTCACTAAATCGCTATATTCTGCCTCACACTCTCCAAACACTTCCGCTATTTCCTCGACATTTGAAACTATATAATTTGCAGTCAATATTTCGTCTGTTTCCGAATCTAAAATTCCATTATTTATATTCATATACTTATCTACTGTGAAATTTCGCGTCGCTAAAAGTTCTGTATCTATGGTTGTGCTGGAAATTAAGCTGTTTGAGTTGGTGTATAAATCAGACTCAACAAAGCCTTCTCCTAAACTCAACCCAACACTATCAAACACACTTGTAAAGACTATCTTCTCTGTTACCGCTGTCACATTCGCACTTTCTGTACCAAATTCTTCTTCGTATTCTCCTGCTAAAACATATCTTACTGATAAAACCTTGTAATATGTGTTGTTCGATGACAAATACGCATATTCTTCTCCGTTAAAGGTATATGAATTTAAAGCATTTCCTCCCATTTGATAAGTTTGAGTAATGGCACTTTCTGAATTTCTTAAATTGTCTAGCTCTGAGATGATTCCACTGTCCGTCACCCTATCTTGTGGAAACATTCCCATTTCCACATACCAGTATCCTTTCTCTTCGTCAAAATGTGCCGGATTTGTCGCTTCCCATTTAGCATAAATTGTAGCATCACTTGTTGTAAAATTATTGTTTCCAACAATATTTCCAGTTTCGTCGATAATTTGATTTCCTAAACCATTTTGCAAAGTATAATATCCACCAAAATCATAGCCCGCTTTTTCGCGAAGCCCAACTACACTCTCAATTGTATAAATTTGATTAGTTGTTGCACTGTCAGAATAGAAACCAGTATCATATTTTATAAAAATTGTCGAAGCTGACTCGCCATTTTCGTGCTCAAGTGTAATTTCATAGGTAATAGGTTGCCAAACAGCGTATAAAGTCACCGACTGTGATGCGCTGTAAGTTTGATTAAACATATAATTTTCACCAGGATAATAGCTTGGACTGGTTGCTATGTTTGAAGTTGACCAACCTAGGAAATTATATCCTGTCCGTGTTGGAATACTATTCGAAATTGTAAAACTAATTGAGTTTCTTATATTCCCACACTGGTTCCAATATTGTGCTGATGACAATGTAACATTTGTGCCAGAACCTCCGTTAAAATTAAAATAAAGATAAACGGAACGCCAAGAAATTGCATACCAAGATAATGTTGATGTGCTTTGAGTGTAAGTTGTATCTGAAATTGTTGTATTACCAGCATATCTTCTTTCGATAGTTGAATTACTGAAAGCCCAACCATATAAACTCCAACCATTAGAATTATAATAAGGTAGATATGAGGCGGAACGTGTTGTGAAACTTTGGTTATAAGTTCTTATTTGCGTGTCAGAACTTGTTACTCCGCTACTATTTCGATAATGATAAATGTTGTTATAAGTTTTTGCCGTCCATCTAGCATAAAGTGTATGATTAGCAGTTTGTGTGAAAACTGTTGAAGAAGTTACAGGGCTGCCTGTAAAACTAGAATTCGTATACCAACCGTTGAAAGTGTAACCTGTTCGAACAGGTGTTGGAAGAGTGCCATAAGCTTCTCCATACTCCACAGTAATAGGAGCTAACGGCTCTTCAAAGGAAATATCTGAAACTTTTTGGACTGCACAATTTCTTATGTATAAGTAATCACCAGACTGCCATTCTGATGAATAAAATGTAAAAGCAAAAAAATCATAATTAATAGCAGTGAAAGTATTTGTAAACGTTTGCCAAGAAGATGTTATTGTTTCAGTTGTTCTTTCACTCATTTCATGGCCAAAATAATCAATATTAATAGTTCGAGAAGCTCTTAACTCAATACTCCACTTATATTCTTCTCCAACAGTCAAAGGAACTCCTTCTAAGTATGGGCCACTTTGATCGCTTGTCGAATTTGAAGTCAAAGATATAACCACATTTTGCGAGTTTCCTTCAATAGTAGATGTCGAAGCGCCAGTTACGGAATTAAATTGCACAGAATATGGATACCGAACATAGTTATCCGAATCAAAATTAATATAATAAGTATTTGACATCTGAATTACGATTATATCGTCCCAGTCACCTGGATCATGACCAGTAAATGACGCAGTATAAGTATATGTTCCATCACTTTCAACAATAGTTCCTCGTGAACAAGTTACGCTTTCAACATAATAACCTGTGGTAGGTATAATATTTGAAATCCTAATCTCTTGATCTTTTCCACAATATGGGTCTTGCTGGTCAGTAATATTACTATAAGAGCTTCCTGAGTATTGGTTCCAAGTATTCATTGTTCCACTTAAATAATCTTGTACCCCACTGGGGTTTAATATGTTTATATCAATATTATATAAATATTCCATTTGAATTGTAATAATTATATCCATTCCTCCAGTAGGCGTTCCATAATCTTGTATATTGGATCCTGGCCAAGAAAGAGAAAAGATAAAAGAGCCATTATTACTAGTCCTCGATATTAATGCGCTAATATAAACAGTATATGTAATGTACTTAAAATAATAACCTGTGGTTGGTGTTATATTCCAAATCATAAGAGAAGAACCTGCAACCAAATATACTTCACCTTGCTCGTTGTTAACATTGGTGTAATTTTGATTTCCCCAATGTGTACTATAATTCATTGTCCCACTATTAAAATCTTGTTCTCCGTTAGGGTTCAAAATATTTATATCAACTCTATATCTTTTTAATGAAAGATATACATCAAAAGTAATGGAACCATTGCCAAAAATACCAGTTTGCAAGTGATGTCTATGATATGTATCAGTTATGTTCGCATTACAACCAGAACAATAAATATGGTCAAAAGCAAAACCTCTTATACCACCATAAGCACCATTATTATTTAAACCTGAAAATCGAACAGTAGGATACCAGTTATTCCATAAAGTCTCACTATGACTTAAAGTAGTAGTTGCACTATTTATACTAATAGTTTCTGAAACTTGAGTTCCACTCTTCCCTTCTATCCAAGCACTTGCAGTCCCAGTATAAGCAGAATCATATTTATTTGTAGTATAATCTCCAGTAACTAATTGTCTATAAACACGTAAAGTTATAGTTACTGTATTTTGAATTTGTATATCGTCACTATCGTCTAATATAGGGTCATTATTTTGTGAATCATCAGAGCCGTTTGAATTATCTTCATTTTGTGAATTGTCTATTCCCTCCCCCGCATCTTCTGAATAGGAAGAATTGTCAGTGCAAGCGGATAAAATCAGTCCGCCACCGATGACGGTAAAAGCAAACAAAATAACATATAATGTAAAAATTATGTATTTTTTTCATATTCACATTATAAAATATATTTTAATTTTTTACAAATAAAATAATTTATTTTATTAAATTTTTTAATAATTTTCATTTTAATTATGTTATACAAGAAAATTTGCAATTTTTTTAAGCCACATAAAACAAAAAAAGATAGAATTTCTATCTCTTTTACTCTAATTTTTTTATTATTTAACTTTTTCCATATATGATCCGTCACGAGTATCCACTCTTATTATATCACCAATGTTAACAAAAAGTGGAACATTGATTGTGTAACCAGTGATAAGTTTTGCTGGTTTCTTTGAAGCCTTTGATGTGTCGCCTTGAATTCCTGGCTCAGTGTCCACAACTTCAAGTTCAACAAATGTTGGTGGATAAACTGCAAAAGGCACACCCTTATACATATACATAGTTGTGTTCATATTTTCTGTAACAAAATTTAAAACATCAGCAACCACGTCTTTATTTAAAGGCATTTGCTCATAAGTTTCATTATCCATAAAATAATAAAGTTCGCCATCGTTGTAAAGATAAAGCATATCTTTCTTTTCAATAACCGCTTCTTGAAATTTGTCAGATGGATTGAAAGTGTCCTCTCTAACTTGTCCTGTCATAACATTTTTAATTTTTGCTCTAACAAATGGAGAGCCTTTACCAGGTTTTACGTGTAAGAAGTCAACAACGTTGTAAACTGCTCCGTCCATTTCAAAAGTAGTTCCTTTTCTAAAATCTCCTGCTGTAACCATAAAAATCTCCTTAATTTTTTAATTTAATATAGTATTCAAATTTAAGAAAGGTAAAAACAATTCTTAAATTCAAAAACTAAAAAGCCAAATTGACTTTTAACTCAATTAGTATAACATACTTAACTGCGATTTGCAAGTGTTTTCAAATAAATATCTTTCATTGTTTTGCTATCTTCTGCCATTGTTCCTGAAGATTCACAAATAATATGGCAAGAAAGGTCATAATCAATAAGAACATTCACCAAATCTTCAAAATATGGTCCATAAATTGTGTCATCAAAAGTCAAGTGCCTTATTTCGCCTTTTGCACCATATTGAATTTTTGAAAAATGAATATGTGCATTTTTAGTTCTTTCTTCGCCAAGTTTTTCAAAAGAATAATCAAAAATTCTTTTATAGTCATCTGCACTTTTAAGAGAACCTTGTGTTAATGCATTTATATGCCCAAAATCAAAAGTTGGAATAAGTTTTTTAGAAATTGTGCAAAGGTCAATAATCTCTTTATATGTTCCAATTTGCATAACCTTTCCCATAGTTTCAGGACAGAGATATTTATCTCCCAATTCTTCTTCAAAGGTTGGCATAATTTCTTTAAGCCTATTCGTCATCAAAGAAACTGCTTCTTCTCGCGTTTGTTTTCCACAAGAAGCAGGGTGAAAAACCATTCTATCTGCTTGCAAACTTTTCATAAATTTTATGCCGGTGTTTATGTAACCTATGCTTTTGGTAAACATTTCTTCGTCAGGGTTAGCGAAATTTATAAAATAAGGTGCGTGGAGCGAAAGAACAATTCCTTCTTTTTTAAATTCTTCCCCAAGTTTTAAAGCGGTTTCAGTTGTCATACGATAACCTTGTCCAAAACTATATTCAAAAATGTCAAGTCCCCTTTCTTTGACCCATTTTGGTGTGTCAAAAGAAGATTTAAAACCTTCTTCATAAAAAGAAAGACTATTTCCTGCAGGTCCAAACAAAACTTTCCCCATAAATTTCCCCTTTTAAAAATCGGCTAATCTTATTTTCATTTTTAAGTTTTTTTCTCTAACTTCTCCAACTCCTAAAAATTGATTATTAAAGTAAATCTTGTAAAAAGCATCTTTAAAATCAATAATTAATTGTTGACCATTTTTTAACTTAAAAAAGTCATTTTCGCTTAAGTTTATAATATCATAATCAAATAAATTTTGGCAAGGAATAATCTCAAAATTTCCTTTTTCAATATCTTCTAATAAATAAGCATCTTTTATGCAGAATACACCACATCTTGTGCGTAGTATGCATTGCATACTACCATAAGTGCCAAGTTTATATGCCAAATCACGACAAACACTTCTTATGTAAGTTCCACTTGAACAAGTGATTTCAAAGCGGAAAGTTCTGTTATTAATCTTCTTCAAAATCTTGAACTCATAAATTTCCACTTCTTTTGGCGATAAATTGATTGTTTCTCCAACTCGTGCAAGTTTATACCCCACCTGTCCATTGACTTTTTTTGCACTATATTGTGGTGGCATTTGCATATACTTTCCAATCATTGAATTAACTGCCATTTTTAACTCATTATCACTAAAATTCACTTCACATTCTTTAACAATTTTTCCTGATGTGTCCAAAGTGTCCGTTTCAAAACCAAAAACAAATTCTGTTTCATAAGTTTTATCTTTTTGAAGATAAAAATCAAACAATTTTGTGGCATTATTTATTGTGACTGGCAAAAGTCCTTCTCCTTCCAAGTCAAGAGTCCCTAGATGCCCGCATTTTTTTGCACCTAACTTAAATTTAACAATGTTTACCACTTTGTTAGAAGAAATACCTTTCGGCTTATTTACTAAAACAATTCCGCTATCTTTAAATCTATATTCTTTCACAGAGAGTCGTTGACTCCTTTTATTTTTATTTAATATTGTTAAGATTATATAAAATTAAATCAAAATTTAAAATTCTTCACAAATTTTCTTTAATTTATGTTTTATGGCATTTTTATTTCCATACAAATTAAAGCCTGCAGCCATTTGATGTCCGCCACCACCGTGGTGCTGAGCAACTTTTGAGACAATAAAACCATTCTTTGAGCGACAACTTACTTTATATTTGTTTTTGTCAATCTCATAAGCCACCATAATAACATTAAAATCTTTAATGTTATTTAAGCTGTTTACATAGAATTTCACATCATCAACAGTTGCTTTTAGTTTTTTCATAACCTTGGTCGTCACAACAATATAACAAATATTTTTTCCTTCAACATGGTAGTTATCCAAAAGATATTTTTGTAGTTCAATTTTTTCTCTTGTTATTGAACGATAAACAACATCATAAATCTTTTGAATGTCAATACCATATTCCATAAGCTTAACAATACATTTAAAAGTGTCTAAATCAGTGTTAGTATTTAAAAATCTTTCAGTATCTCCCACAATACCAGCAAAAATGTATGAAGCTGTTTCATAATTGAGTTTAAATTTATATGTGAATATTAAATTTGCGACAATCATACTTGCAGCACAAACATCGCTTTTTATATAAAATTTGCAACCACTTTCAATTATGCTATGTTCGTGGTGGTCAATGGCAAGAATATTTTTGTGTGCTTGCACCTTTTCTCTAAATTTAATATCAATTCTTGAAAATTCATTGCAATCAACCATTAAAACAAGGTCGAATTTAGAAGGTTCAAAATCTTTTTCAACCACACTCTTGTCAAAAATTTGATTTAAAAATGATGTTTCTGGATTATTTGCAAAAAGATGAGCTTCAGTTCCTAATTTTTCACATAAATATTTTGCACCAAACATAGAGCCATAACAATCTAAATCAGGGTTGACATGACCAAAAATTGCCACATTTTTTGCTGAAGAAATAATGTTTTTAACTTCTTCTTCATCAACATATTGTGAATTTTTCGCGTTTAGTTCTTCTTCTCGGCTTTTCTCAATAATCTTATTCTTCATCATCGCTTTCTTCCTTTGGTATATCCAAATTTCTCAAGATTTCTTCGACTTGAATGATGCTTGCAGTTCCCTTATCAACTTCAAACTTAAATTTAGGCATATATGGAAGGTCAATCATCTCTTTAAGTTCTCTTTTAATAAACCCTTCAGATTTTTGTAGAACATTAACAACATTTTTGGCTTCTTTTAAGTCTAAAACGCTGACTTTAACTTTGCAAAATTGAAAGTCTGGGCTGACCTTAACTTCAGTTAAACTAATCACTTGCCTGAGCCTTGGGTCGTTCATTTTGCGTTGTATAATTTCGATTAAGCATTTTTGAATTTCACTGCTTGCTCTTTCTTGTCTATTACTCATCTTATCCCCCTTTTAAAATGAAAAAGAGATTGAAAATTAATCTCTTTTTACCTCCTCTTTCACATAATATTCTACAATATCGCCTTCTTTTATGTCAAAGTTATCTTTAAATTTCACGCCACATTCAAATCCGCGAGCAACTTCTGCTTTTTCATCTTTAACAATTTTAAGAGATTCAACAGTTGTTTCACAAACAATTTCGCCGTTTCTCTTAATCTTAGCAATAGCGTTTCTTTGAATCTTTCCGTCAGTTACATAACTTCCAGCAATTCTCCCAGCAGTTGAAAGTTTGAAAACTTGCCTAATCTCTGCTGTTCCGATATATTTTTCTTCATATTTAATTGCCATCATTCCCTTGCTTAGACGAGTTATTTGGTCAACAACTTCGTAAATAATCTTACTTTCAATGATTTGAACCTTCAAACTATCGGCCATTTGCTCAGTTTTTGATGGAATTTTTAAGTTAAATGCAATGATAACTGAACCTGTGGTTTGAGCAAGAATTAAATCGCTTTCGCTGATTGCCCCTGCTCCACTATGAATTGTTACCACTTTAACTTCTTCATTTCTTATTGCTTCAAGAGAATTTTTAAGTGCTTCCACAGAACCTTGAGTGTCTGCTTTGATAATTATGTTCAAACTCTTTAAATTGCCTTCGTGAATTCTGTTCATAAAGTCATCAGCACTCACACCAGATGTTTGTTTTGCACGTTCTTTCTTGATTTTATCAATTCTTTCGTGAATAACTTGCTTAGAAAGTGAATCTTCCACTGCATAAACTTGGTCACCAGCAGAAGGCACTTCATTGAAGCCCATAACAGCCACAGGAGTTGAAGGTGGAGCCTTTTTAACAGGCTTGCCATTTTCATCAAACATAGCCTTAACTTTACCATAGGTAATACCACTTATGATACTGTCACCAATTTTCAAAGTTCCATTTTGAACAAGGACAGTAGCGACAGGTCCACGCGCTTTATCAAGTTCGGCTTCAATAACAACACCGGTTGCCATACGATTTGGATTTGCTTTCAAATCTTCCATTTCGGCAACAAGAAGAATCATTTTCTTGAGTTCATCAAGTCCCATTCCAGTCTTTGCAGAGATAGGAATACAAATTGCATCACCGCCCCATTCTTCTGGCAAAATTCCATATTCTGTGAGTTGTTGCTTAACTCTCTCTGGGTTTGCTTCTGGTTTATCCATTTTGTTTATTGCCACAATCATAGGAACTTTTGCTGCTTTAATATGATTAATTGCTTCCACAGTTTGAGGCATAATGCCATCATCAGCCGCAACAACAAGAATGGCAATATCAGTAACTTCTGCACCCCTTGCTCTCATTGCGGTAAACGCAGCATGCCCTGGGGTGTCAATAAAAGTGATTTTTTCATTGTTGAAAGTGATTTGATAAGCGCCAATTTTTTGAGTGATGCCACCTGCTTCCCCACTAACCACATTTGTTCTTCTAAACGCGTCAAGAAGGGAAGTTTTACCATGGTCAACATGTCCCATAACAGTGACAACTGGCGGACGCTTAACAAGTTCTTTATCGTCATCATCAGTGGAAGCATCAATCAATTTTTCTTCATAAGATTTATCAAGTTTAAGTTCAAGTGTAATACCAAAATCTGAACAAATAAGTTCACAAGTATCAAAGTCGATTGTGCTATTAATTGTTGCCATAATGCCAAGAAGCATACACTTTTTAACAATTTCAGCAACAGGCTTACCAATTTTTTCACTTAAATCTTTAATTGTGATTTCTCTAGAAGTCAAAACTGCGTGAGTAATTTTTGGAGCAACAATAGTTGGAGTTTCCTTCTTTTTCTTAATGAGTTTTCTTGAACCCATTGTTGTTTCTTCAAAGCCTTCATCATCTAAGACATAAATGTTATTGTTATTTCCACTATGTCTTTCTTGCATTTGTTTTTGTCTTGCACTTACCTTTCTTGATTCATCAACATTCACCCTACGCTTATTTTTATTTCCAAAATTGCGTTCTGGTTGAGTTGTCGCTGGCTCTTGTGGAGCAAAACTCTTATAGTTATTAGCCTTTGTTGAAACAAATGATTTATTCTTACCATCTTTAGATAATGGTTGGTTTTTATTAAATGGTGGTTTGTTGAAATTGCCTTTATTAGCGTTAGGATTATTTGGCTTATTATTAGAAAAGTTTTTATTAGCCCCTTGTCCTTGTGGCTTTTGGTCAAATTTACGGAAATTCCCATTTTGTCTATTGCTAACAAATTGTGGTTTTTCTTTAACATCAACCTTCTTTTCTTCCACTTTTTTAGGTTCTTCCTTAACAACTTCTTGCTTAACAATAGGAGCAGTTTCGGAAACTTCTTGTTTAGGAGCGTTATTATTAGCAACTATAATCGCCTTTTTCTCTTCTTCACGCTTCTTCACTTGAACTTCGCTTTTCTTGTCTTGCAATTTTTTTGAAAAAGCATCAAGTTGAGTTTTAGCATCTTTAATTGACAATAATAAATTCTGCAAAGAACCATCTCTTTGTATAGAATTAATAGTTTTAAGTCCGTTTAATTGTTGATTAGCCAAATTATTCTCCTTTTAAAATACCGATAATTTCGTCGCTTAAAGCCTTATTTTTAAAAGCAACTGCTTTACAATTTTCAATTCCCACGATCTCTTGAAGATTTTGAACTTTAATTAAAGGAATATTTCTAGAACTTGCCGTAAATGTCATTTCTCGAAGTAGAGAGTTGCCAGAATTTTTATCTACCAAGATAAGATACATTTTATGCGAATTATTCTTAATATTTTCTCCACCAATAATAGCATATCCCGCTTTACGACAAATACCAACAATACCTTTAACTTCTTTCAATTTCTTCTCCTATTTTATCATAAACTTCATCTTTAATTTCGCATCTAAAAGCACGATTAAGTCCACGAGTTTTTCTAAGTTTTTGAAAACATTCAGGATTTTTGCAAATATAAGCACCACGCCCATTTGCTTTTCCTGTTTTATCAACAAAGATTTCGCCATCTTTGTTTTTAACAATTCTAAGAAGTTCTTTTTTATCGCTATGTTCACGACAGATAATACACATTCTTAATCTTTCTTTTTGCATTACTTATCTTCATCTCCGTTAATTTCTTCAAATTCTTCAAGGTCACTCATAGTGTCAAAAGAATCTTCGTCATTAAGTTCGGTAAGTTCATATTCAGTTTCTTTGACCTCTTCGTTAGGTCTAACATAACTTTCAGGTTTAACATCAATCTTCCAGCCTGTAAGTTTTGCAGCGAGTCTAACATTTTGTCCACTTTTTCCAATAGCAAGAGAAAGTTTGTCGTCTGGAACAATGACTTGACTCATATTCAAACTGTCATTAGTCTCCACTGAAAGCACCTTTGCTGGGCTTAATGCTCTTGCAATGTATTCAAGTGGGTCGTCTGAATATTCAACAAGGTCAATCTTTTCGCCATTAAGTTCATTAACAATGGTGTTGATTCTTGTTCCCCTGTTACCAACACACGCTCCAATTGGGTCAAGATTAGGTCTGTCAGTATAAACAGCAACTTTTGTTCTGTTGCCAGGGTCACGAGCAATGTTTTTAATTTTTACTTCGCCACTTGCAATTTCAGGAATTTCAAGTTCAAACAATTTTCTAACAAAACCAATATTGCTTCTTGAAACTTGAATTTGTGGTCCGTTATAAGAATCTTTAATCTTCTTAACATAAACCTTAACTCTGTCGCCAACTTTAAATTTGTCGCCTGGAATTTGGTCGTTTTTCATTAAAGCACCTTCTGTGTGAGTGCCAGGAATAAGAACGAAAACATTGTCGCCATCAATTCTCTTAACAACTGTTGTCAAAAGTTCATCTTCCTTTTCAGAAAGTTCGCTTGCAGCAGTTTGTCTTTCAAGTTCACGAAGTTTTTGCATAACAACTTGCTTTGCAGTTTGGGCAGCAATTCTACCGAAGTCCTTTGTGGTTTCTTCAACTGCAACAATATCTCCAACTTTATATGACTTTTTGATTTGTCTTGCTTCTTCAAGAGAAATTTGTTTGTCTGGGTCTTCCACAACATCAGCCACGGTCTTATAAGAGAAAATTCTGATTGTGTTGCGTTCTGGATAAAGTTTTACCATTGCACTTTTTGCTTCGCCATACATCTTTTTATAAGCAGAAGTAAGTGCTGTTTCAAGTGTTGCAATAAAAGTGTTTTTATCAATTTTTCTTTCTTGTTCAAGGTCATCAAGTGCCTTAAAAAAATCTTTGTTTACCATTTTTATATTACTCCTTAAAATTTAATAACAAGTTTAATTGAAGCGACTTTATCTCTTTCAAAAGTCTTGTCGCCTTCAGAAATTGAAAGTGTAACTGTTTTTTCATCAAAAGCCTTTAAAACACCTTCAAAAACTTTTTTACCATCTAGTTTGGAAAAAAGTGTCAAAGTAACTTCATTTCCAAGATTTCTTCTTAAATCTCTGTCAGTTTTGAGCGGTCTATCAAGTCCAGGACTAGAAACCACCAAAGTGAAAGGTTTGTCGTCAGTAGGATTGAGTTCATCAATGATTGGTTCGATTTTCTTATTGACAATTTCGCAATCATTAATAGTAACACCTTCTTCTTTATCGATTGTGAAAATTAAGTTCATTCCGTCAAATTCTTTGACATATTCCACTTCAACAAGGTCGTAACCCATTTCTTCAATCACTGGTCTTAATTTTTCTTCACAAATTTGTTTGACTTTCGCCATAAAACCTCCTATTAACACAAAGAGTGAGCAAAACTGCCCACTCCCTGCCACTAGATAAGAATATTATAACCGATAAAAAAATAAAAATCAAGTAATTTTCAAAAAATAATTGTTAATTTGTCCAACATTTTAGAGAAATAACTAAAAAATGATTTTATATCAAGATTTTAATTTAATAATTAATAAGTAATTAAGAAGAATTTAGAAAAAATATGTCAAAATTAATTTTATCTTCCAAGTTCATTCAACTTTAATAAAACTTGAGCAGTAGCATAAGCATCATTCCAAGCCCTATGAGCCCCAACAAGTTCAATTCCCAAAGCCTTTGTCACAGTGCCAAGGTTGAACCTTGAAATTTTAAGTTTAGAAACGCGTGCTTCATTCATTGTGTCTATGATGTCGTTATCAAAAGTCAAATCATAATAAGAACCAAATCGCCTAATAAATTTTATGTCGAAGCCTATAACATTATGCCCACACAAAACGCAATCTTTGGAAAAATCGTAGAATTGTTTAATAACATGTTCAATCGGAGGAGCATCTTCTACCATATCATTTGTTATGTGTGTAAGTTCAGAAACCTCATAAGGAATTTCGATTGTTGGCTTAACAAATGTAGAAAATTTTTCAATAATGTTGCCGTGTTCAATTTTGACAGCACCAAGTTCAATGATTTGGTCTAAATCAGGATTTAATCCAGTTGTTTCAATATCAAAAACGACAATGTTGTTGTTCATAATTTTGGAATTATATTTGTCAATTTTACCAAACATATTGTCTTGTTCAACAGCGCTTAGTTTTTCAATTTCAATTTCTTTATAAACAACATTTTCTTGTTCAATTGGCACCTGCTCAACTTCACTTGCAAGAGCAATTTTATCAATATAAAGAGTCAGTTTATTTGAAAGTCCCATTCTAACATCTCCGTGAAGAAGTAAGAACATATTTTCTTCCAGTGCATCTAAATCTCTTTCATACTTTTTAGGACAAAAATAAATGCAGTCCATTTTGCCGTGTCTATCTTCAAGTATGAAAGAAAAATATGCTTTTTGTTGCCCTGCCCTTGCACCTTTTTTAATGACAAAATCTTTTCGCTCCAATTTATTTATGTAACCTGCCACAATCACAGAACTTTTGGGTGCAACAATGTGAGAAAGATATTCTGGCTTTGGTAAAATATCACCACCCAGAATATTTTTAATTACCAAAACATCATATCTTAGTGTCTTTTTTGCCGATGTTTTAATTTCAATATTGTCTATATCAACTTCATCAATCTTATCTGCACAAGGACTTATTGTTATGATAAAATCAGTCAAATAGTTATTCTTTAATTCCTTTGCAAGATAATTCGCCACTTTGTTAGAAACAATAAAATCATTAATTCTAGGACTAACTTTTAAAATCACTTCAACATCAAGATTTGTGATTTTAATTTCAACATCACTATCTTTAATGTAAGTGTTTAAAAGTTTAAATTTATCTTCAAAAATTTGAAAAATGCTCTTTCTGATAAGTTTTTCTTCAACATAAACTTTCATAAACTTAACTTTTAGAACAAGGCTTTCAAGTTTCAATTTATTTTTAATGAAATCGGTTATTTCTTCCTTCTCGTCATCAGTTAAATTTTCTTTTTCTGACGGATACAAAAAAGTTACAGTACATAAATTTTGTGCTGTTGAAACCACCACACTTTTTAAATATAAAAAGGAATATTTATCTCCAAAAAAATTAAAAAAATCTTGCTCAAAATTCATACTTATGATTTTAAACCTTTTAAGCTAAATTGTCAAGAAAAAATAAGTTGTAGATCTACAACTTATTTCTACAATATAAAATGCAATATATCTACAAGAATTACAAAAGCAAAAAGTATGCAAATACCAACAAAATGAATGGTATTCTCCACTTTTCGATTTATCGGTTTTCTTCTTATCCATTCAATCGTTGTGAACAAAACGTGTGCCCCATCAAGAGCAGGGAACGGCAAGAGATTAAAGACCGCAAGATTCGCCGAAATGAGTGGAATGAAAATAAGCATATTTGCAAGGTTTTGTTGTGAATATTCCGCCATTGTGGCAATTGTCGTTATTGTTCCGCCCATTTCCGTGATAGGAATTTGGAAAGTAATTAACATCCATAGACTTTTCAAAACCACCCAAGCAAAGCCAAATGCCATAGAAAATGACCGTCCCAAACCTTCAAAAAAACCATATCTATATGCCGTTGTGCAAACCTTTCCAGCAACATCACTTTCAAGGCCAATGACATAAGCAGTGATTGTCACACTTTCGCCTGTTTCTTCATCTATTTGAATTATGTTGTAAGGCACAACAGCAACGATAAGTTGCACATTCTCATTATCACGAGTGACCACCATTCTGAAAGAATATCTTGAACCTTCAAGGTAATCGTCGCTTTCATAAAATTCTTTTGCTTCTTGTTTTTGTTTTGTTATGGCAGAATTAAAAGTATCTCCAAAGGCAAAATCAATTTTTGTTCCATCAACGCTGCGAACAATATCACCTTCTTCAAAAACTCCCACATTGATATTATTGCTATAACCAATAATTTGTGGAGTGTCATATCCAACAGTGCAGAGAAGTATCCAAGAAAAAATTATGGCGGTGATGAAATTCATTGTAACACCCGCCAAGAAAACAATTATTCTTTTCCAAGGCTTTTGATTGTTAAATGATTGTTCATCTCCCTTTCCATCTTCTTCTTCACCATAAAAAGAGCAGTAGCCACCAAGCGGGAAAATACGAAGAGAAAATTTTTCTCCTGTTTTTTTTGAAGTATGAGAGAAGATGGCTTTGCCAAAACCAATGGAAAACTCTGTAATTTTAAATTTAAGAATTTTTCCGGCGATATAGTGCCCAAGTTCATGAACAAGCACCATAAACAAAAGCACAACAATCGCAAGAAGAATATAAAGAAAAGTCATCATATAAATATCCTAATAAAATTTCCGCAATCAAAACCTTGACTTTATCTTTTAAAGGCATTGCCTTTTTCTGTAAATTTTTATAGTTTATAATCACTATAATTTACATTTAAAATTGGATTATTTTCAATTTTTATTCAAATTATAATGCAAAAATCCAAAATGCAAGCAAAATATATGGAGCAATAAAGATGTATGAGTCAATTCTGTCAAGAAGTCCGCCGTGACCAGGAATAAATCTTCCGCTGTCTTTAACTTTTGCTCTTCTTTTTAAAATAGACTCAAACAGATCGCCACCAACTGCAATAAGAGAACCAATAAGCACAATAATTAAATATGCCCAAATTGGAAAACTTGTCCAAAGGAAATCAAATCCTGTGATGTTTGCAAAAATAAGCCAAACGCAACTTGAAAGCAAAATAGACCAAAGAATGCCCCCAATAGTTCCAGAAACTGTCTTTCCAGGACTAATTCTTGGGCAAAGTTTTTTGCCACCAATAAGTGAACCTGTAAGCATAGCAAATGTATCAACAAACATTGGAATTAAAATTGCAGTAAATAGAACCAAAATTGAAATATCAGCACTTAAATTAACTAACTTTGTGAGTGAAAGTTCATTGAAGTGGTTGATAAAAATGAAGAAAAGGAAGAAAAATGAAGGATAAACAAATATAATTAATGTGTTTAAGCATTTTTTGAAAACAAATTTAGTTGTTGACATATTTTTAACTTCGCGAGTTGCCATTTCATTTAAGACTTTCTTTCTTGAGCAAAGTCCAATTAAAAATGTTACAACAAGTGTTAAAAGCATCAAACCTATGTCAATCAAAATTGCCCAAAGAACCCAGTAAATATTGTCTTGTGCCCCTGCATAGAAAACGCAAAGCAAATTCACTGCCAGCATAATTACTGGAAAAATTACTGCTAAAATTTGATAGTTATATAATTTAGTTTTTGACAAAAGTTTGGACATTTCATAAGCGGCAATGCAAGCCAAAACCCCAAAGAATGCATCAAAGAAATATGCTCCAAAACTTGGAACAGTGATTTTTAGCACAAACAAAATTGCCAAAATCAAAACGATTAGTATTGATGAATAAACTCTTTTTTTCATTAATTTCCTCCGAATCTTCTGTTACGTTTAGAATAAATTTTAAGTGATTTAAATAATTCCTTTTTATTAAATGCTGGCCAGCAAACTTTAGGAAAGTAAAATTCGCTGTAAGCAAGTTGATAGAGCATAAAATTGGAAACTCGCATTTCTCCACTTGTTCTTATGACAAAATCAATGTCAGTAGCGGGATAGGAATATAAATTTTCAGCAATATCATCTTCAGAAACTTTATTTTTCCCATTTTTGATTAGTTTATTAACTGCTTGAACAATATCATCTCTTCCGCCATAATTGAGTGCCAAATTAACAACAAGCCCAGTATTATTTTTGCTATCTTCCACTGCTTTTATAATTCTTTTTTGAATTTCATTTGGAAATCGAGAAATGTCGCCCATTGCAACAAACTTAACATTCCAAGTCTTAAAATCTTCTTCATTTTCGTCAAACATATCGACAATAATTTTGAAAATAGCATCAATTTCTTCTTGTTCTCTATTCCAATTCTCAGTTGAAAATGCAAAAAAGGAAGCATATTTTATTTCTTCAATTTTAGATAACTCTTTAATTATTTCAACAAGTCTTTCTGCTCCTTTTTTATGCCCATAAAACTTAGAAAATCCACGCCTTTTCGCCCAACGCCTGTTTCCGTCCATAATAAAAGCGATATGAGTTGGATAATTTTTTAGTTTTTTCATAAAACCCCTAACTAAACTTTCATAACCTCGTCTTCTTTCTCACTTGCAAGGGTATCTGCAAGAGATGTATATTTGTCAATCATCTTTTGGACATCTTTTTCTGCTTGAGCAAATTCGTCTTCAGACAAAGAACTTTCTTTCTTAAGGTCTTTTAACATATCAAGACTATCACGACGAGCATTACGCATAGTAACCTTGGTTTCTTCAGCAATCTTTTTAACTTGTTTAACAATTTCCTTTCTTCTCTCTTCTGTAAGCATAGGGAAAACAAGTCTAATTGTCTTTCCGTCATCGGTTGGAGTGATGCCAACATCTGCTTGAATGATTGCTTTCACAACATTTTTAATTTGGCTTTGGTCCCAAATGTTAATGTTGAGAATTCTTGCTTCAGAAACAGAAATTGTCCCCATTTGGTTAATTGGGGTCATAACGCCATAATATTCCACCATAACCTTGTCTAAGATGTGTGGGTTTGCTCTTCCTGCCCTTATAACAAGATATTCATTTTGCTGGTGAGAATATGCTTTTTCTAAATCTTCTTTAAGTGTTGAAAATATATCGTCAACCATTTCGTTCATAAAAATCTCCTTATCTCTTAATTATATATTAAAAGAGAAATATTTGCAAACAAAAACGCACAAAAACAAAAAACTAATAAAAATAAAACATAATTTATTATGAATTTGTTCTTTAGTTTATAATGATGTTTTCAAATTAAAACTAACATACGGTGTTACAAAAATTAAAGCCACGCGTAAACTACAGCGTGGCTTTAATTAAAAACTTATTTTCCAGCCATTTGCTTTGCAACTTCTTCTGCCAAATTATCGTTTCTTTTTTCCATACCTTCGCCAAGTTCATAACGAACAAAACGACGAATAGAAATTTTTTCTCCGATTTTCAAAGTTGCTTCTGTCAAGATATCTTTAATAGTTTTACTGCTATCTTTAACAAAAGGTTGATTAAGAAGGCAAACATCTTCATAATACTTCTTAATTCTTCCTTCAATCATTCTTTCAACAATGTTTGCTGGTTTTCCTTCGTTAAGTGCTTGAACTTTCAAAATTTCTTTTTCAGCTTCAAGTTCTGCTGTTGGAACTTCGGCTTCAGTAACATACTTAGGATTTGCAGCAGCAATGTGCATAGCAATATCTTTAACTAAAACTTGGAAATCATCACTTTTAGCAACGAAGTCGGTTTCACAGTTAACTTCAACAAGAACACCAATTCTTCCACCCATATGGATGTATGAAGCAACCAAACCTTCTGAAGCAATTCTTCCTTGTTTCTTATCAACAGCCTTTAATCCTCTTTCACGAAGAATAACAATAGCCTTTTCAAAATCTCCGTTGGCTTCTGTGAGTGCCTTTTTGCATTCCATCATACCAACACCTGTTTGTGCTCTTAATTTAGCAACATCTTGTGCAGTAAAACTCATAATTTTATCTCCTTTTAATTATTCTGCATCAGTTTGTGCAGTTTCAGTTTTTTCTTCTTTATTTTCTACTTTTTCAGCAGGTTTTTCAGTTTTCTCTTTCTTTGGAGCAGGTTTTTTCTTTGGTTTTTTGTTAGTTTTCTTAACTTCTTCGCCTGCTTCAGCAAGTTCTAAACTTGGTTTTGCTTCAGTAAGTAAACTTTCAATGTCAACCTTTTCTTCGCCTTCGTTTTCTTCATCTTTCTTCATTGAAACACCTTCTCTTGCTTCAATAACAGCGTCAGCGATGGCACTTGCAATAAGTTTAACTGAACGAATAGCGTCATCATTTCCAGGAATAACGATTGTAACATTTGAAGGGTCGCAGTTTGTGTCAACAAGTGATACAACTGGAATGTTCAAAATGTTTGCTTCGTGAACGCAAATTTTTTCGTTTGTAGGGTCAACAACGAAAAGAACGCCAGGAAGTTCACGCATTTCCTTAATTCCGCCTAAATTCTTTTCAAGTTTATCTCTTTCTTGTTTTAAAAGAGCAACTTCTTTCTTAGGAAGAAGGTCAAATTCT
The DNA here is from genome assembly GCA_930990515.1 of uncultured Clostridia bacterium. Classification (GTDB taxonomy): domain Bacteria; phylum Bacillota; class Clostridia; order Christensenellales; family UBA1242; genus Caccovivens. The sequence continues at coordinate 177,257 of CAKNPS010000001.1, forward strand.
CCCACCTTTTCCATTTGATTAAGTTTGTTTAATCTTTCAATTCTGTTTCTGATTGTTTTGAAGTTTGTTAAAGTTCCGCCAAGCCAACGAGTGTTAACATAATACATTCCGCATCTTTCTGCTTCTTCTTTAACTGCTTCTTGTGCTTGTTTTTTAGTTCCTACAAAAAGAACTGATTTTCCTGATGCAACAACATCACGAACGAATGAGTAAGCCTTATCAACTTGCTCAGATGTAACTTCAAGATTTAAAATGTGAATATCATTTCTGGCAGTGAAAATGTATTCTTTCATTTTAGGGTTCCACTTTCTTGTTTGGTGACCGAAGTGAACGCCTGCTTCAAGAAGTTGTTTCATTGAAATAACTGACATAATAATAACCTCCTTGTTTTTGTCCTTCCCCAAAGTTTTAACTCTTTAAATCAACCCAAGATTACTCTTTTGCTTTACGATAAATTCAAAACAAAATTTCAACATTCTCTAAAATATAAAAATTAGAAAATACAAAATCATAAAGCGTTCAGGCAACCGATTTAAAAATGCTCTTTGAGTGCATATTTGTCTCAATGACTTTGCGATTATAACATAAAAAAATAAGAAAATCAAGCATTTTGGGCATTTTGTAAGAAAAAAATAAAATAAAAACAAAGTGGTAAACTTTATCACTTTGTTCTTAAACCTTAAAATTAAATTATAGAAGTTTCATAAGTTCGTTATTAAATTCTTCTTCTGTTATCGCACCTTCTTCTTTTAATTTTCTTAATTCTTCAATTTTGCGTTTTTTCTCTTCATTTTCCTTATCTTCTGCTCTTTCTTCACGGCGAATTTCGACAGGTGTGTTCATAACAATAATATCTGGAATAAACATTGAAATTAAAAGTAAAATCCATGGTATCCAGCCACCTGCAAGAATAATAATGATAAGTCCTGTGATGTAATAACTTTGTGAACGACGAAAATATTTTCCACCTTTTCTCACTGCATACATTAAACAAATACTACCAATAATACCAGCCACAACTTCAACAAAAACAAAGTAGATGCTGTAATAAGAAATAACAACAAGATATACACCAAGGTCTGCATAAAGTTCAGGATTGACAAGGTATATGATAGCAATGATGAGATTTGCAACCATATTAATAAGATTAATAATTGCCGCACTCAAAATTAAATTTCTTTTTGTTTTATTCATATTTTTGTCCTTTTAAAATTTAAATTGGTTATCAACATCAACTGCTAATTTTATTATGCCCCAAATGCTGATAATTAACATTATGCTAACATTTTTTTAAAATATATGTCAAATCATTTTGAAAAAAAGCGAAATTGTGCTAAAAATATTTAATAGGAAAAAATTTAAAATCGTTTTAATAAACTATAAGAAAAAAGAGGAATTTATGAGAATTGAAAAAAGAACAGTGGTTATCACTGGTGCATCAAGTGGAATAGGAAAAGGTTTAAAAGAATGCTTTGAAAAAAAAGGCGATAAAGTTATAGATATCTCCCTTGATGGAGCCGACTATAAATGTGATGTTGGAAATGACCAAGAATTAAAGAAAGTTTTTGACGACATATATCTCAATTATGGAGAAATTGACATTCTTATAACCTGTGCTGGTTATGGTGTTTCTGGTGCTATTGAACTTCTCCCAGAAGAAGCCACAAGAAAGCAATTTGATGTCAACTTTTTTGGCACTGCAAATGCTTGTAAATATGCCATTCCAATGATGAAAAAGAAATCAAAAATTGTCATCATTGCTTCTGCAAGTGGAATTTTCCCTGTTCCATTTAGGACATATTATTCTGCAAGTAAGGCAGCGGTTAATTCTTTTGCTCAAGGGCTAAAAATGGAACTTTCAAAAACTGGAATTGATGTAACTTCAATATGCCCTGGCGATATAAGGACAAATTTCTCAGCAAATCGCGACAAACATTATGACACCAACGAAAGATATGGAAAAGCGATTGAACTTTCAACAAAGCCAACAGAAAAATCAGAAAAACGAAGAATGTCCCCTGAATATGCAATAAAGAAAATTATGAAAGTTATTGAAAAGAAAAAGTTTAAGCCACAATATATAATAGGAAAACAATATCACCTTTTCTATGCTTTCAAAAGACTCACCACAACAAACTTTTTAAACAAGTGTATAACAAAAGTCTTTTATAAAACAAAATAACGGATATTATCCGTTATTTATTTTTTTCGTTTAATTATTTTTATAAGACCTAAATATTTGCAAGTTTATTATAACAAAATTAAATAATAATGAAACATTATTCAATCATATTTTTAGCATTTAACCAATATATTTTTTAATAAATTTATATTTTTGAACCAAAACACAAAATTTTTGTCACCTTTTTTCAAAAAGTTAATATGCTGATAATGGAGGGACAAAATGATTTATCAAAACAGATACTGTCAAGGTAACTCAGTAAATCTCCGTCCTTGCCATACACCACCATTTAACCCACCATGTTGTTGTAACCCTTGCCAAGAATGTTGGAATGATTGTTGCAATAATGATTGTAATGACGACTTAACAATGTTCTTAATAGGCTATATGGTTGGTCAAAGAAGTTGTAATAATAGAAGAAACCCCTTTTCATAATTTTCACAAAAGATAAAATCCTTTATGTTTAATTAACATTGTTTTGAAAAGCCCTTCAAAAACAAAACTTCATTAAATTAGGTGGTAATAAAAAAGTGCCATATAGGTTTTCTAAAAACCTTGAGGTACTTTTTTATTAATTTATAATTATTCATATATTCGCATATTTATTATGGTAGTATGCAAGGTATTATGCAATGTGGTATGCAATAGAAATTATCTTTAAATAAGTTCTTTCCATTTAACAATATAGTCTTGACACACTTTGAAAACATCGTCATAAATTTTATCTTGCTCCAAGTCGCAATCACACTCTTTTAAAAGGGCAATAGGACTTTTTATAGAGCCAGAAGAAAGAAACTTTTTATATTTTGGAAGCATATTTTTATTGTCAGAAAGAAGTTTAGTTGAAATGTTTATGGCACAAATAAGCCCAGTTGCATATTTATACACATAAAATGGACTATAAAAATGTGGTATTCTTGCCCACTCATATTGAATTTCATCAATAAGTTCAACATCTTTGCCATAATAAAACTTATTTAAATCGTAATATTTTGAACACATAAGTTGTCTTGTAAGTGGAGTCCCCGCTTCGTAAGTGGAATATGCAAAGTCTTCAAATTCTGAAAACATTGTTTGCCTAAAAATTGTTGAACGAACTTGCACCAGAAAATGATTGTAGTAATAGATTTTTTCTTTATCAGTTTTGGCATTCTTCAAAAGATAATTTAGTAAGAGCATTTCATTTGTTGTGCTGGCGACTTCAGCAACAAAAATTGTGTAACCTGCCGTTTGAATTGGTTGATTTGAGTTTGAATAATATGTGTGCATTGCGTGCCCTAATTCGTGTGCCAAAGTAAACACACTTTCCAAATTCCCTTCAAAGTTTGTTAGAACAACTGGTGTTGCTCCATAAGTTCCCCAAGAAAATGCCCCACTATCTTTATTCTTATTAGGCATAACATCAATCCATCTTTCATTTTTAGCTCTATCAATGAGTTTGACATAATCGCCACCCAAAACTGCCAGTGCTTTTTTAATTAACTCAATGGCTTCATCATAGGTAAATTTATAGTCAAGTTCATTTACTATTGGGGCAAAAGTATCATAGATGGCAATCTTATCAAGTTTAAGCATTTTCCTTTTGATTTCAAAAAAGTCTTCCACAATCTTAACATTTTCACGAACTTTTTTAATCAAAAGTTTATAAGTTTTTTCACTTGCTTCTTCTTTATATATCGACCTACTTAAACTTGATTTATATTTTCGAAGTTTTGATGTTACTGCAGTCACCTTAATGTCGTATAAATAGTTGTTTGCAAGAGTGTTAATAAAATCTCCATATCGACCATTCATTCTTCTGAAAGCATTTTCCCTTAATTTTCTATCTTTACTTTCCACATATAAAGAATAGTTTGATTGATTTAAAGTGTGCTTCTTCCCATTTCCGTCTTCAATTTCGCCAAATTCCAAATCAACATCGGCAAATTTGTCAAAATTCTCGCTATATCCATCTGTAAACTCGCTGATTTTTGTCAAAACCATTTCTTCCTTTTTAGAAAGAAAATGTTTTTTTCTTCTCAGTATCCTTTCAAACATTCTAGCATAGTTTTTAAACAATTTATCGTTTTGAAGTTCTTTAAGTTTTGAACTTGGAAATTTAGCAATCTCAAGACCAATAAAAACTGTTTGAATGTTCACTTGTGTGCAAAAAAGATTTATTTTTTCATACATTTCATTTGCTTCTTCACAAGCATTGTCGCCCTTTTTATAAAGACTTGCATAAACATACAAAAAGCCAAGTTCCTTAAAAAATTCATTCTCTTTTTCCAAACATTCAAAAAGCAGTTTGTCAGAAGTTTTCAATTTCCCTTCATATTTTTTAAATTCATGAAGTTCTTGCTTTAATTTTTCAAGTCGAGAATAAAAATCTTCATTATTTTTACAAAATTTAGTTAAATCCCACTTATATCTTTCTTCAATTTCTGCTCTAGTTTTCATTTTTACCTCACAAAATATTTTTCCATTTTAAAATTTTTCCAAGGTAATTTAGTGGTGTCTGGCATTGACATAAACACCATTTTTTCTTTTGTTGTTGGGTGAATAAAAGTAAGTTTTCCTGCCCAAAGCCCAAGATTGTTGGTTGATTTACTTTTATTTTTGCCATATTTATTATCGCCATACAAAGGACAGCCAATATTTGCAAGTTGAACACGAATTTGATGGCTACGCCCTGTCAAAATATGGATTTCAAGCAAACTATGTTTTCCATCATTGTCAAGTTCTTCGTAATATAGTTCTGCTTTCTTTGCTCCTGTCACACTCATTGGAACGACTTGAACAATATTTTCTTTTTCATTTTTTTGTAAATAGTTAACAAGAGTATCTTTTTTATATTTCACCAAATTTTCGGTGACAGCATAATAAATTTTTTCAGTTGTATGGTTTTTAAATTGTTCTGTCAAGCGACTAGCAGATTTAGAAGTTCTTGCAAAAACCATAATTCCACCAGTTGGTCTGTCAAGACGATGAACAAGCCCGATGTATGCTTCTCCTGGCTTGTTATATTTTTCTTTGACATAGTTCTTAACCATTGTCAGCAAATCTAAATCTCGACTATCATCACTTTGGGTTGGAACATTTTGTGGTTTTAACACCACAATAATTTGATTATCTTCATATAAAACGTCTAATTTTTCCATACTTTCACTCCTGTTGCTCCACAAGGAAGAATTAAGTCTTCTTCTGTTGGCAAGCCAATTTCATCTGCTTCCACATTTTCTTTTCCAAACACGCATTTTAAGATATTGGAAATGACTGTTGGTTGAAGTCCTGTTGTGTAGGAATTTATCAAGACAAACAAAGGTTTGTCCGATAAAACCTTTTTTGTGAGAGCAACAAAATCTGCAAGGTTATCTTCAAGTTTCCACATCTCGCCACTTGGACCACGCCCATAACTTGGTGGATCCATAACAATGGCATCATAGAAATTTTCCCGCCTAATTTCTCTCTCAATGAATTTTTGGCAATCGTCAACAATGAAACGAATGTTTGTGATGTTGTTAAGTTTTGCATTTTCTTTTGCTCTTTCCACCATACCTTTGCTGGCATCAATATGTGTGACATCTGCTCCCGCCTTACTAAGTGCTACTGATGCTCCACCAGTATAAGCAAAAAGATTTAAAACTTTGATTTTTCGTTTGGAATTTTTGATAAGATTTTGCATCAATTCCCAATTTACTGCTTGTTCTGGAAAAATTCCTGTATGCTTAAAGCCCATAGGTTTCACAATAAACTTTAACCCCTGCCAAGAAATTGTCCATTCATCTTTAATTTTTTTATTAAAGTGCCATAGCCCACCACCATCTCTTTTTTCATAAAAAGCATCAACATCTTTTCGTTTAAAGAGATTTTCCTTGGCATGCCAAATCACTTGAGGGTCAGGGCGAAGAAGTTTTATACCCGCCCAATCTTCAAGTTTATAACCATCACCGGTTGCAATCACTTTATAATCTTTCCAACTATCACAAACTCTCATAAAATTCCTTTTTAATAATTTTATAGTCCACGACTTTTGTTTTATTTAAAACTTATTACAATGATTTTTATTTTAAACTCTTTCAATATAAACTGTGATAGATTTTCCATCAACTTCAAAATTAAATGAGTGTGTTCCTTTTGTCCCTTTATCGACTTTATCAGATAAGGTTCCTTTCTTGACAACATCAGCATATTTTAAAATTAATTTGACAAGATTTTCATCTCCATTTACTTCAATTTTAATATGATTTACAACTTCAAAATCGCTTTCCTTACGGAAGTTTTGAACCTTGCTAATAAATTCTTTAATAGTTCCTTTCTCAATCAATTCTTCAGTAAGTTTTGTTTCCAAAACAACGGTAATATCTCCATTAGTTTCACTTGCAAAACCATCTTTATTTTTAAGACCAATGAGTAAATCGGCTTCAGAAAGTTCTACCTTTTCTCCATTAACTTCAAACTTCAAACTCTCGCCATGTCTTACCTTATTTACCGCTTCCACAGAATTTACTTTTGATAAGTATTCCTTAATCCCACCTAAAAGTTTTCCATATTTTGGTCCAACTGTTCGAAGTTGTGGTTTGATTTCATAAGAAACATACTCATCAGCATTGTGTAAAATTTCAATTTCTTCAACATTAAGTTCATCTTTAATAAGTTCTTGAAGTTCGTCATCAAGTTTCAGTTCTTTTGACGAGCAAACTATCACTTTTGAAAGTGGTTGACGATTTTTAACATTGCTAGCACTTCTGCAAGCTCTCCCAAGAAGCACAATATCAAGGACTTTGTTCATGCCTTCATTCAAACTTTCGTCAATCAAACCTTCATCACATTCAGGGAATTTGCAAAAGTGGACGCTTTCAGGTGTGTTAGAATTTAAACTTCTCATAAGATTTTGATAAATTTCTTCAGCAATAAATGGCACAAATGGTGCAATAAGTTTTGACAAACCAACCAAAACTTCATAAAGAGTTTTATAGGCTGCAATCTTATCATCATTTTCTTCACTTCCCCAGAATCTTTCACGAGAGCGTCTAATATACCAGTTTGAAAGTCTATCAACAAATTCGCTGATTGCTCTTGTAGGGGTTTGAAGTTCATACTTATCTAATGATTCGTCAACAAGTTTAACTAAAGCATTAAAATCTGAAAGTAGCCACTTGTCTAAGAAAGAAAGTTTGCAATCTTTAAGGTTTACTTTTGTAGGGTCAATTTTATCAATTTCAGCATAAAGCACATAGAAACAATAAACATTCCAAAGAGTTCCCATAAACTTCCTTTGAAGGTCAACCAAATTTTCTTCAATGAAAGGAAGCCCTTGTGCTGGACTGCAACTTGAAAAGAAATACCATCTCACGCCGTCAGCACCATATTTTGATAAAACATACCAAGGGTCAACACCATTTTTCAAACTCTTACTCATTTTAAGTCCGTTTTTGTCAAGAACAAGTCCTAAAACATTGCACGCTTTAAATGGTGCTTTTCCAAACACAGCAGTATTAACAGAAAGTAGTGTGTTAAACCACCCACGAGTTTGGTCAATTGCTTCACTGATATAATCTGCAACAAATGCCTTTTTGAAAGTTTCTTGATTTTCAAATGGATAATGATATTGAGCAAATGGCATAGAGCCAGAATCAAACCAGCAGTCCATAACTTCAGGCGTTCTTCTAATTTCCCTTCCGCACTTTGGACAAGGGAAAGTGATTTTGTCAAGTGTTGGCTTATGAAGATCAAGTTCTTCCGTTACACCAGAAAGTTCTCTTAACTCTTGTATACTTCCAATCACGTGAATATGTCCGTTTTCACATTTCCAGAAAGGAAGCGGTGTTCCCCAATAACGATTTCTTGAAATGTTCCAATCAATGTTATTAGCAAGGAAATTCCCCATTCGTCCATTTTTGATATGGTCAGGAATCCAATTAATTTTTTGATTATTCTCAACAAGTTGGTCTCTGATTGCCGTTGTCTTAACAAACCAAGCATCTTGTGCGTAATATAAAAGTGGACTTTTGCAACGCCAACAATGAGGATAAGAGTGTTCAATTGGTTGAACTTTAAAAAGTTTATTTTCATCTTCTAACTTTTTAATAATCAACTTGTCCGCATCTTTAACAAACATACCAGCAAAATCTGTTTCTTTGGTCATATTCCCTTCACTATCTACAAGTTGAACAAAATCTAAACCATACTTAATGCCGACCTTATAGTCATCTTCACCAAATGCTGGAGCAATGTGAACAATACCCGTTCCGTCTTCTGTCGTTACGTAATCATCACAAGTCACAATATAACCTTTTTTAACTTTATCTTTAACATAATCAAAAAGTGGAGCATAACGATGATTTTCAAATTCCTTACCCTTCTTTGTGTAAACCTTTTTATAAGTTCCTTCTTCAAAAAGAGTTGGAATAAGTTTGTCAAGCATAATGTAATTTTTGCCATTAGAAAAAATCTTAGAATATTCTTCTTCTGGATTCATACAAAGAGCGATGTTTGAAGGTAAAGTCCAAGGAGTTGTTGTCCAAACAAGAAAATATGTGTTGTCTTCGTCTAAACTTTTCATTTTGACATAAACAGATTTTTCTTTCAAAATCTTATAGTTATCGCCGTTTTCAAGTTCGGCTTTTGAAAGAGAAGTTCCACACCTTGGGCAGTATGGCACAACCTTATGTCCTTGATAGATAAGGCCCTTCTTGTCCATTTCCTTTAAAGCCCAAAAAACACTTTCAATGTAGGAGTTGTCATAAGTGATATATGGGTGTTCCATATCCACCCAGTAACCAACCTTATCAGTCAAATCTTCCCACATTGCCTTATATTTCCAAACGGAACTTTTGCAGTGTTCAATAAACTTATCAATGCCATAGTTTTCAATATCTTTCTTTCCATTGAAACCAAGTTCTTTCTCAACTTCCACTTCAACAGGAAGACCGTGAGTATCCCAGCCTGCTTTACGATAGATATAATATCCCTTCATTGACTTATAACGAGGAATAACATCTTTCATAGCACGGGTTAAAACGTGCCCAATATGTGGCTTTCCGTTTGCTGTTGGTGGACCATCGTGCAAAACAAAAGTTTTGTCGCTGTTTTCATTAAATTTAAGTGCCTTGTCAATAATTTTGTTTTCCTTCCAAAACTTTAAAACTTTTTCTTCGTTTCCCACAAAATCAAGTTTTGAATCAACTTTTCTATACATACTTTCCTCCCAAAAAACAAAAAGTTCTTAGCAAAACAAGACTCTTGCTAAGAACCAAAAGAGTAACCACTTGTTTTACCAATGGGCAAACACCCACGCCTTCTATCACGGGAAGTCCCGTCCAAACTTACTAATTTTCAGTCGGAAGCTCAAAAAGTGATAATCTTTTCCGTTTCGTATTGCTTTCCACCAACCAGCAACTCTCTATTAGTCCACAAGATAAGATGTTGTCTTTTCTCCAAACGCTTTTACAAAGTGAAATATTAAATTTCGATATTATTATAATGAAAATTTTAAATTTTGTCAATAAAATTTAGTAATTTTCAAGAATTGTGTTCATCTTCAAAACATCGCCACCAGTAATAATTCCAAGTGGTTTTTCTTTTGCTCCACCATTTTTGGTGACAATGATTGCCAAAAGTTTGGAATTATTATGGAAATGCTCAAGCGCTTCTTCAACTGTGAGTTCTTTGTTCGAAAAAACATAATACTCATTATCTTCAAGCCTAGATAACATATCTTCAATTTTGACATTATTCAAAAATGTTGTGCAATTTCCACCAGTTAAAAGATATTTCCCAAATGAATCCAAAATTTTCTGACCATTAGCAATACCAATAATCTCCCCGCTTTCATCATAAACAGGAATGTTTGAATATGAAGATGAAGCCATAAGCATAATCACTTCTCTCATAGATTTACTTGCATCAATAGTTAAAACATCACGACGACAAACAGTTTCAAGTGCCTTTGGTGGAGCAGTCAAAAGTCTTTCAATTTTTTCAATGTTCTCCACAACTTCATAGTGAGGTTCCGCCATTATGTATTCTTCATTGCCGTGAACAATGGCATTTCGAAGCCTGCCATAATCAATTAAATCGTCTTCATATTTTCTTACGATATAATTTAAAGCCACACTTTTTCTTATAAGTTCCGAGAACCCCATACTTCGATTAAGATTATATCTTGTTCTAATCGCATAATCAATGTTGTTATATGATTGAATAAATCGTTGAGCATTAGATAAATTTTTCTTTTCTTTTTCCATTCTTACCTCATTTAGTAAACACTACTAAAATTATTATACAAAATTATTAGGAAAAATAAAAACGATTTAGGGCAATATTTCATAATAAACCCTAAAAATTGAGATTTAAAGCAAGTTTTACCTTAAAAAGAGAAAAATAATTAAAATATAAAAACAAATTTTAGATTTATTTTTTAAGCATTAACTTTTTAACTTATTAAAAAATTTGATGCAGTTTTAAGTTTTAAAATAATAATACTATTATTGCTGTGGAGATAATTGAATTGTGTTGTTTGAACCAAGGTAAACATCAGGAATATCGCCCACAATCACACTCTCTGCCACCAAGAATTCCGTAACACTGTCAACTGTCGAAGAATAAGCAGGTAAAAGAAGACTGACACTCGCATAAAGGTTGATATATAGTGAATGATTTGTCTGATTTATGCCAGCACTTTGAAAAGAACTTGTAAAAGTGGAAGTCATTGCTCCGACTTGCACAAGTTTAATGTTAATTTTAGGGCCTAAACCAACCAAAAATGGCAATCCAGTAAAAGTCCCAAAAGCGATATCAATGCCATTGTCACCCATTCTGTCGAGATAAACTTGTGCAACTTGATAAAAGCGTCTTGCCAAACTATTCACAACAACAGTATTTACTGAAATCAGACTAATGTCACCATTTGCATCTTCTTCAATATTCACAAGGTCTTCGTAAGTCAAATTTTGTTCATTAATAACATCATAAACGGCATCACTTACGGCTGATGTTGATAAGGAATAAATACTCGCCCAAGTCGCTTCAGTAACTATCGGGTTGATCACGCAAAAAATATAAAGAAAAATAAAAAGCAAAAATAAAAGACAAAGAGAAATAGCAACAATTCTCTTTCTTTTCCTAGTTTTCCGTTGAAGATAGCAGAGTTTTTTCATTTATAAGATGTATATGCAGAAAATTGTCAAATCTTGTCTATCTTAACAAAATTTTGTTGTTATATTTATTAAAATTAAAATTTATAACTTCAAAATATAATTGAATATCGTTCTAAAAATAACATCATAATTTTTAAAAAGTAAAAATTTTACACTAGATATAGTGTAGTATGCTATGCATAATACACTATATTTATTTTTTTGTGTGTGAACGGAAAATAAGAGCAAAGATAAAACCAAATATGATTGCCGCAGCAATTCCACCAGCCGTTGAAGTTAAACAACCAGTAAAAACACCCAACAATCCTTGCGATTCAACAGCACTAATTGCCCCTTTCGTAAGCGATGCCCCGAAACCAATAATTGGAACATTAATACCTGCACCAGCAAAATCAGAAATATAGTCAAAAACCCCAATACCTTCCAAAAAAACTCCAACAAGAACAAATGTTACCAAAATTCTTGCCGATGTCATATTGGTGGTAATAATCAAAATTTCGCCTATCATACAAATAAAACCACCAATAAGAAAAACCCACAAATAATCTAAAAACATTTCCATAATAACCTACCCTTCTTCACTTTCAATCACAATGGCGTGACAAACTCCGGGAACACTTTCTCCTTGTTGAGTTGCTGTTGTTGAAAGTAAAGCCCCTGTTGGCATAAACAAAACTCTTTTATATTGCCCATCTTGAAGTTTTTTCATAATATAAGAAGTGAAAACCGTGGCAGAACAACCACAGCCAGAACCACCACAAAGAGTGTTTTGGTCACGCCTAAAATACATTTGACCGCAATCTGCATAGTTTAACCCAAGTTTTATGCCCTTATCTTCCATTAAATCTATAAGAATTTCACTGCCAAGTTTACCTAAATCGCCTGTGGCAATAAGGTCGTAATCATCTGGTGTTGTTTTTGTGTTTTCAAAATGTGTAAGTAATGTTTGCATTGCTGATGGCGCCATTGCTGCTCCCATATTATTCACATCAGTAATTCCCCAATCAATAACCTTTCCAAAGGTCGCCATAGTAATTCTTGGTCCTTTCCCGTTTAATGATAAAACACAACTTCCTGCTCCTGTCACTGTCCATTGTGATGCTGGCGGTCGTTGGTTCCCCAATTCCAAAGGAAAACGATATTGTCTTTCAGCAGTAGAGAAATGCGATGCTGTGCAACAAACAACATTTTCAAAGTAACCACCATCAACAAGAATTGACGCGACCGCCATACTTTCAGCCATTGTTGAACACGCACCATATACTCCTAAATATGGAAAATTAAATGCACGAGCAGCATAAGAAGAACTTATAATTTGATTAAGCAAATCGCCTGCCACTAAAACATTAATGTCTGAAACCTTAAGTTTGGCTTTTTGAATAGCTCCAGTAATAGCATTTTCAATCATCTTTCTTTCGGCTTTTTCAAAGGTTTTTTCACCAAAAAAGTCGTTTTTCATAATGTAATCAAAATAATCTTTAAAGTTCCCTTGCCCTTCTTTTGGTCCAACAATGGAATACGCCCCAATAATTCTTGGCTGTTTCTTAAATTTAATCGTTTCACACTTCATATTCCACCCCTACATAAATAGTCCGATAATATAGTAAATAAGTCCAACAAAAGCACTTGAAACAACACCAAAAACAATGATAGGACCTGCAATTGTAAACATTTTGACGCAGATGCCATAGATAATTCCTTCGCTTTTATATTCAATCGACGGACTTGTTATTGAATTGGAAAAACCAGTGATTGGAACAATCGTTCCACCGCCTGCGAACTTTCCCAACTTGTCATAAACACCAATACCAGTCAAAAATGCCGCAATAAAAATAAGAATGATAAGCGTATAAGCCCACGCTGCCTGCTCTGATAAATTAGGAACTAAATATAATAGTAAATCATTTATGCCTTGTCCAATAAGACAAATAAGCCCACCCACCCAAAATGAATTAAAAAGGGTTGGAAATGGACGCGTTTTTGGAATTTTAGCATTCACATACTTGTTGTATGCTTTTACTCTTTCATTTTCGTTCATTGTAAAACCTCTAATATAATCTTGCCCAACCAACAAAAAAATAAACATTTTAAGGTGAATTATAGAATAAAATCTAAATTTACACTCAAACTAAAAACAAGACTTAAAGTTTTATATTAAAAATCTTAAAGTTAATAATTTAATTTAAATTAAAAGGAGTAAACTATGAAAAAAAGACTTATTGTTGGCAGTATTGCAATTTTTCTTACCGCAACAACACTTGTTGGTTGCACAAACACATCTGAACAAGCAGCAGTTAACAATCTATCCAACGAACTTGACAAAACAAATAATTCAATTTCAAATGTAAAATCGATGACAGAAACCGATTTAGATGTCACAAAAGAAGTCCTTGACAAATTGGCATCTCAAAACCAAAGTGAAAACATTCAACGAAACATCTATATCGCCCAAAATGCCATTCAAAATGAACAAAATTGTAAAGACGAAGTGATGGCAAAAACTGCAAATATCAAAAAATATCTTTCTAAAAACGACATAAAACTTGCAAAGAATCAAGTGTCTGCACTTAAAGACCTATCAAAAAGCCTTTCACTTTACAACAATAGCATTTCATATTCTGAAAAGGAATTTAATACTGCAGTAAATAACTATAACAACTTAAAAAGGTTTGCAAACAAAAATCCAGAGAAAGTAAATGCAAAATTAAATCGTATTGCTTGCAACTCAAATGCTCGTTCTGCTTATTATGAGAACATATTAAACACCTTAGACCAAGTGGAAAATGTTTTAGGAATTGAAAATTCCAACCCATATTCAAACGAACAAACTTATGAATATTTAAACCAATATGATGAAACCACTTTAGAAAATGAATTAGACGAAATAGAAGAAAATTTAAATGAAAATAACGATAGCAAAATAATAGAGCCTGCAGAAAGCGAAAAACCAAAAAAGAGAAGATTTAAGAAGAATATTGACACATATCTAAATAAAGAAGAACAAGAACAAAAAGAAAGTGAAACTGAAAATAATTACAACTTAAATAATTCGCTTGGCAGAAGAAATTTAGCAAAATATAATGCCGACACTTATGGTCCAACAAAACGAAACATCGACACCTATCGCCCTTATGGAATGCCATATAACAATGGTATGCCATACAATACCCCTTATAATTATGGATACGGATATGGCTATAATATGCCACAAATGCCTTATGGAAATGGTGCTTATGGTATGCAAAACTCACCTTATGGATATAATTCCAACAACTTTAATAGAATTGCAACGCCTTATACTAGCACAGAAGAAGTTTTAAATGAAAATGGAGAGAATGAGGAAAAATTAAACGAAAATCAAAATACCAACAATGAATCAAAACAAGAGAACAAAATTGACAAAAAAATAAAAGAGAACAAAACTTTAAAACCACAAACAAGACATTTAAAAGATAGGAAATTTAGAACGATGCCTAAAGAAATCAAAAAAGAAGTGGTTGAACATAAAGATGAAAGCATAAATAATTCTCAAAACACAAATTGCCCTGAATGTAATAACGACAATTTGCCTATAGAAGAAAATGAACAACAAAATGAAATCAATGAAAACAAACAAGATTGTGAGAATTGCATAAATGATGTTGAAAATGCCAAAAAAGAAATTGGAAAACCTCGCCTTGAAGAATTTGAAAATGAGGAAATGAAAATCAAAGAAATAAACACTTCCGCCTTAGATGTTAAAATCATTGGCGATGATGAAGAAAAAGTGGTCGGCTTTTAAAAACAAGAGTAAAGAGAAATTGATGCTTATAACCTTTAAAACTAACAAAAAAGATAGTGAAAACAATTTTTGCCACTATCTTTTTTTATAAATTTTATAGAATTCTTACTAAAGTCACTTTATTTTTTTACTAACACTTATGCCGTCTCCCATCTCAAAAATTTTTGTTTCAAAATCTTTGTCAGTGGAAATAGCATCAATAAATTTTCTTAAATTATTAACTATAGACCTATGTTTGTGCGGAATTTTTCCTTCCATTTTTACCATTCCGTGAAAATAGACATTGTCAGCAACCAAATAGCCATTTACATTTAAAAGTTCTTTCAAAATTGGAAAATATCGTATATATTGCCCCTTAGGACCATCAAGAAAAATGAAGTCATACTTCTTTTTGTCCTGACATAATTTTTCAATCAAATTTTTGGCATCATCACAGAAAACTACCGCTCTATCGCCAAATTCCTTTAAATTTTCTCTTGCTAAACTTGCATTTTCTTCCTTAATTTCCACAGTTTCAAGTTTTGAATTTAAAGATGCCGTAAGCATAATTGATGCTGAATAACCAATATATGTGCCAATTTCAAGAATATTCTTAGGTTCTAATTTTTGAACCAAGCGGAAAAGAAAAGATATGCTCTCATCACGAAGAATTGGAACATATTCATCTTTATTAAATCCTTTAAAATCTTCTTTTCTTTCCATTTTACTAAATTTTAATAATTATCTATTTAAAAATATATTGTAAAAATTTTATAAATCAAAGTAATCTTAGTTTAATAACACAATAGACAAAATCATAGGACGACGCTTTGTGCGTTTAAAAATGAAATTGGAAACATTGCGTCTAATTGTATTTTTAATCACAGAAGGCTCTGCACCACGCAAATCTTGTTCTTTTAGTGATGCGATAATCATATTTTTTGCATCTTGAACAAATGCTTCTGCTTCATCTTGATAGACAACACCACGTGTGATAATGAATGGGTCGCCCGAAACACTTCCAGAAACATTGTTAATATTGACAATAACAACGCAAATTCCGTCTTCTGAAAGTTGTTTTCTTTCACGAAGAACATTGCTGTCCATATCTCCCACTCCGTAGCCATCAATTAAACGTTGACCAGCAGTAACCACTCCAGATTTTTTCATACCGTTTGGAGAAAGTTCCACTTGCATTCCAAGAGATGGTAAAATAATGTTTCTTTCTTCCATACCAAGAGCCATAGCAAGTTGTTTATGCATTCTAAGATGACGATATTCGCCGTGAATAGGCATAAAGAATTTTGGTTTGCAAAGTGAATGAATGATTTTGATTTCTTCTTGGCAAGCATGTCCAGAAGCATGAACATCAGAAAGTTCGTCATAAATAACATCTGCTCCCTTTTGATAAAGAGCATTGATAACATTGTAAACACTTTTTTCATTTCCAGGAATTGGAGAAGATGAGAAAACAATCAAGTCATTTTCGCCAATTTTAATGCCCTTAAAGTCATCTGCAGCCATTCTTGTCAAAGCACTCATTGGCTCACCTTGACTTCCAGTTGTCACAATTAAAAGTTCGTTATCTGCATACTTATCAATTTTGTCAATATCAATCAAATTGTTTTTATTAAAACTTATTTCGCCAATTTTTAAACCAACTTCAGAAATATTAATCATACTTCTTCCAGTGAAAGCAACTTTTCTACCAAATTTTTCGGCAAGGTTCAAAATTTGTTGAAGTCTGTGAATGTTTGAAGCAAAAGTTGCCACAAAAATTCTGTTTTTACTGTGCTTTTCAAAAATTTCTTCTAATGCACGCCCAACAGATTTTTCACTCATAGAGTAACCTTTTCGGCAAACATTTGTGCTTTCGCAAAGAAGAAGATTAACTCCCTTCTTGCCAAGTTCGCCAAATCTTTGAAGGTCAGTCATAACACCGTCAATTGGTTCAAAGTCAATTTTGAAGTCGCCTGTGTGAATCACATTTCCAACTGGTGTGGAGATGCAAAGAGCAAGAGAACCTGCAATTGAGTGGGAAACTTTGATAAATTCCACAGCAAAAGAACCAATCTTTAAGATATTTTTAGGTTTAACAGTAATTGCTTTATATTGCACTTTTGGATATTCTTTCATTTTGTTTTCGACAAGTGCTAAAGTCAAACGAGTGCCATAAATTGGTGCTTTAATTTGGTCAAGAACGAAAGGCAAGCCACCAATATGGTCTTCGTGTCCGTGTGTTAAAATGATTGCTTTGACTTTATCTTTGTTTGCCACAAGATATGAAATATCTGGCACAACAATATCAATGCCTGGCAAATCATCATCAGGGAAAGTAAGTCCAGCATCAACAACAATGATTTCGTTGTTATATTCAAAGGCGGTCATATTTTTTCCAATTTCCCCAACCCCGCCTAAGAAAGTAATTTTTAATTTGTTATTATTCATAAAATCTCCTTTTAAAATAAAGTTAACATATTAGAAAAATCTAATTATGTAAAAATAACTTAATAAACTTATATACGAGCGAAAAGTTTAGAAAACTATCGCATAATTTTCAAATTTAAATGCTTTTATTTTAATTTAATAATTCTAAACTAAATATAAATTAATCAAATTTCATTTTAAAATTTTCATTAAATTAAAACGGAATAAATTATAAAATATATTTTGCTTTATTAATATTATCAACTTCTTCCAATTTTTTAGGAGTCAAAATTGTGGTTTTATTGACATAAAAACGCATACCTTGACTTGTGAAGAAGGTTGTCATATCGAACATGCAAAGTAGAACTGCCACAAGTGGCACAGTAATAACAAGGCTGTAAACCCCTGCAATGAAAGTTAATAGGAAGAACAATAAGAAAATGATAAGAGCAACAGGAAGTGTTTTCCAAAAACGACGGAAAACAACCTTAACCCCACGAATATATGCGGCTGCAACTGAAGAGCCAAAAACTATACTTGCTGGAGCCCAACAAGCAGTGGTCACTTTGTTTAATGTGAAAAGAACTGCCAAAATAATGATTTCGCAAAGCGCCAAAAAGTATGTTTGGAAATAAGTGTTTTCCACCATACCTAAAAGGAAAACAAGATAAGTTGTGAGTGCGAAAAACAAAAGACTATATAGAGTTTTGCAAAGAGAATATAAAACTGACTTATTCAAGGTCTTGAAGAAAGCACTAAAAAAACCAATTTTGTTTTTGCTTGCCATATAGCCATAAAGCATTTCACAGATTGCATACTTTCCAATGTTTAGAAGGAAAGGCATAAGAATAAATAAAACAATAAGTCCATAAATAACAAGCCCAACATTTAAAGATGCACATTCAAGAAAAGTGGAGTAGATAAGAACAAATAGACTGTTCAAATATCCCCCAAATGAATGTTGAAAGATGGTTGCATAAGACGAAACAATAGATGTTTCTTGAATGTTTGTTTTAATGACATCTGAAAACTCAAAAAAGACTGGAAGCAAGAGACAAATGGTAACACCCCAAACAAAAAGATAGTAAAGAAAGAGTTTCCATACCTTGTCCCAATTTGAACCAAAAAGTTTTATAGAGTTGAAAAATGTCATATAAATCCTTTATATATGAATATGAAAGAAAACAAAATTTGGAAGATTTTGGAAATTAAAAATTAATTTTACCACTTCCGCTAGTATTATTATAACAAAACGATAATAAAAAAGCAAATGATATTCAAAATTAAATTTGAATATCAATGATTTTATATGTTATATTTCCACCAGGAGTTTTAACTTCCACTCTGTCGCCTTTCTTATGACCAATAAGTGCTTTGCCAACAGGTGAAACATTGCTGATAATTCCATTTTTAGGGTCGCTTTCAGATGAACCAGAAATTTTATATTCCACTTCTTCATCGAAATCTTCGTCATAAAGTTTAACTTTAGTTCCAACACTCACAACATCAAGATTGATATTTTTAGTGTCAATAACTTCTGCGTTAAGCAAAATACTTTCCATTTCACTGATTTCTGCTTCGATTTGTGCTTGTTCATCTTTTGCAGCGTCATATTCTGAATTTTCTGATAAGTCGCCAAATTCTCTTGCAATACCAATTCTTTTAACAACATTTGGACGTCTTACAGTCTTATAAAAATTTAATTTTTCTTCAAGTTGAATTTTTCCTTCTGGTGTAAGGTAATGTTTTTCCATTTTGTCCTCCTTAAAAAAACAAAACTCTAAACTCATTTTGTTTAGCAGCGACTTTATTATACTCAAAAATAAAAAATATGTCAAGCAAATTTTCCATTTTTCAATTATCATATTTAAATTATGCTAAATTATTACAAAAAGTTAAAATTAACAAAAATTTTAAAGAGTGAACTGAAAAGATTGCCAAAATTTTTAAAGAATGAAATAAGGAAATTGACCAAATCTTTGAGAATAAAACAAAAAAAATTTCCCAAAATATTTAAAAGAGGTTTTTATGATAACTTTTATTGCTTTTCTTTTAACAATCATTGGCTCAATAAATTGGCTTCTTATTGGACTTCTCCAATACGACTTTATCGCAGGTTTTTTCGGTTTTCAAGCAAGCATATTTTCACGATTATGCTACATTTTAATTGGTGCAGGCTGTCTTTACCTTATCATTCGCATAATTGTGAATAAAGGCAATTTAAAAGTATGGGAAAGAAAGAAGAAAAAGAAAAAAGAAACTGAATTGCAACCCGTCTATAATAACAATAACATTGAACCAGCAAATGAAAATGTCGGAAAAAATAACGATAATAAAACGGAATCTGAAAAGGCGGAAAGTGAAGAGCAAGAAAATGGACTTTTTGACGAGCACCTAAAAGAAAAGTAACATTATATTTAATTTTATTTGACTTTTATTTTAAAAAATACTATCCTATTCAATAGGAGAAAAATATGGTAACATTAGTAATTTTAGACGGTTTTGGCGAAAATAAACAAGTTTTTGGCAATGCAATAAAAAGCCAAGGAACGCCATACCTTGACAAACTTAAAAAGCAATACCCACACACACTTTTAAAAGCAAGTGGCACAGCGGTTGGGCTTCCAAAAGGGCAAATGGGAAACAGCGAAGTTGGACATTTAACAATTGGAGCAGGTCGCTTAATTCTTCAAGACTTAATGAGAATTAATAACGATATTGAAACAGGGAAATTTTTTGAAAATCCTGCATTAATCAAAGCACTCTCCCACGCAGAGAAAAACAACTCGTCCTTGCATTTATTAGGACTCTTTTCTGATGGCGGAGTTCACTCAGAACTTGCTCATCTATATGCCATCGTTCAAATGTGTGCAAACTTCAAAATTAAAAATATCTATATTCATGCCATTTTAGATGGTCGTGACACTGGAACACACGATGGTCTTAAATTTATCAAAGAAGCAGAAGAAAAATTTAAAGGAACAAATGTCAAATTTGCCACCTGCATTGGCAGAGTTTATGCAATGGACAGAGAAAAACGCTTTGATAGACTGGAAAAAGCCTATCGCCTTTTTGTCGATGGTAAAGGTCAAAAGTTTGATAACATTGAAACTGCGGTTAAGACAATGTATGATGATGGAATAACAGACGAATTTTTAGAGCCTTGCATAATTGACGAAAACGGAACAATCAAAGATAATGACAGCGTGATTTTCTATAACTATAGAACAGACAGAGCAATTGAAATCACAACAGCCTTTACAGATAAAAATTATAAGGAATTTGAAACAACCAAATTTAAAAATCTTCTTTTCACAACAATGACAGAATATTCGGCTGATTTGAAGCATTTGAACATTCTTTATCCCCCAACAATCATAACTGATAATCTTGCAAGTGTTATCTCTGCAAACGGGCTTAAACAATTCCACACATCAGAAACAACAAAATATGCACATGTAACTTTCTTTGTTAATGGAGGAATTGAAAAGGCTTATGAAGGAGAAGACAGAAAACTTATTGACAGCATCAATGTCAAAGATTTTTCAAAATTCCCAAAAATGCGAGCAATGGAAATCACAGAAGCAGTTGTGGAAGCGATTGAGAGTATGAAATATGACTATATTTTAGTGAACTTTTCTAACCCTGATATGATTGGCCATACTGGAAACTTTGAAAGCACAAAACAAGCAATTGAGTGTGTTGATAAATGTGCTTACACTGTCGCCCTTGCCACTCTTATGGTCGATGGCGAATGCATAATCACAGCAGACCACGGAAATGCAGAAGAAATGATAGATAAAAATGGCAACAAAATCACCACTCACACAACAAATCCTGTTCCATTCATTTTGGTCAGCGAAAAGAACAAAAAAGCAAAATTAAAGAAAGGAAAATCATTAACAAACATTGCCCCAACTGTTCTCAAACTTTTGGGTATAACTCCACCAGAGACTTATGACGAACCTTTATTTTAAGTGGCACTGCCACTTTTTTTATTGCCAAAACTTTTCCAAATAAAATATCTTTAAATAAATTTATTTTATTGACAATATAGTTATCATTAAGATAAAATTATTATGCTTGCTTTATGGTAAGCAAATATATATTAATATGGAGAAGATTATGGAAAAAACAGATATTATAAAAAAAATTGAAGAACAAAAGGAAAATTTGAAAAATAGTCCCCTAAAAAATTATAAAAACAGAATTAAAATGTTAAAAGTTTTGAGAGATAACATAACTGAAATGCAAGACGAAATTTGCGAAGCATTGAAGTTAGATTTAAACAAATCTAAAGAAGAAGCATATATGTGCGAAATAGGACTTGTTTTGAGTGAAATTTCATATATGATTAAACATATCAAAAAATTTGCTAGACCAAAAACTGTTTACACTCCAATCTCACAATTTCCATCAAAAAGTTATAAAGTTCCCTGTGCCTATGGTTCTGTTTTAATTATCAGTCCGTGGAATTATCCTTTTATGCTTTCCATCGAACCAATGGTTGATGCCATAAGTGCTGGAAATAGTGTTGTTTTAAAGCCAAGTGGGACTTCAAAAAATGTGCAAATGGTAATTAAAAAACTTATTAAAAAAACTTTTAAACAAAATGAAGTCTTGGTTGTGGAAGGTGGAAGAGCAGAATGTGATTTTCTTCTGGAACTTGATTTCGACTATATCTTCTTTACTGGAAGTGCAAGAGTTGGAAAGACAATTATGCAAAAGGCAAGCGAGCATTTCACCCCTGTTACCCTTGAACTTGGTGGAAAAAGTCCTTGCATTGTTGACCAAACAGCCAACATTGAACTTTCAGCAAGACGAATAGTTTTCGGGAAATGCTTAAATGCTGGGCAAACTTGTGTTGCTCCTGATTATATCTATTGCCATAAAGATATCAAAGAAAAATTGGTAAATGAACTTAAAAAACAAATCGCTTTGCAATATACTAGCACCCCACTTGAAAACGAAAATTTTCCAAAAATTATCAATGAAAAACAGTTTGATAGAATTGTAAATTTAATTGAAGAAGAAAAAGTTTTGTATGGTGGAAAATACGATAAAAACACACTTAAAATTGAACCGACAATTATGGAAGCAAATTTCAACGACAAAGTTATGCAAGAGGAAATTTTTGGACCTATTCTTCCAATCATAACATTTGAAAGTATTAATGAAGTTATAGAAAAACTTAACACTCTTGACAAACCCCTCGCCTTCTATGTTTTTTCGTCATCAAAAAAGAACCAAAACTTGCTAGTCAACTCTTGTGATTTCGGTGGTGGTTGCATAAACGACGTTGTCATACATCTTGCCACTCCACATTTAGCATTTGGTGGGATTAAACAAAGTGGAATTGGCTCTTATCACGGAAAAGCAGGTTTTGATGCCTTTTCACATTTTAAAAACATATTAAACAAAAAAACTTGGCTTGACCTTCCAATGCGATATCAACCAATCACAAAAACAAAAGACAAATTGATTAAAATGTTCTTAAAATAACACACGTTGTATGTTGTTAAAATTTATGTGCCATTATGGTTATATGTTATTAAAAGAAATATAAAAAAATACACTTGCAAACCAAGTGTATTTTTTTGAAACACAAAACTTTTTAAACTACTTTTAAATTATTGTAATTCAACAACAGCGCCTGCTTCTTTGAATTTAGCTTCGATTTCTTTTGCTTCAGCAGCAGCAACATTTTCTTTAACCATTTTTGGTGCGCCATCAACAACAGCTTTAGCTTCACTAAGTCCAAGACCAGTAACTTCTCTAACAACTTTGATAACAGCGATTTTGTTTGCACCAACTTCTTTCAAGAAGATGTTGAATTCGCTCTTTTCTTCAGCAGCAGCTGGAGCAGCGCCAGCAGCTGGAGCAGCAGCAACTGCAACAGGAGCAGCAGCAGAAACTCCAAATTCTTCTTCTAATGCTTTAACAAGTTCAGAAACTTCAACGATAGATAATTTTTTGATTTCTTCAACAAGATTTTTAATATCAGCCATTTTAATAATCTCCTTTTAAATATAATTAAATAATAAATTTTCTTTTATGCGATAAGTTTAATTATTTGGTTGCAATCGCATTTAATGCAACCACAAGCCCACGAGTTGGAGCTTGAAGAACTCTGCACAAACTTGTGATAGGATTGTTCAAAGTTCCAAGAAGTTTTGCAATAAGTTCTTCCTTTGATGGAAGTTTTGCAAGTGCTTCGATGTCTTTTGCTGGAACGCAAACACCATTTAAAATTCCAAATTTGATAGCCATTTTTTTGGTTTTTGTGATATTGTCGCAAAGAATTTTTGCAGGAGCGACTTCATCATCATAACCAAGAGCAACAGCAGTGGTGCCTTCAAAGTAATTTGCAGAACACTCAATACCAAGGTCAGAAAGTGCTTTCAACATCAAGCGGTTTTTGTAAACTTTATATTCACAACCATTTTCTCTAAACTGACGACGCATTTTAGTATCTTCGTCAACATTGAGACCACGGTAGTCAACAAAAGCGATTGTTTTTGCCTTAGAAAATTTTTCTTTAATTTCTTCAACAAGTTGTTTTTTTGCCTCAAAATTAGCACTCATTTTCTATACCCCTCCTTTTAACAAAATTTTGTGTTTCATATAAAAAATCTCTGTAACCACGGAAAAGGCACAGAGAAAAATAATTCTACTTATGTTCTTTTCCTCGGCAAGCACGAAACTCGTTTACGCTAAAAAGCACTTGCGGTCTTTGGAAGATTTTTTACTTGCATATTTTATCATATAGAAATGGCTTTGTCAACTGTTTTTCAAAACTTTTTCAAAAAATTATTCGACTTTTCAAAAAGATGTCTACATTCTTAATTTAGTTTCTTGCAAAATCTAAAACAAAATATAATATATGCTTGTAAATTTATATTATAAATTATAATGTTATATTATAAATTTTTATGTAAAGCATTGTAATATTAAACTATAAGTTTATCAAATAAAATTTACATATTGCAAAAAAAACAAATTTTGCATACTACACAATATCTTGTGGTATTATTTCATAAAAATACTAGAATATTACACAAAATGTATTTACAATAAGATTTCTAATCATTTCTCAACAATAAATATTTTTCAACATAGACAAATAAAAAAAGATTGCCAAAAAGCAATCTTTTTATAACCAATTTTAGTCCTCAGCATTAGGGTCAAAATGATGGAAGATTTCATAAGTGTCGCCCACAGTTGTCATACTAATAACATATTCCGTTAAGCCATTAATATCTTCTTCAGTCATATTTTCTCTAATATATTTAACAACAAAATAGAATGTTATACTTGTGCTTCCTTCTTCATCAGAGAGCATCATATATGCTTCATCAAATTCAAATGAGTTCACATTTCTATCAAGTCTTGAAGAATATGCACTACCATCTTTATTTCTTAAAATTTGTGGTTCTGAAAATTCAAAACGAACATAATCATTACTATTATCATTTTGAAGAGTTGAATTAAAAGACGAAAGTGTTTGACGAGGAGTTTCACTTATATTATAACCTATCAAACTTCCATTGAATAAACCTGAAAAATATGTTTGATTAAAAGTATCGTCAATTAAGTTTCTTAAGTTGTTATATTCCGTAGCATTTTGTTCTGAAGATAATGTTCCAGAATAAACATTTCCATTTATATATACCCTAGCGACATAATTATTGTCCAAGAAACTTGGCTTCAAATTTAAAGGAATTGATGCTAAACAAATGATAACTACAGCAAGAGCAAAAACAACTGAAAGAACAGAAATCATAGAAATTTTCTTTATCTTTTGATTTTTCAACAACTTTTCTGTTTGAATTTTTGTATAAAGTTCGTCATCAGTTAAAGGCTTTTCTATTTTTTCTTCCTTCTCTACTTTTTTTTCTTCCTGTTTTTCTTCTGCTTTATTTTCTATTTCTTCATTTTTAACAACTTCTTCTTGATTTTCTTCAAGTTTTACTTCATCTTTTTCTTCCATTTACTAGTCCTCTTTCTTATCAGTTTTTTTCTTTGTTGACTTTTCTTTTTTATCTATGTCTTGTTTTTTTTCTTCTTTCTTTTCAGTTTCTGGTTCGACAACAACTTCTTTTTCGTCAGATTTTTTTGTTGTTTCGCCTTCTTCCACAACTTCAACCTTTTCTTCTTTAACTTCTTCAACTTTTGGTTGTTCTTCAGTTTTTGAATTTATATCTTTATCAAGTTCTTTTTTAAAGTTTTCATATTCTTGCTTAATAACTTTAAGTTCGTCTTCAGAAAGAACTCCCATCTTAACAAGTTTTTCGCCTTCTTTAATTTTATTTTCATATGCTCTTAACTTGTCAAGTCTTGCTTTTTCAGCCTTAATTTTTGCTTCTTTTTCTTTTTGAGCCTTTTCTTTGGCATCCATAATTTTTACAATCTCTTCTGTTTTCTTGCCAGCCATAATCATATCAACTTCTTCTTTATAGATTGTTTCTCTTTCCATAAGAAGTTTTGCCATTTCGTGTAAAATTTCAATCTTGTCAGTTAAAATGTCTTTTGCACGCTTATAGTTAGTATTTAAAATTGACATAATTTCATCATCTGCAATACCTGCGAGTTTTTCAGAGAAGTCATTTTTTGTTTGATAGTCTCTACCGATGAAAACTTGACTGTTAGAAGAAAGTGCAAGGAAACCAATTTTCTTACTCATTCCCCATTCATAAACCATTGCGTGTGCAATTTTTGTTGCGTGTTGAATATCAGATGAAGCCCCACTAGTAATATCTTTAAAGATAATCTCTTCGGCGATTCTTCCACCCATACTCATTGCGATTGTATCATTAGCCTTGCCAATTGTCATCATAAGGTCATCTGTTTCAGGACGACTCATAGTGTAACCGCCAGCACTTCCACGTGGAATAATTGAAACCTCTTGAACGTCATCACAATTCTTTAATGATTTAGCAAGAATTGCATGCCCTGCTTCGTGATAAGCAGTTAATTTTCTTTCTTTTTTAGTTATTACATGGCTCTTCTTTTGTGGCCCCATAATAACCTTATTAATACCTTCTGTAATATCTTCCATAATGATTTTTGGTCTACCAGCACGAGCGGCAAGAATGGCACTTTCATTAAGCATATTTTCAATATCAGCACCAGTAAAACCACTTGTGATACGAGCAAGCACAGAAAAATCTACACTTTCGTCAATAGGTTTATTTCTTGCGTGAATACGAAGAATTCCTTCTCTGCCTTTAACATCTGGAATATGAACATAGATTTGTCTATCAAAACGACCTGGACGCATAAGAGCAGGGTCAAGAACATCACTTCTGTTGGTTGCAGCAAGCACAATTATTCCTTCGTTTGGTTCAAAACCATCCATTTCAACAAGAAGTTGATTAAGGGTTTGTTCTCTTTCATCATTGCCACCGCCAAGTCCAGCACCTCTTTGACGTCCAACAGCATCAATTTCATCAATAAACACAATGCAAGGTTTGTTCTTCTTTGCTTGGTCAAATAAATCCCTCACACGAGAAGCACCAACACCGACAAACATTTCCACGAAGTCGGAACCGCTAATAGATATGAAAGGCACCTTACTTTCTCCAGCAACTGCTCTTGCAAGAAGAGTCTTACCAGTTCCTGGTTGCCCAACGAGAAGAACCCCTTTTGGTATTCTTGCACCAAGATCTGTAAACTTTTTAGGATTTTTCAAAAATTCTACAATTTCTTGAAGTTCTGCTTTTTCTTCTTCCATTCCAGCAATGTCGTCAAATTTAACTTTGCTCATAGAATAAGATTTAACTTTTGTTTTACCAAAACTTAATGCACTCTTATTTGTACCTGCAATCATTTTATAAATCATCCAAATAACAAAGATTGCAAAGCAAATATAAAGAATAGGAATTAAAATATCCCAAAAATTTACACCAGCTGGAGCATAACCAACACCAACAGCATCTCTAAGGGCTTCATTGTTTGTAAACAAATCATCAAATCTTTCCTTAATGCTAGCATCATAATTAAAATAATAGTCTGAATAATTTGGGACTTGATTTTCAGCATATTTGCTGCCAACAACGATGATGTAACCTGTTCCATTTTGGAAATAGATATAACTAGCCTTTGGGTCATCTGGTGATGCATCTGGGTCAACAGCATTTTCCACATATTCATAGGCTTGTGTCCATTCAATCTTTTGTCCATTATTGCCAAAATCAATAAAGAGAAGGCAAAGAAGTAGCACTACAACCAAGAAAACAATAAGATAAGAAAGTTTAAAGCCCCCTTGTTTTTTCTCGTTCATAAAATCTCCTTTTTAAAATAAGTAGAATGTTACCAATAATCTATAATTCAATTATATTCCAATATTTAAAAATCATATTCAAAAAGGCAACATAAAATTTTTTCTTTTGATTGCTAATATTTAATTTAACAATACTGCAAGTATTTTATCATAAAAGAAAAATAAAAACAACAAAACAAAGCACTATTTCAAAAAAAATATGTCAAAATTTGAAAATTAGTATGAATAAATTTGTGGAGCAACTTTAAAAACAACAAAATTTAAGAAATCATCTCTATCTTCTAGCCTATCTAAAAATTCCGACATCTCTTTTGGAAATTTGTTATAAATTGTGGTGTAAAGATTTATGATATCCGCTTTATTCTCTCGCATTATTCTTATTCCATCTTGCATATATTCTTTAATTTTAAATTCGATAGCCTTTATTGCTTCATTTGAAATATTTTTAAAATCAACATTTTCATTAATAAGTCTTTCAGTTTGTTTCGCTTCACTCAATTTTAAGAAAATTTTAGAATTAATATAAACCACAGGAATACCATTTTCAAAAGCGACTTGAGTGTTTAATTTGTTCTCAAAAATTTCAAAAGTAAGTTCTGCATTGGTAAAAACATTATCAGAAAAATTTTCGATTATGATTGAGCCAGATTTAAAATCGCCTTTCAAAAAGTTTAGATGTTTCATTTCTTCTTTGTCTAATTTATAAACTTCTTTGCCATCTTTACATAAAATTGCTTGCCCATCATTTAAGATTTTCTTTTTCTCTTGTTCTTGTCCACTTTGTCCCCCTCCGCTTCCACCACCAGCAGAGTTTTGTGCGGCGGTTTGAATGGAAATTCCCTCTTTGTCTTCAGATGTAAGAGTGATAAACGACACAAGTTCGGTGTTAGTTGGACTATAAATTCCTTTATAAAAGGTTTCAAATGTGCTTTCTGTCGAATAAACATAGTCTTCATTAAATTCTACCAAATCATCAGCCTTAATGGAACTTGCAGTGTTAAATTCCTTAACTGCGGACAAAAAGTCGAACGCCGATGCATCTGTGCAAACCAATGTGGTGGAAAGAGCAAGGTTAGCATTTCGTGTAAGATAGTCCATTTCCGTTGTGGCATCATTAGTAAAAAAGTCTTCATTCACAACAACCATTTTAACATGAGAAAGCCCCACCTGTCGCCCTAAGTGCAGACCTGCAAAATCCATTGCTTCTGAAATGCTTTTACCGCTTGATTTTACAACCTCATATTGCTCGGAAAAATTTTGCGTCACAATTGGAACGAAAGTAAGTAGAGAAATTTCCACAACATCTTCTTCTCCTTTGTCTAATCCGATTGCAGTGACAACAGCATAATCATCAATTTCTGCATCTTTCCCAAGAGCAATACCACCATAAATTATGGAAATCAAAATAAACACAATAACCATCGGGGTTTTAAAAATCAATTTAAGATAAGCTTTCAGTCTTTCCATTTTTCACCTCGCCTTTTAATAATAAGAAAAATTATGGAACAAAGTGGAATAATGACAAAAGAAATTATAGATAGATATGGCAAAATGCTTTCACCATACAAAATCGTTCGCTCTAAGTTTCTAATAATAAGTTCAACAATAATAACAAACAATATATCGAAAGTAATAAGAGCATATTGTTTATGAAGTTTTGGCAAAAGAACATTAAAACTTTCAGTAAAACATTTTAAATAAATTCCCATTTGAAAATAAGTTAGGAAAATGATTAAAATGACTGCGATAACATCAATTCTACCAAGCCCGCCATAATCTTTAATGTTACCCATAACTTCAAAAATGGCATATTGATGCATAAATGATGTGTAAGTATAAGAAAAATAAAAGGCAATTGCCATTAAAATTATTAAAATCATTGCAGAAAGTGCAAAAAATACAAGTTTTTTACCATCTCCCTTTTTATAATCAATCTTATCCATAAATAGATATAGAAAAATGACATCTCCAAAAGAAGAAATGTGCTTTAAACTTGAAATTAACACTTCGGAAACATTTGATTGATAAAAAAGAGGAGTGGAACTTATACCAATGAAAGAAATGATAACACAAAACAAGGCAATAATCAAAATTAAAGGGAAAAAGAGTTGACAGGTTCTACCTAACACCCTTAGACCTACAAAAGCAAGATAGTTAATTATTGGCAGAAAGCAAACCAAGAATATTATTGTATCATTCTCTTTATATATTAAATCTTTGAAAAATATGTATGTCACATTGTAAATTAAAATAAGTTTACAAAGGAAAAAGATAATCAAAAGAAAATAGATTATTTTCAAAGTGACAATTCCAAATTTTTCTTTAACTAAACTTGCAAAAGAAACATTTGGGAATTTACTTTTTAAGACTATGAAAAGAAAAATAAGACCTATTTCTAATAGAAACAAAATTAAATAGCAAAAGATACCTTCCACATTTGCATCTCGATATAAAAGAGAAGGAAGTAGAAGAACTTTGTTTGCAAAGATGATAATAAAAATGAAAATTCCTGTTTGCCAAATGTTTATACTCTTATCTCTTGCCATATCACTCTCCTTTCCTTTTGTGGTCAGTATTGTTAAACGAATACGGTCGGTCTTTCATTGATGTTATCGGAACTCGCAATAAACCGTCTTTATTATCTTTTAAAATAAAAGGCGAAAAAGGGGCAAGATATGGCGTTCCAAAGTTTTCAATCGTGTTTAAATATGAAATAACATAAATAAGTCCACCAATTAACCCTAAAAGCCCTAAAGATGCACCAATTAAAAGAAAGACAAATTGAAGAACTGTGATTTGAGCAGCCTGCTCTGGAATGGTATATAGTGCAATTTTTGCGATGGCAACAACAATAACTGCAGGCGGAGAAATAAGTCCCGCTTTAACCCCAGTATCTCCCAAAATTAATGCACCGACAATGGAAGTTGCAAGTCCCAAATAACTTGGAAGTCTAAGGCTTACTTCATATAGAATTTGAAACAAAAGGGAAATAAAAAGAATTTCAATAAATGGTGTGAATGGAATTTGCTGAGTGCTATCTGCAATCGTGATTAAATATTTTAATGGTAAAATGTTATAATGAAAAAGTTGCAAGGCTATGTAAAGACCAGGGCCAAGCACAGCAAAAAATCCACCAACTGCTCTAATAAAGCGAAGAAGTGTGGAGTAAAGATAGTTAGTGTAATAGTCATTTGTGTTTTGTAACTCTTCCAAAAGGACAAAAGGAATTGTCAAAACAATAGGAGTATTATCCACCAAAATTGCCACTCTTCCTTCTAATAGTTTAGCACAAACAATATCGGGCTTCTCGGTGTTCCCCACTTGTTTAAAAAGGGAATTTGGGTTATTGGAAAGATATGGCACAAGATAGTAACTGTCGACCACACCGTCAATATCAATTTTTTTTAGTTTCTTTTCAATTTCCTTAACAATTTTCTTGTCAACAACACTGTCAAGATAGGCAATAACAATTTGCGTTTTTGTTCTTTTGCCAACATCAAAATTTTTTAGAACTAAATCAGAACTATAAAATCTTTTTCGCAAAAGTCCTAAATTTGTCTTTATATCTTCAGTAAAACCTTCGCGTGGACCTTGAATAACAGGTGTGGTCGGTGGTTCAGACGGAGCACGAGCATTAAATTTTTGAATATCAACTGACAAAATCTTGTCAGAATTATTCATTAAAATAATCACTGCGCCTTTTAAAATATTATCAACAATTTCTTCCTTCTTTATCTCTTTCACATCATTTGCTTGAACAATATTTTTAACCGAAGAAAAGGAAATTTCTTCATTTAAATCAGAAATAGGCTGATAAATTGCAGTTGAGAAAATGAGATTATCAGTAAAACTTTTAAGATAAATAAACCCTATTGTGACACTTCCCTTTTTTAAAGTTCGGTCTGCCACATCAAAGGAAAAATGCAACTCCTTTTTTATGTTTTTAATCTCTTTTTCAACATTAAAAAAATTCATACTGCTCATAAAAGTAGTATGAATAAAGTTTTTTAAAAATATGTGATAAAAAACATTACAAAAACAAAATTTAAATTATCTTACACTAAATTCAAAAATCAAAGATGTGGAAGGTGTAAAATATTCGTTACCATTTGCTGTCACATAAACTTTATAATCTCCTGCGTCAAAAGTGGAGAAATCAAAAGATGTTGTTTGCAAATTTGTTATATCTTGAATTTGCCCAGTTGGATAAATAACTTTTAAAGAATAAGATGTTGCATTAAGAACATTGTTCCAACTTAAAACATTGTTTTCAAAAGTAGGCACGGCAGTATCTAGTGGCAAAACAACAGTCCAGTCATAATAGTCACTAAAATTGCCATTTCTTCCATTTTCACCAACATACGCCACCTTAATTCTGAAAACGTTTCCTGCATTTAAAATTATGTCAGTGTTTTTGGAAAGATTTGTCATATTATGTTCTTCTAAAACTATGGAAACTTTAACATATACGCCATCAATGTTTTGCTCGATAATAAATCTATAGTCATATTGTGCATTGAAATCTGTGATAACATAATATTCACCATCAACAACTTGAACTTCCACATTTTCTGGTGTTTCTTTAATATCTGGCGACACAAAATAAAAAATAAGTAAGCCTACCACAACGGCAAGCACACAAAAAATTGCGACAGAAATTATAGCGAAATATAGCGATTTTTTGCTTCTCATATTGTTATTATAATAAAATCATAAGAAAATTTGCAAATAAAAAACAAAAAAATAATAAAAATGTAAAATGAATATTGACAATGAATAAAAAGTATGCTAAAATTATAACATAAATTGGAGGTATAAATATGTTAGATTTCACAAATTTGAGAGCTGAAAGTTACGCTGCATTTATTCTTGCCATTGTTTTCACAATCATAACAATCGCTGGCGCAATCGTTATATTAAGAAGAAGGTTTAAAACATCAACGCTTATTAAAGTTTTAACAACAATCGTATTCCCATTTGTCGCAATTTTCTGCTGGCTATATATGATTTTAAACACAACAGCAAACTTTGATATAATCACAAGTTTATATTCATCATTCTTAATCACACTTGGTTTCTTTGGTATTGTTGTTGCAGTTTACTTTATTACTCTTGCTATCATCAAAAAGAAGAAAGAAAAAGACCTTGCTTACATGAAGAGTCTTGAAACAGAAGTTGAAGACCTTGAAAAAACAGTAAGTGAAATGGAAAGTGCAAAACAAGAAGAACAAGAAAACGAAGAAGATAACAATGAAGTAACCCCTACAGTTGCAGGTTTGATTGAAAATAATACAACAGAAACTTCTGACGAAAATGTTATCGAAGTTGAAACAAATGAAGTAACTTCTGAAAATGCTGAAGAAAATAATGGTACTGAACCTAATGAAGTTTCTGAAGAAAATGAAGAAGTTCAACAAGAAAACGAAGAAAAACAAGAAGAAAGCGAAGTTGAAGAAGAAGAAAAAGAAGAACCTTCAGAATTAGAAACTGATGTAAACACAGTTGAAGAAGTTAAATTTGAAGACGATGTTGAAGAAATTAATCCTGATAATGACGAAAACAAATAATAAAATTTAAAATAAAAAACACGATTTGAAATCGTGTTTTTTTGTTGCTCTTTTTTAATGTTAGTTGAAGTTTAAGTTAAAACAAATATACAACATATTATTATATTTTAAACTTAAAATCAAATATGATTTGTCTATTATTTAACAATCAAGTTGACAATTCTCTTTGGAACAACAATCTCTTTAACAATTGTCTTTCCGTCCAAAAGTTGCTTGATTTTTTCATTTTCTTTAACAATTTTCAAAACTTCTTCATTTGAAAGGTCGGTTTCGATGTCCATTCTTGCCACAATCTTGCTGTTGACTTGAATAGCAATTTCCACTGTATCCAAAACAATTTTGCTTTCATCAAACTTTGGATATCTTTGATTGAAGATAGAATATTTTTCTCCAATTTGTTCCCAAAGTTCTTCAGTAAAGTGTGGCGCAGATGGTGACAAAATGACAAGAAGATTTTTAACAACCTTTTCCATAAGTTCGCCATTCTTTTCCTTTTGAACATCGTATTTATACATTGCATTAACAAGTTCCATAATTCTTGCAACGGCAGAATTGAACGAGAAAGTTTCAAAGTTTTCAGCAACTTCCTTAATGGTTCTATTGAGAACAAAATCAAGTTCTTTTTCTTCAGTTTCGTATTTCTTGCTTGTCCCCTTTTCGTTATGCCATTTTAGGACAATGCGTTCCACTCTTTCCATAAAGGCTCTGATGTGCTTAATTCCGTCATCATTCCAAATTCCACCATCAACATATTTAAGTGAGAACATCATATGAAGTCTTAAAGCATCACTGCCAAATTCTTTGATATAATCGTCGGCAGTTCTTGAAGTGTTACGCTTACTCATTTTCTTGCCGTCTGGCCCTAAAACCATTCCTTGGTGGAAAAGACGCTTGAATGGTTCGTCAAAATCAAGTTTTCCAATATCACGCAAGAATTTTGTGATAAATCTTGAATAAAGTAAATGCCCCGTTGCGTGTTCAACACCACCAACATAGCAATCAACAGGAAGCATCTTGTCAACATATTCACGGCTGAAAATCTCTTTGTTGTTATGTTGAGATTCTGGATAACGAAGTTGATAGAAAGATGAACAAACAAAGGTGTCAAGTGTGTCAGGTTCGCGTCTTGCTGGTCTCCCGCAAATTGGACAAGTTGTGTTCATATATTCTTCGCATTTCCCAAGTGGGCCAGAACCATCTGGTTTATAATCAGTTATATGTGGCAAAATCACTGGCAAATCTTTTTCTGGCACAGGAACAGTTCCGCAGTGGTCACAATAAATGATAGGAATTGGACAACCCCAATATCTTTGACGAGCAACTGACCAATCGTGAAGTTTGTAGTTAGTTTTAAATCTTCCTTCACCCATTTTTTCAAGTTTTTCCACGATTTTTGTCTTTGCTTCTTCGCTGGAAAGACCGTTAAATTCTTCTGAATTAATGAGTTTTCCATATTCTGTGAAAGGTAAAACTGTCTCACCCTTAGCATTTTCAATCACTTGTTTAATTGGTAAATTATATTTTTTTGCAAAGTCATAGTCACGAGAGTCGTGTGCAGCAACACCCATAACAATTCCTGTTGCATAAGTTGAAATAACATAATCAGCCACAAACAATGGCACTCTTTCTGAAGTTAATGGATTGATAACATAAGTGCCTGTGAAAACGCCAGTTTTTGGAGAAGTTGTGCTTGTTCTTGTGATTTCGTCTATTTTAGACGATGCGGAAATATATTCTTCCACTTGCTTTTTACATTCAGGCTTAATTAAATGTGGAAGAAGTTTATGTTCAGGGGCAATGACAAGGAATGTCACACCATAAAGTGTGTCAGCACGAGAAGTGAAGACAGTGAGTTTTTCATCTGTTCCTTCCACTTTGAAATCAACTTCTGCTCCAACACTCTTTCCAATCCAGTTTCTTTGAAGAGCCTTTGTTTTTTCTGGCCAATCAATCGTGTCAAGACCAGATAAAAGTTCTTCAGCATAGTCAGTAATTTTAAAGAACCATTGCTTCATATTTTTTCTTACAATAGTTGAGCCACATCTTTCACAAACGCCATCGACAACTTGTTCATTAGCAATAATAGTGTTGCAAGATGGACAAAAGTTTACTGGTGCTTCCTTTTGATAAGCAAGACCGTGTTTATATAGTTGAATAAAAAGCCATTGAGTCCATTTGTAATAGTCCGGATTGCAAGTTATAAGTTCATATTCCCAGTTGAAAGTTGCTCCCATAGTTTTTAATTGTTCTTCCATAACCTTAATGTTATGACGAGTGCTATCTTCAGGGTGAATACCAGTTCTTATTGCATAGTTTTCTGCAGGAAGCCCAAAAGCATCAAAGCCCATAGGTTGAAAAACATTATAGCCTTGAAGTCTTTTAAATCTTCCAAAACTATCAGAAAGTCCAAAATTCCACCAATGTCCAAGGTGCAAACTTGCCCCACTAGGATAAGAAAACATCTCAAGAAGATAAAATTTTTTATCTAAATTTTTATTATCAAACTGATAAAGTTTTGTATCTTCCCAAATTTTATTCCATTTTTTTTCAATTTCTGTATAATTCATTTTTGCCCCCAACAATATGAAAAATTGATTTCATACTTATACGCTATATTTTATCAAATAGCATTTTAATTTGTCAACAAGATAAACAAAAAACAGCAAAATGCTGTTTCATTATTAAATAATTGATATTGAATTGTAAATTATTTGATATTGTAAATTTAATTGAGTAAAATTTTTATAATTAAATTTTAATTATTCTAAATGCTCAAATAAATTAATTAAATGTTTTGGTCTGGCTTTGTAAGCATATTACTTGAAAAAGTCGCACTTGTTGCAATCAAGAAGCAACCCAAAATTGTGCAAAGATATGCAATATCAAACGAATTTAAGAAATCTGCAAATCCACCGCCTGCAATCCCAAATAGGGCAAGTCCGCCATACATAAACATATAGAAGATTGTTCCAGCAAGCACTAAGACGAGCCCACACCAAAGAAGATAATTCGTTCTGAAGTGGAAAAGCAAAGTGATAATAGAAATAAGTCCGTTAATAAGATAAATAACAAAAATTGTGTTTGTGATATTGAAATATTCTGGTAAATATTCTGGAAGCAAGAAGTATGCAAGTAAACTCAATGCCACTCTAATTGCAATATCAAGAATTTTAAGACCAGTTCCCCTATCAAGCCAAATGGTAAAAATGGCGATTAATGCTTGAAAAGCACAAAGGCAATATAAAATTGCTTCATTATTATTTTGTTCGAAAGGGGTAAATTGTTTGAATGATGCCCCAACCACGAATGCCACAAGTGCCAAAGTTAAAAGTATGCTTTTTTTGTTAAATCTTAAAAAGATTAAACTCATAAGAAGTGCTAAACAAAAAGTTGCATAAGCAATCATATCAAGATTAAGCCACTTAGCAACTTCATCACTGACATCAAATTGAATATCAGCAAGCACCAAAATCATTCCTGCCAAAACTAAAACGGCAAAAATGCAAAACATAATTTTTTTAAATAAACTTATATCTCTAAAATCTCTCATATTTATATGATAACAAATTTTTATAATTTTTACAACTAAATTAAAGAATTTTTAAAAATATGTATAAAATAATTTTAAAATAACTTAATTTTGGGCACTTTTGCCTAAATCTTCATCAAATTCTTTTACAGAATTTTCTTCAACAGTCAATTTTTTAGCATTAGCAATTTTTTCTTCTGCACGCTTAAAATATTTTTGATAAGATTTTTTGCAGTATTTTTTATGATTATCTTCTTCCTCTTTTTCTGGTTTTTGGAAAGTGTAAGGACCATTAACTTTCCATTTTTCAAAAAGACCAATCTTAATGGCATTTTCCTTACATAAAAAGGCACATCTCATACACATAATGCAGTTTTTCCCAAAATGAAATTCCCCATTTTCGACTGTGATATTATGAGTTGGACATATTTTCACACAGGCATTGCAGTGTGCACAATTATCTTTAACCTTATATCTTTTTCCATTAAATCTGCCACCCCAGTGTTCAATTCGGAAAACAAAAGCAAGTGGACGTCCAAAAGGAAATTTTTTGAGTTTCACTTCCTTTCCGTCCAAAATTTCTTGTGCATCAATAGGAATTAATTGTTTTGCAGTCTCCCACATCTTATATGCCATAGAATCTGTATGTCTAAAAATGATGTTATATGGCATACAGTAATGGTATTCATTTGTAAGTTTAAAGTTCTTCTTTTTTAGAATACTCATTGGCTTAATGGAAGAAATATTGTTTAACTTAAGTGGTTCACCAGATGTTTTGATTATAAAAAGTGGTTTTTCGCTTTCTAGTTTTGGAAATTTTTTAATAAAACTAAAAATAATTGCAGGAGCATTAAAAGCGTGAATCGGGTATGCAAGTCCAATCTTGTCATAATCATTTAAATTATAGTTAAAGTTTTGATTTTCCACTCTAAAAGTGTCAACTTCACAACCTTTGTCTTTGAATACTTCAACATATTTATCAATAACTCTTTTTGTGTTTCCAGTGCCAGAAAAATAACAGATTAAGATTTTCATTTTCTTAAAATTTATCCTTTTAAATTAATTATTTTTTAATAACATTTGCCTTGAAAGCATCGTCATAATAATACAAATTATTTTCATCTTCGTTGTGAGAATCAAACCAAATTTCTTGATATATTTTATCCTTTTTAGAAAGCCTATCAAAGTCCCAAACATTTTTATAATAGATAGGATTATACCAATGTCCAGCCTTTAACACAGTGAAAGGCGAAGCCGAAAATTCTTCTCCGTCTTGAGTTTCCCAATCAAGTTTTTGATATAAATCACCACTAAAATCTTTCGACAAGAGTTTGCCACCATGCATTTTAGCATAATCTTGCAAATCTTTCAATGTGAAATTATCACTATCTAAATCGCAATAATAATTGATAAGTTTAGCGTTTTCAACCTTTCTTAAATTTTCATAATCAATGTTTTCGCCATTGTCAGTTTTATTTTCTACTAGCAAATTAAATTCCTTCCAATCTGGAGAAATGTTTTTATATTTCTCGCTTCCACCAAAGTATGCCAGCATTTTTGCTTCATCTTTATGTTTAAA
Organism: uncultured Clostridia bacterium; assembly: GCA_930990515.1. GTDB lineage: Bacteria > Bacillota > Clostridia > Christensenellales > UBA1242 > Caccovivens. The sequence continues at coordinate 215,723 of CAKNPS010000001.1, forward strand.
CCAATATGCTGGAGAATTATCATCTTTGAAAAGTCGTTTAATGGCAAAAGTGGAAATTAAGCCTTTTGGCACAATTCTCCCCATTTTATAATACGAATGATTTTTCAAAATAATCTTCCAAAAGTCATCGGTCGTTTGAGATTGATAGTGGAACATATCGTCTAAGACCTTGCCATCATAGAACCACATACCATGGAAATTACGAGTTGCGTTATAAAATGGTTTGAAGAAATCTTTTGTGCTTCCACCAATGAGTTTAAAGCCATCGTTGAGTGTGTCATAACCTGTCACACAATTTCTTTCTCCACCGCCAAGATTGAAAACTCTTTTCCAAAACTTATTGCCTAAATCTTTTTCAATGTCACTCTTTAAAATGTTCGCAATAAGCACTCCGCTATCGTGAGCAGTCGCCCATTCAAGTGGAGCATTAAAAGCAGTATGGAACATAAGCCCGTCATTTAAGTTATCAGCAAGCATATTGTTATGTAGCATTGCAGTTTGGCGAATAACCGCCCAATTTTCAATATCACTTTCCAAAACCGCAAACTCTCCCCTAAGTTTTGTTGCAGAATAGATGTCAAAAGGACTTACAAGAAGTGGGTCCCCAACTCTCCCCCAAGGGTGTTTATAATTTCGATTACCATACAAAGCAACCGTGGAAATATGTATGTATTTTGGTTCGTGCTTTTGTTCTTCAATTGCTTTAACCAAATTTTTCACACCAATTTCATTACACTCAATCGCCTTTTTAGGAAATTTGTCAGAATGTGGCGGAATGACAGCAGCAAGATTAACGACATAGTCGCAATCTTTCACTAGTTTATCGCAAGTTTCTTTATCTTTTAAATTTCCATAAATAATTTCAAATTTATTTTTACAATTTTTATATTTTCTTAAAAGTTTTTTAATTCTCTTGTCGTCAGGAAGAACCAAAAACTTGAATTTGTCAATTTCTTTAATTTTAACAATTTGCTCTAATGTGGCTTGTCCCATATTTCCAGTAATGCCAGTTACAGCAACAACCATATAATATACCTCCAATATGTTGAAAATTTCAACAATATAAGTTTAACATAATAAAAAAAATATTCCAAATAAAATTGGAATAAAAATTAAAAATTTTTAAGTAATTGTATTCTTTTTGAAAGTTATGCTAATTTAGATTGTTTGTGCAAATTTATTTTATAAGAAAATTATAACCTAATTAAACAATTACCAAATTAGCCAACCGCTTCATCATAAGAGAAACCATTTTTGCAATGGTAATAATTCATTTTAAGATTTTTGGCAGGTTTAATGTCGTGATTATAACTATCACCAATAACCATAACTTCATCTGGTTTTGCATTATTTTCATGCATAATTCTTTCAAAAATTTCCTGCTTTGTCGAGTTTTCAGTTTTAAAATCGTTTACAATAACATCATCAAAAATGGACAAATCAAAATTATGATATTCACAAAATTCCTTTATGTTGCAAAGAGTGGAATTTGAAACAATATAAACCCCGCCATTTTTCTCTTTCGCTTGTTTAATAAACTTTTTAATTTCTTCAATAGGAACTAATTTAACATTTTTTTCTTCTTCACTTAATGACACACATTCGTCTCGATATATCAGCCAACTTTGACAGTTTCCTTCCACATCAAAAAGAATTTTGCAAAGGTCTTCGTCAGATTTAACTTTGCGTTTATGCAAAACCCTTTTGCAAAGAGCGACTTTTTCTTTTTCTGTCAAATAACTAAAGTGATTATCAAAATAATCTTTAACAATTTTATCCCAGAAGCTCCAATTTATATTATAATATAAAGTTCCATCAAAATCAAAAATAAACACTTTGACTTTGTTTGACAAAAGTTTTGGGTCTTCATTGACATTTGCCATCCACTTTTTAGATTTGAACATATAAAAATAAATTGGAATTGGCACAATTTCGTTTAAGGAAACCATAATATAAATCAAAAAGACATTTTGTGGAAGATATTGAATAAAGAAGCAAAGTGCAATAAGATAAAGAGTGCTTATAATTTCCATTATTAGTAAAGCTGTTGTCTTTCCACCAAGTTTAAGCATATAAGAACAAAATGTCCAACCTAAAAATCTGAAAATATGAATAAACACATAAGACGGAAGAGCGGTAAATATTAATTCAAAATAAGCATCATTAACACCAAGTGCAATAGGATAAATCAAAATCATAGAAGTGACTGCATAAAATACCCAAATAATCAGCGTGGCATAAATAGAATATTTAGCATGCTTATATGCTTCATTAAATTTATTATATCCCATTGCTCTTGTAATTCTAATTGAAGTTATAGTTGTAAAAGTAAATAAGAAACCATTAAAAATGTCTAACACATATTCAAGATAAGAGTATGTATTGAATATACCTTCATCAGCACGAAGAAGTGCAACACTTGTGGCATAATACCCTACTTCCCAAATAAATTCAATGCAAAATGTTGAAACAATAAGTTTCCATTGACGCGAAGTGAGATTTAATGGCGTTGGTTTAAAGATATTAATTTTAAATTTGTTGTTCCGCATCACACAAAATATGGCAAAAATCGTGCCCGCAAGTTGCGTTATAACATACATAATTGCAATAAGGTTAAGATAAAAACTTCCAGCAAAATATAATATCAAAAATGCCACAATGGTAAGAACAAGTGGAGTTATCACCACAAACAAATTTACCTTAAAAAGTTCAAAATTCTGAATAATATCGCAGAGATATTCATATATACAACTAATAAAAAAGTAAACACACATTATGTAATAGAAAGTGTAATCATCAGGAACATAACCCGTGATTGTTTCCATAAAAAATCTAGGAAAAGCAACAAGAAAAATGGTAAAAATGGTTGATATAATTAAATTTAACTCAGAACCACTTCTAACATATTTTGAAACCCTATCTTTTGAGTCTATATTTTGATTAACAAAGACCAAAATTCCACCAGAAACACCAAAAGATAACATGGCAGAAAAATAGTTTAAAGACAAAAAGGCGTTTAAATATGTAAGTTCTTTAACTTCTAAAAGGTTGGAAATAACTGTAATTACAATATAAAGAACAGATGACAAAAGATATCTTACAAGAAGATATTTTCCACTTTTGAATGTTCTAATAAAGTAACCCCAAAAATCTTTTTTCTCAACCTTTGTCATACTAATTTATTTTATAATCAATAAATAAATTTTGTCAAATAAAAAATAAAATTATTAAAAAAAGAGTAAAAAATCAAATTTTACTCCTATTTTTTTCTAAATTTTAAATATTTTATCAAAATTTTACATAAATTGCCGTTGCATCATCTCGCTTTTTTGTGCGCGGAAATTTGTTGCAACCCGCATCATCTTCTTGAGCAAGATATAACTTTTTGTATAAATCATTTAAAGTTTGTCCACGATTTATTTCTTCAAAAATTTGTTCTTCACTATACATCTTAAATAAATTCCAAATTTCACTAAAGCCATCAGTATAAATAAGAATTTCATCTCCTTTATCTAAATCTAATTCCCCTTGATAAGCGTGGTCACAGGCTTTAACATCATCACACAAAATCCAATAGCCTTGCTCCGTGTTTTTGGTCAATCTTTTCTTCAAAATATCTTTTTGGACATATTTTCTAGCATCAACAACATTAATATTTTTCTCTTTAGCAATTCTTGCCATATCATCAATATTTATTTGGTCAAGTTCGACAATACGCTTTTGAATAAAATCTTTTACTTTTCCATTATGTTTAAATAAAAATCCACTATCACCTAAAACAAAATATTCCAATTTTGCATTTTTCTTTCGCACTGCTGTAATGCAACTGCTAGGCATATCTATAATTTCTCGCCCGCCTGCAAGTTTCTTATACTCAGCAATAATTTTATGTATTCCATCTTTAACAATTTCTGAAATTGGCTTGTCAAAATTTAGGAGTGCTTTCTCTAAATATTTTCCAAAAGTTTTAGAATACCACTTTGCATCTGTTTCTTCTTTTGAATATTTATTTGGCACAAGTGACGTTGCGCCATCAAGAACAAAAGCATAATCTTCACAAAAATATGCGTAATCCTCATTCCAATCGCGTCCTGGATAAGAAATTAAATCCATGTAAACTCCTCATAAGTAAGTTAATAATCAAATAAATCATATCAATATAAACTTATTTTGTCAAGGAAAACGATATTTTATTGACAAAAATACTAAAATTATGTAACATAAATAATGAGACAAATATTACCAAATTATTTTTAAACAAAACCAGAGTTTACTAAAAATGATGAAATAGAAATAAATATAGAGAGGAAATTATGAAAAATTATGAAATTTTATCTGAAGCTTGCAAAATTCGTTGGATTGAGGACTTTCAATTAAACGGCGAAAAATATACTCAAGTTAGCGCTTATGTTTTTAATGAAAACAATCAACTTTTAATTGTTAAAAACGGTTCAACTTGGACTATTCCAGGCGGTCACCCAGAAAAAGGCGAAACAAAACTAGAAACTTTGGAAAGAGAAATGATGGAAGAGGCTTGTATAACTTTAAAAGAAATCAATTATCTCGGTGCTGTTGAAGTTGTGGAAAATGGCGAAGTATATTATCAACTTCGCTACACTGCTTTTGTTAAAGACATATTACCTTTTAAAAAAGAATGGGAAATAGACGAGCGTAAGTTTATTAATATTGACGAATTGCCAAAATACATAAAGTGGAGCAAAGGTATAACCTTCGCCTCTCAAATTGAATCTGCAAAAAAATTCTGGAAAATATAAAAATATTAACCTATTTTTACTCATATGAAAATGCTTGAAGAAATTTTACAATTTTTCTTTTAAACTATTTTCATAGTCTTGTATCATTTTAAATTTATCAAACAAGACCTCTTTCACAAGAGGATTTTCTGTCTTTTTATAGGTTTCCAAAAATCTTTTAGAAAACATATCTCTCTTTTCTTGTTTCATATCTTCGTAAAATACAAGTTCAACAAGTCCTTCTTTATTTAGCTTTACGATCTCTTCATATATATCAGGTATAACCTCGACATTTTCAACTTCTATTGGTCTATCAAGCCCGTAAATATTATCCATCCCTTCCAATTTTTTTATACCATCTATATTTTTAAAATAGTAAATATATCCCGTTTGTCCTTTAAAAGTATCTTTCAAATAATTAGGCCATATATCAACTAAAACTAGTTTACCCTCTGGTGTAAAACTATACTGAGCTATACGATAATGAATATGTTTTGCTCCTTTCCCATATTTCTTATCAAGAACAACTTGACAAGGATTTGCTAGATATGGAAAAATGTTCAATTTGTTATCAGAAAAATAAACAAATTCACCTTGATTTGATTTTGATGGAGTCAAAATTTTTAAACCACCAACATTCGTTCCATGATAAAACATATTTATCTCCTTTTATATTCAATTTTTGACTTTTAAAGACCATATACTAAACTATTTTAATTTAATAAGTAAAAATTCAGTTACACTCAAAGCATCTTCAATATTTTCATCAACTAAAAATAAATTATTGTTTAAGCCAGCTTTTTTATTACAAATTACAGCAGTATCACTTGAAATTTTGCCATTATTCAATTCTTTTGCACAAAATGCGGTGTCTATACCTTTAATAAGTTTTACATATTTATAATTTTTATTGAGATAATTTTTACATTGTTTTATTGCCTGTTCATGTGAAATAATTTTTGAAATATAATGAAAAGATTTTTCACTTTTGACAAATAAGCAATGATGAATAATCATTTCAAGTCTTGAAATAATTTCAATTATTGTTTTTTTTAATATTTCTTTTGTTTCACTAACAATTCCACCAATATTATTTTTATAAGCCACAACGCCATAATCAATTTCTTTTGATTTTAGTTCTTTTAAAACATTTTCTGACGTAACACAAGGTATAAGGTCAACCCCTTCAACATTTATAATTTCTGAAAACTTTTTTGTTGCAAAATAACAATTACTATAAACTTCTCCTTGATAACCTATTTTCATACTACCTCTAAATCTTATATAATATTCATTAAAATAAAATTGGTGCACCCAGAAGGACTCGAACCCTCCATAATGGTTCCGAAGACCATTGTGATATCCACTTCACTATGGGTGCAAATTAAAATATTAAGTTGTATTAAAATCTGAGGAGCAAATCAAGAAACCATTATGGAATTACGGGGTCCCCAAAAAATTAACTTTTTGGGGAGCGGAGCCGTCAATTAATGAGCGGATAATGTCGCAAGACATTGGAGCGATTAAAGTTGACAAGGCGAAGCCGGTTCCGAAGACCATTGTGATATCCACTTCACTATGGGTGCATATTAAAACTTTTCCATTGCCTTAAATAATATTATACATCAATTGAAATAAATTTTCAAGTAAAACACAAAACAAAAAAATATTAAAGCATTATTTTTAAATAATTATTGAAAATAACAATTTAATGTGTTATAATAAAACAAAAGATAAGGAGTTTTTAGATGGCAACAGTTTATTTAAATAAAGATAAATCAATCTTATGTCAAACATTTGGTGATGATAAATTTATGATTTCATCGACTCATACAAACAAAAAAAATTCAAAAAGGCTTGTGTCAAACATTGAAAAAATAACAAGCGTTAAAAAAACTAAAAGTGGGACAGAAATTCTCTTAAATGGAGTTCCTTATGTTAGCATTAACAATCAAGAAAAAGTTAAATATCAACAATCTTTAACTTCTTTTGAAACTCGTCTTTTTGCACAAGGAAAGAAAACTGAAGCATTACCTTTTGCTCGATTTGATAGAATGCCTGCAAAATTAAAAACAGATTTGCACACTCATTTTGCTGGGGCCTTGTCACCTGAACAACTTATTGAAGTTGGAATTGGAAACGATATAAAGTTTCCAAGATGGATATTAAAACAAGCAAAAATTGATTATTCATATTTGCAACCTGACAAAGATGGTCAATATGCCCTTGAAGATGTAATTTCAAATTCACATAACAAAGAACTTTTAATCAATTCTATGAAAATAGATACTTCAGAACAAGAAACTTTCAACAAAATGGAAGAAATATATGCTGCACGCGGTCCTTTCACAAAAAATCCAAAAATGTTTATTCCAATTATTCATGCAATCGCCAAAGACGCCCAAGAAAATGGCGTGAAATATATGGAATTGTCACTTTCATCAATTATTTCAAATGTATCACAATTAAGAGAATTAGATGAAAATATGCCTAAAATTGAAAAAGAAACAGGTGTTCAAATAAGATTTTTAGGAGCATTATGGCGTCATTCAGATAAAGAATGGAACGCAGATGAAGTTGATAGACTTAAAGTCACAGGTCAAAGCCCATATATTGTTGGCTGTGATGTTATGGGACACGAAACCAATTCAACAATGGAATTTTATGAAAATATTAAAGAATTAGCAAAATATGCTATACTCAATGACCCACTCTTTGTGATTAGAGTTCACGCAGGAGAAAATCCGCTTTTTAAGGCAAATGCAAGACAAGTTTTATTGGCAGTTGAAGAAGCACACTACGAACTTTCGCAACAAACAAAGAGAAAACTTCCATTCCCACAAGTTAGACTTGGTCATGGTATTTATGGATTTGACGAACCTGCTCCTTGGGACGAAAACGAAAGAACAAAAAATATCAGTATGCAACAATTGTGTGAAATGATTCAACCAGTAATTGAATTTAACATGAGTTCAAACTTATCTTTAAACAATATCAATGGTCTAGATGAAATCCCAATAAAAAAATATATGGATAACGGAATTAGGGTTGTTCTTGGAACTGATGGAAAAGGAATCTATTCCACAGATCTTGAACAAGAGATGATTTTAGCACATCAAGCAGGACTAACCTTTGAAGATTTTAAACAAATTTCAAAAACAGAAGACAAAATCATTCAAAACGCACAAATTAGATTTCGTCAACATAAAAAATGTGATTTAGATGCAGTTCAGACTCAACTCAAAACTTGCTATACAAATGGTGCCCCAAAGTATAATGAAGAAGTTGAAAAACATTATAGGGAAGAAGCAACGAGGCTTCAAATTGAACTCTCTGAAAAAATTAAAAATTGTGGTGCAATTACAGACATAGAAAAAATTAAAGAAGATACAAAAGGAAAAATACCAATTTTAATCACCGGATCATCTCAAAAACATTGGCCTAAAATTAGTGATGAAAATAAATTAAAAATTCAAATTGTGCTTGATGTTTTAGTCCACGCTTTAGACCCTGAAAAAGCATATCTGGTCACAGGGGGAACAAACCATGGTGTAGAAAAAGAAGCTCACATATTAGCAAATAAATATAATAATGAAAATGGTGGAAAGTTAATTGTTTTAGGAACAATAACCGAAGAAGCAATGAACACTGAAACAAATAGTATTGAGCCACACACAATCACCCATGCTGTTATCCCAACATTAAATGGCAAACCAGCAAAGAGATGGTTTGATTTACCTGATACAGTATTGAACATGGTTGGAGAGCAAAATGGTATGGTCGTTGCTATTGGCGGTGGTCCGATTGTTAGCGATATGATACAACGTGCCCACAACTTAGGCTTAAATCTAAGTATGATGAGTGGAGTTGAAGGTGCTTCTGGTGATAAATCAAAATCTTTGGAAGGAAATGATTATTCATTTGCTAATCCTAGTGAATTAATTGAAAAAATCCATGACACAGTTAAAGAAGCATTAAAACCAGGTATAACTAAAGAAAAATTAAAAGAAATGGTTGACCAATCATATAAATCTCTAACTCAACAAACTTTAGAAAATACTCAAAATGCACATCAAAAGAAAACAGAAATAAATCTATAAATTATAAAAGTAAAAAATAAGGACCAAAAAGTTTGGTCTTTATTTTTTATCATAATTCAGAGTAATTTATTAATTCAACATCATCAAAAAGTCCCAACTCTTTAGCAGTTTTCAAAATTTGAAGTTCTTTATCTCTATTTAAATACGAGGTAATACTCTTAGTATAATCATCAATATAGCCAGGATGTGTTAAAAATTCAATGGTTAAATTTGTCTTAGAGAATTTATCAATAAAACTTTTTACACAATCCAAATTTACATTTTTAATTGAAAACTCTTTATAAAACATATCAGGCATTTTTAAATCAAAGCCTTCACAATAATCTTCGTGACGAATTGAAAGATTTAACTTTTTAGCAATATCATAAATAACTAGCTTTATAATTTTATTGTCTCCCAAATGATGATGAGTGGTTATATGATTAATCTTAATCTCTCCCTTACTATATTTATTAATGGCATCAAATTGAGCCATGATTTCATTATAAACACTTTCGTAAGTTAAGTATGGATTTTCAATCTGCTTGCGATTATATAAAAACACACCATTCTCATCAATTAAGATAGGATTTTTGATAATCGGTTTTCCAACAGTTAAATTAATATGAATGCCAACACTTTTTAAGTTATTTTTCAATGCTTCTTCAACTGCATATTTAGTATATGGCATATTTGCCATAATATTTGTCGAAGTTATATAACCACCTTTGATTCCATCAACAATACCATCAGTAATGCTTTTACTCAAACCAAAATCATCAGCATTTATAATTAATCTCATATTTTATCCAATTTATAAAATTTTTCATATTTATTTGTTTTTCAAAAAATTTTATGTTATAATAGCGAATGTCTTTAAAATTTTTAAGGTCAAATCAATAAACTTAATATCTTTTCATTCTTAAACCTTTTTGCAGAGATGTCCGAGCACTCGAGAAAAACTTCACTTTTGCTCACTTTCAAGGTTTTGAAAGTTTTGCTCTTTCGTTTGTTTTTCTCTCTATCCCTAAAATGATAAATCATTTTTGGGAACCCTTGACCTTAAACCGCTCGGTGTGTTAGAATTTTTAAGGTCAAATCAATAAACTTAATATCTTTTCATTCTTAAACCTTTTTGCAGAGATGTCCGAGCGGTTTAAGGTGCAGCCCTGGAAAGGCTGTGTGCGAGAAATCGCACCAAGGGTTCGAATCCCTTTCTCTGCGCCAAAATATAATTGGAATTGTCTTATCTTTAAGGCAATTTTTTATATATAAAAAAACACATAAAAAGAAATTAATTATAATCATTACGGCAATTTGCGCTCTAAAGATTCTTCTATATATGTTTCTTTTTCCTTATTAGTATAAAATTTACCTAATCTTTGCCTAGTGCTATATTTTTCAGGATGTTTTTTAGCATCTTCTACAATTCTTTTTCTATCATTTTCATCAAGTTCTGGTATTTTGGCAAAATCTTCAAATAGAATTTCTAATACTTTTTTATCCATATCTAACTCCTTAATTATAACATTTCAGTAAAACTTCTAGACCTTAAATTCTAAATTGATAAAAGTGCTAATAACACTAAAATTTTTTATCTATAATTCCACCGCCATAACAAACTCCGTTTTTATCATATAGAACAACAAATTGACCTTCCGTTATTGCACGCTGTTTTTCTTTAAAGTCGACCTTAATTTTTCTATCTTCAAGAACTGTCACCTTAACCGCTTGGTCAGGTTGACGATATCTAAATTTTGCAAAACATTCAAATTCATTTTCCTTTGGTTCTTCTGGAATCCAATTAAAATCAGTGGCATATAACCCATTTGAAAATAACTCTTGGCACTCCCCTTGACTTACATACAAAACATTTTTTTCTAAATCTTTTTTAAGGACAAACCATCTTTCTCCATTTCCGTCGTGTGTTCCACCTAAATTAAGTCCGCGTCTTTGTCCAATTGTGTAATACATAAGTCCATCGTGATGTCCCACAACTTTTTCATCAAGTGTTCTTATTTCTCCACTTTTTGCAGGAAGATACTGCTTAAGGAATTTTTTAAAGTTTCTTTCTCCAATAAAACAAATTCCAGTGGAATCTTTTTTCTCTGCAGTTGAGAGTTCAAGTTTTTTAGCAATTTCCCTAACTTCCTTTTTTGTTATGTCAGCAAGTGGAAAAATAACAGAAGAAAGTTGTTTTTGTGACAACTGATTTAAAAAATATGATTGGTCTTTTGTTAAATCAGTTGCCTTCGCTAGATATGTCTTACCATCTTTTTGAAAAGTTTTTGCATAGTGACCAGTGGCAATCATATCTGCCCCAAGAGCCTTTGCTTTCTCAAGAAATGGTCCAAACTTGATTTCACGGTTGCAAAGAACATCAGGGTTTGGCGTTCTTCCCTTTTTATACTCATCAAGAAAATATGTGAAAACGCGTTCATAATATTCCTTTGCATAGTTAACACTAAAATATGGAATACCTATTTTATCGCACACTCTTTTCACATCTTCATAATCTTCCATTGCGGTGCATTGTCCATCATCAGCGTCCCAGTTAATCATAAAAAGACCAACGACATCATGTCCTTGTTGTTTTAAAAGATATGCTGCAACACTTGAATCAACACCGCCACTAATACCAACAACAACTCTCATAATAACTCCTAAACTTTAAAACCACCAGTTTCTGTCATTTCAATGGAAACAGGGACTTTAAAACGTTTGCTCAAAACAAAAACACAACTCACAATCCAAGACAAGACGCCCACGCCCATTGGAATATAAAGTAAGGACATATAATCGACAAGATATGAGTTAAAAATGACGCAAAAGATTGCATAAACAAATATCAATGTCATAAGTACACCTTTCACATATTTCCCAACATAGTAATAATGCCCGCCAACAAGTCCAAGAAAAAGTGTATATAATAAAAGTTTCAAATAACTAACATCTTTTGGAAGTGTTGAGACAAGAAGAATGTAATCTCTGTCTCCCTTTTTTAATTTATCTTTCGCAGCCTTATTTGTAGCATAATCTAAACGCGAAAAAATAAGCCCACACTCGTCACACTTGGTTGCTGTAATGAGCATCTTTTTATCGCATCTAGGACAATGTTTAAAAGGTTTCTTATTTCTTTTTTCCATTTTCATATTATATATTTTAAATTAAATACTAGAAAAAGTCAAGAAGAATAGAAATTAAATAACACAAAAAATAGACTTAAACTGAACCAAAAAGTTATTAAAAATTTTAAAAAATATAAGTAAAATAAGTTTAAAAAATGAAAAATATCAAAAAAATAATAAAAAATTGCAAAAAAAACTAAATTTTTATGCAACTTCTGTTAATTTTTCGTTTGATTTATTAAAATATACAAATGAAGGGCTATCATCTTTAACATAGTGAAGGACAAATTCAAATTCATCTTTTGCTTCTTTAAATTTGCCTTCATTATAAAATCTTACACCATTTTCAAACTTATTTTTAAGTTTAATAAGTTTTTCCTTTTTACCTTTAGGATAATATTCTAAACTTTCAAAAAGTTGAATTTTATCTTTCTCTAAACTTAAGCAACCAGTATAACGATATTGAAAATCAAATTTTTGAGGCAAATCGTCAAGGCTTAATTTTGAAATCAAAAATCTTGTTCCGATGTAATCGTTTATTTCCTGCATTTTACTCATTAATGATAAAATATCTGTCATAATTGTTGGACTTTTTCTTTCTTCATCTCCAACAATTCCAAAAACAAACACTCCAGTATGCAAACAAATTCTCGATTGGAAACTTGATTTTTGGTTTTTATTTTTACTATCTAAAGCCTTTAAAATGGCGTGCGAACATTCAATGGCATTTTCTGAATTTGCAAAAACTGCTAAAATTCCTTCTCCTAAATATTTATCAATAAAACCTTCATATCGTTTAATCAATGGCGCGACAACTTTAAAATAAGAATTGATGTAATTAAAATTTTCTTCCAATGTCAAACTTTTTGAAGATTGATTTTTTAAATCACAAAAAAGAACAGTCGCTTTTTTTTGAATTTGATTGCCAATTTCAAGTTCTTTTATGTTGTTTTTGCCTAAAAATTTTAAAATTTGCTTTGGTAAATATTTTTGTGCTTCCAAATTAGCAATGCGAATTTTATTATCTTTTTCTTTATAAATATAATTAATTTTATTTAGCGAATGTTCAATTTCTTGAAATTGTTTATTACCACCGACTTTGAAATCATCAAATTTTGCCCTGCCATCTCCCAGTTTTTGAGTGATTTTCTCAACATTTTTTAAAGGTTTGCAAGCAAAAATTATTAAAACAAAAAGTAGCACAAGATATAAAATTGTCGCAAACAAAATCCAAAGAAGTGCATTGAAATTCTCCCCAGTATCAATGTTTAAAGTTGTTCTTACTGACTGGCTGGTTATATCATTCATATTCCCTATTTGAGAAATGTAAACAGCAAAAAGTCCATATATAATAGAAAGTGGAACAATGGAGAAAAAAAGTTGATTAGAAAGAGACAGGCTTCGCAAGAAAATGATATACAAAATTGTAAAAGAAATTAAAAAGGCAATAAGAAAGCCAAGTGCAACATATCCCAAAGTGGAAAAATTGAAAACAAATCCATTTTCGGTTGCCACAATGCTGGACGCTAAATATCTAAATAGAAAGATATTTGGAATTAACAAAACTATAGTAATTATCGTCAAAATTTTCGTTGATGTTTTCATATTGATAGTTTGAGAAAAAGTTTTAATTGTATGCAATAAAATTTTGCATAATATGTCGAAATGTGACGATAATAATTTTAAGGAGAAAATTATGGAAGAAAAAGAAGAAATCACAAAATATTTAAACGCCATATATCAAAACACAAGAACAGCAATTCAATCGATAGACGAAATAATAAAAAAGGCAACAAGCAAGGAATTTATTAGCGAACTTAGCAACGAAGAAGATGCCTACAGCGTGCTTGCAAAAGAATGTGAAAATTTTGCAAAGGCAGAAAAAATTGAAGGTCTTAAGGACAACAATTTTATTGAAAAAGCAAAACTATGGACAAGCATAAATATGTCAACACTTATGGACGATTCTGATAGAAAGATTGCTGAACTTATGCTTTTTGGCACATTTATGGGAGTAATCACCTGCATCAAAGATAAAAATGACCATGAAGGAGTGTCCAGCGAACTTGACGAGATTTTAGATAAATTGACAAATTTAGAAAGGCAAAATATCGAAAATCTAATTCCGTTTTTAAAAGAAAAGAAGTAAAATTTTTACTTCTTTTCTTTAGATTTTAAATAAAAATTAAGTATTTTTTATGTTTTTTAGCAAAATTTCATAATTTTTATTTAAATTTTTCTCATTTTTTATTATCCCTTCTATTTTCTCACTGATATCATATTTTAAAGAAATTTCTAAAATTTTTTTATCTGAAAGCATAACAACTTTTTCATTTTGGTTTATAAACAAAAATATGGTCGTTCTGTTTGCCTGAATTTTTTTTAACAAATCTTTAATTTTGACATCATTTGATAATACATATAAACGCGGTTTAGTAAAACTTTTCGTTTCTTTATTATAAATGCTAATTTTTTCATACTTACTGATAAAATTCAAGTCCAAGATTCCAAGGACTAAAAACACTCCAAAAAGAAGAAATGTCGGATTGAAATTTATAAAACAAAATACAATAAAAAGTAAAAAACACAAAAAACTAAGGAAAAAATTGATAAAAAATGTGATTTTTATAGCATTTTTTCTATTTATTAAATTTGAAACCATCGAAACAAAAATTCTTCCACCATCAAGTGGATAGGCTGGCAATAGGTTTGATAAAGCAATAATCAAACTTATTTCCACAAAACCAGCTGTCCAAAAATATGTTATGGGAAAAATCCACCAAAGTGCTGTAATAAATAGTGCCGAAATTAAATTGACAAATGGTCCAGCAAATGCAATATAAATTTCATCTCTTTCTTCAAGTGCTTGTCCATAATATGAAAGACTAACACCATAAGGCGATAAAGAAAATTTGGAAAGTTTGTAACCGCGATACTTTGCCATAAAATAATGCCCTAGTTCGTGAAGAAGTATGACAAAAAAATAGTTTAAGGCAATTGAAAAACTATCTACAAAGATAAGCCAAACAAGTATGATAAAAAATGTAGGGTTTATTTGAAACTTTCCCTTCTTATCAAAATTTTTTAATTGCATAACTTCAACACTTTTCAATATCTAAATTACCCTAAAAATTAAAAACTAAAAAAATAAATTAGAAAAGACAATGACAACAAATACCACAAGAAAAAAGAGTGGCAAAACGATTTTAAGTTTAATTCTATACCCCTTTCTTACATTCTCAAAATTGTTACCATAAGACTTTATCTTCTCCATAAGACATTATATGTTAATTTAGTAAAATTAAGAAACATAAAATATAAAAAATAGAAAGTCTTTCACTTTCTATTTTACTTGTTCTATTGAACATTTTTCATTGGTTTTATAAATATTTTCAAATACCTTTGAAAGTATTTCTCGTTCGCTTGAACTTCGTTCCAGCATAAACGCTTTTATATCTGAAAAATCGATAATTCTATCTTCAATTGTTTTAGGATTTAATCCTGCTCTATATTCATCACTAAATTCAATCAATTCTATATTTTCTTCATTTGTCGAGCCATTAAGATAATCTTGTTTTTTTAGGAAACCTTTTTTACATTTAGATGAAATAACTTTAAAATCATTAACAAAAATTTCTAAAAAAGGTTTTGTTATATCAATATAATCTCTTATCGTTTCAAGTGCGACATAATATTTTCCAATTTGCTTAAATTCTTGCTTTGTATAAGAAATCATTTCTCCGTTTTGTGTAGTATCTAAAAAATTTGTTCTTATTTCCACTTTTTCAATATTTAGAATTTTCTTTAATTCACGAGCAATATCTCCTAGTCTAAATTTTGAAATTTTCTTCCATTCATTTTCAATTTGTTTAAGTATTCCATAAACTTCACTAAATGCTGGAATAAGTTTAATATCAAACCACTCTGGAATATCTAAAAATTGTTTTTTTTCCTTAACTTCAAGATATTTTTTATATGTGTGTTCCCATTTTTTTAAAATTTCCAGCATTATTTACTCCTTAATTAATTATAGCACAATTTATTAAAAATTGCTATATGTTTTGGGTCTTTAAAAAAAGATATGAAAATCATATCTTTTATGAAACATCGCCGTCAACTTTACGAAGCCCGTCTTCATCTTTCAAAAAGTCTGGCAATTCTTCCGTTTTAAGTTCAAATTCATTATATAAACTATCACTTTGCGGTTCTTCTTTTTCTTCTTCGTTAATAACTTTAATACGCTCTAAGAGTTGTTCATAATCTGGAAGTTGTCCTAAATCTTCCAAATTAAACCTTTTTAAGAAGTTTTCAGTTGTGGCAAAAAGAAGTGGTTTTCCAACAGCATCTTTTCTTCCAACAACTTCAATCATGTTTTGGTCAACTAAAATTTGAACAGCATAATCACAATTAACTCTTCTTATGTCTTCAATTTCAAGTTTTGTGATTGGCTGTTTATAGGCAATAATAGCAAGCGTTTCAAGTGCTGCACGAGTAAGAGATTTTTCTCTGACAGGGTTTAAAACTTCGCTGATATAATCGGCATAAAGTGGGTTTGAAGTGAGTTGAACTTTATTTTTATATTTGATTATATGAATCCCCTTTTCTCCCGCATATTCCTTACAAAGCTCTTCAATCACTGCATCTAATTCTTTTGGAGTAATTTCAAGTTTTTGCAAAATAAAATCTTTGTCCAGACCATCGCCTGCAACAAACAAAATTGATAACACAATTTCTTTTAATTCTTTTTTATTTTCCACTTTCATATTTACACCTCATTTGCAGTTATGACAATATGCCCAAATGTTTCATTCTGCAAAACTTTAACTGTTTGGAGTTTTAATAGTTCCAAAAGTGCCAAAAACACATTAATAAGTTCGCTTTTTGTCATGTCGTCAGCAAATAATTCTTCGAATTCAAATCTTTTTCTTTCTTTAGCAAAATTTCTGATGGCAATAATCTTTTCTGCAACTGTGAACCTATCTTTAACAATTTTCTTTGGTTCATCAGGTTTAACTTGTTTTTTAAGTTCTTCTCGTGTCAAGAGTTTTGCGAAAGCATCTAAAAGTTGGTCTAAAACAAGGTCCTTAATTACGACTTTAACTTTTTCAGTTTCTTTTCCCGGTTCTCTATACAACTTATTAATATCTTCAATTTGCTTTAAGTCTTGCCCTGCTTTTTTGAAAAGTTCATATTCTTTAAGCCTACGAAGCAAGATTGCTTCATCATCTTCTTCATCATCTTGTGTTGCTTCTTGCTCAACAGGAATAAGTTTCTTAGACTTAATTTCAATAAGTGTGGCTGCCACAGTAATAAACTCGCTTGCCTTGTCCATATCCACATTTTTAAGGTCCTGCATATAGTTTAAATACTGCTCCGTAATATCAGCAAGTTTAACGGTTGCAATATCAAGTTTTGCTTCTTTAATAAGATGAAGAAGAAGGTCAAGTGGTCCTTCAAAGTTGTCAAGTTTAAAACGATAAGCATCAGAAGACAAAAGCATATCCTCTTGCTTTTCGGTAACATTATCAGTTTGCACCACTTCTTCCATTGCTTTCCCCTTTTAAACTAATTTAATTATAACAAAAAGCGAAAGAAAAAAGCAAACAAATTTACAAATAATACTTCCATATTACAACATATTTTGTGTAATATGCTTTGCATAACACCACAATTTGTTGTTTAAATAAAAAAAGTCTGCTAAATGCAGCAGACTAATTTTTTAATTTTACCAGTTTTCAATAACCTTTTTAGCACTGTCAAAATAAGAACTATGTTTAACGTCTGTTTTGACAATTAAGTCAATTTCTTTCACAATATTTCCGTCTTTTGTCACCTTTACACTTCCAACCTTTTGTCCGTTCTTTAAAGGTGCTTTCAGTGTTGTTGGAAGATTAACATTTGTTTCATAAGTTGTATTATTTCCCTTTTTCATTATAGCAACAAAGTTTTCACTTGCATATACATCGCAATTTTCCATTTTCCCCTTGCTTATTGGAAGTTTTGAAATTGGAGTGTTTACATCAACAAGAAATTTATTTTCAAAATTTGCAAAACCATAATTTAAAAGAAGTGAACTCTCATTAAATCTTGTTTTACTGTTTTCTGCACCAATAATAACCGAAATAAGTCGCATATCACCACGCTTTGCACTTGCAGTCAAGCAACACCCCGCTTCATTTGTTGAACCAGTTTTTCCACCATCACAACCTTCAAAATAACGAATAAGTTTATTGGTGTTGACAAGTTCTGTTTTTCTTCCAGATGGGTGTGTAAGTTCGTCCATCCAAATTGTCGAATATTTATGATATAATTCGTGCTTCAAAATTTCTCTCATAAGAATAGCACAATCTTTGGCACAGGAATATTGCTCTGGTGCAGGAAGTCCTGTGCAATTTGCATAATTTGTGTCATTCATTCCAAGTTCTTTCGCTCGCTTGTTCATACGATTTGTAAAACTTTTTTCGTTTCCATTGAAATATTCAGCAAGAGCAACTGATGCATCGTTTGCTGATGCCATAATAACTGATTTTAGTAGGTCTTCAAATGTATATTCAACATAAGGGTCAATAAAAACTTGCGAGCCACCCATTCCAGAAGCATTTTCTGTGGTTGATATTAAACTGTCGAGAGCAATGTTTCCCTCTTCATATTCTTCAAGAGAAATCAGAATTGTCATCATCTTAACCATACTTGCAATAGGAAGATGCAAAGTTGGATTTTTTTCAAACAAGACTTCCCCACTTGAATAATCCATCAAAAGCCCACTTTTTGAAATTATATCAACGTCACTTTCTGCTCTTGCAATGAAAGTTGGAGAAAGTAACAAAGAGAATGCTAATAGAACTATAAATGATGATGAAATAAATTTTTTCATAAAAAACTCCTTTTTACTAGTTTTTTCAAAAGGAAAATTTTTATACACACTAGGTTTTATAGTTCGTAACTATTTCCAAAATTTTTGATTAAATAAAAAATAAGGTGTTTTTTAAACGATTTATTTGTTTCAAAAAGCACTTTCTTGCAGAATTTGTCAATTAATTAAAACTATTAAAAAGCAATCAAAAACAGCTGACAGCTGTCAGATTACTAAAATCACTTGCCCATTTAAAAGATAAAGCAACAATGTCTCCACCAAATTTACTAGAACAAGAAGGAGAAATCCAAACAAAAGAAAGAGAAATCTGTTGCAATCAGTTCCACCAAAACGCTTGCAATTTGAATTTATTTTGGAAAGTATAAGATAAAACATAATGAGAATGAAAAGAGTTAAAAGTTGACACGGCAAAATGACAACAATTGCTGTCAAACTCCCGCCTAAGCCATAAAGAATGAAAATTAAAGCAAAATTTAGCCCAAACAAATATCCACGATAAATAATCAAAATTTCTGCAAGCGGAAATAGAAAAGGAACAAATGACACTCCAAAAAGAATTAGCACGTTAATTGAAAGCGACAATGTCCTTGAAAAAAAGGCAGAAGACGACCCCACAAACCCAGATTTAAAATCATCAAGCGAAATCTCTTGCAAACTGGAAAGACTTGAATTGTTGGAATGACGAATTGCCACAAACACTCCAACAGAAATGGCAACAATGCACAAAATCAAAGTTATGATAAACTTAGCTCTATTTTCCCTTAATGTTTTACTAACTGAGAACCTAAGTCCATTGATAAAAGAATGACTTTTATATGATTTAAACATATAATATGATATTAAAAAATAATTAAGATTATGATTTAAATTTAATCAAACTATGCAACCTTAAAAGCAGATAAAAACATATCTTTAAATCATCTAATAACTAGTAAAAAATTTAAGTAAAATAAAATCTATTTCAAAACGCTATTCATTATCTCAATGCACTTATCGACACTTTCGCTGACCGTTTGGTTTGATGTATCAATGACATAAGCATCTGGCATCTTTTTGATTGCTCCGTGCTCGCGATGGATATCTTTGTAATCTCTATCTCTTAAATCTTCCAAAATCTTTTCAAAAGTTATGTCAGTATTACCCATCATTTGTTGCTGTTCAAACCTTCTTGTTGCTCTAACATTCTCATCAGCGGTCACAAAAAACTTGAAATCGGCATTTGGCAAAACTTCACTTCCAATATCTCTACCTTCCATAACAGTATTGTTGTTTTCAGCAAATTTTCTTTGAATTTTTAAAACTTTTTCACGAATAGCGACAAAAGGAGAAAGTTTTGCAGAAAGCACGCTTATTTCTTCCGTTCTAAGTTCCTTTGTGTAGTCAACCCCATTCACTAAAACATGTTGAAGCCCATTAACAAATTTAATATCAACAAAGATTTGTCTAGCAAATTGGCTTATAGTCTCCTCATTAATTTTATTTTCGTCATTATGCAGATACTTAAACGCACAAGCAATACCACGATAAACTGCTCCTGTGTCAAAAACACGATAACCTAGTCTTCTTGCAAGTTCCTTTGCAATGGTGCTTTTCCCTGAACAAACATAGCCATCAATGGCAACATTAATAACTTTTCTCTCTTTCATTTTGTCCATAATTAAATTATAACAAAAATCAATCGTTTCTTCCAATGACATATCTGAATTATCAACGATAATACTATCTTCCACTGGTTTAAGTGGTGCAACTTCTCTAGTGGAATCACGCTCATCTCTTTCTCTTAAATCTTTCAGAACTTCTTCAAAAGTGACTTCGTCACCTTTTAATTTTGCTTCTTCAAATCTTCGTTCAGCACGCTTATTTTCGTCAGCAGTAAGGAAAATTTTGATGTTTGCATCAGGCATAACGACCGAGCCTATATCTCTGCCTTCCATAACAACATTATGTCGGCTAGCAAAGTCTTTGGCAATTTCAAGATATTTTTCTCTCACAATCGGAAAAGCAGAAATTTTTGATGCCATTTGACTTATCGTTTCTGTTCTAATAAATGGTGTTACATTTTCGTTGTTCACAAAAACATTTTGAATGTCGTCTGTGAATCTTACTTCAATTTTGTTATTTTTTAATAACTCTTTAACGTTATTTTCGACAACTTCAGTCCCATAAGTCTTTTCATAAGCATAAGCAAAGGCTCTAAAAATCGCTCCTGTGTCCAATCTTTTAAAAGAATTTCCAAGTCTTCTAATAAGACCTTGGGCAAGTGTAGATTTTCCAGACCCCATATATCCATCAATGGCAACTTTAAACATATTCTCTTCTCCTCCCAATTTTTTTTATTATAACACAACAAAAAAATTAGGCAAAGAAAATTCGCCCAATTTTTATTTTAAAATTTTTTTGTATTTAAATAATTTCAATGATTTTCAAAACTTCCACAATTTTTTCAACTGCTTCATCAATTAAATCTTCAGTGTGGTTTGCCGTATAACTTGTTCTTAACAAACTTTTCCCAACCGGAGTTGCTGGCGAAACAACAGGATTTACATAAACTCCGCGCTCCAGTAAGAGTTTACAAGCAAGAAATGTTTTTTCATCATCGTAAGTATAAATTGGAATGATTGGAGTGTTGCTTTCAATAATAGGAACACCATTTTCTTTCAATCTTTTTCGCATATAAGCACTTATGTCATTGAGTCTTTTAACTCTTTCTGGTTCTGATTTCAAAATGTCAAGAGCAGCATGTGCACAAGCAACAGATGCTGGTGTCATACTGGCACTAAATATATATGGACGGGAAGAGTGTTTGACATATTCAACAACTTCCTTCTTTGCTGCCATATAACCGCCTAGACTTGCAAGTGATTTTGAAAAAGTCCCCATAATAATATCAACTTTATCTTCAAGGCCGAAATATTCACCTGTTCCGCGACCGCATTTTCCAATAACCCCAAGTCCGTGTGCATCGTCAACCATAACTCTAGCATTATATTTTTCAGCGATTTCCACAATTTCAGGAAGTTTGCAAATGTCACCGCCCATACTGAAAACGCCATCTGTAACAATTAAAATTCCTGCTTCTTTTGGAACAGTTTTAATCTTATTTTCCAAATCTTGCATATCACTATGATTATAGCGAAGAAGTTTCCCATAACTTAATCTGCAAGCATCATATATGCTTGCGTGGTTTTCTTTATCACACAAAATATAATCATTTCTTCCAACAATAGCACTAATAATTCCTAAGTTGCTTTGAAAACCTGTCGAAAAAGTCATACAAGCTTCTTTATGCAAAAAATCAGCCAAATCTTTTTCAAGTGCAATGTGTTTGTCCAGTGTTCCATTTAAGAAACGAGAACCAGAACATCCACTTCCATATTCTTTAATTGCCTTAATTCCTGCTTCTTTAACTTTTGGGTGGTTTGTAAGAGCAAGATAATTGTTTGAACCGAGCATAATTGTGCGTCTGCCTTCCATATTAACCACAACATCTTGTCCAGAATATAACTTATGAAAATAAGGATAAATACCCTTTTCCTTAACAACATCATAAATTTGTTTTTTATAAACCTTTTCAAAAATATCCATAACCTTTTCTTTCCTTTTAACCACAAGATAAAAAAATATTATCATAATCTAAAAGAAAAAATCAAACAAATACCAAAAATTGTTTAAAAAGTTTGAACCATTTTACTCATTACTTGCACTTGAATTTCTCTCAATTTTATGGTATAATAAATTTATATGGAGAAATTATGAATAATAATATAAATAATGAAGTTAAATTTTTTAATTATCTTGATGCTGGTGTTTATGCTTTCAAAAGAAAATAAACCAGGAAGGCAACATTTCTTTTAATAATGCCGTGAAAAATAATCAAAGAGCCCCTAAAATTAAAGATATAAACTATAGTAATGCAATAATAGCACGAGCAGTTTTAAGTTTTTGTTGTATGCAAAGATTAATGACTTTCTCTATAAAAGAACAAAATGACTTGATTTCTTTTGATGAAATAGAAAAAACAAAAGAATTTGAAAATTTTAAAAATAAACTTTTTAAATCGGACCCAGCATTAACAGGTGCAGCATGTAAAAACATTTTTAAACAAATTCGAAACACTATCGCACATGGAAATATTAGTTCAATGTTTAATTTTCAAACGTTTGAAAAAAATTTATATGAAATTTATTCCATTTGTGGTTCATTATCCCCTAAAGACAAATTATTGCGACAAAAATTATCTGATGCGATTTATGATAGTCAAACCATGAAAGTAGAATATGAAAGTAATTATGAAATTGCAGAAGATGGAACAAGAATAAAAAGACCATCTCCTATTAAAAAAGAGATTGAAATAAATATATATGATATCTTTAATGTTATGTATAACTTTTTAAATAGTCAATATGTTGAAACAAAGCCATATATTTATCAAATTTTTGAAAATTCGGTTGAAATAGAAAACGAAAACGGCAAAAGCGTCTATAATTTTGATGAAATCCAACAAGAAAATTTTGAAGAAATTAAAAATGATTTTATTGAATTTTATAAAAATTTAAAGAAAAAAGGAATTGATATTTTAGAAACTGCTTTAAAAAAACAAAGTAATATGTTTGCAATAAACGGAGATTCTCTTAGTTTGCCTAGAATTGAGAATTTCGCAGACTTTGTTGCTTTTGATAAAATTTTACAAAGTAAGGATTTTGTTCGAATTAAAGCAATTAAATACATTAATACATATTTAACAGTTTTATACCCAAATTGCGATAAAGATAGTTTAATCAAGACGAATTTTAAGAATAATGCCATAATACATCGTTTTTCAAGTAACTCTCCTAGTGAACTTTTCCTTGGCATTTGTTATGCAAACATGGACTTAAATAATGTTTATAAGGAATTATTAATCACTGAAACAATAACTCTCCTTCAGCAAATTGAAAGCAACAATCTTAAAAGTTACATAGTTGACTCAGATATATTCAAAAAATTATTAGTTGAAATCTATGAAAAGGACATTGAGGATATTACCTTTAAAGAAAAAATTAAGATTATAGACAATATAAGAAATTCTTTCACACATGGAAACTATATTAACGGAGTAGAAGACAAAATTGAAATATATGACCAAATAAGTAATTCAAATAAAACCTTAGAACATAAGTTCTCAATTTATACTGATGAACTTGAAGTAATTAATGAAGTTTGCATTAATACTCTTACAAATCACTATAATCAAAAAAACAAACAAAATGATAAACAAAAATAAATCTTTATATTTGCTAAATTCATTGCCTTGCTTTAGTTTATTTTGTTAAATTAAAAAATATTTTAAAATATTTTTGATTTTTTCTTGACATTTTTCTCATTTTATCATAAAATAACAAAGCAAGTGTATTTTTCCGGGGTGTGGCTCAGTTGGTAGAGCGCGCGGTTTGGGACCGTGAGGTCGGGGGTTCGAGACCCTCCACCCCGACCAACACTTGCTTACGCTATGGCAAGTTGCCTTAGGGCCTTTAGCTCAGTTGGTTAGAGCGACCGGCTCATAACCGGTTGGTCCGCGGTTCGAGTCCGTGAAGGCCCACCAATATTTTTAAAAATTTGACAAATTTAATTGCAATATTTTTAAAAGTATGATAAAATATCAAAAGTTTCAGTTTTGGCTCGGTAGTTCAGCTGGTTAGAACGCTAGCCTGTCACGCTAGAGGTCGTGGGTTCGAACCCCATCCGAGTCGCCATAATCTTGCCCTGATAGCTCAGTCGGTAGAGCAAAGGACTGAAAATCCTTGTGTCGGTGGTTCGATTCCACCTTAGGGCACCAGCATACATTGTATGCAAAAAGAAAACCTACCACCTTAACAAAGTTAAGACACAAGGATTTTCATAAACATAACTTTTAAAATTGCTTGCCAATTTTAAAAAGCGAAGCAAAACAATGAAATAGCAGAAAATTCCAAAAGAATTGCGAGCGGTTGAATTGATTTTGCGAAGCAGTGTCGGTGGTTCGATTCCACCTTAGGGCACCAGCATACCTTGTATGCAGAAAGAAAACCTTATCCCCTTAACATAGCTAAGGAAGAAAGATTTTCTCAACAAAACTTTTAAAATTGCTTGTCAATTTAAACTCACAAAAATGTTTACCTTTTTTGTGAAAAAGCGAAAAACAAAACGATTAGCGTAAGTAGTTTTTCAAAAAAACACGGAGCGATGAGTTTTAGTTTTGAGCGTGTGCTGGCGTGGCTCAATGGTAGAGCAGCTGACTTGTAATCAGCAGGTTGAAGGTTCGATTCCTTTCGCCAGCTCCATTTTGGGAAGGTTGCAGAGCGGCCAAATGCAACGGACTGTAAATCCGTCGACTATGTCTTCGATGGTTCGAATCCATCCCTTCCCACCAAAACTTAGTTCTCCCTAAATTATGTAACTAAGTTTTTTTTATTTTATAAAACATAAAGAGAGAAAAGATATGTTTAAATCTATTAAAAAAATGGTTGAAAAAAATAAAAATAAAGAATTAAAAAAATATATCAAAGATAATTATATTAAGCCAACAACAAGCAAGGTAAATCACCGCGGAAAAATTATGCTCCCAGAAAATATGGAGCTAAAAGTTGAAAATAGTTTTTCAAATAAATTATTAAGTTTAATAGATGAAAAGAAAATAACAGATGTAGAATGCTACAAAAGAGCAAACATAGATAGAAAATTGTTTTCAAAAATTAGAAGTAACAATGATTATAGACCAAGTAAAAACACAGCACTTTCGTTTGCAATAGCATTAAATCTTTCAATTAAAGAAACAAACGAATTGCTAAAAACTGCAGGTTTTATACTTTCAAATAGTATATTGTCTGATGTTATAGTGGCTTATTTTATTGAAAATAAAAATTACAACATTAATGAAATAAATATCGCTTTATATAACTATAATCAAAAATTATTAGGAGTTAATTAAAAATGTCGTTTATAAAGCGACCTTTTTTAATTTTATTATATTATAATATTGCCATAAAAGGAGAAAAAATTATGAAAATTTATCAAACAAATGAATCAAAAAAAATTTTATTAGAGTTAGCAATTAAAAAAACAAAAAACTGGCTTGGCAAAAACTGCAAATATAGTATTGATGATTTAGAAAAAATAAGAGAGTCTTTGAAAGATACTTTAACAAAACTAGATAATGATAAAGTACAAATTGACATCATAGCAACAAGTTGTGGAGGTTCAAAAAATAAAGTAAAAGTTAACGCAACTTCAGAAACAGTATTATATCATCAATTAATGAGTATATATTGGGATTTAAAACCTATTGTTGATGCTGCAAAAATAAATAACCTTACTGAAATTACTGGCTTTGACTTTACTAAAAAACAAATAGAAAAGTATGCAGATTCAGACATTGATTAATTCTAAAAAATTTGTTAAAAGAAGTTAATAACCTTTATGTTGTTAACTTCTTTTTTAAAGTTTCTAAGATTTTATTTTCAAGTCGAGAAACTTGCACCTGCGAAACTCCCAGCATTTGAGCAATTTCGCTTTGTGTTTTGTCTTGAAAATATCGAAGCAAAATAATCTTTTTATCACGACTGTCAAGTTTTTCTATAACTTCTTTTAGTGCTAAATTGTCAATAAAGTCACTGCCACCATTTTCACTATCAAAGCGGTCAATCACTGTAAGCCCCTCTTCTTCCCCATCATCAAATGGCGTATAAAGAGAAATTGGCATTTTGGCGGAATCCATTGCCATAACAACTTCTTGTTCTTCAATTTGAAATGCTTTAGCAATTTCCGCAATTGTTGGTCGAACATTATTTAATTTAAAATAGTCGTCAATAAATTTATTTATCTTTAAATTAAGCGATTTGATTGCCCTAGACACTTTAACCGCCCCATCATCACGCATAAATCTTTTAATCTCACCCACCACCATAGGCACAACATAGGTGGAGAATTTGACATTAAAAGAGCAATCAAAATTGTTTATTGCTTTCAAAAAGCCCAAAGAACCCAACTGAAACAAATCTTCATTTTCAATTCCTTTATTTCTAAACCACCCCACCACACTTTTTATTAGTGGAGAATTTTCTTTAACAAGAATTTCTTTTGCTTCTAAATCTCCTTTTTGAGCCTTCTTTATTAAAGCAATAGTTTCTTCTTGACTAAGCACTAGCCAACCACTTCGCAAGGGCAACTTGCGATTTTCTTTGTCATTTTAACTGTTGTGCCAAAAGAGTTGCTGGAAACTTCCACACTGTCCATAAAACTTTCCATAACCGTAAATCCCATGCCTGAGCGTTCTTCTGAAGGTTTGGAAGTATAAAAAGGTTCTCTCGCCTTTTCAATATCTTTAATACCAACCCCTTTATCTTCAACAGTAATTGTGATTTGGTCACCTTCAAGTTCACAACGAAGTTTTACATCTCCCTTAGTGGCACTTGGATAAGCGTGAACAACGCAGTTTGTTACAGCCTCACTAACAGCAGTTTTAATGTCCGTGATTTCATCAACAGAAGGATTGAGTTGAACACAGAAAGAAGCAACACAAACTCTTGCAAACCCTTCATTAACTGATAAAGCCTTAAATGTGACTTCCATAAAATTTGAATATTTCATAAATCTCTCCTTAAACAATTTTAGGCATAATTTCATATAGCCCAGTCATCTTAAAAATTTTCTCAGCGTGTGGCGATGGATTGCAAATATAAATTGGAATATGTCTTTCTTTCATTTTTTTATATCTGCCAATCATAACTCCAATTCCTGTTGAGTCCATAAAATCAAGTTCTGACAAATCAATCACAATCTTTTGAAAATTTGGCTTAATGAAAAGTTCATCAAGAGTCATCTTAGTGTAAGGTGCTGTATGTTCATCAAGTTCTCCGCAAAGAAGAACATATAGCGTTTTATCATGTACACGACTTTTAATTTGCATAATTTCCTCCTGTCAACGAAAATTTTATCATACGAAATTTAAGGAATTTTTGATAGTTTAGATGAAATTTATCTTATTTTGGCAAGTGACCATTGTCACATTTTTTATTCTTTTTGAAATTGCATTTTTTTACTTAAAAGATTTCAAAAACTTTAATCTTTAAAATTTTTTTGCATAAATAAAATTGTGATAAGAGTTTAATATAAACGCAATATATAGTGTAGTATGCAAAAATTAAAACTGCATACCACACAAAATATGTTGTTAAATTTTATTTTAATTAATTCCTTTTTCACTTTGTAAAAATTTTAAAATATGATATACTATAATAGTTAAATAGTATTAAATATAAAAATAAAAGGCAAAAACGATGGAAAAACAAGATGTGATAATTGTGACAGACCCAGGTGTCGATGATGCAACTGCACTTATGTATGCAATCTACTGCGGACAAATAAACATAAAACTTCTTGCAGTCGCTGGTGGCAATGGACCAATTTCTAATGCTGTAAATAACGCTCTTTATTTAATGGAACTTTTCAAGCAAGATATTCCTGTTGCGGTTGGTCTTGACCATCCACTTAAACGCCCACCTAAATACGCTCTAAATGCACAAGGAAAAGGTGGCCTTGGTGGACTTAAAGTAAACCCTAAAAAACTTACAACAAAACCAATTGAAAAACCAGCAAAAGATGCTATGTATGAAATCTTAAAAAATTCAAACAAAAAAATGACAATAATTGCCATTGGTCCAATGACAAGTGTCGCTGAGATGCTTTTGGAATACCCAGATGCTAAAAAATATATCAAAGAAATAAACTTTATGGGCGGAACAAAAGAAAAAATATATGGCAAGCCATATCGCGAATTTAACATAAGTTTTGACCCAGAATGTGTTGACATTGTCATTAAAAGCGGTATTCCACTTGTGATGATTCCAATGGAACTTGGACACTTTGCTTACTTAGACAAAGACGATATTAAAAAATTTAAAAAGACAAACAGAATAGGTAAAATTTTCGCCAAGATGTATAAAAAATATAATGATTTTCATGTCGGTCACCTTGGCGCTGCGGTTCACGATGTTTGTTCAGTATACTTTTTGACTAACCCACAATGTTTGAAAATGGAAAAAGGTCATATCGAATTAAAATATTATAAAGACGGTAATGAAGAATATGGTTACATTGACACATCTTATGATAAAGAACCAAATGCCTTAATTGCTGTTGATATGGACATCTCTGATTTTAAATACGACCTGTTTGAAGCACTAAAAAAGGCTGGCGATTTTGTTGATAAAAAAGATAGCGAATAAAAAAGACTGAAAATTCTCAGTCTTTTATTTTTAACATAAACACAATTTAAAATTTTTCTATTTTTTAATTATTATCTCTTATTTCAATGAATAATTTTCTTTGAAATCGAGAAGATTGTATGCCACAATTTTAAGTTGTTCATAAGTTATACCGCCTTGAAAATAGGCAATATATGGCTTTTTGATTGGACTATCGCAAGAAAGTTCAATTGATGCACCTTCAACAAATGTTCCAGCCGCCATAATAACCTGAGTTGTGTAACCTACCATATCATAAGGAATTGGAAGTGCATTGCTATCAATAGGAGAAAGTTTTTGAATGAGTTGAACAAATTTAATAAGTTCTTCTTCCGTATCAAAAACTATCGACTTTATGATATCATAAGAATTTTCAGTCGTGTCTGGAATTATTTTATACCCTTGTCTTTTCATAACTTCGCCAATTAAATATGCCCCTTTAATCGCTTGACAAACAATATGTGGTGCCATAAATAGCCCTTGATAAAATAGACGATAACCTGCTTCATATGAGCCCGTTTCTCTGCCAAGTGATGGGCAAGTCAAACGGTTTTCAATTAAAGAAAGAGCTTTCTTTGTTCCAACAATATACCCACCAGTTGGAGCTAGTGAGCCACCAATATTTTTAATCAAACTCCCCACACATACATCAGCACCAACATTTGTTGGTTCAATTTTTTCGACAAATTCACCATAGCAATTATCAACCACAACAAAGGAGTTTGGAGAAATTTCTTTGACACTTTTAATTATTTCTTCCATATCATAAACGGAAAGTGCTTTGCGGGAAGAATATCCCCTTGACCTTTGGATAAAAATAACTCTTGGTTTCAACTTCTTTGTGATTTTCAAGATTTCATTAATTTTAAAAGTGGAATCTTCATTTAAGTCAATAAATTTGAAGTTAACTCCGTAACTTTCTAAACTCAAGTTGTCCTTACCAAACAAAGTTTCATTCAGTGTGTCATACAAATCTCCAGAAATGGAAAGCAAAGTATCTTTCGGACGAAGAAGTCCATACAAAACTGTGGAAATTGCGTGAGTGCCTGTTGTCAAATGCGGAGTTACAATCGCATCTTCTGTTCCAAAGATTTCGGTAAAAAGTTTACTAAGTCCTTCCTTTCCCTTATCAGTATAGCCATAGCCAGTTGTCCCAGCAAAATGCTGATTAGTGATTTCGTGCTTGTTAAAGGCATTCAAAACTTTGTTTTGATTAAAAAAGGCAATTTCATCAAGGATTTTAAACCTATCTTTTAAACTATCTTCAATTTCTTCTAAAATTTTGAGTTTTTCTTCTTCCATATCTACCTTCTATTTTTTCCAAGTCTTAACTTTTTTACTTATTTCTTTGATTGCATCATTTAAATTTTCAACATCAATATAGTTTACATTGTCCATTCCACGAAGAAATGTAAGTTGTCGTTTTGCATAATTTCGAGAATGTTTTTTAATAAGTTCGGCCATTTCGTCATAGGAAATTTCGCCATCAAGATAAGCATAAACTTCCTTATAGCCGATTGCTTTCATTGATTGGCAATCTCTTGTCACCCCAGCATCTTTCAAACTTTTAACTTCTTCAATAAGCCCATTTTTAAGCATAATATCCACACGCTTATTAATTCTTTCATACAAAGTCTTTCGGTCTAGTGTAAGAGCAAAAACAAGTGCATCAATCTCGCTTTCAGATGTTTTCTTTTCGCCCTTAAAATGAGAAATTTCAAGTGCCCTAATAACTCTTTGTGGATTGTGTCTATCAATGTTTTCAGCAAGTGTTTTGTCTTCAGAAGAAAGTCTTTCATACAAACTTTCCAGTCCTTTTTCTTCAAGGAGTTTGTTTAATTTATCTCTAAACTCTTCATCAACTCCCACTCCACCAAAGTTATAATTCAAAATTAGCGATTTTACATATAGACTTGTGCCACCAACAACAATAGGAAGTTTTCCGCGTGAAGTTATTTCAGTAATCTTCTTTTTCATTTCTTCAACAAATTGAAAAGATGTGAAAGTTTCTGTCGGTTCTTTAATGTCAATTAAGTGATGTGGTATTCCCTGTTTTTCTTCTTCCATTACCTTTGCTGAACCTATGTCAAGTCCACGGAAAATTTGCACGGAATCACAAGATATGATTTCTCCATCAAAAAGTTTGGCAATTTCCACAGAAACCGCCGTTTTCCCCACTGCTGTTGGCCCTAAAATAAACAAAACTTGTGTTTTCATTACAAAACCCTTTTAAACATCTTCTCAAAATCTTTCTTGGTTATTTTCACAATGATTGGTCGCCCATGTGGGCAAAGAAGCACACCTTTTTTCATTTCTCCAATAAGATATGCAATTTGTTCTTTTGTGACTGAATCTCCTGCACGAATGGCATGCTTACAAGCAGTTTGACAAAGTTTTTCGTTAATAAATTCACTTGCCTTTTTATCTTTCAAAGTTTCATCACCCAAAATTTCTTCAACAAATTTGTTTAATGAAATGCTTGATAAAAGGAATGGCACAGACTTAATTTTGAAATCTTGCCCATGATCTTCCACATCAAAACCAATTTCTTTCAAATTTGGAATTTTGCTTGAAAACTTCTCGGCATCTTCGTGTTGAAGAGAAAATTCATAAGGGAAAAGTAAATCTTGTTTTATAATTTCCTTTTCATCAATTTGTTTTTTTAGTTTGTCATAGAGTTGTCTTTCGTGCATTGCGTGTTGGTCAATAACATAGACACTATCTTCATATTCTGTCAAGATATATGTTTTAAAAACCACTCCCACAATCTTAATTTCGGCATTTTCTTGAAGAAAAGTTTCTTCTTTCTTTTCTTCCACTTTTGGAGTTTCTTTAAAAACAGGTGGAGCAGAATTTAAGTCCACTTCTTCAATAAGTCTGTCTTCTTCTTGATCAAAGAAAATATAACCACCTGGCTTATTTTTCTTTCGATCTTCCGATTTTATGGAAGAAAAATTTGGCATATTGATTGTTTCAATTCCCATATCTTGCAAATCTTTCGGCGATATGATTTCATCATTATCATCCTTAGTCACTTTGATGTTGAAACTTTTGCCTTCATCTCTTGCAAGTGGATTAAACCTAAGTTCTGTGTCAAAAGAAGTTCTCTGCGGATTTTCATCGTTTTCAATGGAAAACTTTGACCAATCTTTTTCTTCCCGACTTGTAAATTCAAAGTCAGCAATAAGATTTGTTCCAACAAGAGCCTTTTCCACCGCTTTTCTTACAACCATAAAAACTTTGGAATTTTCTTGAAATTTAACTTCCTTTTTGTTTGGATGGACATTGACATCAACTTTGTCAAAAGGAATTTTCAAGTTTAAAATATAGATTGGAAAACGATTTTTCATCAAAAAATGCTCATAAGCACCTTGAATGCAAGCGGAAATTTGATAATTCACAACATATCTACCATTCACAAAAAGAGTTTGATAGGTTCTATTTGGTCTTGAAATCTTTGGAGCGCTAATATAACCGCTAACTTCCACATCATCTGCCTTGTAATTTATTTCTAAAAGATTGTCATAAACTTCTCGCCCATAAATAAGGTAAATTACATCTTTTAAATTGTTTGTTGTACTATTATAAACACATTTTTCGTCTGCATAATATTCAAAAGAAATCTCAGGATGAGCAAGCATAAATTTTTCAATTAAACTTGTGATTTCCCCTTCTTCAAGTTTTGGTCTTTTCAAAAATTTAGCTCGCGCTGGAGTGTTATAAAAAAGGTTTCTAACGGCAATGCTTGTCCCTTTAGTGAAAGCAATTTCACTAACTTTAGAAATTTCTCCACCATTTGCTTCAATCAAATAACCGCTTTCTGCATTTTCTGTCTTTGTGGAAAGTGTCACCATTGAAACGGAAGCGATGCTCGCAAGTGCTTCTCCACGAAAACCAAGTGTGGCAATCGTGTCCAAATCGTCAACATCTTGAATTTTGCTGGTGGCGTGTGGCATAAAAGCAAGTGGTAAATCGTCTTTTTCAATTCCAGAACCATTGTCAGTAACAACAATTTCCTTAATTCCACCTTCTTTTACTTCAATTTTAATCTTGTTTGCACCTGCATCAATGCTGTTTTCCACAAGTTCTTTGACAACACTTGCTGGTCTTTCAACAACTTCGCCCGCTGCAATTCGATTGTATATTCTTGGACTAAGCACATTAATTTTCATACCTATCTCCTATTCTTTTGATTTTTCGACCAAATCATTTAAAATTTCAAAACTTTCCATAGGTGAAACTCTGTTCATATCAATATCTTTCAATATTGACAAAAGTTTCAAGCCAAGTTTAGAGTTTTTCTCCGCTTGTCTTCTTTCTTCGTCTTCAGAAAAGATGTTTAAATCAAGTTTCTGATTAACTTTTTCAAGGTTTTTACTAATTTCCTTCGCTCTTTCAATCACCGCTTCCGGAACACCAGCAAGTTCAGCAACTTCCACACCAAAACTTTTGCTTGCGTGCCCACGAATGATTTTTCTTAAAAAGACAATCTTGTCGCCGATTTCTTTCACAGTGATTTTATAGTTCTTAACACCTGAAATCACTCCTTCAAGTTCACTTAATTCGTGATAGTGTGTGGCGAAAAGAGTTTTACATTTTAAGTTCTTTGCAATATATTCAACAACAGCCCAAGCAATTGAAAGTCCATCAAAAGTGGAAGTTCCGCGTCCAATTTCGTCCAAAACAACCAGACTATCTTTTGTTGCATTGGCAAGAATGTTGGCAACTTCGCTCATTTCAACCATAAAAGTACTTTGCCCAAAAGCAAGGTCATCACTTGCCCCAACACGAGTGAAAATTCTGTCCGTTATGGAAATTTCTGCACTTTTTGCAGGAACAAAACTTCCAAGGTGTGCCATAAATGTGATGAGGGCAACTTGTCGCATATATGTGCTTTTCCCTGCCATATTAGGTCCAGTAATAATCATCATTTTGTTGTCTTCACAGTCAAGAAGTGTGTCGTTTGTGATGAAAGTAGAGTTTTTAACAAATTGCTCAACAATTGGGTGTCGCCCATCAACAATTTTAATAGATTTTACATTTTTATTTATCACTGGCCTTACAAAATTGTTTTTAACAGCAACTTCTGCAAAAGACAAAATCATATCAATTTCGGCAATAATTTTTGAAACCTTTTGGAAGTTTTTAATAAAGCCTACAAGGTAATCAACTAAAGTTGTGTAAATTTTCCTCTCAAGTTTGATAATCTTCTCTTCTGCAGTTTCAATCTTTTCTTCAAGTTCGGCAAGTTCAGTTGTGATATATCTTTCGTTATTTGCCAGCGTTTGTCGTCTTTGATAGCGAAGTGGAACAAGTTCGCTTTGAAGTTTACTTACTTCAATATAATAGCCAAAAACACTGTTATAACCAATTTTTAAGGTTTTAATTCCAGTCTCTTCTCTTTCGCGTTTCTCTAACTCTTTAATCCATTCTTTACCGTTAGATTTAATGCTTCTAAGTTCATCTAACTCTTCATTGAAACCATCTTCAATATAGCCACCTTCTCTTAACACTGCTGGTGGTTGCTCTTTTATGGCATTTTTTAAAAGTTTGGCAATTTCAGAAAAGTCTTCAATTTCATCTCTGAGTTGTGTAAGTTTTTTAGATTTTGCAGTCTTTAAAGTGTTTTTAACTTCTGGCAAAACTTCTAGCGATGTCCTTAAATTGACAATATCTTTAGGCATAATGTCGCCATAGCCAATTTTTCCGCTTATTCTTTCAATATCATAAATTTGCTTTAAACTTTCAGAAAGTCTATCTCGCATAATTAGGTTTTTGGTCAGTTCTTCAACACTATCAAGTCTTTCATTAATTATGGTAGAATTTTTTGAAGGTTTGTCAAAGTTTTCTCTAAATCTTCTCGCCCCCATACTTGTTTTAGTCTTATCTAAAAGCCACAAAAGACTCCCATATTTCTTTCTTTCGCGAATACTCTCCACAAGTTCCAAATTTCGCCTTGTGTTCATATCAATAATAAGATTGTTTTCATTTAGGTGTTTAATAATTTTGTTGATGTTTTTAATGGAACGTTTTTGTGTTTCGTTGAGATATTCCATTAAAACACCAATAGCAATCATCTCAAGATTGTTTTTAAGTTCAAAAACTTGAATGGCATTGTCACCAAATTGTTTTAAAATGTTGTCCTTGCATTTATCTAAATTGAAGACATATTCATAATATTCTTCAAATTTTGGACAATTTCCAATGTTTTGAAGTTGAAGATTATTATAAAACTCTTTTGCTTCACGGTTACCTATTACTTCGCTTGGAGTTAAAGTTGTGAAAATGTCAGTAAAATTTGCTTCCAAATTGGAAGTTAAAATGTAGGTATGAACTTCGCCTGTTGTTATGTCGCTATACGAAATTGCAAGATTTTCTCTCTCCTTGTATAAGCACATAATGTAGTTATTCTTACGTTCATCAAGCATACTATCTTCTGTGACAGTCCCAGGTGTGACAACCTTTATGACATCACGTTCAACAATTTGTCCAGGTTTTGGATCAGTTAGTTGTTCACAAATTGCCACCTTATATCCCATTTGGACAAGTTTTGCAATATAACCTTCTGCAGCGTGATATGGCACCCCACACATTGGTGCACGTTCTTCTCTTCCGCAATTTTTTCCAGTGAGTGTTAAGTCCAAAACTTTGGAGATTTCAATCGCATCTTCATTGAAAAGTTCATAAAAATCGCCAAGACGATAAAAAAGTATGCAATCTTTATATTGCTCTTTGACGTTTTCATAATGTCGCATCATTGGCGAAGTTTTATCATTTTTATCAATCATTTTTCTTTTCCTCTTGTATTTCTTTTTCAAGTTTCAAAAGAGCATTAACTCTTTTTCTCTTGACTTTTTCATCAATCTGTCCTTCCATTTGAGCGGCAACTGTCCCTTCGCGTGGAGAATACATAAATGCAAAAATACCGTCAAACTTAACTTCTTTAACGAGTCTCATTGTGTCTTCAAATTCTTCTTCAGTTTCAGTTGGAAAGCCGACAATAAAGTCAGATGTAATTCTCGCATCTGGAATTTTTTCGCGAATTTCTTTAATTATGGAAAGATATTTTTCACAAGTGTATTTTCTGTTCATAAGTTTCAAAATGCGATTGTTTCCGCTTTGTGCAGGTAAATGAATATCTTTCAAAATTTTGTCTTCACTTGCAATCACATCAATCACTTCACTTGTCAAATCTTTTGGGTGTGAAGTCATAAATGTAAGTTTGAAATCTCCATCAATTTCACAGATTTTTTTGAGAAGTCTAGCAAAATTTTCGCCTGTTTTAAGGTCATTTCCATAAGAGTTGACATTTTGTCCTAGCAAAGTGATTTTCTTGTATTTCCCTTCGCTTACAATTTCTCTAATCTCTTTCAAAATGTTTTCTTCGCTTCGGCTTTTTTCTCGCCCACGAACATAAGGAACAATACAATAAGTGCAAAAATTGTTGCACCCTTGCATAATATTCACCCAAGCATTTTCACCACTTGTTCTTTTGTATGGAACGCTTTCATCAGGGTCTCCTTCGTTTAAAAGTTCAAGTTGTCGCCCTTTCTTCACAGCATTTATGTAATATTCAAAATTTGGAAGATTGAATGTGCCAATAACAATATCAACAAAAGGAAAAGTCTTCAAAATGTAGTTTGCTGTCTGCTCTTTTTGTGTCATACAACCACAAACTGCAATAATAACATTAGGACGCTTCTTTTTCAATTTTTTTAACGCCCCAACATTACCAAAAACTCTGTCTTCTGCACCTTCTCTTATAGCACAAGTATTAAAAATGATTAGGTCAGCATCTTCCCTTTTATCAGTAAGAACATAACCCATTTTTTCGCAAATATAAGCCAATTTTTCACTCTCGTGAACATTCATTTGGCACCCGTAAGTCACTATTATATATTTCATAATAGTATATTATACATTAAAAAAATAAATTTGGCAAGTGACAAAATGTATTTTTGAGAAAATTCGAAACATAATAGAAAAATGAAGAAAATTGTCAAAATATGTCTTGTTTCCACATTTTTAATAGTTTTCTCGCTTGTATGTTTTGCCGGGACTTATTTTCTTGTTTCTTACATAAAATTTTCACATCTTGAACTCAATGCTGATGCTTTGACATCTCCTAGTCTAGAAATTGAAGTCTATGATAATGACGGCAACATTTTAGAAGAAGAAAACAATTTTAATAGCAAATATGTCGAAATTGAAGATTTAAGCGAAGACACAAAAAATGCCTTTTTGAGCATTGAAGATAAAGATTTTTATAAACATAATGGCATAAATAAAAAGAGAATTTTAAAAGCAATCTATAACAACCTAAAATCATTTTCCTTAAAAGAAGGTGCTTCCACCATAAGCCAGCAATTAATCAAAAACACACATCTTTCAAATGAAAAAACTTTTGAAAGAAAAATTAAAGAGTTAGTTTTAACTAAAAAACTTGAAAAAAACTTCGATAAAGACGAAATTTTAGAGTTCTATTTAAACATAATCTATTTTGGAAATAATTGCTATGGTTTAGAGAGCGCCTCAAACTTTTATTTCAATAAAGATGCCAAGGACTTATCTCTCAACGAGAGTGCTCTTCTTGCTGGACTTATCAAATCTCCAAACAAATACTCTCCCATTTCTCATAAAGAAAATGCCTTAAAAAGAAGAAATTTGGTTTTGAAAGAAATGGAAAAAGATGAAAAAATTTCTCCAAATGACTACATTCAAAATTCTTCAAAAGACATTGAACTTGACCTTCATAAAGAATGTGGAAATAAGATTAACACATATTCGGAAGCAAGCATTGATGAAGCAAGAAAAATCTTAAACTTGCCAGCAAAACAAATTGCCATTGGTGGTTTTAAAATTTACACATATCAAGATAGTGAAAAACAAGAAATTTTGAATAATAGCCTTGCATCAGTCGATTTTCAAGGCACAGACTATGCTGGAATTGTCATAGAAAACAAAACGCACGGAATTTCAGCATATCTTGGAAATGGGGCGTATAAAATTCTGGACACAAAAAGACAACTAGGCTCCACCATAAAACCAATTCTTGTCTATGCTCCAGCCTTTAACGAAAATGTCATAACAGAAGAAACGGAAATTTTGGACGAAAAAGTGAAAATTGGCGATTATTCTCCAAGCAATGTCGGCGAAAAATATAACGGATACATTTCAGTTAAAGATGCTGTCAAAAAATCGGTCAACACGGTTGCTATCAAGGTTTTGAGTTATGTCGGCATTGACACTGGAAAAATGTATGCTGAAAAATTAGGTTTCACATTTGATGAAAAAGATGATAGTTATGCCCTTGCTCTTGGTGGAATGACTTATGGGGAAAATTTGAAAACTCTCACAAATGCATATACAACTTTTGCAAATTTAGGAAATTTTGACGATGCAGTTTTTGTTTCTCACATAACTGATAAAAATGGCAAAGTAATTTACAAACATAAAACAAATGAAAGAATGGTATTTAGAGAAGATAGTGCCTATCTTATGACTGACATCTTAAAAGAAACTGCAAAAAGTGGAACTGCCAGAAAACTTGCTGACATTGAAAACACTGAAATTGCATCAAAAACTGGAACAGTTGGGAAACGAAGCGGAAACACAGATGCCTATAATATCTCCTACACCCCTGATTATGCTATTGGTGTTTGGTGCGGAAATCTTGATAACAAACTTATGTCAATAAATGGCGGAAATGAACCAACTGAAGCAGTCAAAAACTTTGTGAAAAACACTAAGCACAAAGAAAAAACATTCAAGCAAACTTCTCTTGTGACAACAGCAAAAATTGACTTACTAGAAAAAGAAAAAAATCATAAAATAGTTCTTGCTTCTCCTTACACACCTGACCGTTATACAAGCGTTTGCACATTTTCTCGCTTTAATATGCCAAATGAAATCTCCACAAATTTCGTTGAACTTAAAGAAATTGAAGCCGATGTTAAAAGAGAAAATAGCACCGCAATTCTCACTTTAATCCCAGAAAAACAGATTAAATATGACATATATTTAAACGGAGAATATTATCGCACAATCAAAGAAAAAGATGAAGAACTTAAAATCACAATGCCACTTACTAGAGAAGAAAATGAAATAAAAATTAAATCGTCTTTTTCTAATTTTGAAAACTCTCCTGAAAAAGAAAAAGAGTTTAAGATTGAAAATAAAAATGCGTGGTTAAAAGAACAAACACAAAAACAAAAAAAAGATAAATGGTATATATAATTAAAAATATTAAAAAATTATTAAAAAATAATATTTTATGCATTTTTTCACAATGTAATTGAATATTTTAATGATTTTTATCAATTTAAATAAAATTAACTAAAAAAATTATTAAAAAATAAAAAATAATATTATGCATATTATTTTTTATTTTCCATTAATTGACTTAATTTTTTTCTTTTTGGTTTTCAATGTTTTTTATATAAAAATTAAGAATATTTATCGCCCGGTTTGCAGAAGTTTGATTTGTATTTTGAATGTTAAATTTTGAGTTATTAACCATAGCCATATTTTTGTCAACTTCAATAATATATTGTCTATGGTATTCTGTCACTTCTTTTAACATTGCAGCATCAAACATGGAACATTCTTTTTTTAAATCCATTTTCATATCTGTCAGTTTAGCATCTAATTTTTCCCATTCATCGCCTTCTAATTTGCTTGCTTTTTGCTGAAGAATTGAAATTTCCTCTGCTTTATTAAAAAGTTTTTGATATGGAGATTTTTGAGTGAGTTGTTCAGCACAAGCGAGCAAGTGTTCAACATGAGTTATATCTTGTTGATATACATCTTTGGTGTCTTTTGTTTGGGCTTCTGCAAAATCTTTGTATTTTTCATTCAAAATTTTTGCTAATTTTAAATTTAAGATTTCGACATCAGCACCTCTAGAAATAGCTGTCATCAAAGCCTGCTCAAGAAGATTTCTTTGAGTTGTTGTCACCTGTTCTTCTAAATTATCGTTATCACTCTTATCATAGATTGTTAAGAAAATTGTGTAAAACATTTGTGGAGAGTATGCAATTCTATCTGAAAGTTTTTCCATATCAATATATTCAACAATATCTCTAGTCAGTGGATAATCAAGATAAAGTTTAGAAAGAAAATTTTGTTTTTTGCTTTCCAAATAATCTTCCACTTCTTGTGCTGTTTTTGCTTCCACAAAAAAGTCATCATCTTCTGCAAAAATATGATTATTTAATTCGCTATAAAAATCAGATGCTTCATTTTTTGTTGCGAAAACCATATTTTGTGGATTTTTTGTATAATAAGCACTTCTCATTCTTAAACTCCTTAGCATTAAACCTAATTATATGATACAGTAAAACTTATGGTTTGTCACGATAGATATTTAGAATAGTAATTTAATCTTCACTTGCTGCTTCGTCATCATCTGAAGCACTAGGCACGTCTTCTGGTTTTTGAGTGGTAATTTCTTTAATTTTTTCTTCAATTTCATTCATTAAAGCGGTATCTTTTTCAAGAGTTGCTTTTGTGTTTTCCTTACCTTGACCAATTTTCTCGTCATTATATGAGAACCAAGCCCCAGATTTTTTAATAATGCCAAGTTCAAGAGCCATATCAACAATACAGCCAGATTTTGAAATTCCTTTGCCATACATAATGTCAAATTCAGCAGTTTTGAAAGGTGGAGCAAGTTTGTTCTTAACAACTTTAACTCTCGTTTTGTTTCCAACAATGTTTGTGCCGTCTTTAATGACATCAACTTTTCTAACATCAAGACGAATGCTTGCATAGAACTTAAGAGCCTTACCACCAGTTGTTGTTTCTGGAGAACCGAACATAACTCCCACTTTTTCACGAAGTTGATTGATGAAAATAACTGTTGTATTGCTCTTGCTTGTAATTGATGTAAGTTTTCTTAATGCTTGGCTCATCATTCTTGCTTGAAGTCCAACGTGATTATCTCCCATTTCCCCATCAATTTCAGCCTTTGGAGTGAGTGCCGCAACAGAGTCCACAACAATAACAGCAAAAGCCCCAGAGCGAACAAGAGTGTCGCAAATGTTGAGTGCTTGTTCCCCATTATCAGGTTGAGAAACATAAAGATCACTTGTGTTTACACCTAATTTCTCTGCATAAACTGGGTCAAGAGCGTGCTCCGCATCAATAAAGGCACAAGTTCCGCCCAATTTTTGTGCTTCTGCAACAATATGAAGAGAAACAGTGGTTTTACCAGAAGATTCTGGTCCATAAATTTCCACAATTCTTCCGCGTGGCACACCGCCAATTCCAAGAGCGATATCAAGAGTTAAACAACCAGTTGGAATAACTTCAACTTTTTGATATGCTTGATTGCCAAGTTTCATAATTGCACCCTTGCCAAATTGTTTTTCAATTTGAAGGAGTGCTTGATCTAATGATTCTTCTTTTGATTTTACTTTATCCATTTCCTACCCCTTAAATACAATATTTTACATATTTATTATACTTTAAATCCACCTAAAACTCAAAGCGATTTTAAAATAAAACAAAAAATTTATATTGGCAATATGCCTTGATTTATTTATTGCCTTATTATATAATAAAATCAAGAGGGTGTTATGGATTTAAGTTTAAAAATCAAAAAAATAAATGAGTTCAATGAATATATTTTACAAGATAAAAAATCTAAAAAAGAATATAATCTTGTTTTAGAGTTTTGTGGAATAAATAAACCAAATATCAACGATATCATTTTATTAAACGAAAATTTAGTTAATAAAAACTACGAAGGTTATGCACAACCTTATGCTTTTGAAATTTTTGATAAAAAAGACATAGAAATAAATGAAATCGACATGGCAGGGCTTATCACAAAAGATAAAAAGTATATTTTAAAAAGGGTATATGGTTAATATGGAAAACACAGATTTAAAATGGATAAAAAAACACTATGGCGAAAAGTTCTCACATCTTTGCAGAGATCTTTTCCCAACTTTTCTTGAAATAGAAGGTTTGCTCCTTAAAGTAATAAGTGAACATTTTTTACCAAGTCGAGAGCTATACGACGATTTGGTAAATAATAACCTAACTAATATGTTTAAAAATTATATTTATGGTTTAGTTGACATTGATCCAGCAACACCTATAGAAGTTAAATTATCTCCTGAAGAATTAATGGACAAAGCA
This sequence comes from uncultured Clostridia bacterium, assembly GCA_930990515.1. Classification (GTDB taxonomy): domain Bacteria; phylum Bacillota; class Clostridia; order Christensenellales; family UBA1242; genus Caccovivens. The sequence continues at coordinate 257,963 of CAKNPS010000001.1, forward strand.
GGATATATTCTTTATCCAGAATGTCAAACTGAAGAAGATATTCAAAAATTTAGACATTATTATAAACGCGGAGAAGCAACTCCCATTTATAGAGGTGGTCAACCAAAACACTGGGAAGGAGAAGAACTTTGTACATTTAATGGTGGAAGATTAAAATCATGTCGAGTTTGGTTCGCTGTTAAGAAAAATGTAGACGAAATAAGACGAGAAGATTATAAAAATCCAAGAAGAGAAGATGATTATGGGGTAAGCGTGTTAAGCATTCAATTCACAAAAACTCACCCCGCCACTCTGTCTATAAAAAATAGATATAATCATACTGTAAGTAACCCAGATGCAACATTTAGTAATGATTTAGATAATATAATTGTTGGCTTAACACAATCATTTATAAAAAATTATAATATAGATCTTATAGAATCCTCTAATACAAAATTATCAATTCCTGGATATGTTCAAGCAAGTGATGGAATTTATTATAAATACAACCTTGAATTAGACAATGTTTACTGCTGTCCAAACAATGTGATAATTTATAATGGAGAAGCAAAACACTTTGATAAAGAAAAGTTTTTGGTTTTTGATAATTTTATTTTGGATATCAAAAATAAAGAAATTTTAAAATATAACCATAAATTTAATAAAAATTCCGATTCTTTCATTGAAAGTATTGGTAAAATTGAAGAAATAAAGAGAGTTCCAACCAAAGAAGGATTAACTTTACAAATAACGCCAGCAGTCGGTGAAACTGTTGAAATTAAATTAAATAAACATAATGAAATTATTGAGTATACCAACCCAAATGTGACTGAAATTGGAAATGGTTTTTTACGATTAAGTGAAAAAATAGAAAAAATAAATTTACCTAATGTTACTAAAATCGGACATAATTTTTTGCATTTTAATAATTCATTAACTCAAATTAATCTCCCTAATGTTCAACAAATTGGGTCAAATTTCTTAAATAATAACAATGTAATAACTGAAATAAATCTCCCTAATGTTCAACAAATTTCTGATAGCTTTTTATCAAATAATAACTCATTAAAAAAATTAAATCTACCTAAAGTAAAAAATATAGGAAACTTTTTCATTAGCAACAATAATGTTTTAACAGAAATAAATTTGCCTGTAATTCAAAATATTGGTGACTATTTTTTAAGAAATAATCAAAGTTTAAAAACCATTATCTTACCTATGATTGAAAAAATTGGCAATAGTTTTTTGGAATCAAATTATGGTTTAGTCGAAATTAAACTTCCAATGATTCAAAAAATAGGAGACGATTTTTTAGCAAACAATACTGAATTAAACGAAATAAATATGCCATATCTTCTTCAAGTTGGCGACAATTTTCTAAGTAACTGTTTTAATTTAAAACAAATTGATTTACCAAACATTCTTCAAATTGGCAACAATTTTTTACAAAATAACTTAACTTTAGAACAAATAAATTTGCCTTATGTTCTAGAAATTGGTAATAATTTTTTATTAAAAAATCAAATTCTCCATCAAATTAATTTGCCTAATGTGGAAAAAATTGGAAATGCTTGTCTATTTGAAAATTTGTCATTAACAAATATTAATTTTCCAGAAGTTCAACAAATTGGAGATAACTTCATACCCAATAACAATAGTATTTCTCAAATAAATTTACCTAAAGTCAAGAATATAGGAAATTATTTCTTATATGTAAACGAATCATTAAAATCTTTAGATTTACCAGAGATTGAAAAGATAGGAGATTATTTCTTATATGTAAACGAATCATTAAAAATTTTAAATCTCCCTAAAATTCAGAAAGTAGGTCAAGAATTTTTAGGAAGCAACTTTTCCTTAATAGAAGTCAATCTTTCACAAAAATTAAAAACATTAGAACAAAAATTATTAGCAGATTCAACAGCAAATCAACAAAATTCTTCAAATAAAGAAAAATAAATAGTTTGAATAAATTATTCAGTCTAAGAAAAAAATAGTGGTAATAACCATACCACTATTTTTTAATTTATTAAACTTACTCTGCTTTTTTCTTTGCTTTATTTTCTTTTGTGTCTTTCTTGTTTTCTTCAACATCTACAACATTTTCTTCAAGATTTTCTTTTGCATTTTTAACTACAACTTCTTCACTAATTTCAGTTTCTTTTTTATTTAATTTTTCTTTGTCTTTATCGTCATCTTTAAACACTGCTTTATTTTTAATAATATAATTGCAACCAGAAACAATTGTCAAAATGACAGTGATAGCAAGAAGAATATAGCCAATAAGAGCAATTACAGTGTTTGGCACACCTTGAATGGAAGAATAGAACTCTTCAACAAGAAAAGCGTATAACATATAGTAAATGATTGTGATAAATTGGAATACAGCCTTCACTTTACCATACATATCAGCAGCAAGAACAACTCCCTTTGCAGCGGCTTGTGCTCGAAGTGCTGTAACCATAAGTTCGCGAACCAAAATTATGATAACAGCCACAATTCCAATATATGTTGGCATCAAAATTGGTTCTGCAAGATTTGCACTTCCTGCAGCAGAAACAGGATATGCGGCAATAAGCAAAAATCCTGCCATAACAAGAAGTTTGTCGGCCAATGGATCTAAGAACTTACCTAAAGTGGTCACTAAATTTCTTTTTCTTGCAATATTTCCATCAAGAAAATCTGTAAAACTTGCAATCATAAAAATTATCATTGCAACAAGTTTGCCGTAAGGAATAAAATCGGCAAGATAGAAAAATACAAAAATTGGTATAAGCAAAAGTCTTACAAGTGTGATTCTATTTGGTAAATTCATAACACTCTCCTTTGAAGTTTTCTCCGTCAAATGAATTGAACTTCACATTGACAAAGTTTCCAACTTCCACTCTCTCATTATAATTAATTTCCACACCAAAGTCAACTCTTGGAGAGAAAAATTCAGTGTGACCCATAAAAAATCCTGTCGAAGAATCAAAACTGTCCACTAAAACCCTAAAATTTTGTCCTAAAAGCCCCTTTGATTTTTCAAAAACAATTTCGTGTTGAAGTTTTTGCACCTTTTTAAATCTTCGTTTTTTCGTGAGTTCACTCACTTGCTTATCCATATAGTAACTTGCTGTGTTCTCTTCACGAAAATATGGAAAGAAACCTGCAAGATCAAATTTTGTTTCCTTCAAAAAGTCGCAAAGTTTCTTAAAATCTGCCTTTGTTTCTCCTGGATACCCAACAATAAAGGTGGAACGAAGAGCAATTTTAGGATAATCAGTCTTTATGAGAGAAATAAGTTCTCTTGTTTCTTTTTCTCCAAGTTTACGACGCATACTTGTTAAAATCTTATTATCAATATGTTGAAGTGGAATATCTAAATAATTGCAAATTTTAGGTTCATTATAGATATAATCTAAAAATTCCTTATTAATCTTCTCAGGATATATGTAATGAAGCCTTATCCACTCAATACCTTTAATTTTTGTTAATTTTTTAAGAAGTGGAATAAGACTATTTTCGCCATATAAATCTTCACCATATCTTGAAACATCTTGAGCCACAAGAATCAGTTCTTTAACACCTTTTTCGGCAATATCTTTTGCCTCACTAATTAAATCTTCCATTGGAGCACTTCTGAAGCCACCTTTAATTCTTGGAATGGTGCAAAATGAACAACCATTACTGCACCCTTCCGCAATTTTAAGATAAGCATAAGATGAGTTATTAGTTAAAATTCTTCCCAAAGTTTTTTTCTTTTTGGAAATTGGCAAGTTATAGAGATTTTCAAGAATATCGCAAATTTTTTCATCATCTTCCAAAGTTAAAAAGGCATCAACTTCTTTAATTTCTTCTTTTAACTCTTTCATATAGCGTTGTGGCAAACAACCCGAAACAACAACTTTTTCCACCTTTCCCTGTTCTTTAAGTAAAAGTGTTTGGAAAATGTTGTCAATTGCTTCTTTTCTTGATGGTTCAATAAAGGCGCAAGTATTAATAATGACTATATCTGCATCATTCACATCTGGCACAATGGAAAATCCATAATCGGATAGTCTAAAAAGCATTTTTTCAAGGTCAACACGATTTTTATCACAACCAAGTGAAATCGCAGAAACTTTCTTCCCCTTTAATTCGTTCATATATCACCTTTAATCTACATTTTATATATTTACACAAAATTGGATTTTCAATTTCATATTTAAGACACAAGATAAAACTTATATATTACAAATTTAGAAACTGAAATCATTAATCATATTGGTCACCATAAATTTCTCTAAATTCGTCCATAGTGACATAAACTTGCCTACCTTTTGGTCCATCACTTTGAGAGATGTAACCAAGTTCTTCCATTTGGTCAATAATTCTTGAAGCCCTTGGAAAACCAATCGCAAAACGGCGTCTGAGCATTGTGGTTGAAGCCTGCCCACACTCAATAACAGTTTTAAGTGCAAGTGGAAAAAGTTCGTCAAGTTCGTTATTAACTTTAATACCATTCGGTCCAGAATTTTTATTTGGATTATCAATTTGTTCTTCCACTTTCTTGTCAAAAATTGGCTTGTTATTTTCTCTAACAAAATCAACAATATTGTTTGTTTCGTTTGTTGTGATGAAGCAACCTTGCACACGCTTAGGGTCTTGCGAGCCAATAGGATAATAGAGCATATCCCCTTTACCTAACAATTTTTCAGCACCAACTCTATCCAAAATGATAGAACTGTCAATACCGCTAGTGACTGCAAAAGCAATACGAGAAGGAATGTTTGATTTGATAAGACCAGTGATAACATCGGCAGAAGGTCTTTGAGTGGCAAGAATAAGGTGGATACCTGCCGCACGAGATTTTTGTGCAAGACGAATAATTTTTTCTTCCACTTCTTTCTTTCCTGTCATCATAAGGTCAGCAAGTTCGTCAACAATGATAACAATAAACGGCATTTTCTTAACTTTACCAGATTTTACATCTTCAGTTGCATTGTATTCATCAATATTTTTAACTCTTGCAAGCCCTAATAATTCAAAACGATGTTCCATTTCTGTTATCGCCCAATTTAATGTGTTAATAGCCTTTTGAGTGTCACAAATAACATTTGGCATAATTAAATGTGGAAGTCCGTTATATGAAGTAAATTCCACACGTTTTGGGTCAACCAAAACAATTCTCACATCTTCTGGAGAAGACTTATAGATAATACTCAAAATGATGGAGTTCAAGCAAACCGATTTTCCAGAACCAGTTGAACCAGCAACAAGTAAGTGTGTGAGTTTTTGCATATTTGCCACAATCACACTGCCCGCAATATCTTTACCAAGAGCAAAAGTAAGTGGAGATGAACTTTCTCTAAATTCGCGACTTTCCAAAATATCTCTTAAACTTACTGTCGCGATTGTCTTATTAGGAACTTCCACCCCAACAACGCTACGCCCTGGAACTGGTGCTTCAATTCTGACAGAACCTTCTGTTGCAAGTGATAGAGCGATATCGTCTGAACGGTTTTTAATTTTTGTGACAGGAACACCTGCAGGCATTTCAAGTTCATATCGAGTAACAGCAGGTCCAACAACCACGCTCCTAACCTTTGCAGGAATACCAAAATTTTCAAGTGTGTTTTCAAGAAGAACTCTTTTTTCTGCAACATCATCGCTTAAAGTGGAAAGGTCAACTGATTTTGTTGTGATAAAATCAAGGGAAGGTTTTTCATAGATATATGGTTCATTATCTTCTTCCTCTTCTTCTGGTTCAGGTGTTTCTTGTTGTCTTGTAGGGAAAGGACGAGAAGCACTTCTATCAGGAAACTCTGGAGCAAAATTGTTATCTCTTCTTGTGAAATTGTCATTTCTTCTGTCAAAACTATCTCGGCGATTAAAATCTCCAGTAGGCTCAACAGCATTTTCATATTCTTCTGGATTTTCCGCTTTTTCTTCCATTACGGCAGAGCGAATAATATCATCAGCCTGAGAAATTATGTCATTGTCATCATCGTCTTGTTCGTCTTGGTCAAAATTATCATTATAGGAAACATCTTCAACTTCATTCTCCATGTTTTCATCAGAAGTATCACGAACAAAAGGATTGTTGACATTTTTAAACTCGTCATCATCAATCTTAATTTGACTGGAATAGCCATCAAAATTGGTTTGCACTTGGAAAGTTGGAGTGGTTTCCAAATCCATTTTTTCTTGCTTTAAGACTTCCACATTTTTGTTTACTTCTTCTTTCTTTGGTGGCTCATTTTTAGACATTTCCTTGAAATATTCTTCATAGTTAATTTCTGGTGGTGTCAAAATAAGTTCCCTTAAAGATTTAGGTGGAAGCTTTTGTTCCTTTTTAACTTCTTCTTTTTGAGCAAACTCATAAGCAACATTTCGTTTTTTATCAAGCCCCAAAATCTCTCTTGCAGTTAATGCCCTTTTTTCTTCCTTCTTTTCTTCTTCCAAATTGCCATTTAAAACAACATTAACTTCTTCTTTTTCTTTCAAAGGTTGAGGCTCAGTCAAAACTTTGTTTTCCCTTTTGCTTGAAAGTGGATTTACAACTTTCTTTTCACTCTTAAGTTCAAGGTTTTTACTCTTTTTCTCCACTCTCCTAAACACATTTAAACTATCTAAAAATAGTGCAAGGCACAAAAGGAATGCCAAAACCAAAATTATATATGCCCCAGCAAGTTTAGCAAGATATAAAAGCGATGTTGTGACAAGCCCACAAATAATTCCCCCAGCAGTCCATTTTTGAGTGTAGTTTAAAGCAAGATATTGACCAAAACTTAAATCGCTACTATTTCCCACGATGATAAGTTGAATAATGCAAAGTGCGAAAAAGACCATAAAACACATACTCAAAAGATATCGCATACTCATCACATATCTTCGATTGTTGACGAGTGCAAGTCCAACAATAAACAAAATTAGAAAGAGTGCATATGCAAAAACACCAAAAGTTCCAAGAAGAAAATTAAAAATTGGGCTCCAAATTCCCGTCAAAAAAAGATAGGCAACAGAAGACACTCCAATGAGAGTGAAGCCCACAATTTTTTTAACATTTTTTCCACCTTTCTTTTTGGAATTGAGTTTATAAATTGCCATATATATTCCCCTAATTAGAAATATTATATCACTAAAGCACTGCTTTTCAAAATTTTTTCGACTATAATTTTAAAAATATTTGTCGCAATTTTCAAAAACTTTTTCTAAGAAAATACTATTAAAAATTAAATTTTTTACCAAAAATCATAAAAATTAACATAAAAATCGCATTTTTTGCAAAATTTTTGCAATTTTTTTGCGTTTTTTATATATTTTCATATATATTAAATTTTCACAAAAATTTTTGATTTATAAACTTTAAAAAAATTGCCTATTCTTACTCACTTAAAGTATCGCTTACAGTGGTAACTTTTAAACCTTTTTCTTGCAGTGTTATAATAATATTCTCTAAGGCTTCAAGAGTTTTTTCAGTTGGGTGCATAAGAACCAAATCTCCACCCTTTGCATCTTTTACCGCTCTTGAATATATTAAATCGGCATCTTTATCTCTCCAATCAATTGTATCTCGTGTCCACATAATTGTTTGATAGCCAAGGCTTGATGCAACTTCAACTGTCGTTTTTGAATATGCCCCACTTGGCGGAGCAAATAAGTTCATATCAATGTTTAATAAGTCTTTGACAATGTTATGTGTGGTTAAAATTTCTTTTTGATTTTGTTCCCTGTTTAACTTGTCTTGATCTTTATGAGTGTAGCCGTGATTTCCAATTTCGTGCCCTTTTTCATAAATTTTTTCTAACATATCACTTTCTTTAACAGCCCAAGTCCCACCAACAAAAAATGTGGTTTTGACATCATATTTGTCCAAAATTTCCAATATTCCATCTAAATATTCCGTTCCCCAATAAACATTTATCATTAAGGAAATTCTATTACTTTCTTCATTCCCACTATAATAAACACCATTTATAACATTTGAAGTTGTCACAATATTAACTCCTAAAACTGCACAACTTGCAACAATAAAAAGCATCAAAATGATAACCACATTCACAAAATGATTTCTTAAATTGATTGACAAAAACGGAAATTTTTTCATATTAAACTATATGAAAATTTAATTACAAAAATAACCTTTCTTTATATATTATGTAAAAAAACAGCACTTAAATTTATGCTGTTTTTAATTTTAAATAAAATTATTCTTCTTCGTCATTATCATCATATTCATCTTCAGAAATATCTTGATAATTTTCATTTTCTTCGAAATTTTCATTAAAATCATCAAAATTTTCCATTTTTTCTGTATTTTTTGAAGAATTTTCTGCTAAAAAGTCGTAATAATCATAAATTATATTGTTTAAATCGTCAACTAGATAGCGAACATTTTTATATTTATGAGAAACATAATTTATTCCAATTATAAGCCCATTGATAATCATAAGATTTTTGCTGTCACACGCAGTAATTATTGCATTTAAGATAAATTCAAAATCTTCTAAATTATCTTTCTTCTTTTTCTCAAATTTAAGTCTTGAAAGAATTTCTCTTGCTGTCTTTTTAACTTCAATCATAAGGCTGTCAATTTCTGGAAATTGCTCTTCAAATTCTTCAATCTCTTCCTTTGCCTTTTCTTCTTGTCTTCTTTCTGCCTGTAGTCTCTTATGCTCTTCAATTTCTTCTTTTGTGACATCTTCTTTAATCCCAAAGTTTTTGCAAATTATATCTCTAAAAGGTTTAATTATCTTTTCCAAAAAGTTTTGGGTTGGAGCGAGTCTTCCATCTTTAAAATAAGTCTCCAAAAAGCGAGTGGAATTTATTTTTCCACTTTGAATATCATTAAAAATGGTAACTGTGAGAGCCACTCTTTCCTTTTCATTTTGTGGCAATAAAACTTTTCCGTTTTTTGTTTTAGGGTCAAGTGAAAAAGCACTTTCAAAACCCTTTTCTTCATCATAATCAGTAATGGCATCTGCTAAGAATGTCAAAATGTCATCACTTTTTGTGATTGCGTTCATTACGCTTGCAAGTTTCCTATCTATGTCCAAAAACTTTCCGCTGAGCATATCATTACAACTAAGCACAAAGTTTTCAACTGCAACTCTATCAAATTCTTCCATAAGTGTCCCCCTAACACACTATATCTTATCACAAAAAGAAAAAAAATCAAATTAAAATACAAAGATAATTGATTTTTTATTTTATTCGTGATAAAATTCATTTGAGGAAAAAAATGAGTTACGACGCAATTACAAATAAACTTATCATCTTGTTTGTTATGGATAAAGTGGAGATGCCCCTTACGGAGAACTCCATCATTGAAATCTGTGCAGTGAAAAATAACTGGCTTAACTATATGGATTGTCTTGATTTATTATATCAACTCTCTGAAGCAAAGTTAATTTATAAAACTCAATGCAAGGAAGGCGAAATGAGATATACTCTCACTTTTGAAGGGCGAGATTGCCTTTCTTATTTCTATGAAAGAATACCAAACGAACTTCGTGACGAAATCACAGAATATGCTAAAAACAACCGTATGAACATTAAGATGTCACAGGAATATTATGCATCATACACTGATAGTGATGATGGCTCTTATCTTGTCACAATGCGAATTTATGAAAGTTTGATTACCACTCCCCTTTTTGAAATTAAAGTTAAAGCACCAACAAGACAAAGTGCAGAAGAATGTTGTAAGAAATGGCGACAACAAGCACCAAACATTTATGAATATGTTTTCGACAATCTAATCAACACCGATTAATAAAAAAGTTAAAAAATTTTTAACTATATTTTTGTGCGATTTGCTTGCTAAACAATGCTTAATTTTGTTACACTATATGTGTAGTTTAACAAAAAATTATAAATATTTTACTTACAAAAAAGGAAGGAAAAATATGAATTATAAAATTGTTACTGAAGCATCTGTTGATATGCCTGAAAACTTTGCTAAAGAAAACGACATTACCATTCTTCCAATTGAAGTTAACTTCAATGGCGAATTATACCCAGAAGGACTACCTAACGATGAATTTTATGCAAAAATGAAATCTACAGGCATTATTCCTAAGACAAGCCAACCAAATCAATATAAGTTTGAAACTGCTCTAACTCCATATTGCAACAAGGAAGATTGGTTCGTGCTTACAATTGTCATTTCTTCCAATCTCGCAGGAACAATCGCTCAAGCAAAAAATGCGGTTGAAGCCTTGAATATGAAAAATGTCTATATCTGCGACTCACAAGTTACCACTTTCGCAGAAGGTGCGTTAATTATGGAAATTGTGAAGTTTATTAAAGAAAAAGACAGAAAGCCACAAGAAGTTATTGACGAACTTGAAAGACTTAAATCAAAAATTAAACTTGTTGCAGTTATTTCCGACCTTAAATACCTTAAACAAGGTGGAAGAATTAGCGGCGCTGCCGCTGCTCTTGGCACAGTTTTAGGTGTTAAACCTATAATCTCACTTGAAGGTGGAAAAGTGGCAAACATTGCAAAAAAGCGTGGCGAACAAGCAAACCTATTTATGCTTGATTGTGTTAAAAATCGTGATAAATCATATCCTATTTATTTTGGTTATTCTGCTGATTCTAAAAATATTGAAAACTTTGTCAACAAATATTATGAACAACTAGATGTAAATCCAGAAAAAATCGAATATAACGGAATTGGTTGTGTTGTCGGCACTCACGCGGGTCCTGGCTGCTATGGAATGGTATATTTTGTAAAGTAAAATATGTTTGTGAAAAAATATTAGAAAAAATAGTTGATTATTCTTAAAACCAATATGATAAAAAAGAACTCTATTCTAAAACATTGAGTTCTTTTTTATCAATTTAATATATAAATTTAAGTTCTTTTAATATAAACTATGTGATGTTAAAATTTTATTAGCATAAAATTTTAATAAATTCTATCGAATTTGTGTGCTAACGCACACTCATCACTTAGTATGTATAAACATCAGCCTCACCCTTGCAAGCAAGTTCGGCTTCCGATAATATAAACTATGTGATGTTAAAATTTAAGCAAGTTAAATTTTAATTTTGCTAAACGCAAAAACCCAATAAATTGTGTTCATCACAGTATGTATGACCATCAGCCTCACCCTTGCAAGCAAGTTCGGCTTCCGATAATATAAATTAATATTATTTATTTTTTCCATTATTCTTGATTTTTTCTTGCAATCTTTTTTCTTCACTATCGTTATGTTCTTTTAAAAGGTTTAAGCTAGTTTTTCTAAAACTAACTTTGAATGGGTTATCTGCAAAAACAAATTCCTTCGTTTCTTCACTTGGTACTTTTTCATAATTTGCCTTAGCACAATATTTTAAAAATAAATCACTAAATTCTTTTCTTGTTTCATCTGACAAAAGCCACCAAATAAACATTGTTGCATTATGAGAAATTTGGTCTCCAGTGTTAGAATCTCCCCAAGGCAAACTTTCCATTTCCCTAATTAAACCATACCTATCACCTTTGTTAGCCAATTCTACAACATTTGCAATAGTAATTAAATTATTCATATAAATTTCTGACCATACGAATTCGTCCCTAAAACCTAATTTGTATGCTTCATAACGATTACTAAATAAATACTTAATTATTTCCTCACTTGCAATTTTTCTCTCTTTTGGACCTTCTTTTGAAAGTTCTAAATTGAATATTCTTTTAATTTCATCTAAATTTTTAGCCACATATTCTGCCATTTTCTTAGCATAACGAAGTCCAAACGGATATCTTATTGCTTTCATTTTTAAATATTTTATCATTCTATCCTCCATAATTTTTTAATTATGGAATAATTGTAGCAAAATAAAATTATTAAGTCAATATTAATTTAAGAGATTTTTAAATATGTGCACCATAGGGTTTAACGCGTTCGGCTGTAATTTCCACATTGAAAATATACTTTCCTTTATCTCTCCTATAACGCACAACAACATCATCGGCAAGCACAAAATAATTTTTTGCAATTGGAGTTATCTCATCGGTCAAGAGCCTTGTCACTCCATTCAAATTTTCAAACTTATCTCTCACTAAAACTTCTTCCAATCTTAAAGTTTCCATAACTTGTCTCCTTTATTTCTAAAATTTCCAAAAGGCTTTTTATTAAACTCTTTTTTTGATATTACGCTTAAAATACCCTAAAATTCCACGATATTTATATGTGCAGTCAAAGATTTTTTTGCTTCCGCTGTGAATATTTTCGGACAAAAGGGTAAACGCTCTTGCACTTTCTGTATCTGTCAAAATTCTTCCATCAGTTGACATTTTGCCAACACTATCATCTTCTGGAATGACGCCAATTAGCGGAATATTCATTGCTTTAACAATGCTTTCAATGTTGAGCATATCGCCTGAAAGCAATAAATCTCCCCGCATACGATTTATGACAAGATATTTGCTTTCTATATGATAAGAAGAAAGAATGGAAAGAACTTTATCAGCATCTCTAAGGCTAGATAAATGTGGTGTAACAACAACAATTGCTTCGTCTGCTGGATAAACCGCCCTGTGAAAACCTGCTTCCACGCCTGCTGGACAATCAAGCAAAATGTAATCAAATGAGTGGTCAATTATGTCAGTTATGTTTTTAATATGTTCCCCTGTAATCTTACTTGATGCATAGGAATGAGAAGACGGCAAAAGATAGAGTGAAGGATAGTTAAAATCTTGAATAAGAGCTTGCCTTACCCTACATTTCCCACTCACAACATCAGTAATGTCAAAAACGACTTGTTTCTCAAGTCCCATAACAACATCAAGATTGTTAAGCCCAATATCCACATCAAGCATACAAACACGGAACCCAAGCCTTGACAAATAAACACCAAGATTAGCACAAACAGTAGTCTTTCCAACACCACCTTTGCCACTTGTTACAACAATTTTTCTTGCCAAATTTCATCACCTCTTTGTTATTATAAAATGAAAAAAAATATTATCAAAATTTTGACAAATCATAATTTGTTATATTTTGACTTATTGTGTCAATAAGGCAATATTATCTAAAATAAAAAAATGAGGCAATGCCTCATAAATTTTTAATTAAACTATTAAGTAATTGTGGGTCAGAAAGTAGTTTCCCTGCACCTAAAATGGTTATATAGTCTGGGTCATCAGAAATCTGAACTGGATATTTCAAATTTTGCCTAAAATACTTATCAAGCCCTTGCATTTTTGCACAACCACCGCACACCAAAATTTTATTGTTGATAATGTCAGTCACAACTTCTGGTGCTAAAGTGTTTATCGTTGTGTCGATTGCTCTTAAAATTTCGTTATAGAAAGGTTCAATCGCATATCGAAGTTCATAGGAATGCATAATAACATTTTTTGGCGACTTTGTTTTTGCGTCAACACCAGTGATTTCCATATTTAATGTGTCATTTTCAAACAAACTTCCCACATCGTTTTTGAGTGTTTCTGCCGTAGGAAGACCAATAACTAAATTTTCTTTGTAAGCAAGATAGTTTACAATTGAAGCATCAATTGATTTTCCGCCAATTGATAAAGTCGCACCTTTTAAAATGTTGGACATATTAATGACTGCAATATCGGTGTAAGTTCCACCAATATTTACCACCATATTTACCGTTGAGCCGTCAATTTTTCTACCTTCTCCCACGCAAGAACAAATAACAGCAGGAATAAGTTCCACATACCCCATATTAACCGCTTCACAAACTCTCAAAATATTATCCTTTTCACGAGCAGTTATGCCACAAGGAGTTAAGAAAAGAACATTGTCTTCATAGTCTTTAAAATTAAGTTTAGAAAGCAAGTGTTTTAGAAGCACAACGCTATATTCATAGTTGGAATGTTCACCATAAACGCAAGGAGTGAAAATTTCAATATTGTCTTTGGTTTTTCCAACAAGTTTTTTGGCATCTTGTCCAAGAGCGATAACTCTATATCCGTCTTCAGTTGGTTCCGCCGCAACAAGAGTTGGCTCTTTCAAGGCAAGACCTTGTCCTTTTACATAAATGTTTGTAAATCCGCCACCCATTTCAATGGCATACTTAAAACTTTTCATTTTATCCTCCTTTATTCCACTGTTATACGCGTTCTTGTAATTTCTTGTGTATCTAAATTTTGCGATGTTATAGTTATCGTTTCGCCTGATTCTGCAAAGTAAAACAAATAAAACAAATCCATCTTTGTATAGATATTATAAGACATTAAATTATAGTTAACACTTGTAATAAAGTTACCCGAAGAAATTGTTGTGTTATTATAAACAAAATCTTCCATAAGATAGATTCCATCAACCCCAGTTTGATATAAGTCGACAACGACTTCAGGCACTTCCACCCAACTGCCATTGTAATAAATACAATAAGGAGAATAATCGTCTAAAGCACAATTTAAATAGCAATTCAACTCATACATATCAAACCCATTAAAATTTTCTATCAACGCATTTGAGTAGTTGTCAGAATTTTTAATATCATCAATTATATAGTCAATTATGCTCACATCTAAAACCATAACATTTGCATTATTAGTGTTTGATGACATAACATTATAGTTGTATATTAAACCTAAAAGTTCGCCTTTCCTATTAAAAATACCACCCTGAGAATAGTTAGAATAGTCTGCAACATTATAATAATAGGCTGAAGTGTTTACAAAATCTACAATAGTTTTACCATCAACTTCTCTAGTTACATAATCTATATATGGATAAATTGAAATCTCATTAACAGTCAAAATATTGTTTTCTTCCAATGGGTCACCTGTCACAACAAAAGTTGAATTAAAAGAAAGGGCAGATGAATATATGTCTCCAATTTGAACATAAGGCAAAGATAGTTCTTTAATTTCGTCTTTTAGGTCATACATTTTAATGACTGCAAGATTGAAATATGTGTCACAAAAAACGACCTTCCCACCATAAATCTTTCCACTATAACTATAGAGAATATAGTTATCTTCGACATCAATTTGACTTGCAAGTGTGACAACATAACCTTCTTCGTCAATATTTACACCATAAAGAGTGGTATCATCTCCTGCAATTCTATAAGAAGCATCAAGATAAATTTCTCCAAGGCTTTGGTCTGACATCAAATTCCAAACTTTAAGTTTTGAAGAAATGTCATTAGGTTTTCCAAAGTAGAAATATAAAGCAACTGAAAAATAACACAGCAAAACCGCTATTAATAAAATTCCTATTATTGAAAAAACTTTCCAAACGCCATTTCTCTTAGCCATATATTCCTTTTATGATTTTGAGATAAATTTTTTGCAAAATTTAGATAATTTGTAAACTCTTTTTAAAGGTTTTCTTGAAATCATCAGCAAGTTTCATACTTTGCATAATTTCAAAAGAAGGGTCGCTTTTAACAACAGTTTTCATAATGATAGAATCTCCAAGAATATCGCAAATTATATCAGAAATAACATTCTTTCTTGAAGCATTTAAGTTTACTGCAAGTTTAACTAAAACTCCCAATTTTCTTATTGCATCAACATCTTCATCATCAAGTAAATCTTTATATTTCATAATTTCTGGAAGGTTGAAGTTGTCAAGATTTTGACACATACAACTAAGAGCAGCAATAAGAATTTCTTTGTGAGTTGCACCAACAATATTGGCATTTAAAATAGTATAATAGCCATGTTTTTCATAGTTATTGAAATCAATAAACTTTCCGCAGTCAAACATATATGAAGCAATTTTAAGCGGTTTAACATACGCTCTTGAAAGTTTATGCACAACCTTTAATTGCTTAAAAAGAAGCACTGCCATATTATAAACGCTAGGGTTAACTGAGAGCCCTTCTTTTCTAAATTCATAATAATTATCAAGACTGTTCAAGAGTAAATCAGTATATTTTTCAGTCGGAGTTCCTACAAGATTTTCGAAAATTCTCCCTTCCATACAATTTGCATCGCTTACAGTAATTTCAGAAACTTCAAAAGCCTCATAAAGAGCCTTAATAATTGCAAGTCCACCCTTCAAACTGTCAGCCCCTTCATTTGAAAGTCCCTTGATTTTCTTGATTTTGTCAATGTCTAAATCTTTAGTGAAATCAATAACCTTTTTCACTCCATTTTCAGAAAGAATGTAATTATTTTCAATGTCAAGTGGATATCTTTGAAGTTTCTTTTCGACTTTCGCAATATCAAGGAAAGGCAAGCCAGTTCCAACCAAGATTTCTTCTTCAAAATTCTTAGAAACAGGACTATCTTTCAGTTCTTTCTTCATCATTTGAACAAGATCATTGAAACTTTCTGTCCTTTCTGATAGGTTAATGTAACCATAAGGCAAAATTGAATAATCAACAACGCTACGGCGATTATATTTAAAAATATGTGTATGGTAACCTGAAATATAAACGCCTGTCCCTTTTGAGCAATCAATTTTTGTGACAACTGATTGATAAATATCTTTCAAAATTTCTTCATCACTTGAAAGAGTAAAATTGATGCCAGTGTGTGTGTAGATTTCATCTAAAAGTCCACGATAATTTCTTGCTTTAACAATGATGTTTGAAGCAAAAGCAATCATTTTTGTTGCACCAAAAGTTTCAATCGTGAAACGATAGATATTCATAATTTTGAGTATATCTGCCCTAGATTTTGGTGAAAAAAGACAATCTTTTGTGACATCTCCTGTCAAATCATAGTCATTTATGACATCTTCCAAAATTCTATATCTGCCTGCACGACTTTGAATGATTTTAAGTTCAAGTTTTCTTTCAGTTAATTGTATAAAAGCAATGTTTTCCATAATATTCCACCTTAAATTTATTTGTCTAAATCAATTGCACTGACAGGGCAACTTGCTTGACAAGCCCCACAGTGAATACACTTTCCTTTATCAATTTGAGCCTTGCCGTCACTGTCAAAAGAAATTGCCCCAACAGGACAAATAGCAACGCAAGTTCCACAACCAATACATTTTTCTTTATCTACCATAATAAGCCTCCTAAAAGTTATGAATAATATATCACAAAAAAGAAAATTTGTAAACCTTTTTACGCAAAATCACATAAACAAATTACATTAATTCATCAGATTATTAATCTAAATTAAAAAAGAAAAATTTGATTACAATGAAATAAAAGTAGGCAATACACCTACTCTTACTATTACCAATCAATGATTGAGTTTTTTAATTTGTTTTATTTTTTACTTAAATGCTTATATCTAAAACTAACTATCGCTAAAATCTAGAAAGTACTACAAGCACCAATCAATGATTGGGTTTTTTGAAAATATTTTCTAAACAACTTAATTGCTAATATTTAAACATTACTCTGCCAGAATCTAGAGAGTGTCACAGACACCCAAAAGTTGAAACATTAGCAGTAAGTCTTACGCCTAATATTTTTTGCATAATTGTTTGAGTTGATGATCCTAAACTTGTGATGCATTCCGCAGTGTTTAAGTTAGAGCCTACATCTCTTGTCCAATACATTAAGTTATTGTCTAATATGTCAGATACTAAGTCGGAAAACTCAGCACTTAAATCTCCGAACACAGTTTCAACCTCACTTTCGTTTGATATAATCATATCAGCTGATAATGTTGTGTCTGTGCTTACTCCATTTACATCTTTGAAGTTCTTTATTGTGTATGAGTTTGTATTTAAATAATCGGAATTAATTTGAGAATTACCCACAAAAGTGTTTAAATTTGTTCTTATTGTTGATGATGTATAGCCATCGCCTAAACTTAATTTTGTGCTACTCCATTCACTTACAAAAACAATTTGTTCGGTTACTGCTGTAACGTTCCCATTTTCTATGCCATATCCTTCTTCGTAATCACCTGCAAGATAGTATTTTACAGGTTCAACAAGATAATATGCGTTTGACTCTTCGAAATAGGCATATTCATTTTCATTGTATATGTAAGAATTTAAAGTATAATTGCCAATAGTATAAGTAAATTCAGTGACCGCTCCACTTTCTCTTAAAATATCCAATTCAGAAATTACGCTCTCATCTCCAAGCCTTGTCTGTGGATATTTACCCATTTCAATATACCAAAGCCCTTGTTCTTCATCATAATATGCAGGATTCTTTGCTTCCCATTTTGCATAAAAAATCATATCGTTGCTGGCAAAAGTATTTGAAACTACAATCATTCCACTATTATCAATGGTTTGAGTTCCATTGCCATTCTCATCAACATAAAATCCACCAAAATTATACCCTGCTCGAGTCGGAATAGTTATCACAGTTGTTTCTTGTGTGCAACTCGAATTTCTGAACCAACCAACACCATATTTTAAATATAAATTTGTGTCAGGTTCGCCATTTTGATATTTTAAAGTCGCAGTGTAGACATGTGAAACAAAATACACCCCAATTTCACAAGAATTTGCTGGCATATTGAAGGTAATATTTTGTTCCGTTGCTTGAAGCCTATTGTAAGTTATGTTCGTAAAATCATAACCTGCATGTCCTTGCACAATTTCAAATGTTATCTCAGTGTTATATGGCACCGCTTCATTCATATAATCTTTAGTGTCATCAGCCACAAGTTCTCCATCAAAATATATATCAAATAAAAAGTCATAATTATATTCATTTGGATAAATGTTTAAAGAATTTACATATGTGTTTACATCAAGCCGATAAGTGTTTATTGTCCAAATCGGAAATAAATAATGCTTGCTTGCAGTATTAACTGTAGAAGAATTTGTTATAATTTCATCACTAATCTGAACAACAAAATAATTCACAGAAATGGTTGTTGGTGTGTCAAATTCAAAATCTATAAAACTATATGTATTAATAAAATGGTCTGAGGTTATGGTATAAAAACCAAAACAACGGTTCCCAACAACAGTATATTCATTTGATTCTAAATAATGCTGATTGACATTCATTCTTGTTAAATTTCCTGAGTCCCATGATATATCAAAATATACCTTTCTACCAATTTGGAAAGTTGTATTTGAAATGGTATTATTCATCATTATTCTTCTAGTGTTCACACTATCATTAAATTTTTCAATTGTATAATCATTTATCCCATTTGGACCATAATCAACACCTAACTGCCAGCCATCAAATGTATAGCCTGTGCGATACGGAGTTGGAAGAGTAGAATATTGACCATTAAAAGGAACAGAAATTGAGCCTAAAGCATTCTCAGAAGTCATGTCAGAGACTTTCTGGACTGAACAATTGCGAATATCTAAATAATCGCCAGTTTGCCATTCATTGGAATAAAAAACGAAACCATGCCCCATATGTGAAGCATAACTTGCCACAAATGTATACGTAAAAGTTTGCCAACTTGTGTTAACTGTTGCCGCAATCAAACCATTCATTTCATGTCCCACTCCTCGAAGCAACACAGTTCTAGAAGCACGTAAATCAACCGTCCACTTATATTCTTCCCCTTCAATAAGAGCCTCAGCATTAAAATACGGACCACCATCATTACTAACAGACGTCATTGTTGCTCTAATAACTTCGGTGTTATCTTGCACAGTAGTTAAATATGTAAAATCGCATTGAGTTGCCGCCCACCCTACTGAATATGGATAATACACATAATTTGGCGAACCTAGGGTGACATTATATTCTTCAACTTCCCATTTCGCATATAATACGTGACTATTATTATTTGTAATAACTGTTTCAGCTGTAACTCTATTTTGAAAACTAGGTTCCATATACCATCCAGCAAAAGTGTAACCTGTCCTTGTTGGTGTTGGAAGCTCATTTGTTGAAGGTGTATTACCTACTGTTGCATATGTAAAATTATCATAATAGATATTCCCTGTAAAAATAGAAATTCTAAAAGTGGCATTAATTGTTCCTCCACTGCCAAGAGCAATATATGATCTTAAATTATATGGTGGCGTTCCAATATCATCCAATGTTGTAAATTGTGCTGTCGCAATTCCTACTCCGCCAATACCAATATTCGTCTGTCCTGTCGCAACGTCTTGATTTACACTACCTACATCAAAAGGTGAAGTAAAAGTTATTATAAATCCGTCATTCGAAAATGATAAAACCTCAACAACAACTGTATATGTCGTGCCTGGTGAGTAGGTTCCATCAAAAGGTTGCATAAAATTAATCCAAGTTGTAGAAGAAGTATTGTTGTAATAACTAACTGAATAAATATTGTTAGACATACTAAAAGAATATCCACTTGGTCCACTAAAACCGCTATCCATAGGCTGATACAGATTAGTTTTTCCATAGGTATCACCATATCTCCCATAATCTGTTGGTATTTTGCTTCCGCCATTACTATTATAAGATATAACAAGAGAAGAAGTGTCCCAAACTGTTCGTATATAAATCGTCATACCCGCATCAACATAGATTGAATATGTCCCATTACTAGCCGTTAACAGTGTTCCATCTCGGTCTACTTGTGTTACACGAAAACCATCCCTTGCTGTAACATTATAAATTTCAACTGTTGTTCCAACTTGGACAGCTTGTTCTGGTTCGTTTCCAGTGTTTTCATATCTATTTCCAGATTGAGTATAATAGACCGAGAATGACGCACTTCCACCAAAATCCTCGACTCCTTCTGGATTTAAAACATTGATATTAACTTGAACTGTGTTGCTTTCAAACTGAGCAGTAAGATTATAATTTTGTTGAATATTGGAAATTGTGCCAGTCATACCTGACCAACTCACAAATTTTTGTCCTGTTGGAGCCGATGGTGTTGGAAGTGTGAAACTCGTTCCTTTTGGAACATAATAATACGAAGTTGAACCTTGATTTGTCAGTGCAATTGTATAACAATACCTAAAAATTCCATAAATGTTAATATTAGTTGATGAAAAAGAAAATCCTCTTGTTGGTGGGGAAGAATAGTTTATTCCACCATTATAAATATATCTTGCTGTTCCAACCGTACTTGTCATATATGAGTTTAAACCATTCCATGATGTGCTACACCCCATAAAACGATAACCTTCTCCAGTGCCTGTTGTGTGACCGACAGGATTGACTTGCACATATCCACCACTTGAAAATGTAAATCTATTATATCCATAATAATCTTGTGCAGTTCCCTGTGCGGAATAAGTCCATGTTCCATAAGAAGGATTATAACTTCCATTATATGGTTGATAAGTTATCGAACAGCCATGATATTGACCCGCGGTTGATGATCCATTAAAAACTGAATAGCGCCAATAATCCCCAACAGTTATTGCTTGCGCGACAACTTCATCTTCGTCTCCATCACTTAAATTATCATCGTTTTCATTTTCTGAGTCGTCAAACCCCCCCCCGTATTTTCGGAGTAGGAAGAATTATCACAAGCAGACAATAATAAACCGCCACCAATTGATGTTAGACCAATTAACAAAATAGAAAAAAATGTGATAATAAATTTTTTCATAATTTTATTATAATTAATTTTAATATAAATAGCAAACAAATTTATAGAAATCAACAAAAATCGACAATTTATCTTTTTTTAGCACCTTTTTCTTTCCGATTGTCTTTTTTGAAAACTTTGATAAATTCAACTATTGAAAGAATGATAAGAAAAACACCAAAAATGATTTTGAGAATTTTTGAAGATGTTAAACTCATTAAAAATGCTCCCAAAACTGAAAAGAGCACGCCAGGAATAATGATATAAAAAATATGTTTTGTGGCTATGTATCCATTTTTATGATGTATATATAACGAAAAAAGAGCCATAACAAGAAAACTTATCAAATTTATTCCTTGAGCAAGTTTTTGGTCAAAATTGAGAAAAATTGTGAGAATTGGAATAAGCAAAGTTCCGCCTCCCATTCCAAGTCCCCCAAAAATTCCAGAAACAACTCCCGCTAAGACATAGAAAAAATAAATCATATTTCTCTCCTAAATGATAAGTCTAATACCGCCCGCAAGCATAATTAAGGCAAAAATTACACGAATTGCTTTTGTTGGCAAAACTTTAAGCAAAAACGAGCCTATAATTCCCCCAATAACAACCCCACTTCCCACAGTCACAAGCGGAATGGTCTCCAAAGTGCTAGAAAGAAGATAAATAACTGCACTAATGAAAGAAATTGGGAAAATAATGGCGATTGCTGTCGCGTGAGAATATTTTTCTTCTAATTGAAGCACATTTTGAAGTATAGGAACGCAAATCATTCCACCGCCTCCGCCAAAGAAACCATTAACAATTCCTATTAGGGCTCCGCAAACTAATAAAACCATCTTTGCCTTGAAAGACAATTTATCGCTTTTAAGCCCCAAAAACTCTTCTCTTTTTTCCAAATTTTTCGACAACATAATAATATTATTGATAAATTTTCAGAAAATATTTGATTTTATTAGATAAATGTATTATAATGTTAAAGTTAAAATATTACAATAGGTGGTTTATGAGAAAACTTAGATTAAATTTTGCAAAAGTATTTTTATTCATCGTGGCTGTAGTTATGCCTATTTCTATCACAGGAGTTATCGGAGCATATACCAATGTGTATGAAAAAAATGTTGCTCTCGCTGAAACTTCAACAATAAACTATTATAGGAATTATCTTGAAGATGTTTCTATGACTAATGGAAACTTTAATAGTAGCACTGTCACATCAATAAGCCAAAATCCTTCTGGTTGGTCAAGACAAGTTTCTGATAGCCGTACAACCGCAGGAATTATTAATGTTGGCAATAATTTTGATAACTATAAAAATTCCACATACTATCTTTCTGTTAATCCAAAAGCAAAAGCAACAGACAGTCAAATTCTTATGATTAACTCAAAGACAAGTGCAAACGATATCAAAATGGCAAGAAATGGTTACCAATCTAGTTCTATCACCCTTTCTGCTAATTCTTTCTATTCTTTCCAAGTTTCTTTTAAGAGTGACACAAATTATACTGAAGATACAACATACATCAATCGTGGAAATGTCACAAACGATGTAACAATTTATCAATCAAACTTCAATGCTGCCGAATTTGGTAGTTATGTTTCAATGACATATCGTAGCACAACATATTATGCAAAGAAAGACTTATCAGAAATGGTTGGAACATTTAATAATGAAGTTACTTCAAATCGTGCTTTCTATTATGATGGAACTTATGTTGGTTTCCTTTACGACATCACCCCAGATGACGAAGACGACACAGAAACACCAATATATGTAAATCTTGACGATGTAACTGAAATTACCGTGCCTGCAAATATCAATATGATTACAAACCCAGACGATTCAGGCTCAACAACATCATTTGATGAAGATTACACAGCCCCAATCGCTGATTTTGAAGAATATGAAGATTATTTAAGATTTCAACGCGATGGAATAACTTATTATGTTTCAAAATCAAGAGTAAACTACACAGTCAGAGAAGGAGCAGAATATTACACTTGTTCAATCACATTCAACCCAAACACAAATAGTTACACAAGCGGTTCTTATACCCTTGCAAGCGGACAACCATATTATTCTCAAAGAACAGACTATACTTCAAACGACGAATACGGACAAGGTTCAATCTATGTTACAGGCCTTGTTGATGAAGACGGAAATGAAGTGGAACTTTCTTATGAAAAAGTAACCTCACCTGAATGGACAACTTTCTATTTCTTTGTTGCAACTGGAAATACTGAACAAACAGTTAATTTAGAATTATGGCTAGGTGCTAAAGATGCAAAGAATGTCAGCACAATTGAATCTACTGGTGTTGTTTACTTTGACGATATAAAGATTCAACGATACAGCGAAAATTATTTCTATGACACCTATTTTGATTATCTTGATAGCAAGTTCTATGGTGTAAATTATGATAATGCTGGAACAATATTAGGAGAAAAACAATCAAGTGTTAAAATCACCAACCTAAACAAGAATAACGAACTTAAATATAGCGAAGACTACAATTTCAATTTTGAAGGAGTTGACAGTGCCGCTCTTAAAGGTTTCTCAAAAACTGCTGGAAGCGGAAATGCTCAAATTGTTGGTTTAAATAAAGATAGTTTTGAACTTGCAACTGGAAATTCTTATGCTGGTTCAAATCTCAATGTTTATGAACAATATGACGAAGATGGAAACATAACAATCACCCCTAACACACAAGCACTTGCTCTTTGGGCAGACAATAACTATGTTGAAGTAACTGCTAAAAACAGCATTGAAATTGAAACTCACGGCATTTATAAAATCACTGTTGACTATAAACTTATTGATGTAACAGGAACAGCATATCTTAAAGTTCAAGAAAATAGTAGCGTATATGCAGATAACGGTCTTGATGAAAATAATTCTAGTTATACCCTTTCAAGCGGAAGTGTTAGCGGAACAAGCAATGGTTCTTCAAATTACAACAACCTTTACAACACTCTTACCATCTATGTAAAAGGCTCTGATTTATACAATTCAAAAATCGACTTAACTCTTGCTCTTGGTTCAAGTGATGAAAGTGCAACAGGTTGCGTTGTTTTTGATGATATTAGAGTGGAAAGAGCAACTTTTGCTGAATTTGAAGAAGCTTCTTCAAGTGTGGAACTTGGTGCACTTTCAGGCACACCAACAATTGAAAACGGATATTTCAACTTAACTGAAATCACTGATTTTAACTATCCTTTAACTCCTGCAAGTTGGACAATTGAAAAAGAAAGTGGACTTACATTTGGTGGTATTATAAACACTAAAGCAAGCGAATATCAAAAATATCAAGACAAGGCAAAAGAAAATGCTGAACTTGAAGATTCTGAAAACCCATACCTTTGGGCAAATTATGGAAATCCGGGAAATCCAAATGGTAATGATAGTGCAAATGCTTTTTCAAACAACATTTTAATGCTTGCAAACCTTTCATCTGGCAGACAAACAGTCACCTCCCCAACATTCTCATTAAATGCCAACTCATTCTACAAACTCAACTTTAAATATTTAACTCGTTCAATTGATTTAAGTAATATAACAAGTTTTAAAGTTAGCATCTACAACGACCAAAATGTTTTACTTTTTGAAGATGAAAATGTATCTAATAGTGCTTGGAGTGATTATTCCGTTTATTTCCAAACATTTGAAGGTGCTGAAAATGTTTATGTCGTAATTGATTTTGGAACTTCAGATAATTTACAAGTTGGTTTTGCATATTTTGACAACTTTGAACTTAATTCTTCAGATGCTAATGAATTTAATAGTTTACCAACAACAGCAAACAAAGTTGATATGACAAATTATTATCTTAATCTCCCAACCAATGTAATAACCGACGATTTAACTGACTTTGATTCTAGTGCTTACACAGGTTCAACAAATGAAGAAGGAATAAGCACTGGTGGAATTGTTAATGATAGTTACTTTGAAAATGACGAAAACTTTAGAATTGAAAAAGAAAACGATGAAGATGTTAAACTTTTTGTTATTAGAACAGAAGGTTTTGCAAGTGGAAGTTCAACAACCACTCACACCATTGAAAGTGCTTTCAATTTTGACTTAACAAGTGGAAGTTATTATAAATTGACATTTATGCTCAAAACAAAGTTCGTTTATAATGGAACAAATGGTGATGAAGAATTTGATATTAACGACCAAACTTATGGAGCAACTGTTGGTCTTACTGGTTTTGATTATATGACAGAACTTAAATCAAATGATGAATATAGAGAATATACCCTTTACATTCACCCAACCGCAGATGCAACTGCAAAACTTCATATTTCACTTGTCAGCGATCACCCACTCACAACAGGAACAATGGTTCTTTACAACATCTCCTTTGAAGATATTTCTACAGATGATGACACAGTTCCACAAGAATTTACCACAGCACAAGAAACCATTGATGCAAATGACTATAATGTGAATGAAGATTTAGTTGCAATTGCTGATGCCACATCAGATGATGAAACTTCAGATGACGACACTTCTGACGACACCACAGAAGATACAACAAATCAAAATGACTATGCTTGGCTTCTTTATGTTTCTTCAATAATCACCGCTCTTGCCATTATCGTTGCAATTTTAGGTTATTATTTAAGAAAAATTAAGATTAAGAAAATCGAAACAAAACGTAAGGAAACTTATGACAGAAAAGGCAGTTTGCATAAAGATGTTATAAGACAAGAAGCAGAACAAGAAAGAGCAAAAGAAGTTGAAAAACTTGAAAGTGACATTAAGAAATTTGAAACAGAACTTGAAAACATTGAAAAAGAACATAAAGACAAAGTTGTAAAACTTAGAAAAGATGAAAATAAGGTTGTTTCTAAATCAACAGAAAAAGAATTCAAGTTGTTCGCTCAAAAGAGAAGTGTTCTTTCAGAAAAGATTGATGTATTAAAGCATCAACTTGAAAATGTTAAATCTCCTGAATATCTCCTCTCTCTTGAAAGAAAGAAGTTTTTGGAAAACGAAGCAAAACAAAAACAACTCGACAAAGAATCAAAACTTTTGAATAAACAAAAAGAAGATGAAAAGAAAGCAAAAGAGAGCGATAAAAAGAAGAAAAAATAAAATAGAAGGGGCTTGAAAAAAGTCCCTTTTATTTTTGCTTTTATTTCTTGATTGACTTTTAAAATTATATAATGTATAATATTGAAACTTAAGGAGTTATAAAATGGATAAATGGAACAAAAGATTTATGGAATTAACAGAGCACATTGCCACATGGTCAAGTTGTTTAAGACGCCAAGTTGGAGCAGTTATTGTGAAAGATAAACGCATTATGACAACTGGCTATAATGGTGCCCCTGTTGGCGTTAAAACTTGTGTTGAAAAAGGTTTTTGCTTAAGAAATCAAATGAATGTTCAAAGTGGAACTCATGCAGAAATTTGCTATGCTGCACACGCTGAACAAAATGCCATCATTCAGGCTGCAAAAGAAGGTATCAGCCTTAAAGGTTGCGTTTTATATTGCACCCACCAACCTTGCGTTGTTTGTGCCAAAATGATTATTAATGCAGGAATAAAAGAAGTTATCTACAAAGAAGGCTATCCAGACGATTTCTCACTTGAAATTTGCAAAGAAGCTGGAGTAAAACTTACAAAGTATGAAGATTTAGAAAAAGAAGATAATAAAAAAATTAAAGTATACAAGAAAATTAGTAAATAATTTTATATTCTTTTTCAAAATTTTATATTTTTTGATATAATTCTATTGGAGGTTTTTGTTATGTATAATAAAAGAAAAATTCACTTAATTTTTTCAATAATTTTCTTTGTATTACTGGTATATATAGCTATAAATTCATTTGTTGATGCCATGACAATTAACTGGCTTGAAAATGAAGACTTATATGATAAAATCACACTTTATTCTTGGCTTATCTTTGCTTGGAGTGTTTTTACCATACTAATTATTATCGCCAATTTTTACTCTAATAATAAACTTAAATGGATAAAAATCATTTGCCTTTTTGCTCTTGCTATTTTACTTTTAGTTTTCTCTTGCATTATCAAATCTCAATCAGATGGAAGTAATTCAGAAGACGCCGTTGTTGTTGCAGCTTTTTCAAATTATATTTTAAGTTTTGTCATAAGTTTTGCATATTTTATCGTATCCTTAATCGACACTATTTTCTCTTGCAAAGAAAAAAAGTTTTTAAAAACATTGCCAGAAACACAACCTAAACTTGAAGAAATTAAAGATAATGAGGTAAAGGCAAATGACAAAAAATAATATCCTTAAAATTGTATTGTCTGCAATATTTTTTGTTGTATTTTTAATTGCTTCAATAGTTCTTATAATTATTCCAAGCAGTCAACAAGTTAATTTAGAAACAAATTATACTTATCGTGACACATCTGAAGAGTTTTTATCTAGGACAAATGTTAGTTTTGCCATAAAAAACAACTCAAATGGTAGAGTGAAAATTGATGATATAACAATTTTATGCTATCTAAACAATGGATCATGTGAAGAAAAAATTCTATATGAAAATTTTACTATTGAAAAAAATGATACTTTATCGATTGACACCTATGTTTACGTTTTATCCACTAATATTTCACATTTTGAAATCCAATTCAAAAATGCACGTGTAATCGATAACAATATTTACTTATTTGTTGGTTTAGGCCTTTTGCTTCCAATGGTAATTTGTGGATACCTTTTCACTGTAAGTTTAATTGGTGGTATTAAAGAAATTAAAAATAAAAAATAAATCAAATAAAAAATAGGAAAGTTTTGTTTCCTATTTTTTTGTTATAGACATATTTATTTCCTCAAACAAGACTACTGATATTAGAAGTCGTCATCGTCATCATCTTCGTCGTTTTCTTCTTCATCTTCATCGTCATCATCATAATCATCGTCATCTTCTTCGTCTTCGTCCTCGTCGTCAAACTCATCATCGAATTCTTCGTCAAGGTCAATATCTTCATCGTCGATTGTGTCATCAAAGCCGATTTCTGTGTCTAAATCGTCATCAAGCAAACTATCATCACCAATATCAGTAACTGATGCCATATCTCCTGTTTCTTCGTCTTCGTCGATGATTTCATCTTCGTCACGATTAAGATAGTCTTCCCAATCAGCATTCATTTCTCCATCTTCGCTTTGGTGTTCTTTAAGACAGGTTGAACACATAATTTCGTCTGGAGAAATATAGTTAGTTTTACAAATTGGACAAAGTTCAAGGTCTAAATCACTGGTATATTCATCTTTCTTTGCAGAAAGTTCAGCTTTGCAAACACTGCAAAGTTTTTCTTTCTTTTCAATAAAGTTAAGTTCACATCTTGGACATCTGATATAAACAGGTTTTCTCATATAATCTCCTTGTAAATTCGTTTTATATTCTACATTTTATCATCACACTTGTCAACTATTTTTCACACTTTTTTTACACTTTTTAAATTTGCTTCAGCTTGTGAAGGACGAAGGTATAATGGATTGACATTTTCAATGCTTTCACTCTTACCATTTTCCACTAAAGTTAAGGCAAAATTAAGAAGTTCATGTGTTGTGATTTCAACGTAATCGGCATTTTCTAAAACTAAATCGCCGTTTAAACATACCTTTTTTTCTTTAATTTTTTCTAGTTCGCACCTTTCTATCATTCTCTCTTCTTTAAGTTTTATACCATTTTTATCAAATTCAGCCACAAAAAATAAATTTGAAAGAGCATTAAGAACAGTGGCAAAACTATTATTATTCTTTTGACTATAAATATATGCCATAAGCTCTAGTGACGACACTGGGAAAAATTTTGCTTTTTCGTTCACAACCGCAATTGCTTTAATGATTGCCACACCAATTCTAATTCCTGTGAAGGAACCAGGTCCAACAACCACTGCAAAATTTTCAATATCATTAATTTTCACACCCGCTTCAGTGCAAACTTCATCAATCGTTTTTAAAACATTTTCTGAATGTTTGCTTTTGGCATCAATTATTTTTTCAATTCGCTTTCCGTCATCTAAAATGAGTCCGACATTTGCTTCCATAAAAGCGGTATTTATTGCTAAAATCATATTGCCCCCTATCTTGCTCTATATTTTACCAAGACTATTTTTTATTTCCTTCTATAACTATAATTTTTCTTGTTCTTTCGTTAATTTTTTCAATATTAATCACAAAATCCACTTGTGTGATAAGTCCTTCAACATTTTCTGCCCATTCCACAAGGCAAACTCCATCAAGCCTATCTTTGTCAAAATATTCTTCAAAACCGACTGCCAAAGCCTCTTCCATTGAAGATAAACGATACATATCAAAATGATAAATAGGAAATTTCCCATTATATGTATTAAGAAGAGTGAAAGTTGGGCTTGTAACAACATCATCACTTCCAAGATATTTAACTAAACTTTTCACAAATGTTGTTTTTCCACTTCCCAAATCGCCATTTAAAAGAATAATCATTGATGGCTTAATAATTTTACTAAAAGCCCTTGCTAAGGCATCAGTTTCGGCTAAATTATGGCTTTCCATTTCAATTTTCATAGTTTTCCTTCTTTTATTCCGTTATATTTTCTTTCTGCTTTTTGTTTTTATCCTTATATTTTTCATAATAATATTTAAGTAAAAGTCCCAAAACACCAAACACAACTGCTAGGCTCATACCTGCAATCACATCGGTTAAATAGTGTTTTCCAAGATACATTCTAGACAGCATCACAAGCCCCACATAGACAACAAGTGCAAGCGTCACCCAAACCCTTTGTCCTTTTTTCTTGTATACTGAAAAAAGATATGCCCCTAAAAATATGGCGATTAAAGTTGCGCAAATTGTGTGTCCACTCGGCATACTGAAATCAGTTACCACATCGCCTATGTTCACAATCGTGTCTGAAACATTAAAAGGTCTAGGTCTTGCGATTGCTTCTTTCAAAATGTTCTGAGTAAGGTATGCAAATCCGTATGTAAACAAAAACCAAAAAGCATATCTCTTTTTTGTGAATAAGAAAAAGATAACAAGAGCCACCGCACCGACATAACTTCCAATCAAAGAAATGACTTGAAATGCTCCGTCAAAAAATGGCGTTCTTCCTGCTTGTAAAAATTCAATTATCTTAATCTCAAAATCCATAAGAATATTTTACCAAATTTAACGCAAAAAAACAAATATATTTAATAATTGATAAAAATATTTAAAAAACAGGCAATGCCTGTTTTTTGTTAATAAAATCTAGAAAGTGCTACAAGCACCAATCCGTGATTGGATATTTTGAGAATATTTGCTAAACAACTTAATTGCTAATGTTTAAACATTACTCCGCTAAAATCTAGAAAGTGCTACAAGCACCAATCCGTGATTGGATTTTTTGAGAATATTTGCAAAATATTTAAATACTAATTTTCAAAACAACCATTGCTAGAATCTAGAAAGTGTCATAGACACCCAAAAGTTTTGACATTAACTGTAATTCTAACTCCTAAAAGATTTTGCATTATGGCTTGTGTAACTGTCCCAAGTCTTGTTATACATTCCGCATTGTTTAAATTAGAACCAACATCGCGTGTCCAATACATTAGATTATTTCCTTTATTTTTCAATATGTCAGAAACTAAATCAGAAAACTCGACTTCATAGTTTCCACTACCAAATACTTCATCCATTTCTTTTAAAGAAAAATAAATTTATACAATTAAAAAAAGTGGCATTGCCACTTAAATAATTTCTTTTCCTAAATCTTCTTGATGCTTACTTTTTTCAACAATCGCCACAAAATCACAAGAAACTTCAAATGCTGTTCGTTCTTCAACTTCACCATTTTCCAGTTTTTTTGTATAAATCCTTGATTGTATTCTACCTTTCGTTTCAATCTTCGTGCCAACTGACTGGTCAGCAATAAAACGAGCATTCCTTCCCCAAAGTATGCAAGGAATATAGTCAGAACGATGATTGTTTGGTCTATTAACTGCAAGAAGTATATCACAGATTTCACGATTGAAAGGTGTGGTGCGATAAACTGGTGGCTTGCAAATGAAACCTGTAAGTTTCACATCATTTTTATCTTGCTCATCGGTCTTTTCAATGTCTTTCGCAAAAAAGTGAAGAATAAGTTTGTTTCTATCATCAACATTTTTGTTGTGACTACGATATTGCCCAAAAAGCAAAACTCTATCTCCCAACTTAAATTCTTTTGTCCCCATTGACCTTTCACTGATTGTCACAGGAATTATGTCCTTGGCTTTCGACAATCTTTCAACTTCCACTTCAAAATCTAAAAATCTTTCGCCTTCAATTTCGTGAGTAACAGTAGGAAGTTTAGAAATTGTTCCAACAACCTCAGCGACATTTGTTTGTCTTTCTTCTAATGTTTTGTAATTCATATTTTCATCTCCTTTAATTTGTGTGTTGTATGCCGTTTCTATCAATTGTATAATTGTCAGCGTAGATTAAATCAGAAACACAGCCAATTGTGTAACCTTTATTTTGAAGTGTTGTTAAAATAAGTCTAAGGCCATCTAAAATGTTATCGGAATTATTATGCATCAAAATGATTGAACCGTTTTTCACTTTGCTTACAACACGATTATTCATTTCACTAGCAGATAACCCTTTCCAATCAAGAGTGTCAACATCCCATTGAATTGTTTTAAGTCCAAGTTCATCAGTGACATCTAAAAGAGTGTTGTTGTATGAACCAAAAGGTGCTCTAAAGAGTGTTACATCTTTTTCTGTCACACTTTCAATCTTTTCTATGGAAGTTGTAAGTTCTTCTTTGATGCTCTCTTTTGACAATTTGACCATATCTGGATGTGTGTTTGAGTGAGTTCCAATTTCACACCCTGCTTCATCAATTTTCTTGACAATGTCGCCATATTCGTCCACCCAAAAGCCTACAAGAAAGAAAGTTGCGTTGACATCGAATTCATCTAGGATTGCAAGAATATCTTCCGTTTTATCTGCTCCCCACGCGGCATCAAAGGAAATCGCCACCCGTTTTTCTGGAGTATCAACACAGTAAATCGGAACTTTCCTAGGAGCATAGCCAAAAAACACTTGTGCAGAAGTTGCTCCATTGACGGAAAGAGAAAGTAAGACAAGAACTAAAAGCATAATAAACCCAATTTTAATTGTTCTTGATTTGATAACGCAGAAATGCATACAAACCTCGCTTTAATTATATAATTTTGAAAATAAAACTACTTGTATAATTTTTTCTAAAAAAGTTGAAAATTCGCCAATTTTGTCGAAAGGTTAAAAATCTTCCACTGCTTGACAAAAATAATATATTAAGGCAAAAAACAAAATAGAACAAGCAACGCTTGCTCTATTTTAAAATTTAATTATTTCATTTAATCTTCAAAGTTATAAGCGCCTAAAACCTTTCCTTTGACTTCTTGTGTGCCAGGACTAAGCCTATTGTTTGTCACTTTCATTTTCTTTGTTTCAATAAGTTTAAACTTTAAGCCTAAATCAATAACTGATTTTTCTGAAGTCCCTGCGTAAATTACAAAACTATTATTAAGATTTATATATTTAACACCTTTTCTATATCTTGCACACATTGGAATTTCATTTAAACTAAGTCGTTTAACATATCCGTTGTCAGTAATAATTAAAATGCTATCTGACTTGTTTTGTCCAGCATAAATAACGCTGTCTTTATCTTCAAGATTAACGCCCTTAACACCGCCAGAAACTCGCCCTTGAACTGGAACTTCGCTCTTTTCAAAGTTGACTGCAAAGCCGTGTTTTGTGAGCATTAAAATGCTTCTACCCTTTTCATCAAGTTCGCAGGAAATTATCTTATCATCATCTGCAACTTTCATAATTTGATAATATGATTTTGTGATGATGGCATCATTTCCGCTCATACGCTTAATTATGCCTTGAGATGTCATTAAAATAATCTCACTTGTTGTTAGTGGTAAAATTGCAACAGGGCTTTCCATTATATCAACATTCTTGTCAAGTTGCTTGAGAGTAAAGCCCTTATCTTTCCACTTACATTCAGGAATTTGACTAGCATTAATCTTTAAGCAATTTCCTTTTTCTGTGATAATAAGCACAGGGTCATTTGCTTTAACTCTTGTCTTTGAAGTGATAACATCAAAAAGTGTGGAACCATCACTCACAGTTTTAACTGTCTTAGAATAGTTTGTCATATTGACTTTTTTGATTGTTTTTCCAGCAGAAAGAACAAGGAAGTAATCTTTTGTATCTTCCACTTCTTCCATTTTCTTCAAAACAATTTCGCCATTGTTTTTGCTTTCAAAACTTCGGCGTGGATTACTAAATTTTTTCTTAATTTCCAAAATTTCCGTTTTAACAACTTCAAGTTGTAATTTCTTAGATGCCAAAATTGCTTCATAATTTTTAATTTTTTCTTTCAATTCCTTAAGTTCTGCTTGAAGTTTCGTAACTTCCAAATTCACAAGCCTTGCAAGTCGCATATCAAGAATTGCTTGTGCTTGCTTTTCTGATAGTGAAAATTTTGAACGCAATCTTTGTTTTGCTTCTGTGACATTTGCTGAAGTTTTAATGATTTTAATAACTGCATCAATGTTTTTAATAGCAATAAGGAGTCCTTCAACAATATGTGCTCTATCTTTCGCAATTTCAAGGTCATATTTTGTTCTTCTCACAATGACATCGCGTTGGAAAGCAGTATAATAGGAAATTATATCCATAAGTCCCATAAGTCTAGGTTTTCCGCCAGCAATTGCCACCATATTAATAGCATAAGAAACCTGCATATTTGTGTTTTGGAACAAAATTCCAAGAATTTTCTTAGCATTTGCATCTTTTTTAAGGCGGATAACCGCTCTCATACCGCTTCTATCACTTTCATCACGTATTTCACTGATGTCAGCAAGTTTGTCCTTGTTTTTCTCTTTAAGTTCAGCAATTTTTTGAAGAAGAAGTGCTTTATTGACTTGATATGGAAGTTCAGTGATAACAAGACTTTGTTTATCGCCATTTTGTTCCACACCAACTTTTGCTCTAATGGTAATCTTCCCTTTTCCTGTTTCATAAGCACTCTTTAAGCCATCACCTAAAATGAGTTCCCCGCCAGTTGGAAAATCTGGGCCCTTAATAATTTTCATCATTTCTTTCAAAGTAATGTTTGGGTTGTTTATATATGCGACCACCCCATCAATGACTTCGCCAAGATTATGTGGTGGAATGTTTGTTGCAACTCCTACTGCAATACCTGATGCCCCATTAACAAGAAGATTAGGGAAACGCCCTGGAAGAACATCTGGTTCTTTCAAAGTGTCATCAAAGTTCAAACTCCATCTGACAGTATCTTTTTCCAAATCTCTTAAAAGTTCAAGTGCAAGTGGAGTCATTCTCGCTTCAGTATAACGCATCGCTGCTGCACTGTCGCCATCAATTGAGCCAAAGTTTCCGTGACCGTCAACAAGTGGAGCACGTAAAACAAAATCTTGAGAAAGACGAACCATCGCATCATAAACTGAAGAGTCTCCGTGTGGGTGATATTTACCCATACAATCGCCGACAATTCTTGCCGATTTTCTGTATGGTTTGTCTGGAGTTAACCCTAGTTCCATCATAGAATACAAAATTCTTCTTTGAACAGGTTTAAGCCCATCTTCCACTCTTGGCAATGCTCTATCCATAACAACGTGCTCCGTGTATGGTATCATAGAATCGTGAAGCACATCACTTAGTTCTTTCATAATGATGCCACTTCCACCATCTCCATAATAACCACCGGAATTTTTGTTTTCTGTTTCCTTATTTTCTAATTCTTCTCTATTTTCTTCCATCGCTTTTTCCTCAACATCTATTTCTTCTTCATTTTCAGTTTCTTCATCAAAATCGTCATCTTCATAAATTTCACTTTCATAGTCATCGTTTTTAAATGAAACTCGATTGTTAATTTTCGGTAACTTATATTTTTCTGATTGCTCACTTTTAATGTTTTGTAAAATTTCATTGTTCTCAACTTCATAATCTTCGTCATTTTCATTAGTTGAATTTAAGATATCGTTAGCATTTTCTTCTTCTAAAAATTCATTCTCTTCAAACTCATCATCATTCTCCGAAATCGTTAAATCGTCTTCATTCTCAAGTTCATAATCATTTGATTCTTCATAAACTTCTTCGTTTTGATTGCTATTTTTTTCTGGTTGTCCTTCTTCGTTTTTTAAGTTTTCATTACTAAAAACATCATTTTTTACTGTTTTTTCTTTAAAATTTTGCGTTTTTTCAATATTTTTATCAACTTTTTCATTTTCTACTAAGTTTTTTACTTCTTGTTCGTCTTTTGTCTTTTCTAATTTTTTATCTATATCAATTTCTTTATTTGTCTTTTCTAATTTTTCTTTTTCATTAATTTTTGTTTCAACTTTTTTCTCTTTTTGAGGCTTTATTGACCATATATCTAACTGCCCATCAAGAACAACATTATCAACTTTCTCTTCTTCCTTTTCTTCTTCAGGCAAGAGAAGTTCGTCATAACGCATTTGTCCATCGATTGGCTTATAGTAATTTTCATCTTTCTCGTCGTCAAAAAAGTCCATATTCCCTCAAAATCAAATTTTCTTATATTCTTTCATAAAATTATCTTCTTTATCAAAGTTAGCGTGTTCACTTATATAAATTTTTCTTTCTTCAATAGCATCGCCCATAAGTGTTGTAATGAGTTTTTCTGCTTCTGCAGCATCTTCAATCGTCACTTGAATGAGAGTTCTCTTGTTTGGGTCCATCGTAGTCTCCCAAAGTTGTTCAGGGTTCATTTCGCCAAGACCTTTATACCTTTGTATCATATAACCTTTACCAGCACTCTTAACTGCATCAGCAAGTTCAGCATCACTATAAACATATTTTTCATAATCTTTTTTATAGACTTTATAAAGTGGTGGCAACCCAATAAATACATGTCCGTCAGTAATAAGTGGACGCATATATCTAAAGAAGAAGGTTAAAAGAATTGCTCTAATATGTGCACCATCTTGGTCGGCATCGGATAAGATAATAACTTTGTTATATCTTAAACTCGACAAATCAAAATCTTCCCCAAATCCTGTGTCTAAAGCGGAAATGATTGTTCTTATTTCTTCATTCGCTAAAACCTGGTCAACTCTTTTCTTCTCGGCATTCAGTGGTTTTCCGCGAAGTGGTAAAATTGCTTGGAAAGAACGGTCTCTCCCCTGTTTTGCACTTCCGCCCGCAGAGTCGCCTTCCACAATGAAAAGTTCGCTTTTTTCACGATTTCTTGAAGTGCAAGAAGCAAGTTTACCAACCAAATTAAAGTTTTCAGCATTTGCCTTTGCTCGAGTAAGTTCTTTTGCCTTTTTGGCTGCAAGTCTTACTTTTGCCGCTTGCTTTGCTTTATTTATAATAATTTCTGCGATAGTGGAGTTTTTCTTATCATCTAAAATCTTCGTGAGTTCTTGCAAAGTCAAATTTTCAACTTCTGTTTTTGCTTCCAAATTTCCAAGTTTAGTTTTTGTCTGCCCTTCAAATTGAACATTGTTCATTTTGACATTGATAATGACAGTGATACCTTCCCTAAAATCTTCTCCCAAAAGATTAGGTTCTTTTTCTTTCAAAAAGTTGTTTGCACGCGCATAGTTATTAAATGCCTTCGTGAAAGCGTTCTTAAATCCAGTTTCATGCATACCACCTTCTGTTGTTGGAATATTATTAACAAAAGAAAAGGTGTTTTCTGTGTATGAGTCTGTGTAAATAAAACTTACTTCCAAAAACAGTACTTTGTTTTCAGCAGTAAAATAAATTGGTTTCTTGAATAAACAATTTTTGTTCTCAACAAGATAAAGAGCAAAATCAGAAATTCCGCCTTCATAATGAAATTTTTCATCTTCTCCAGTATTCTCATCATAAAGTTCAATTTTTAAGCCTTTATTTAAAAATGCAAGTTCTCTTGCCCTTCTTGAAATCGCTTCAAAACTAAATTTTTGGTCTCCAAAAACCTTTGGGTCTGGCAAGAAAGTAACACTTGTTCCAGTAGTCTTGCTTGTTCCAATTTCTTTTAATGGAGCAACAGGCACACCACTATGCATTTTTCCCTTTTCATCTTCATAAGAGTGAAATTCAATAAAATATTTTTTGCCATTTTTGTTTACAGTAACCTTGCACCATTTAGACAATGCATTAGTAACAGAAGCACCAACACCATGGAGCCCGCCAGAATATTTATAATTTTCATTATTAAATTTTCCACCTGCGTGCAAAGTGGTATAAACAACTTCCACACCACTTTTTTTAAGTGTTGGATGCATATCAACAGGAATACCACGACCATTATCTTCAACAGTTGCACTTCCATCTTTATTTAGAGTTATTTTAATGGTATCACCAAAACCATTGGAAATTTCGTCAATTGAGTTATCAACAATCTCCCATAAAATGTGGTGAAACCCACGCGCACTTGTTGTTCCGATATACATACCTGGACGAAGCCTAACTGCGTCTAAACCTTCAAGAACAACAATATCTTTTGATTCATATTTTTTATCTGCCATAAAAACCTCGCAAAATAAATTAAGATACAAAATCTTTATAGTTTATTATAACACAAAAATAAAAAATCAAAAAATAAATTGAAAAGGTTTAACGAAAAAATATTCATAAAATTACAATTTTTTCTACACTTAAATTTCAATTTTTTTGCAAAAACAAAACGCATTTTTTTGATATGATAAATTAAAGTAGAAACTTTATATTTATTCATATTTACGCATAATTATAATATCGCACTATTCATTAAAAAGACATTTTGATAATCTGTTAAAACACAATTTTTAAAAACTTCATAAATATTACATATAAAAAAGGAAATAATATTTTAAAGGCTAATATGAAAAAGATAATTTTAACAGGTGGCGGAACGGCTGGACATATTTATCCCGCACTCGCCCTTATACCTAAGCTTAAAGAATATGAAATTCACTATTTTGGTGGAAATGGAATGGAAAAGGAAATTTTAAAATCTTTTCCTAAAATTATTTATCACGAAATTCCTACAGTTAAACTTGAAAGAAAACTCACACTCAAAAACTTGTTAATTCCTTTCAAACTTTTAAAATCAATAAAACTTTGTAAGAAAGAAATAAAAACTTTAAAACCGAATATCATTTTTTCTAAAGGTGGCTTTGTTGCAGTTCCAGTTGTAATGGCCGGACACAAATTAAAAGTTCCAATCATAAGTCACGAAAGCGATTTAAGTTTAGGCCTTGCCAACAAAATTATTCTTCGTTACTGTAACGTTCTTTGCACCACTTTTGAAAAGACGAGCAAGCTTAATCAAAAATGTTTTTATACTGGTCAGCCAATAAGGGATAAAATTTTAAATGGTAAGAAAATAAAATTTTTTGAAAATGACAAACCTGTTCTTCTTGTATTAGGTGGAAGTTTGGGCGCAAAATTTTTAAATGATGTGGTAACAAAAAATCTTGACGAATTAACAAAAAGTTTCAATGTTTTACATATCACTGGTCAAAACAATTATAAAAAAATTACTCACAAAAATTACATAAATCTTCCTTACGCTGAAAATATTGAAGACTATTATAAGTCTGCTGACATTGTTTTGTCGCGTGCTGGCAGTGGTGTTATAAACGAACTTCTTGTTCTTAAAAAACTTATGCTTTTGATTCCATTATCAAAAAATTGTTCTCGTGGCGACCAAATTGAAAATGCTAAATATTTTCAAGAATTAGGATATTCACAAATGATTGAAGAAGAAAATGCAAGTTTTCCTAAAATTATAGAAAAACTTAACGAAATGATAAAAAATAAAGAAAAATACCTTAAAAATATGGAAAAAAGTAAAAAAAATAGTGCAAATTCAATAATTTTAAATCTAATTAAGAAATATGAAATAAAAAATAATAATTAAAAACGACAAATTTTAATTATTATTTTAATATTTTTTGACAAATTACAACAATATTTTTATAATTTTAATTTTTTGTTATTTATTTAATTTTTTGAAATTTTCAATTATTTTATTATTTTTATAGTAGAAATTTGGCGAAAAAATTAAATTTTTTATTTTAAGAAAATTTCAATATTCTTTTTAGGTTCGGGACTCCATAACCTTCACTGTTCGCATCAAAGCCAATGGACGAACAACTTTGTAACAATTTCAATTTTACTTCTTGTGGAGATAATTTTGGAAACCTTTCAAGCATCAAACAAATGAAACCGGCAATCATAGGAGTTGCCACACTCGTTCCAGAAAGTTTAGTATAAAACTCACTTCTTCCACAAGATGTTATATCCACACTTGGAGCCACCACATCAGGTTTAAAATGTCTTAATGCAGGACCACGCGATGAAAAATTTGCCATTTCAAAGAAGTCTTTATTAAAAGTTTTGTCATCAAATCGGTTATCGTCAAAACCGCCAACTGTTATAATTTCTGAACTTATTCCTGGCGATTTTATTGTGCTTTCTTTTGGTCCGCTGTTACCTGCTGCTGCAACCACAACAACTCCGTCTTGCCAAAGAGCATTCGCCCCTTGCATAATAGGGTCATTATAACCTATCGGTTCACTCCCAAAACTCATACAAACAACTTTAATTTTTTCTTTTTTATGATTATTAAAAACCCACTCCATTGCATCTAAAATTTTGTTAGCAGTTGCCTCCCCATTTTTGTTCAACGCTTTCAAAGAGTAAATATTTGATTTTGGCGCAATTCCTGCATATTTAAATTTTGATAAATATCCGTTTCCAGCACAAACTCCACAAACAAATGTTCCATGTCCATTGTCGTCATAAGGATAATTTTTGTTTTCAATGAAATCTTTAAAGAATTTAATGCGATTTTCACCTAGCATAAAGTCACAATGCGGATTTATTCCTGTATCAATAAAAGCAACATTAATTCCTTCGCCAAGCAGATTAAAATCATTGATTTTCAAAATATCTCTTGATATATTCATTTGACAACAAGCAACAGAAAGTGATGAAATATATTCAACAAAACTTGTTTTTGATAAAGCATAAATCTCTTCTTTTGTGGCGCGACAAAAGAAAGAATTAATGAATAAATATTCATTTTTAATTTCAATTTTCATCTTTTGAAGAATATGTAAAAGAGCATTTTTATTGTTATAGTAAACAAAACAATCAATTTTGTTATCATTTGTTAAACAATAAATCAGTTGAAATAGTCTTTGGTCAATCTTTTTGTAGTTCATCTATTATCCTTATCATTCTGTCAAAATTTTCTTCTGGAATAAGTCCCTTAAAACTATATAGCGTGTTCAAAAGCCCATCATAATCAAAATCTCCACGCTTTTTCTGTTCTTTTATATTGTCCGCAAGCCTTTTCATCAAATCATCTTCGGACATATCTTTCATATCATTATAAAGTTTTGTAAGTTCTTCTTCATTTGCATTTGAAGTCTTACTTTCTAACTTTTCCTTTGCTTTTGCTTCTTTCTTTTCGTTTTCACCATTTACAAATTCACTTAATTTCATAACAACCTCATCTATTTTCAATATATGATAGATTTTAAAAATTTTACACAAATATAAAACTTGTTAGCATATAAATTATATATGAACGAAAATAACAACCTTTCATATTATCCAGAAAATATAACTATTAAAGATGGCAAAGTGACTACAGAGAGTTTGAACAATTCGCAAAATGAAAACATTGGCAAAAATTCAAACACACAAAACAAGTCTCCAAACACACCACCTTTAAATCTTTTAATGTCATTAATTGGAAATAATAAAAATATGACAGACATTCTGCCTATACTACTTGCCAAAAATGCAAATTTCAATTCGGAACAACTAACAAGCCTTATGAAA
The DNA here is from genome assembly GCA_930990515.1 of uncultured Clostridia bacterium. Lineage (GTDB taxonomy): Bacteria > Bacillota > Clostridia > Christensenellales > UBA1242 > Caccovivens. The sequence goes on from CAKNPS010000001.1 coordinate 299,046, forward strand.
AATTTTCAAAAAAACACACCGACAAAAAATTTCCCAAGCGAAACAAAAAAATTTCATAAAACTAATATTGAAAATATGTAAGCTAAAATATTAAAAAAGTCAAATTTAAAATAAAAAAGTAGTCAAAGACTACTTAATCAACAATTTCTCCATTTTCAAAATATATCTTTCTTTTACTGATTTTATCAGCAAGTTCTGGCCTTGTGCAAGCCACAATCACGGTTGTATCTTGTGACTTTAACCTCTTTATCATAGCAAGAATGGCATCAACATAAACTTCACTTATTTCATCAAAAATATTATCAACGAGTAGTAAATCAATAGGTCTAAATGAAAGACGAATGAGAGATAAAATATACTTATCTTCCTTTCTTATATTTTTAACTTTCGTATCTCTAATTTTTTCAAGCGAATATTCAATGATAGCATTATTAATCATTTTTTCGGCATCAGCAGGCTTAACACCCTTTTTGTTCAAGATATATTTAAAGTTTTCGTAAACGGTTTTATTTTCCAAAAAAACTGGGCAATAAGGCACATAACCAAGATTAATATCAGTTTTGAAATCAATTTTCTTGAGTGGAATTTTGTTTATATAAATTTCACCACTATCATAATTTTCTAGTTTTGCAATAACACGCAAAAGACTTGTTTTTCCACTGTTTTGTTCCCCCACAAGAGCAACTGTTTCGCCAACTGCAACATCAAGATTAATATCTTTTAAGGCGTAATATTCTCTTGTATATTTTAAACATAGATTTTTGATTGATAACATATTTTTCTCCATTAAATAATGTTAGCATTAAAATGCCACACAGTTACACTTATATAATACTATAATTTAAAAAAAAATAAAAGCGATTTAGAAGATTTACAAAAATTTCGCTCACACGTTGTGTGTTTTTAAGACTTTAAATTTAACATTTTATTTACTTTTTAAATTTATAAAAATTTCAAATATAGATAATTTTAACTTATGTAGGTAATTTTACTTAGTATGAAAACAAAAATTTTAACAAACAAAAAACACACAACGTGTGTGTTAATTTTCCGATTTTTTAACATTTAATTCAAAAATATTTGAAACAACTTCTGTTGATGTCAAAATTTGCCCAGAGCCTGCATCATTTTCTGTCACATTTCCAACAACAACTCTAAACGACAGTTTTGTATCACTTGAAGAATTGAGTAAATAAATTTGATTTCCTTTTTCTTCATATTTTTCATAAGTCTCATAACCCGAAAGCCCATTCGCATTGGCAATTAAAACTGTTAAGTTATACCATTCATCTGCTTTCTCAAAATATAAACTTGTTTTTTCTTCCAGTTCCTTACCAAAAGAAATTATTTGTCCAGCATCTGAACATTTAATCTGTAAATCAACATATTTTCCTTCCACACGACTATCTTTGTCTAAAACCATATTAAAAGCATAGTTTGTGCTGAGTCCCTGCGTCTTATCGCAAAGATGTGCACACATAACTCCTTCTCCATCACAACCAGATAGAACAAAAGTCATAATTAATAATATTGGAAGAATATTTGTCAAAATCAACTTTTTCATATTAGTATTTTGCACAAAAATCAAAAAATTAGCATAAAATACGCATTTTTGTTTAATTTTTATCAAAAATTTTAAAATTTTTATTGTTTATAGAAAAATAAAAAAACTTCCTAACAAAAGTTAAGAAGTCTTTTTTATTTTAATTAGAAATTAACTTCGATAAGTCCATATTTTTCATCATTTCTCTTATATAAAACATTCACTTTACCAGTTTCTGCATTAAGGAAGATGAAGAAGGTATGTCCAAGTCTTTCAATAGCATCTTTTGCTTCCTCCACCATAATTGGTTCAAGTTCGAAAGATTTTTTCTTATAAATTTCTGGAAGTTTAGTTTCTGGCATTTCGTCAATAAATTCAAAAGGAAGTTTTTCAACTTTTTTCTTTGAATCACGAATTTTTCCACGATGACGAATGATTTGTCTTTCCAATTTTGGAAGTGCAAAGTCAATGTTATTATACATATTTTCCCCACTCACTTCAGAACGATATAAAAGCCCTTTATTTGAAATTGTAACTTCCAACTTTTCAATTTTGTTTTGTCTTACACAAGCAACGGTCACCCCTGCATCATCACCAAAATATTTTGAAAGTTTCTCAAGCTTTTCAGTGATAACCTTTTTAAATCTTTCAGCGATTTTATAGTTTTTTTCAACAAATTTAATTTTCATAATTTCTTCTCCTTGTAGAATGATTATATCAAATTTTTATTAAACTAGCAAACAAATTAGAAGCATTTATCTTATTTTTTCATTGAAAAATCAATATCTCCATCATCTTTCAATGATAAAACAATCGTTCCTTTGTCTTCAAGTTCACCAAGAAGCAGTTTCTCAGCAATTCTATCTTCAATTTCTTGCTCCATAAATCGACGGAGTGGTCTTGCACCATATTCAAGGTTAGAACCTTTCCCAACAATATATTCTACCACTTCTTCTGGAACTTCAAGTTGCAACCCCCTTTGTGCAAGGCGTTTATTGATATTTGTAAGAAGAATATTTGCAATTTTAATAAGGTCTGCCTTTTTAAGTGGTTCAAAGATGCAAATAACATCAATACGATTGATAAGTTCTGGCTTAAAGCGTTTTTTAAGTGCTTCCATATAAATTTCTTTTTCAGCAACTTCTTCTTGTTTTTCGCCACCAAAACCAAGTTTTTTGTGTTGTCTAATTTCATTAGCGCCGATGTTGCTTGTCATAATGATGATGGTGTTTTTAAAACTTACCGTTCTACCCTTTCCGTCTGTAAGTCTGCCATCATCAAGAATTTGAAGTAGTGCATTCAAAACTTCTGGGTGAGCCTTTTCAATTTCATCAAAAAGAACAACGCTATATGGTTTTCTTCTTACTTGCTCAGTGAGTTGCCCACCTTCATCAAAGCCGACATATCCTGGTGGAGAGCCAATGAGTTTGGAAACCGTGTGACTTTCCATATACTCACTCATATCAATTCTTATGATATTGTTTTCATTATCAAACATTGCTTCTGCAATTGCCTTTGAAAGTTCTGTCTTACCAACCCCAGTGGGTCCCATAAACAAGAATGAACCAATTGGTCTTTTACTGTCTTGAAGCCCAACTCTTGCACGCCTAATTGCTTTTGAAACAGCATCAACTGCTTCATTTTGCCCAACAACTCTTTTATGCAAAATTTCTTCAAGATGAACAAGTTTTTCTTTCTCGCCTTCTGTAATTTTGGTCACTGGAATTCCAGTCCATTTTGAAACAACTTCAGCAATTTCATTCGCCCCAATTTGATTTGTTGAACTCTTTTTCTTGACTCTTTGGTCATATTTTTTAAGTTCTTCTTCAAGTTTAACAATTTCAGATTGAAGCTTTGCTGCTTTTTCATAATTTCTTTGAAGGGAAGCATCGTCACGATTTGCCGACAAAACTCTCACTTGTTCTTCCAAATCTCTCACTTTTTGTGGTTTTAAAGTGAAGTTGACTTTGGCACGCGAACAAGCCTCATCAATAAGGTCAATTGCCTTATCTGGCAAACTTCTGTCCATTATATATCTATCAGAAAGATTTGCAGCGGCTTCAATTGCTTCATCTGTTATGATAATTTTGTGGAATGCTTCATAAGTGTCACGAAGCCCCTTCAAAATTTCTATGGTCTGTTCCACACTTGGTGGGTTTACCATTACAGGTTGAAATCTTCTTTCTAACGCCTTGTCTTTTTCAATAAATTTTCGATATTCATCAGTGGTTGTTGCCCCAATTGTTTGAAGTTCCCCACGAGCAAGATATGGTTTAAGCATATCAGCAGGACTAGTTTCCCCTTTCTCACTGCCGGCCTGTGCCAAAGTGTGAATTTCATCAATAAACACGATGATATTACCTGCCTTAATGATTGTTTCAATGCAATCTTTAAGTTTTTCTTCCATTTGCCCACGATATTTAGTGCCAGCCATAAGTCCGCCAATTTCTAACGAATAAATGACCTTATCTTTGATTTCTTCTGGCACATCACCACTAACAATTGCTTGTGCTAAACCTTCTACAACGGCAGTCTTACCAACCCCAGCTTCCCCAATAAGCACAGGGTTATTTTTTGTTTTTCGGCAAAGAATTTCAATAACTCTTTGAATTTCTTCTTCCCTGCCAATGACTGGGTCAAGTTTATGTTGTTTTGCTTTTAATGTGATGTCGCTTCCCATTTCAAGAAGCTTATCAGGAAGAGAACTCCCCACCTGATTTTTATTTTCTTCATTTCCGCCATTTGAAGATGAATTATTTATCTGCATGTGGCTTAAAATTTTTCCACGAAGTTCGTCAACATCAACATTAAATGCACTCATTAAGATTTTTGTTGCATAGCAAGTTTTGTTTTGTATCATTGCAAGAAGCAAATGCTCTGTCCCAATAAATGAATGGTTAAAATCAAGAGCAATTTGTTGTGCCTGCTTAAATAGGTCTTTAGTCCTAGGTGTCAGTTCAACATTACCAAAAAGTGACATACCACTGCTTGATTGCTCAAACAAATCAAATAATTCGCTTTCTGTCACCCCTTCATCACGAAGAAGTTTCGCTGCAATAGAATCGGTTATTGTGGTAATTCCATACAAAATATGTTCAGTGCCGACAAGTTGACTGCCAAAACGAAGAGCAATCTTGCTGGCACTTTTGATTACTTTTTCAATACTATCAGAAAATTGAATATTGTTATTGTATCCCATAAATTAGCCTCCTTTTGAAACCAGTTCTCTGATTTTCCTATTTATATACTCTGCTCGCACCACTTCTTCCTTTTTTATTTCAAAAAAATTTGAAAGTTCTCTTAAATTCGCTGATGAGCACTCTGTGAAAAGTTTTTCAAACTCTTTTTCCTTTATGTTAAAAAAGCCTAAAACCCCACCAAATTTCACAAGAGAAAGAAGTTTAATCATTTCATTCTCACCTAAAATAGCACATTCAGACAAAATTCCATAAGCACGATAAATTTCGTCCTTAAGTGCCAAATGGTCATTTGATAAAATATCTTCCCTAGCCGATAATTCCATTTCACAAATGGAAGAAATTTCATCTAAAACTTCTTCAATAATTTCTTCTTCGTTCTTTCCAAGCGAATTTTGATTGGATATTTGATAAAATGCACCATAGGAATTAGTTCCTTCTCCATAAAGTCCACGAATTGTGAGCCCTTTTGAGTAAACTTCTTGTTTCATCATATCAAATTCACCACGCCTTTCAATCCCTGGCAGAAAAAGCATAACAGATGCTCTCATACCTGTTCCTAAATTGGAAGGGCTAGCAGTTATAAATCCAAATTTGTCATTATAGGCGATGTCTATTTCAGATAAGATTTTTTCATCAAGTTTCTTTATTTCACGATATGGTCTATATAGGTTAAGTCCACCATACATACATTGTGCCCTTATATGATCTTCTTCATTCATCATAACAATGGTATGCTCATCACTACTTATTGCCACTGCTGAAATGTCTTTATTTTCAATAAGTTCCTTGCTTATTATATGTCTTTCCAAAAGTGCATTACATTCATTTAAAGAGAGTGATTTAAGTCTTATAAAATCAAAATCGCCAAATTCCTCTAAAACGTGCTTTGTCTTTTTTAAAATGTATTCGGCATCATCAACATTTGAAAGTTTCGTGAAGAAATTAAAGCCAGCAAAATTTCTTGCCAGCCTAATTCTCGAAGATATTGCCACCTTTTCAAAATCTTCAAACATTCACACCTCTTAAGTTTTAAAGATTATTCTCCTTTGTGTGTTTTTCCACCATACATTTTAAGAACGGCATTTTGAACTTCTGGAAGGTCGTAGCATTTTTCACAGCCCACGAACCCTGTTTCCAAAATTTCTTGAACAGTTGTGCCACATTTAGAGCACTTATTCATTATTTTCTCCATCTTCCACACCTTTCATTGTGAGAGAAATACGCTTTTTGTTAACATCAACGCTCATAACCTTAACTTTGACTTTATCGCCAACTTTAACAACTTCAGAAGGGTGTTTTACATAACCTTCAGAAAGTTGAGAAATGTGAACAAGTCCGTCTTGGTGCACACCAATATCAACAAATGCTCCGAAGTCAACAACATTACGAACAACGCCGTCAAACACCATTCCTTCTTTTAAGTCTTCCATGTGGATAACATCACTTCGGAGAACTGGTTTTGGCATACTTTCACGAATGTCACGGCCTGGCTTTTGAAGTTCAGATGTGATATCTTGAAGTGTTGGAACACCAACTCCAACTTCTTTTGCCACTTTTTCTTCTCCTTTTTGTTCAATCATTTTTGGAAGAAGAGAAAGATTATGATTTTTAACATCATCTTCTGTCAAATTAAAGAGTTTTAAAAGTTTTCTTGTTGCATCATAACTTTCAGGGTGAACAGCAGTGTTATCCAAAATGTTTTCTCCCCCAACAACACGAAGGAAGCCCGCACATTGTTCATAGGCCTTTGGTCCAAGTTTTGGAACAGATAAAAGTTCTTCTCTGTTTTTAAAACCTTTAATTTTGGTTCTATATGTCACAATATTCTTTGCGATTGACATATTAAGTCCAGAAACATAGGAAAGAAGGGAAGGTGAAGCAGTGTTCAAATCAACACCAACACTATTAACACAGTCTTCCACAACCCCTGTCAAAACTTCTGTCAAACGGTTTTGTGGCATATCGTGTTGATATTGCCCAACACCAATTGATTTAACATCAATTTTAATAAGTTCTGCAAGTGGGTCTTGAAGGCGACGAGCAATGGAAACTGCAGAACGCAAAGAAACATCATAGTCTGGAAATTCTTCTGCCCCAAGTTTTGAAGCAGAATAAACAGATGCTCCTGCTTCTGAAACAACTGCATAACTTACTGGGCGATTTACATGTTTAATAAGTTCAGCAACAAAAATTTCCGCTTCCTTTGATGCTGTTCCGTTACCAATGGAAATGATGTCTACATCATATTTTTCAATCAACACTTTCAATTTTTCAATGCTTTCTTCTGTTTTTGATTGTGGTGGAGTTGGATAAATAACAGTTGTGTCTAAAACTGCTCCATTTTTATCAATAACAGCAATCTTGCAACCTGTTCTATAAGCAGGGTCAAGACCTAAAATGATATTGTTTTTGAGTGGTGCTTCCATTAAAAGTGGTTTTAAGTTCACTTCAAACATTTTAATCGCTTGCTCATCTGCTCTATCTGTCAAGTTACTACGACATTCCCTTTCAAGAGATGGGAAAAGAAGTCTGTCATAACTATCTCTAATTGTTTCTTCCATTAATGCATCAGTGTCTGGATTATTTTTCTTGAAGTGGTGATTTATAACATCAAACATAAGTTTTTCGTCAATTGTAATTTCCACTTTCAAGCATTTTTCGTTTTCGCCACGATTGATAGCAAGAATTCTATGACTTGGCAAGTTTTTAACTTCTTGTTTAAAGCCAGCATAAGTTTCATAAGTCAAATTATTTTCATTTTCAAGAAGAGTGCAGTTAATAACTCCTTTTTCAGCCAAAATTTCACGAAGTTCCTTTCTTAGTTCCGCACTGTCAGAAATTCTTTCTGCAACAATATCTTTTGCACCCTGAATTGCTTCTTCCACTGTTGGCACATCTTCTTTAATATATTTTTGTGCTTCGTCCATAATGACAAAACTTTTGCTTTGTGCCTGCAAAATGTCCGCAAGACCTTCCAAACCTTTGCTGATAGCAACAGAAGCACGAGTTTTTCTTTTTGGCTTGTATGGACGGTAAATATCTTCAACTTCCGTTAATGTCATAGCATCAGAAAGTGCTTTGGCAAGTTCGTCAGTCCATTTCCCTTGTTCGGTAATAACTTTTTGCACCTTTTCCTTTTCTTCATTCAAATTTCTAAGATATTTCAATCTATCAGCAAAATCACGAAGCACTTGGTCATCACAAGAGCCGTGCATTTCCTTTCTGTAACGCGCAATGAAAGGAATTGTGTTTCCTTCGTCAATAAGTTCAATAATGTTTCCAGCATAATCAAGTCTAAGTCCAAATTCGCTTGCAAGTTGTTCTTTAATTTCCATTTTAATACCCCTAGTTTTCGCATAAGTAGATTAGAGAGCGTGTATGCGATTAAATTTATTTAAGTTTACTCCCTAATGTTATTTTATCATAATTCTCGCCATTTTCCATAACAAAAACGCCATTTTCTTGAAGAATTTTTCCTTCTTTCACTGTCATAACAACATCTTGCTTAGAAAGTTCAAAGACAATGCCTTTGAAAATGTCGTCATTCAATATATTTTGACGATTTAAGACAATAAAATTGGCAAAATTACCTTCTTTAACTTTTGCATCAAACCCTAAAATTTCTGCACCTTTTGTTGTGGCAATTTCAAAAACTTGTTTTGGCGATAAAAGAGTGGAATTTTCCATAACAAAAGAATTAAAAGAAAGAAGTTGACGCATAAAACTGAAGAAATCAATTTCAGCATAATCACCACTGCCAATTCCAAAAGGAATTTCAAACTTTTCTAAGGAATTAATGTTGGCAAATCTCCTTCCACTTCTTGCATCATCGTTTGGAAGCAAAATAAAACTTGTGTCATAAGAAGAAAAAATTTCAAGTTCATCTTTTTCAAACAAATTTCCGCCAACAATAACTGCTTTTTTGTCCAAAAATCCAAAATCTTCCAGAAATTCACTTGGCATTTTCCTTGACTTTGCGTTTATTTCTCCCATTTCTTCCAATGTCTGCCCAACTTTAATGAAAGTCTTATTTTTTAAATTTAAAGAAAATTCTTCAAGTTCATTTTCTTCTTTTTCGCTTAGATTATCAATTAAACTGAATGGAGTTTCAAAAGAAAAATCATAAAAATATAAAGCCCCAGAGAGAATATTCTTTTCTTTCATATATTTTTTTATAATTTCTCTTTCTTGGCTACTAAAGGTTCTATTCTCATCAAAATAACTGTTTTTGACCGCATTTAAAGAACGATAAAAACAATTTGCAAAGGCTGGTGTTATGATATTGCCCTTTAAATCAACAATTTTATCCACCTTTTCAGCACTTAAATTTCCTATTTTCTCAATTATGCCATTATTAACCAAAATATCAACATTTCGGGCTTTTTCATTATCAAAACTGATTAAATTTCCATTTTTGAAAAGCGTTTTCATCTTTCTTCCTTTTAAATCGCAAATTTTTGTTTGTTTTGCAAATACTATGAAAATATTTTAACAATTTTAAAAGGAAAAAGCAAATGAAAGAAAGGGTTATTTTACACTCTGATGCCAACAACTTTTTCGCTTCGGTGGAATGTATAGGAAATGAAAAACTAAAAACTAAACCTGTCGCCGTAACTGGCAATCCAAACAAGCGCAATGGAATAATTCTTGCCAAAAACGAAACAGCCAAAAATTTAGGAATAAAAACAGGAGAAGCAATCTGGCAAGCAAAACGGAAAGCCAAAGATTTAGTTTGTTTGCCACCGCACTATGATAAATATGAAAAAATTTCTCTCAAACTCCACGAAATTTATCTTGACTATACTGACTTTGTCGAACCACTTGGGCTTGACGAATGTTGGCTTGATGTGACAGAAAGTTTACACTATCTAAATAAGACAGGAAAAGAAATTGCCGATGATATCAGAACTCGTGTTAAAGAAGAACTTTCAATCACTGTTTCAGTTGGAGTTTCTTTCAGTAAAATTTTTGCCAAACTTGGAAGCGACCTTAAAAAACCAGACGCAACAACCGTCATTTCTCGTGAAAATTTCAAAGAAATAACTTATTCCCTGCCCTTAAACAGCATTGTCGGAATTGGTGGAAAATTGGAAAATAAATTTACCAAAATGAATATTCTAACTATTGGCGATTTTATCAAACTTGACGATAACTTAATCAAACCAATTATGGGCAAGACCGGAATAGAATTAAAACAAAAATTAAAAGGTGAATTAATCGAACCCGTTCCCTGCTATTTTAATCTTGCTCCACCCAAAAGCATAGGCAATGGGACAACAACTATCATTGACATACAAAAAAGAAGTGAAATAAAAAAAGTTGTCGCCTTTTTATCAGAAAAAGTTTCAAGTCGTCTAATCAAAGGAAAATATCAAGGAAACACGATTGCCGTAACAATTAAGACTTCTGATTTTGAAAAATTTAGACATAGCAAAAAGATTGAACCTATTCAAAGTTATCATAAGGTTTTAGAAAATGCTATGGAACTTTTAGACAGTTTTTGGAAGTACGACAAAAAAGTAAGAGCAATCAGAGTTAGGATTTCGTCATTAAAAAAAGTGGACGAATTTCAGCAACTTTCACTTTTCCAAGACGATAAAATTAAACTCACAGAAAGTGTGGAATATATAAATCGTAAATATGGAAAAAACAAAATCTATATTGCAAGTGATGGCTTTTCTTACATTAATCGTAAAACCGAACAAGAAGAACAGTGAGTAGCATTGCCACTTTATGATTATGAATTATGCATAGATAAAGATTGATAAAATTAGTAAAAGTTAGTTTTTTATTTTGAAAAATTTTAATTTTGCATTTTATTATATTTCAATTTATGTTATACTCTTTATATTAGGAGAAAAAATGTTAAGCTTACCGGTCTTAAAAAAATTAACAAAAGAAATTTATAAACTTTTTAAAGAAGAAAATACTGGACACGATTTTTCACATCTAAAAAGAGTTATGCAGAATGCTATCTATATTCAAAAAAGAGAAGGTGGTGATTTATATATCATTGCCATATCCGCCCTAGTCCACGATATTCACAGATTAGTCTCCAATCAAAAAGGATATTTTGTTAGAGCAGAAGATTGTTTAGATGTTGTGGAAAAAATTTTGAAAGATTGTGGCATTGAAGAAGATAAAATAAAAGAAATTTTATATATCGTTGAAAACCACGAAAGAAAACGAGAAAAAATTTTTAATCTTGAAACGTATATTGTGCAAGATGCTGACATTCTTGACGCCTTAGGAAAAATCGGACTTAAACGATGTTTAAAATATTGTAAAACTCACAAAATTCCAGTTTCAAACACAAAATATCCACTAAACTCCCCTGAATATATACCTGACATAAACCCAATTTCTTCCTGCCACTATATTTACAACACAATAATACCAAATGCCGACTTTTTATACACTGAAACTGCAAAGAAAATGGCAAAAGGAAAGGTTAAAATGCTGGAAAATTTTGTTAAACATAATTATAAATAAGATAAATTTGTAACAAATTTTAAACTAAAATTTTATAAAATCAAATTTTGATAAAAAATAAAACAGGCAAAAACCTGTTTTATTTTAAACTTCATATTGTTGTCTCTTTTCTTTTTGTTTCTCTTTTTCGGCAATCTTTGCAAGTTTTCTCTTTGATGGTCGATAGGCAATTGCCCAAAGTCCAGTTGTAAGGAAATTGGAAGAATAGAAACCAGAGAGTATTCCAATCATAATTGGGAAGGCAAATTGTTGAATGTCGCTAACACCAATCACAGTGATAAAGAAAATCATAATAAATGTCGTAACTGTTGTCAAAATTGTTCTCATCATTGTGCTACGAACTGCATTATCAGCAACAGCATAATTGTCAATTTTGCCTAAATTCTTGCTTAGTTTGACATTCTCTCTAATTCTATCAAAGATGATAATAGTGTTGTTGATTGAATATCCCAAAATTGTGATAAGTGCCGCAATGAAAGGTGTGTTAATTGGAATACGGAAAATAAGCATAAATGATGTTGTAATCAAAATGTCGTGGAAAAGAGCCAAGATTGCTGCAAGTCCGCTAGTAATTTCAAAACGAATAGCAACATAAATCAAGATTAAAACAACAGCCACTAAAAGAGCAATAAAGGAATTCATAAGAAGCTGACTTGTTGCACTTGCTGTTGTCACCCCACCATTTGCCACAAATGCAGCAAATTCATTTGAAGTTAAATCATCAGTTGTTGCACTTCCATCAAAATAGCCAAATTCTTTCAAAAGTGCGAGTTGAATTTCATTGTTTTGACTTTCAACTTCTTCTTCAGTCATATCGCCATTTTGAAATTTGATAATTATAGCATCGCCATTAACAATTGTAAAACTATATCCCCTATCTGCATCAATATTGATTTCAGTTGTTTGAATAGAACTTAAGTTTACATCATAATTTGCTAAAACGTTATTAATTTTATCAACAACTTCATCATAATTATCTTCTAAATTATAACTCTGGTCTGAAAATTCAGAACTTCCAGATGTTGCATCATTGAGATATATTGTCATATTTGTTCCGCCAGTAAAATCGAAACCAAGATTAAATCCAAGAGTGCAAAGAAGTATAATTCCCACAACGATAATTACAATTGGTGCAATAATGAAATATTTAAGATTTCTTGTAAAACTAAACTTTGAATTTTCAATTAAATTATCAATTGAGAAGCGTGTTTTCTTTTTTGTCATTTTCTTATTCATGAGCCTCACCTCCCACTGTTCCCACAACTTCCACTGCAGGTTCTTCTTTCACTGGTCTTTGTTGTTTTGGAAGATGAAGTTTCTTTCCATTCACACTATTAAATGGTAAATACCACTTAACAAAGAAACGCATAATAACAAGGTTCATAAACATTGAAAGGACAATACCAATCAAAAGTGTGATTGCAAAACCTTGAATTGATGAAGTTCCTAAAATGTAAAGCACAAGTGATGTGATGATTGTTGTGATGTTTGAGTCAAAAATTGGCCAAAATGCACGCTTAAAGCCATTTCTTGCTGCCATAGGAATTTTCTTTCCAGCACGATAATCTTCTCTTGTTTTTTCAAAGATAATAACAGTTCCGTCAACTGCCATACCAATACTAAGCACAATTCCCGCAAGTCCTGGAAGAGTCAATTGAACAAAGGAAATTGCTTGTAAGAAGAATAACATTAAAACAATGTAAATGATAAGTGCAAAAGATGCAAGAAGACCGAAATCACCGTAACGAAGCCACAAAATAAGCATAATGAGCACAAGTCCTACTGCTCCCCCAATAATAACAAATTTAAGAGCTTCTGAGCCTAATGTTGCAGAAACGACATTGCTTTCTTTAAGACTTAAAGTAACATTAAATGTTCCAGACATAATTTGAAGAGAATAGTTTTGTGCATCATCATAAGTCCAAGTGTTTGAAGAGTCTCCAGAAGAAATGAATGTGCTTCCACTTGTGATTTGTTCAGAACAAGTCAAAGTGTTCCATAAGTTGTCACTATTAATTTCGCCTAAATAGATGTAGATGTTTTGGTCGCCATTTGCGGCTTCTCTAGTTAAGTTAGAAAAATTTGTTCTACCTTCATCAGTAAAGTTGATAACAACACCATATTGACTATCTTGATAAGAAACATAAACATTAGAAATGTCAGAACCAGAAATTTTTGCTTCTCCGTTTTCAGTTAATGTCATATAAAGAGGAGTTGGATCACCAATAAGATCAAAAATTTCATTTGAATCTGTCACACTTGGCACTTCAATACGAATTTCAGAACTCCCCTGACGAGTGATGATTGCTTCTGAATATTCTCCACCAATAACATTTTCAAGACGAGAAACTGTCGCATCAATTGCTGTATTTAAATCGTCAGTATTGCTATCTGCAGAAAGAGAACAATCATAAACAACAGAAATACCACCCGCAAGGTCAAGTCCCAGTGAGATAGAGTTGGCAAAACCATTATAGGTTGAGCCATTTGTAAAAGGAATTATAAAACTACATACTGAAAGAACAATACCAATAGCGGTAAGCACTGCGACAGCAACGAAATTGAGTATTGAATTCTTTTTAAGTCTATTTTTTGCCATACTGCCCCTTAAAATAAAGTGAAAGTTAAATTTATATACCAGTTAAGTATATAACAAAACGGAGCAGTTGTCAATTAAAAAACTAAAATTTTTTAAGATTTACACAAATTATGCCACAAATCGCGCCAATGATAGTTCCGAAAATTATATCGTTAATAAGAGTCCTATCAAAAACAAACTGTCCGTCCAGCAAAGAGAAGACTAAAAAGGCAAAAATTGTGAAAAGAAAGCCAATTAAAAGCCCATTTATTATTCCATTTTCTTTTACTTTTCTCATTCCAAACAGAACTCCAAGAAAGATGGAAACTCCTTTTATAACTTGGTTTACTGGAGCAATCAAATTCTCAGAAATATTAGTAAAACGAAGAAGAAAGGCGAAAAATAAGATGGCGATTAGAGAAACACAAAGAGAAATTAAGACTCCTTTTATCACAGGTTTTAATATTTTTCCATTACCTTTTTCACTAGTTTTAAATATCTTTGCTTTCAGTTTCATTATTAACTCCTTCCATAAAAAATATACTTTAAGTAAGTTTTGCAATTTAACAATCAATCGTATTTTGCAAATATAACCTTAATTTCAGGCTTAGTAATGTATATGCTTGACCATATAGAAAAAATGCACAACAAATGTGCATTCATAAATAATTTAACTTTGTCGAATTAGAAAACAAAAATTTTAAAATTTAAAGAATCTCTTTTTCTTAAAGTTAAGCAAATATAGAAAAATGCAAGAATAAATTTATGAATAAAGTATGAAAGTTATTTTAAAATTTTACACCATATAAACAATCATTTAAAATTGAAAATTTTTTATTCCACAGTAACTGATTTTGCAAGATTCTTTGGTTTGTCAGGATTATAACCAAGTTTTTCGCAAATATGAAGTGCCAAAAATTGCATTGGTATGATTGAAACAAGTGGCATTAATGAAGGTGGGAAAGTTGGAATTTTTAGGTTATCAAAATTTGTTTCAAAATTTGTGACAAGTAAAACACTCCCATTTCGAGCCTTAACTTCTTCCAAATTGGAAAAAAGTTTTTCTTTAGTTTTTTCTTCAGTGCAAATTGCAATCACAATTGACTTTTCATCAATTAAGGCAAGTGTTCCGTGCTTAAGTTCTCCAGATGCAATGGCAAAAGAATTTATATAAGTTATTTCTTTTAACTTTAAACTACTTTCTAAGGCTGTGATATAATCTTGCCTACGCCCAATGAAAAATATCTTTTCAAATTTAGAAATTTTATCAACAACATTTTTATCAATATCAACAAGCGGAAATTTAACTAAAAAATTTTCGATTTCCTTTTCTTTCTCTTGAAATTTTCCACTTATATATAAGGAGAAAAGATAAAGCACAAAAACTTGACATGAATAGGCTTTTGTTGAAGCCACAGCAATTTCTTTTCCTGCAAATGTTGGTAAAACGTTTCCACAAATTTGATTAAGATATGAATTTGGAGTATTGGTTAAAGCAAGACAACACATTTTCTTTTCTTTCAACATTTTGGCACAAGCAATTGTATCAGCGGTCTCTCCACTTTGACTAACAAAAATATATAAAGCATTTTTATTTAAAATTTCATTTCCATAACGAAACTCACTTGCAATGTAGGCATGCGATGGAATACCAATTTTCTTAAAATATTCTGCTCCTTGCAAAGCCGAGTGGTATGCCGTTCCGCAAGCAATTAAATTGATTTCTTTTGGCCTGTTAGGAAAAATAATTTGAGAAAATAAATTTCCATCTTGATAATTTTTATATGTAGTTTTTAAAATGTTTTTAGTTTCCAAAATTTCACTTTTCATATGAGTTTTTTCAAAAATTGTTGATTTTTTATCAAATTTTTGCATTTTTTCACTATTTTTTATGATTTTTTTACCATTTTTATCATAAAAATAAATTTCATCATTTTTAATTTCAGCAAACTCATTATCACCCAATGTGTAAAAGTTTTCAGTAAGACCAGACAAAACATAAGTGTCACTTACTGCCATAATTCCATTTTTAATTTTTGCAACATAAAGCGGACTTTCTCTTTTACCCAAGACTAAATTTCCTTTTTCATCTAAAATTGCCACAGCAAAACTTCCAATCACCTTTCTTGAAGCGGAAATGATTTTTTCTAAAAGAGTTCCATTTTCTTTTTCCACAAGATTCACAAAAACCTCTGTGTCGGTTTGCGACCGCCAAGTGTCAATTTCTAGTTTTTCTTTTAACTCTTTATAATTTTCCACAATTCCATTGTGAACCATGGCAATATTTTTCGAAAAAGAAAAATGCGGATGAGCATTGTTTTCAGTTACCCCACCGTGAGTTGCCCAACGCGTATGTCCAATTGCAGTGAAAGAAACTAAATTTTCAACTTTCTTTTCTAAATTACAAATTTCTCCAACTGCTTTTTCAACTTTTAAATTTTCATTTTCTATGTATGCAACACCAGCAGAATCATATCCGCGATATTCCAAAATTTTAAGACCTTCTGTCACTAATTTAACAGCATTTAAATTACCTGTGCAGGCACAAATTCCACACATATCTTCTCCTTTAAAATATTTTGTATAAGAAAATATATGTAAATAAAATTTTTTTGGTTAAATAATAATTATCATAAATTTAAAAGTAAAAAATAAAAAATGATAATTTGTATTTATCATTTTTATTAAAAACTAATAATCCTACTTTTTAATTTTTCTTTTCCAAAAATGTCAAAGTTATATTTCCATATTTCTTTTCATCATAAACTTGAAAAGGCGAATAATCAAAAGTATCGTTTGAAGCGTGCTCACAAACAATCACCCCATCATCATTCAAAAGATTTTTTTCATAAATTTTAGGTAAAACTTTTTCATACAAACCACTTTTATATGGCGGGTCAAGTAAAATCAAATCATAATTTTCATTGCACACTTCCACAAATTTTACAGCATCACATTTGACCACTTTGGCATCAATTTTAAGATTTTTCAAATTTTCCTTAGTCATCTGCACACTTCTAAAATCTTTATCAACAAATAAAACACTTGAAGCCCCACGACTCAGTGCTTCAATACCTAATGCCCCAGTTCCACAAAACAAATCTAAAACTTTTTTATCTGGAAGAAAAAATTGAAGTTTAGTAAACAAAGCTTGCCTAACTTTATCAGTCGTCGGCCTAATATGGTCGTATTTATTTTCAATAAGTTTTCTTCCTTTAAGATTCCCAGAATTTACTCTCATAAGGAAATTATATCAAAAATATTAAAAAATTGCCAATAAAACGGCATTTTTTATAAAATTTTTTGATTTTTTAGCATTATATAAAAATTTGATTAAAAAATTTAAGATTCAACAATCTTTGTTTCTCCCCTTAAAAGAGAAAAATTTGTTAAAATTTCATAAGGAATTGTTTTCATAATTTTAGACAAATAATTTGCATCATACATAACTTCAACAACATCTCCCACTTTAACACTCTTGTCAACTTTAACAAAAAAACAATCCATACAAATATATCCAATGGAAACATATCCAATGCCATTTATGATAACCTTAAATTTATTTGATAATCCTCGCATTAGACCATCACCATAACCTATAGGCACAACCGCAACAAAGCTTCCAAATTTTTCTTTATACTTTTTCCCATATCCCACAAATTCGCCTTTATGGACATAAGAAATCTTGACAACTTTAGATGTCACTTTCATAACCCTTTTCATCATTTTTCCATAACCATAAGCATCAATTCCAAGTCGCAAAATATCATAGTCAAAAGCAAAATTTCTTATTTCACTTCCCCCTAAACATATCGGTGCATTTTGAGTAATCATTTTCTTTAAATGCAAAAATTTTTGATATTCACTTTTCGTTTTAATGTGATTATTTGTCGTAGAAAAGTGTGTATAAATAGATTTCAATTTAATCTTGTTTTCCATTAAAACATTATTGATGTTTCTTAGCTCAATTTCACTTTTAACACCATACCTATTCATTCCAACATTAATGGCAAGATGTAATAAATTTTGACAACCATAAGATATGGCTTTTCTAAGTGAAGGTTCATTATCAACAAAAAATTCAATTTTCTTTGCTTTACAAATTTCATAGTCATCTATCGGTGCAAAAATAACAATTCGTTTTTTCGTTAATTTTCGAAGATTTATTGCTTCATTTATATTAACAACACCATAACCACAGACATAATTATCTGCAATTTTAACAATCTCCTTAGCCCCGTGACCATAAGCATTAGATTTTACCATTAAACAAATTTTTTTATTTTTAATTTTTGATAGATTATAAATAAGATTTTGTTTGTTTATTAATTTAAAATTTGTGTTTCCCATATATATTTATACAAAAATTTTTACATATTTGTTAAAAATCTGTCTTTTGTCGAATTTTGTCGAAATATTTATGTCAAAATGCCGTCATATTTGTGTTTTTAAAAGACTTTTTTAGTAAAATTTTCATAGGAGGCACAAATGAAAAAGAATTATCCTCGCTATACGCTTAGAATTTCAAATAACCTGCATGAGAAAATAACATTCACTGCTAAATACAATGGACGCTCAAAAAATAAGGAAATTGAAGTGGCAGTTAAGAGATATATCCTTGACTTTGAACGCTTGCATGGCGAAATTGAAACAAAAAACGACCTAGATTTTTAATTATTTTGAAAAAACAATTGACTTTTCTTTGTGTGTGTTATATAATACACATAGTTTTTCATTTGCCCTGCTTAAGTTATTCTTTAAGATTAATTTTGTAAATTTTACTTATTTCAAAATTTTAAACTTAATGCAAAAGGCAAATCAAAAATTTAATAAACTTAATATTAAATTTCGGTTACTAGCTCAGTTGGGGCGACGCGTAAAGAAAATAAGCCCGTGTGCTTATTTTTAGCTAAAGCCAAATCAAATTTGTTTTGATTTCGGAAGAGCCTCTAACAACTGAGCAAATAGAAAAACTAAGCATTTAAATTTGGGTTGCTAGCTCAGTTGGTAGAGCATTCGACTCTTAATCGAAGGGTCCGGGGTTCGAGCCCCCGGCAACCCACCAAATGTTAAAACAAAAACGTGTCTATTTTAGACACATTTTTTATTTTAAGTAATCATTGAATAGGCTTATAATATTCGCTTGTTGGAATATCCATAACATAGCTAAGAGATTCAATGTTCCCAAGCTCAGTTGACATTGGTTTATTTAAACGATATGTTGTTCATCTTACATTTTTCTCAGTAATTGCCTAATTTTATAGCTTCGTCATTTAAAGATATTCTATTTTTTCGCTTCTTGGGAAAATATTAACATAATCCATATATTTTATTTCCGAAAAAATCTAATATCATTTTTGCACTCAACAATTTTATAAATGATAGTCTTTAAATGTGTATCCATTACAACTCCTTTTCCAAATAAACCAATTTCTCGCTTTTGCCAAATTTATTCATTCCGTCAATATTTTCTTTTTTTATAACAAAACCATTGTTTATATCTGCTTTTATTGCACTTTTTCTTGACGCAGGAAGCTTGTGATATAATTTTTTGACGCCATTCATTTTCAATTTCTCACAAAGTAATTTAATCGCAGGAGTCGCATATCCTTTTCCTCTATGCTCGCCCTTTATAACAATTCCAATTTCATAAAAATTTTTTTCTTTGTCAAATTTTGCATAGATTTCGCCAATAAATGTGTTATCATTTTTTATATAGTAATAATAATTTATTGGCTCATTTCCAATCCACTTCTTCGCCCAAACATTTTTTAATTCACTCAAATCTGTTTGAATTGTTCCGTCTATGCGATTATAACCAGCAAAGTTTAAATCATAGCCCGCATTATAGTCCATTGTGGCAGGATCTTCTTTCATCTCTTTTTTAAACCACAAATCTTCTTTGTGTGGCACAACCAATTTCAAATTCATATACTCTCCAATTCACAAATTTATAATCTTCTCCAATTCTCACCAAAAAGGACATTCATAATGTTTTCGTTTTTGTCATAGCAACAAATAAGTTATATAATTTGATTTTAATTAAATAATTTTTATAATTTTGAAATATTTTGTAAAATATTGCAGATTAGTTAATTTTAAATTAATCAAATTTGATTCCGCCAACTGTAAATTCATAAACTTTGTTTAGCATTTCTTCTCGAGAAATTTCTGCAATGGAAATTCCTTTTCCATCAAACTCACCTTCAAGTCCAAAATTTTTGTTATCAGCATACGAAACAAATTCGGTCAAGAAAATTTCTGAAACATAATCAATGTCAAATTCTTTTCCTTGATATCTCCAAGTGCGAACATAGTTGCTAAAGCCTAGGCTTTTCTTTATTTCTACATTGATATTTAATTCTTCCAATAATTCTCTTTTTATAGCCTGAACATTAGTCTCTCCATCATCAACGCCACCGCCAGAAAGAGAATATTCATATCTTCCCTTACTATTCTTTAAAACGACAAATTTATCTCCCTTTTGAACAACTGCATAAACCTTTTTAAAAGGTTCGCCTTTTATGTATTTTTCATAGGCAATTTTAGCCTTACTTTCATAATAATCCATATTTTCCTCCTAAATATAGGATAACAAATTTTTAATTAAAATGCAAATCTATAGCATAAAATAAAAATCACTAGTTTTTTGGACTAGTGATTTTTTTAATCATTTAACTATTTAATTTCAATGCGGTTTGATTTTGGTGTAGATTTTTCTTCTTTTGGAAGAAGAATTGTCAAAATTCCGTTTTCAAGTTTAGCATCAATATCTTCTTGTTGAATGTCCCCTACATAGAAAGAACGGCTAAATTGACCAAAACTTCTTTCTTTTCTGATAAAGTTGCCCTTTTTGTCTTGTCCTTCTTCCATTTTATGTTCTCTTTTTGCAGAAATTGTAAGATAGCCATTTTCAAGTTGTAAGTTTACATCTTTCTTGTCAAATCCTGGCAAATCAACTTCGAGAACATAGTTTTTGTCAGTTTCTTTAATATCTGTTTTCATAACAGAATTAAATTCTTTCATCTCCCTTCTTGAAAACATTGGCATAAAGTCATCGAACCAGCCATCAAAGAATCCTAAAGGTTCTCTCTCATTTCTTGAAATTAAATCAAATTTATCATGTTTCATAATTATTACCTCCTGTATTAGTTTTTCCTAATACATTAGTAATTATACAGCCACTTTGCTAGCAATGTCAAGTAAAGAGTGCTAATTTTTCAAAAATTTTTTAAATTTTTCTTTAGAATATAAAACTATTCTTTCTAGTTATTTTAAAACATAAAAAAGATAATGTCAAAATTATCTCCTTTAACTTACTTTTGTAAGTTTTCTTTTTTGTTTCCAAGAGTGATAAACACTTTCTGTTTTATAATCTTTATCTTTTAAATACAAAAGTTTTTGTATTAAATAAATCAAATACATTAATACTAAGAAAATTAAAATTATAAAGATCGTATAAGCCCAATTTATTGTAAACCAGCCATATTTTGCTCGCTCTCCAATATACAAAAATTCAAAAGGAACACCATCAGAATTATAAATATAGAAATAATTTATTGAATATCCTAAAACATCATTAAAATAAGAATTCAAAATGATTGCTGGAATCAATAATAATACAAGAACACCAAGTCCCAAAAGAAATGACTTAAAATCAATGCGAACAATTTTTAATAGCACTGCATACAATGCTCCAACGACAATAAAAATGTGTCCCCAAATATATGCTTGAGCACGAATACATGCCATAGTTGTATAGTTCTCCAAACTATCTGCAAACACAAGCGATGCGTATGCTGCAAGTAAATTTAAAGTCCACGAAATTGATGTGGCGATTTTACTCCTAAAGACAAGTGCGATAAAAACCATAATATTTCCAAAATGGCACACTTGAAGCGGAATAATTTCTGGGTCAAAACCATTTGTAACGAAAATATCAATATTTCGCATTATTAGTATTCCAAGTGATATACAACCTATTACCACACCGACAATATATCTTGTCTTATAACTTGTTTTCCTTAGCGCAAAGTATAAAATTAAAATGGCAACTATTGGTGCTAACATTAAAACAAAATGCCATACTGACCACATTTCAAATTTCATTTTTTTCTCCTTAGATATTTTATAATCCAATTTTTAATTATTATTTTGTCCTTGTATCACGTTCAAAGGAAACAAAAGAGTCTTTACTCTTCTTTTCTCCAGAGAGAATGTTATGTAAATATTTCGATTCTTCAATTTGATGTTTAATTAAATCTGAAAATTTCTGCCATTCTTCTTCTGTTGGAACCAAGTCTTTGAAGCAAAAAATAAAATCAAAATTTTCACAGCCGTGATTTAAAATTTTTTGCAAAGTGATTCCTCCCTTTTTGCAACCAGCAATCACAACGCCATATCTCAAACCTTTATGTAATTTCTTATGCTCACCTGCTTTTTGATTGTAAGTAATCATATCGTGAGTGGTCATCATTCCAAGTTTTGATTCACAAACAACAAGTGGAACAAATTCATTTTCGCCAACTTTTTCGCTAAGCAACAAATCTGTTTCATAACTCCCTTTCCCACGAGAATTTTGAGATGATAAATTTGCCACATATTTACCATCTATTTTTTGATATGAATTAATATTCACACTATATAGAAGTGGTTGTCCACATTCAATAACAATTTCATTAGGCAATTCTGCTCTTAAACTAGGACACAAAAGTTCTCTTGTCCATTTGTCTTCTTCTCTCATATTGTGCTACCTTTTTATTTTTTATTTACTTAAATAAAATTTAATTTTAAAAGTTATTTTAAAAACAAATTTTATCAATTTTGATCAAATTTTATAAAAATATTTATCTATCTGTTCCAATTGCTTTACGAACACGAGCAAGGACTTCTTTTGCCACCTTTTCCGCTTTCAAAGCCCCTTCTTTCAAGATTTTGTCCACTTCTTCTTTGTGTTCCATATAATAATCAAATTTTTCACGCATTGGAGAAATAAAGCGATTGGCGACTTCAAAAAGTTGTTTTTTTGCATCTCCCCAGCCAAGCCCGTTTAATAAGTCTTGTTCAAATTTATCCGCTTCTTCTTTTGTGGCGAAAAGTTTGAAAAGTTTGTTAACAGTACAGTCAGCATCTTTTGGCTCTCCTGGCAAGCGACTATCAGTCACCACTCTGAAAATTGATTTTTTAAGAGTTGCTTCATCAGTAAAGAGTCTTATTGTGTTGTTATAACTTTTACTCATTTTTCTGCCGTCAAGTCCCACTAATGTGTGATTGTTTTTGTCAATATAATCACAAGGTTCTTTCAAGCATTTACCATATTTCCCATTAAAATTGTGAGCAATGTCTCTTGCAATTTCAATATGTTGTTTTTGGTCAAGTCCTACAGGGACAAGGTCAGTGTCAAACAAAAGAATGTCAGCAGCCATAAGAATTGGATAGTTATAAAGTCCCATATTCACACCATCATCTCTATCAATCCCTTGTTCTTCATTTCTTTCAACAATAGCCTTATATGCGTGTGCCCTATTCATTAATCCTTTAGGTGTCACATTGCACAAAATCCAATTAAGTTCAAAATCTTCCTTAATGTCACTTTGGCGATAGAAAACCACTTTTTTAGGGTCAAGTCCACAAGCAAGCCATGTGCAAGCAATATTATAAAAATATTCTTTCATTTCTTCCTTATTGTTCAAGGTTGTTAAAGCGTGATAGTCGGCGATAAAATAATAGCAATCATAATCAGGATTTTTGCTTAGTTCAATCGCTGGCTTAATTGCTCCAAAATAATTCCCAATATGTGCATAACCTGTAGGTTTAATTCCTGTCAAAATTCTTTTTCTCATAATTTAATCCCCTTAAATTAGGAAAATTTTATCACTATTAGAAAAAGAATGTCAAGAAAAAATTGACAGAAATAATTTATAGAAAATAAATATATTTATTTCATTGAGTCCATTAGGTTAAAAATTAAATCTTGACTTTCCTTTGATAACTTTCTAAATTTTGTTACCAACTTTTTCTCTTCACCATAATTTTGATAGTTATCTGAGAGAAATTCTTCATTTGAAACTCCAAAAATTGTGATACATTCAAGAAGTTTATCCATTGGCATATTCAACTTGCAAGGATAATTTTAAATATTTCTATTTTATCGAAAACAACAATATCAATAAAACAGCCAGTGAATTTTTAAGAAAACTTGCACCAGACATCAAATGTTACAACGCTCATTATTATAAAATTCCATGCTGGGAAAA
The DNA here is from genome assembly GCA_930990515.1 of uncultured Clostridia bacterium. Classification (GTDB taxonomy): domain Bacteria; phylum Bacillota; class Clostridia; order Christensenellales; family UBA1242; genus Caccovivens. Next base: position 323,115 of record CAKNPS010000001.1, read on the forward strand.
AGCTTCTTTCAGTTTAAATTTACCAATTTCATCAAAAACAAAAGACGAAAAAATTTTATGGGGAATAAAAAGTTCAGACATAATTATTTCAAACATAAAAAATTTGCCTAATTCATTAAAAAAGGCAAATTTAGTTTCAATTTATTAATTTCTATTAATTTCCAAAAATAACTTCGCCATTTAGCCAAGAACTAAAATATCCTTCCAAATTTCTGTGCGAAGAAGATGAAAACGAATTGATTAAATCTGCACCACTTGCATTTTTATAGCGGAAATTTTCAAAATAATCTTTTAGACATTTAAAAAATTTGCTGTCACCTAGTGTTTTTCGTAAACTATCATACATCAAAACACCTTTTGTGTAAACGCAGTTTACATATTCTGGTTCAGTTTCAAACTCGCCTAAATTTCTGTTCATACTCTCGTCAACATCGCCTAAAACATTGCTATAAACATCAACGAATAACCTATATGTGCTATCTGCTCCTGCAATTATGTCGTCATAATTTAAACCATAATCGTGGCGTTCAAAGAAAAGTGCCGTGGAATATTCAGTCAAACTTTCGTCTAACCACGCTTCTTCATACTCATTGTTGCCAACTAACGAATACCACCACTGATGAGCAAGTTCGTGAACAATCACATAGCGATATGTTTCCGAGTCTGTTATCTCGTCAGAAATATAAACAAGGTTAGGATATTCCATTCCACCAAAACAAAAATTCGTTTTCACAACATTGACATTTTTATAGGGATAATCGCCAAAGGAGGAAGAAAATTCTTCAATAACTTCGCACGCAAGCGTAAGATATTCTTCGGCATTTTCGTCATCATAATAGTAATAGTTGACATTGACATCATTTATTGTCTTTGAAATAACTACAAATTTAGTCGAAAGGACAAAGCAAAAATCTCTTAATTTCTCCCCTTTGATTTCTGTCGTGGTTTTAGAATTCTCATTTGTCGATCTTAAAACTTCTCCACTTGTGGCAAGTGTATAGTTTGATGGAAAAGTGATTTGAACATTATAGTTTGCTATGTCGCTATAAAAAGGGTCGCCATTTGATGCAAAAGAGTTTTTAACAAAGCCATCATCATAAACACAAAGAATCGGATAAAAATTGCCAAAATTTACCGCATTATCGCCATAACCAAGACGATGATAGACATTTGCTAAATTGACAACATACGAAAGGTTTATCTCAATGTTTTCATTAGGAAAAAGTTCGTTAAATAATGTTACATTCAAAATTGCCTCATTTTCAATATTAAATTCCGCATCCTTGTCACCTATCTTAACACTTTCAATCTCAATATCCCCAAATGAATCTCCATTTGGATAAGCCCTATCATAATAAGCATTTGAGACAGCAATCTCTTTAAAGGAGTTAGGATAAAGAAAAAAACAAATCTCATTCAAGGTGTTGTTAGAATTATTAACATAATTAACATTTTGCTCGCAAGTCAAAGTGTGTGAATTTTCGTCATATTCGCAGACAATATCATAACTTGAAAGTTGAACTTGACCACCACAGCCCACCAAGAAAAGTGGGAGTGCGAAAATAAAAACAAAAAGAAAGGCAAATTTTTTCATACACTATTTTATTAGTTAAATCTACAAAACATTACTCAAAAACTTGTAAAAGAAAAAAAATTGTGCTACAATTTACTTACTAGAATTTTTCTAAACTTTACTTTTGTTTTTTAATTAAAGGGGTAAAAAATGGCTTTTTGTAAACTTTCAGTTGACGCAATCGCAAATAACACCACACAAGTTGACAATATTTTTATCAACAACTATCTCCCTTACGCAACAAACGAGTGTGTTAAGGTTTATTTATATGGCCTATATAAATGCCAAGATGCTTCAAGTCGTGATAACACTCTTGAAAATTTTGCAAACGAACTCAATATGTCACAAGAAGATGTGGAGAGTTGTTTCTATTATTGGCAAGAACAAGGGCTTGTGCAAATTTTGGAAGTCATTCCTTTTGAAGTGAGATATTTGCCAATTACCAATGTTTTAAATCACACAAAAAAATATAATGTGAAAAAATATGGCACATTTAACATTCAAGCACAAGAAATTTTATCGGGCAGAATGATAACTCCAAAAGAATATGAAGAATACTACTATATCATTGAAGAATTACATATGGAAAAAGAAGCACTACTTATGATTATTAAGTATTGCGTAGATGCTAAAAAAAGCGACAATATTAACTATTCATACATCACAACTGTTGCGAAAGATTTTGCCAATCGTAAAATTTTGACGGCAAAACAAACGGAAGAATATCTTTGCAAACTTGAAGGACAAAATGAAGGTGTTGAAATGGTGTTCAAAACTCTTAAACTTAAACGCCTTCCAAACATTACAGAGCGAACAATCTATAAATCTTGGAAAGATGACCTAAAATTTGATGATAATGTCATTTTATATGTGGCAAAAAGTATGAAACGCCCAAGTTTTGAGTATCTGGACACACTTTTAAAGAAATATTACTCAATGAAACTTACAAAAGTTGAAGATATTGAAAATTATGAAAGTGAGAAGAAAACTTCCACGGAAATTGCCAAGAAAATCACGACAAATCTTGGTTTATATTACGAAAATCTTGAGCCTGTGGTGGACAATTATGTCTTTAAATGGTTCAATATGGGCTTTTCTATCTCAATGCTTGAACAAATTTCCAATTACTGTTTTAAAACAAATGTAAGAACTTTGGAAGGTATGGATAAAGTGCTTGCAAAATTCTACAAACTCGGCATATTGAGTGAAGAAAGCCTGCAAGAATACTTTAATTCCGTTCTTTCAGTCGATAAAAAGATTAAAACAATTCTTGAAAATATCGGTTTGTCAAGAAATGTCAATCAATTTGATAGAGATAAATATAAAATCTGGACAGAAGTTTGGAATATGCCCGAAGATGTGATTGAATATGCCACAACTCTTGCAGTTGGCAAAGAACAGCCAATGCAATATCTTGTCGCCTTGCTTTCTTCTTTCCACGACAAGAACATAAAAACAGTGGAAGATGCCAAAAATTCTTCTCAAATTGTCAACACAACCACTCACACCAAAAAGTTTAACAATGAACGTTCTTACACAAAAGAAGAAATGAATGCTCTTTTCCAATCTATCGAAGAAATTGAGATTTAATTAGGAGTAAGATATGAATAGAGAAGTTGTTGAAAAAGCAGAAAATATCATAAAAGAAAGAAAACAAAAAAGTGAAATACCTTATAATCTCCTGCTTGAAAAATTTTCAAAAGACAAAAAATTTAGTGATTTAAGAAAAAAATATCAGCAAGAGATAATTGACAATGCCAAAAAAGAAGTTTATGGCGAAAAAACTGATAAAACACTCCAAGAAAAACTCAAAAAAGAAATTGATGATTATTTCAAAAAATATGGGGCAAAAAACACAATTTCATACTCTTGTAAGAAATGCCAAGATAATGGCTATATCAACGGAAAAATGTGCGAATGTCTTAAAAAAGAAATTTCAAATATCCTTTTTGAAGAAAGCAATTTTGGAAAACTTGTAAACTTTTCTGATGCTGAAAAAGGTGCAAGTGGCAATTTAAAATCTCTTTATGAATTAATGAAAAAATGGTGTCATAGTGATTTCAAGAAAAACATAATTTTCTTGTCTGGTGAAGTTGGAACAGGAAAAACATATCTTACGCGTGCAATGGCAAATGAACTAATAGAGCAGGGAAAAATTGTTAAACTTGTCACCGCTTTTCAAATGAGCCGAGATTTTAAGGAATATCGTTCAACTTACAACGAAACAATTTTGGATAAATATCTCTCCTGTGAGTTTTTGTTTATTGATGACCTTGGAACAGAAGTAATTTACAAAAATTCCACCATTGAATTTTTATATCAAATTTTAAATGAAAGACAAATGAGAAAACTTTGCACAATAATAACATCCAATCTTGACCTTGCAGAAATAAGAGATAGATATGATGAACGCATATTTTCTCGCATCGCAAATCGCGAAACTTCCATAACAGTCAATCTAAAAAATGAAGATTTGAGATTAAAGAAACATTAAAATTTTAAAGATAGAAATAAATAGTTGTTGAAATTAAATTAATATTTTTATTCAGTAACATAAACACGGCGGAAAGAAAAAACTTTTAGCAATTTGCTAAAAGTTTTTTGTTGCCAAAGGTAACTGCAAATCTAAAAGATTTGCTCTTTTTTGTCTCCATACTATAATTCTCTAGACTTACTTTTTTCTTTAACTTTTTCAATAAAACCATTTGGATCTATAACACACTTGTTTGTTTGAGCAGTTTCTATCAACAAATCTCTGAGTTCAAAAGCCGTCGACTTTGGATTTACTTGTTGTCCCAAACACAATACTCCTGTCGCATAAGGAATTCCCCAACTTAAACCGCCAACTCCATTATATGCATATGAAAAATTCTTATTATCATAACTTTCTGCAACTGTTCGAAGTGAATTTGGAACGTGAACATTTCCCACTTGTGCACGATACATAGGCCGATTTGGAAAACCATATTTAAATTCTTTTGAAAAATAATCAATATAGCCTGCAGATGCAAATCTTTTACCTTCACTACATTCCACAACGCAAATTCCTTCATTTTCTGCATTGGCAACCGCTTGTTCCCATGCTTTTAAATTTTTTTTAAATGGAGAATAAGCACCAGAATGCGCCGCTGAAACAGAAACAAATTTAATTTTATCTTTTTCGCTTAAACTTTTGTTTATTTCAATAATATCTTCAAGTGCTTGTGCTGGATAAAGACTATCCAAAAGCCAAGTTGGAACAGCATAATAATATACTTTCGCTTTAGGTGCGGTTCCAAGTTTTTCACCGACCAGCAAACTTGTAACAGCAGGACCATGCATGCTGCTAACGTCCATTTCATAATTTTCTGGAGCAAATATTTTATAACTTGCAATTTTACCTTTATATTCTGGGTGGTCAAGTGCAAGGGGCTGGTCAATTATTGCCACATTCACTCGTTCGCCAGTATACCCTTTCTTATGTAAATCATAAATACCAAGTGGCGGAATTTTTCCATATTCTAAAACTTTTTTTGGAAGTGTATCATCAGTCCAAATAGTTTTTCCATTAAAACTTAAAGTAACTAATGTTTCTAAATCTGGAGTTTCAAAAACTTTTCCATGCACACTTTCATTCCATTTTATATCTCTAACATCTTCAAATTTTTCCATATATCCCCCAAAATCATTTTAACATATTGAAGAAAAGATGTAAAGACTACCTACTCAAAAACTTGATATAAATTTGACAAACTTTATCTTGAGTGGCTTTTTCAAAATCTTCGCCATGACCGCAATGCATAACAGAATAGTCTAGACCTTGAAGATATTTCAAACTCTTAACCATTTCTTCTTTATTTCCACCATAAAGGTCAGTTCTTCCAACTGCGCGCCCTAGAACTGTGTCGCCAACATATATTTCATCGTCAATTTTAAAGCACATATCACTTTTTGAATGTCCACCAAGTTGTTTATATTGCACTTTAAATTCACCAATTTTAATTTCCCCTTCACCTGAAAGAAAAACAAAATTTGAAAAATCTTTAACTTCTAAATAACAACCTTCATAATCAGTTGAACAATTCTTTTTAGGGTCTTCTAAATATTTTTTAATATACTTACTGGCATACACTTTCGCACCAAATTCTTTCATGTATTCTTCCACAAAATAGGAATGGTCAAAATGCCCATGAGTTAAAAGAATGCCAACAACTTTTCTATTAGCAACAACTTTTTTAACATCTTCGACATTTGCTCCAGCATCAATAATCAAAATTTCATTATTCTTTTCCGCAACAAAAACATTGCTTTCATAAAAATCACTGATAAGACGCATAAAACACCTCTAGAAAAAATTTTACCCTTTTCTCATAAAAAAAGTCAAGTTTCTAACATACTCTCTAATAAATTTATCTAAATTTAAAATAAAACAATAAAAAACAAGCATCAAATGAAATTTTGAAACTTGTTTCCAAAATAAGCAAAAGCGCAGTTTTTTCTCTTGGCAGGGGTGGAAGGAATCGAACCCTCCTCTGGAGTTTTGGAGACTCTCATTCTACCGATGAACTACACCCCTAAATTAGTTACTTGATAATTTTACTAATTTTTACCATATTTGTCAACCTTTTTTGTTATTTTTATTATAATTACATTGAAATTTATTAGTTTCTTTGTTATAATTATACGCAAAGGAGAAACAAATGAAGGCAATCGTGTTTGATTTTGATGGCACATTAACAAAAAATCGAAAAGGCAGTAATTGTTGGTATGAGATTTGGAAATATATTGATGATTTAGATTATGATAATTTTCTCTATACCAAGTTTAAAAACAAAGAAATTGATGATGCTACTTGGATGAAACTTATTATAAAAAGATATAAGGAAAAAGATGTTCAAAGAGAATATCTCCACGAAATTTCAAAAAAATTGGAACTTCTTCCTGGAAGTTATGAAACTTTAGAAAAATTATATAAAAATGGCATAAAAATTTTTATTCTATCTGGTGGAGTCAAACAAATCATTGAAGATGTTTTAAAAAGAGAAAATGTGGGAAAATTTATAGCATCAATTGAAGGTTATGACCTTATTTTTGATAGTCTTGGAAAATTAATTGATTATAAATCCCCTTCACTTCATAACCCAGAAAACAAAAATGAATATATTGAACTTATCAAAAAACAATATAATTTAAAAAATAATGAAATTTTGTTTGTTGGCAATGCTTCAAATGACGAAAAGGTTTATTTAAGTGGAGTAAAAACACTTTGTATTAATCCTGATGATGCGAATTTTTCAAATAAAATAATATGGAATAATGCTATTGAAAAATGCGAAAATCTTTTAGAAATTTTATCTTTTTGTGAGTTAGGGAAAACAAAATAATATGTTAATCTAATTTTTACGTAAATAAAAAACAAGGAGTTTATCTATCCTTGCTTTTTTCATCACTTGCTTTTTTATATTGACAACCAAGGTCTAACATACCGCGTGAAATGATTGGAGAAATGATAAGCCAAATTGCTGCAAGCATAATTAAAATGTAGATTATGATTGAGCCAGCATTTCTTCCCATACACATCCAATTAACAAGGTCAAAATTGAAGATGCCAACAAGTCCCCAGTTAATTCCACCAATTATTGTCAAAATGTAAGCTATATAATTTACGACTACCATATTTTCACCCCTAGTAAAAGTATCTGCAAAAATTTTCAAAATATACAAATAAAATATGGTAATAAAACAATAAAATAAAAGTAGGTTATATTCCTACTTTTACCATTAAAAATTACATTTGTTTTTACCAATCATTGATTGGATTTTTAATAATATTCTATTTTTACTTAAATGCCAATACCTAAAACCAACCCTTGCTAGAATCTAGAAAGTGCTACAAGCACCAATCCGTGATTGGTTATCCTAATAATTTTTACAAAACACTTAAATGCCAATACCTAAAACCAACCCTTGTTAGAATCTAGAGAGTGTCACAGACACCCAAATGTTGAAACATTAGCAGTAAGTCTTACGCCTAATATTTTTTGCATAATTGTTTGAGTTGATGATCCTAAACTTGTGATGCATTCCGCAGTGTTTAAGTTAGAGCCTACATCTCTTGTCCAATACATTAAGTTATTTCCTAATATGTCAGATACTAAATCGGAAAACTCGGCACTTAAATCTCCAAAAACACTCTCAATTTCACTTTCATTTGATGCAATTATATCTACAGATAATGTTGTGTCAGCACTTGCTCCATTCACATTTCTGAAGTTCTTTATTGTGTATGACCTTGCTCCAGTATAATCTATATTCATTTGAGTGTCACTTATAAAGTCTGATATGTTTGTTCTTAGTGTTGATGATGTATAGCCATCGCCTAAACTTAGTTTTGTGCTACTCCACGCACTTGCAAACACAATTTGTTCTGTAACTGCTAGATAATTCCCTTCTTCTGTTCCAAAACCTGAATAAAAATCCTTACTTTTTAAATCTAAAATCTCATCTTTACTTAATGAATTATTATAAATAAATACACTTCTTATTTTACCTTTAAAGTATTGCCCATAAGGTGTGGTCGCTGAATTATTTGGCTCTGCTCCAATAAATATTGAGGTTGATGTTGTTGTGCTTGGTGCATTTGAACCACTATTTGCATTATACACTAAACTTATAGTTCGCTGAGATATTGCATATAAATACATTGTTGATGTACTTGTAGAAGAATAACTATTTCCTGGTGTATAACTCCTTGTTGTCGTAGTTGAAGTTGTCCCCCAACCATATAAACTCCAACCATTTGATGTGTAAGGATTTGTAAGATTAGATTGATTATATGCAGTAAAAGATGTATTATAATATCTTGTTTGATTAACTGAAGCCGTATCTCCACTGGAATTTCTATAACGATATGTATTTGTATAAGTGTTTCTATAAAAAATACCGCAAATATAATTATTTTCTGGCGAAGAATCTCTTGAAAATAAATAAGAATAGTCACTCACTCTAATTTCCCAAGTTAATGACCTAGAAACTCTACTCCAAGAAATAGGTTCACTTTCGCTTGAATAAGCCCACCAACCAGCAAAAGTATAACCTGCCCCAACTGTTGCTGTGAATTTGATTGTATAAGTAGATTGAGTAGACACACGAGCTCTTGTGGTTGTTGAACTATCATTAAGTGTGATACCGTTTCCACCTATTCCTGAGCCTGTCACATTAACTGAACAACCAGAAATTTGTTCGTGATAAGGTCTTCCCCAAGTGCTGTCCCATGGAGGATTTGATGTATTTTCTGAATCATAATTACTTAAGTCTGGCTCGCGAGGAGATAAAATCGTTCCGCCAAGATAGATATAACAAAGGTATTGAGCACTTACATCATCTTCATCACTAGGAATTTCATTTTCCGAATTGTCCAAATTCCCCCCCCCGTTTGTTTCGGAGTAGGAAGAATTGTTACAACCTGATAATAATAAACCACCAACAACTGATGTTAGTGTAATTAATAATATGGAAAAAAATGAAATTAAAAATTTCTTCATATTAATATTATAATTTAATTTATAAAATATTACAAACAAATCAAGAGTTTTATATTACATTTTATAAGAAAAAATAATAATTAAAATAAAAACAGGCAAAGCCTGTTAAAAATATTTAGTTATATTTCTATTTCGCCAGTCTTCATCAACTTTGACAAAAGTGTGAAGAACAACTTGTTTATTGAATAAATCTTCAGCATATTCTCGGGCTTTAATGCCAATTTCTTTTAAATTTTCGCCATTTTTGCCGATTATTATGCCTTTATGATTTTCTCTTTCACAAATTAAAGCAATGTCCATTTTGACAAATTTGTTATCTTCTTTTAAATCTTCCACAACAACCGCAATTCCGTGTGGGATTTCATTATCAAATTTATCAAGAAGCATTCCCCTAATATACTCACACACTAAAAACTTTATGCTTTTGTCAGTGTATTCATCATTATCAAAAATTTGCTCTTGTTCTGGTAATTTTGAAATAATTTGTTTCAATAATTCTTTAGTGTTTTTATTTGTTCGAATTGAAACTTTTATATCACAAGGATAATCTGCAATTTCTTCTTTATCAATTTTAGATTTAACAACAATCAAATTGTCAACCTTTTCTCTAAGTTTTTCAATATAGTCCTTTTCTTCAATATCAATTTCTTTTCCTGCATCAAAAAGGTATAAAACAACATCAGCAGTCGAAATTGCGGAGCGCACATTTTTCATCATAAAGCGGTCAAGTTCGTTTTTGCTATGATGTATTCCCGGAGTGTCAATAAAAACAATTTGATAGTCTTTTCCTGTGACTATTCCTAAAATGTTTGACCTTGTTGTTTGCTGACGCTTAGAAACGACTGCAACATCTTCTCCAACATAAAAATTCACTAAACTACTTTTTCCAGCATTTGGACGACCTAAAACGGCAACATATCCACATTTCATAGCCCCACCTCACACATAATCTTGTCTTGAAGTTTGTTCATTATTTTTTCATCTTCTTCTTTGATGTGGTCAAAACCAAGAAGATGAAGAAGTCCGTGAAGAGCCAAAAAGCACACTTCTCGTTTAAGAGAATGTTCATAAACACTAGCTTGTTTTTTAGCCACTTCTTTGCAAATTACGATATCTCCCAAAAAGAGAAGTCCAGTATCAAAATCGGCAAATTTCATAAATTTTTTCAATTTTTCATTTGGAGTTTTGTTCAAATTTGGAAAAGACAAAACATCTGTAACTTTATCAATTTGACGAAATTCTTTGTTCAATCTTTGAATTTCATTTCCTTCCACAAAATTAATCGAAAAATAAACATTAGAAAAGTCTTCTTTTAAAACTTTTTCACAAATATTGGCAATTTTTTTAATTTTTGGCTTATAAAATCCAATTTTCCCTTCGATTTTCATATTTTCCTCTAAATAATTTTGTCCCTATTAAATTTTTAAAACAAGATTAATTTTCTTGTATTATTTCTTCCACAATAACATAGTCAACAACCGTTGCACTAGATATATGTTTAAGTGTATAGAATTCATCAACTATTGTATCATAATTTTCACAATTTTCCAAGGCTTTTTCTCTGGCTTCTGTAATAATTTTTTCAGAAACTTCTTCAAATTCTTCATTTATCACAACTTCTTCAAGTTCATAGATGGTTGTTCTTTTCAATTTAAAAGGCAAAAGATTGTTTTTCACCAAATCTTCATATTCAACACGTGTTTCGCTTCTTGAATAATTTACATCTTCTCCATTTTTATAAATTGTCAACCCAAAAAGTTGGATTTCATCAATAACCTTAAATTCCCCCGTTCTTACAACTTCCACACGCGTGTCAAAATGAGTTATTTCAGCGGTATGATAAACTTCCATCTTTATCTCTGCATCTGCTTCCACTTTTTGTAAATTTCCAGAACTATCAAGATAATAAGGTTGAACCAAAATATCTCCTTCATTGACATAATCGCCAATGGAAACTTCTGCCGTTCCAGAAACAATACTTATTTCTGTAATTTTACCATCATGTTGAGAATATATTGGCTGAAATTCGCCATACATTTCATCAGGCATTAAACGTTCTTTGATGTTAATAACAAGTGTTTGTCCTTTGACCATAACAGAAACAAAACTTATTTTCTCAAAATTTTTATATAAAGCATTTTCAACTTCAAGTATATCCAATTTATTTTTATTTTGAGAAAAATTATCTTCAATAAACAAGACAATTTCTTCTTTATTTAAACTTTCTGTTCCCAATATCTCATACTGCAATATTATTGGTGATTGAATAGTATAAAGAATAAAAGCAAGTAAAATTGCAAAAATTACACCAAAATTGCATAAATTTTTAAAAATAAATGGTAAAAAACCGCTATTTTTCTCTTCTACAATTTCATAACCTAACTTGGTTAATTCCTTTTTAACATTTTTATGATAGCGAAAATCAACAGAAAATTGAGTCAAATTTTTTTCTATTCTTTCTGTGTCATAAATTGCAAATTTTTTTGATAAGATGTTTAAGCTTTTTTCAATATTAAGACCTTTAATTTTGAAAATTGATTTTCCGAACATTAAAAACTTTCCACCTTTTTTATGTTTCCAGAAATTTTGATAGTATTTTCAGTAAGTTCCATTAAGAACATATCACTCCCTTCAATAACGATTCTTCCGCCTTTAATTTTAAAAGCAATCACGTCTTTGGAGAGTGTGACAAGCCCTTTATGTCCTTCGGCATAAATAATTTTGTTGGAAATGTTTATTATATTAAAATTTTCCAACTTATTTAATTCTTTTACATTGTTTTTAAGTTCTCCAAAAAAATTAAACATCTTAATTACCTAACATATAATATGTTTGTTTTTATTAAAAAAGACTGCCTAATTTGTTTTATAAAATTTTAATCTATTAATAAAATTCTGAAAAATTGGTAAAGATGTAAATATAACTATTATAATTGTTAACATAAAGCATATTATTAAAATTAAGAATAAATGCAATGTTGAAAGTGACAAAAACTTATTAAGAAACAATATAATTATTGGATGCAATAAATATATTGATAGCGTTCGTTTACCAATATTATATGGAGATATAATATTGTAAAATCCCCCCCCCGCATAAATATTTTCATCGTTCTTCATTGGAGTAAGAATTAAAATAGAAAGCGAAGTTAAAAATGCCAGTATGTAAATAATCAACCTAATAGGAAAATCATAAATATTACTATATGGGGTGCTACCATAAAAGAAATCTATATCAAATTTTGAAGCTAAGAGAAACAAAACTATAAAAAGTAAAATTAAATAAACTATAGATAATATTTTGAAAATAGGCTTTTTTAATTCTTTTATTTTTTCAGTAAACTTTTCTTTATTTTCACCAAAATATTTACCTAGTAAAAAGAATGGAAAAAAATAAATTATTCTACTTAAGGAAAGTGGAGTCGATATAAAAGGAACAAAGCCCAAAATTAAGGATAAAATAACTAAAGCACAAATTAATTTTATGTTTATTTTTTTTATAAATTTTAAAGTAAATATCCAAAAAGCTAGAGCAAGCAAATACCATAATGTCCATTGAGGTGCAAAAATAAACCCAAGGATATCTATAAACGAATATTGTGATTTTGGAGCAATTATTGTTAAAGACAAAATTATATGAATTATTTGTAACAGCAAATACAAAAAAAGATAGTTGTAACATTTGCTTTTATTATATTTAGCAAAGAAGCCTGAAACAAAAACAAATAATGGCATATGAAATGAATATATAAATAAATATATTGACTTAATTAATGGAAAATCAATATATTTTTCAATTATATGACCAAATACAACTAAAAAAATTAATATAAATTTTAATATATCAAAATATGCAAAATTTCGTTTTTTAGACAGCTCCATATTTTTCCTAATCTTTATGTTTGGATAATAAAATAGTTAATAACTTATCTTTAAGTTCAACTGGCATTTTATCTAAAAGGTCAGATATATCCATTTTTTTATCAAAAAAATCTTTTTTAAAATCATCTAATGAATACTCTTTTTCAATTTTCCTATCAAAATGTCTTTCTTCCCTAAAACGACTTTGAAACTCTTCATTTTCTTTCTTACGCCTTGCTAAAAATTCTTGATAACTTTTTTCAATGTCTGCAAAATCATCATCGTCATCTTCTTCATCGTCTTCTTCGTCTTCTTCGTCTTCGTCACCAAAAATATTTCCAGCATCAAAATGTGTCATTTTGTTGCTCATTGGAAAGTCTTGCTTCGCCATAGGTTTAGAAGACCCCCTCCTTACCATATTCATTGCTTCAGTAACCTTTTTTGGTGGTGTTATATCTTTTAATTCAAAATCTTCAAAGATAGGTTTAACTTCTTCCACTTCTTCAATTGGTGGTTGAACAATCTGTTGCTGAATTTTGATTGGTTTATTTATGACTTTTTTATTTTTTTTCTCATTATTTACTCTTTTCTCAATATGTGTTTTTTTTGAAAAAACTTCTTTAATCTTCATCATCAAAATCCTCGCTAGTTTCATTTTCATTTAAGCCTAAACCACCAGCAAGTCTATTACGCATTTCAGTGTCAGCACGCAAATTTTGGACTTTATAAAAATCTGTTAACTTATCAAATTGCCCTTCATTGATTGCTTTTGTAAGTGATTCTGGGACTTCCATTTCTTTTTCAATAAGTTTAGCCTTCATTTCTTCTGTTCTTGCTTTCATTTCTTGTTCAACAGCAACTGCGGTTAATCTTCTCGCTTCCAATCTATTTTGTTCAATAAGCCGATTTTTTTCAATAATTTCTTTTTCACGGCTTATTGCTAAATTTTTCCCTAAAGAAACTTCAATAACATCAGCAGAAACAATTTCATAATAATTGCCACTGTCAGCTTCTGCTTCATAAATAACCTTAGCCAAAATTTGAGGAGTGCTTAAAATAAATTTATGGTCGCGAGTAGAAGAAATTTTAGCAAGAACGCATTCATTGATTCTAGCAAAAATTGTTTCTTCATTTAAAGTGGAAAAAATATTTTTTAAATTCACTTTAAGTGTCAATCTAACTTTAACATTAAGTTCTTGTAAATCTCCGCAAACACCAGTTATATATTGAGAATCAACCACCTTAGAATTTAAACATTCCTTAACAAAAGTATTGATATCTTTTCCAGAGAGATAAAGTTTTTGAATTGTCTCAAATTTATAGTTAATTCCCGCATTTTTGCAAGCAATAAAGCCTTCAATCACTTTATTGTAATCACATTTAATCGCATACATATTTTCAATATCATTAATAGTGACAGTAACTTTTCCGCGTTTTCCTTTGATATACGCATTCACCATATCAAAAACAGGCATTTTACGAAAACGCATTGTCATAAGTTTTCTTGCTGAAACATACGCCCCAGAAAACATTGCTGTAAAATATGATTTTGCTGGAACCAAAATGAAAAATAAAGCAAGTGCAATCGCTAAAACGCTCAAAATTACTATTAAGGCAATAATACCACCACTCATTTTAAACTCCTTTATATTTATTATTATATCATATACTAAAAGGTTTGTAAATACCTTTCTCGATGACAAATTTTAAATAAATTAAAAAAAGTCAAAATTTTCATAATAAAATAAAAAAGAACTTTGTATAAATACAAAATTCTTTTACTAAATTATAAAATTTTTAGATATTCTAATTAAATTAGTTCCAATAGTCAGTTGTTGTCCAGTTGATTCCCACTTTAAAGTTGTAATTAATATCTTCAAGCCCTTTAACCTTTTCAACATCAAAATAAATTTCAATGTAATCTGTCTTTCCATTAAACATATCAGGATTAAATGTGGCATATTGCCCATACGAAGCGGAATCATTCATACGATAATATTTTCTTGCCTGCGATTCTCCGTCAATGCGAATGACACTGACACCTTCTTCAATTTCTTCGCCGTTTTCACGAGCATTCAAAACGCCATTATCAATATTATTATCAAAAGTCATTCTTGCAGGAATTGGATCAATTTGAATAATACCATCATAGCCTTCCAAATACTCAGAATTTGCAAAATAAACCAAATTTTTATCTGGATCATCACCTGTTGTAAGGACATTGCTATTCTCAATAGTAACTCTTGTTGGAGAATACTGAGTTAAAGTGTTTTCCGTGCAATTATAATAATTAATTCCTACATTAATAGTAATTTCGTCAAGATATGTTAAACTTTGGTCTGTTGTCCCAGTATTATAATATTGGAAAGTTAAAAGTAAGTCTTTTAAATAAATATTTTCTCCAACTTGATCAGGTAAAAGTTCTAAAGAAATGCACTGATATTGTGCTTCTGGAACATATTCGAGCGATAAATCACCAAATTCATTTACAGGACTTTCGTCAGTTTGTTGAACAAGAAATGTGTTGCCAGAATAGTCAACGATTTCGGAAATTGGGAATGGCTCATCAATATTCACTTCACCATCTCCATCTGTTCCACCAATCAAAACTTGTTCACAAGCATAATTAATGATATTTTCAAGAACTTGTTCATATTCTCTATCTAAAGTTAAAGTGTTCGATGTATTAGAAGAAGTGGTAACTGAAGTAAATGTAATATCAAACGTAGAATCATATTCGCCATCAGCATTTTTCTCAACACCAATAACTTTATCTAAAATAAATCTCTGAATCTGTTCTTTGTTTGTGCCAGAAAGACCAATGTAAACACCAACATCTTCATATAAATTTTTTGCTCTTTGAAGCGCATCAGCAACAGGAATATTGCTATCTTCCCAACCCCCAACATAAACCTTAGGAACATTGATAGAATAGCCACTTTCAGTTATTTGGACTGGTCTAATTTCAAAGTTAAAGTAAGGAGTATCTTCAGTATTTTCTGAGCCATCTCTATTTTGATAATCATAGCCCAAAACAAACATATATGTTGCATATTCAAGTGCGTCTTGATAATCATTCAACGCAGTGATTGCATTACCTGTTAGTCCTTCAACATATTGTTGATAATATGGTGAAGAATAATATGAAATTAACGAAGTTTCTTCATCATAGATTTCATTTCCATAATAAAATTTACTATAATCATCAGGTGTTCCTAAAATTTCTATCGGATTACTATAAATAGCGCCAAAAACATCAGTTGGTAATTGTATAGTTATCGTTCTATTTGTCGCATCGTAACTATATGTAGAATCAGTATCTCCAATCGCGCTTTCTCCTGTAAAAATTGCTAATGAATAAATATAATCTTGAGCATTACTTAATGTTCCTGTACTATTTCCAACATAGTTTTCAAAACCAAAATCCCAGCCATCTAAATTTATAACAATAGTTGCTGAAGTGCCAGAATCATTTGTAGTTGTTGTTATTCTTTCAATATTATATCTAATACTATCATTTAAATATAATTTATTTTCATCTGAAAGAGATGGTAAACTTGTATTATTAAACAGTTGCTCTTGCTGTTGTTCAGATAATGTAGAAAATGCTGAATAAGATTGATAAATATACGAAAGGGTACTTCTCGCAAACAAATTGTAAAAATATTCAGAATTCCCATCAACCAAATCAGAAATCTCATAATCACTTGGTTTTCGCAAAACTTTTACATTTTGAACGACATAAGGCGTGCCACCAGATTCTCCCGAACCAACAGTGCCATCACACCCTACAAGGCAAAACATCATTAAACATAAAACTATTGACAAAACTCTATATTTAACTTTCATATAAATAGTATAACACAATCTAAAATAAAAAAACAAGAAAAAATTTCTTGTTTTTAAAATTATAATATAATTGTAGGTTCTTTACTTTTTTGTTTAGCATTTTGAATACTTTTACTTATATCTTCATTATAATCAATCTTATCAACGTTTGTTATAAGTTTTGAACCATTTTCTTGTATAACAACATAAGTATGACCATCTTGTATATCTTTTTCATAATTCATAATATTATTAACCCAGCCTGCACCTAAAACGCCTGAAGATCGGACTTCTCTGTTGTCTATTGAAATTTCAGAGTCACCAAAAGTAATAACCTTCATATCAATTTTATAATGATTACCTATATCATATCCTGCTGGTTCAGAAGTTCCGTTTTGAAATAGTATAAGAGAATTTTGAGGTTTTTGCTCATTTAAATATGCTAAATCGACACATTTATCTAAAAATTCTTTGTCGTTTTGATCTACATCAATTGTAAAATAGTCTTCGGTAGCATAATCTAAATTAGAAACTTTATAATCATATTCTGTTCTTGTTATATCTAAAGGACGAAGTGCATTAAGATTTTGTTCCAATATTTCAAAACTATTTGAATTTAAATCCATTGGAATTTGAACTATTTTAAAACATTTATCATTTTCAGTTTCTGGTTCTTCATATTCACATAAAGATGCTATCGTATATTCATTATCTTGATCACTATAATTTGTAAATAAATGTTCTACTGTAGAAAATTTACCATAATAATTTTCATACAAAGTTGTAAGATTTGTGGCTGTCATAGTTTTTGTTTTTAAAAAAGTTTCAACTGTTTCATAAAGTTCATCTGACTTGAATGTTTTAATTGGATTACCATTTTCGTCACGAATAAAATCATCACCACTTGCACTTACTGTATATCCATAAATTGAATCAAATGCTTCAATAAGTTCTTCTCTTGAAGGCTTATCAGGTTCTGGTGGATTTACTGGCTCCTCTGGTTCCTCAATTGGCGGGTTATCAGGATCTTCTTTTCCATCATCTGGATCTTCTTTGTCTGGATCTTCTGGTTCTTCAATTGGTGGATTTTCCGGATCTTCCTTGCCATCATCAGGGTCTTGTTTTCCATCGTCTGGATCTTCAATGCTAGGATCATCTGGATCAATAATTGGATCATCTGGCTCTGGGTCTGGAACTGGTGTTACAATTTCGTGATCATTATCGTCATCAAAATTGCAAGCAGTAAGCCCTACCGTAAAACCTATTGTACTAACTGCCATAAAAGCCCCTAAAACAATAGTTCCTAATTTCTTTAAAAAACCTTTCTTCATAATTTTCTCCTTTTCTCTTTTAAATCCTCTTTCAATAATATTTTATCATATATATTTTCAATTTGCAATAAATAAATTAAAAATTTTTGTTAAACTTTCAATATTTTACAAAAATTAAACTAAAATCAATAAAAAAATCGCCATACAAAAGTATAGCGATTAAACTTCTCTACTTCGCATAGAGTAAAAAAGATATTGTTGTGCATATCCTGATAAATTTCCAAATTCTTTTACTAAATTTTCTCTAATTTTTTCTCTGTTTGGAACAATTTGACTATTAGAACAGTAAAATTTAACATACATTTTCTCAATCCAAGTATCAACTGGAAAAACATCTTGTCTTCCGTACCCAAAAAGAAGAACGCAGTCAGCAACTTTTGGCCCAATGCCTGAAAGAGAAATGAGTTTATTTCTTAAGTCTTTAGTATCAAGTTTTTGCCACTCATTTAAAGTGTTATCATCAATTTGTCTAACAACTTTATACAGGTAGTCGGCTCTATATCCCGCTCCAATTTCTTTAAAAAATTCTACTGAAGCACCCTTTAATTGTTCACGAGTTGGAAAAGCATAAAAGTCTCCTACCTTACTTCCAAGTTTTTCTCTCAAACGCTCCAAAATCATTTGAATACGCTTGATATTGTTATTCGCTGATACAATAAACGAAATGAGTGTTTCAAACAAATTTTGCTTTAAAATTCTTATCCCTTTTCCGAAATCAATCGGTTTTTTAAGAATAGGAAACTTTGAAAGAGTTTCTTTTATCTTTCCATAATCTGTTTTTAAATCAAAATAATTTTCAAAATAATTTGGGTGATTTGTTTTTATTATATATCCTAAAGATGTCTCAGTCACTTTTGCTTTTTTATCAGCAGAATAAGCCAAATAACAATCGCCCATAAATTTATATGAAAAAACTTGTCCACACTCTAAAATTTCTTTTATATCAAAATCTTCTTTCCCAAAAATTTCAATATAATCTTTTCCTATAACATAGTTCATAAGTTTTCCCCAAACATTAAATTTACTTAAATAAATTCCGTATGCACAAATTCAAATTAAACCTAGTGGTTAAATTTGATAAAATCTAAAAAAAGAGCGAAAAAATTCGCTCTCTTATTCTGCAATAACTGAAACAATTTTTTTGCCCTTGCTTTCTCCAAAACTTACTTTTCCGTCTTTGAGAGCAAAAAGTGTGTAATCTTTTCCAAGACCAACATTAGCACCTGGGTAAATCTTTGTTCCTCTTTGGCGAACAATGATTGAACCAGCAGTTACAACTTGACCAGCATATGCTTTAACGCCAAGACGCTTTGCTTGTGAATCTCTACCGTTTTTAGTGCTACCGCCACCTTTTTTATGAGCAAAAAGTTGAATATTAATAAACATCTCTTTTTACCTCCATTTTAACATAATCACCATATTGTCTAGTAATATCTTGAAGAGTTTTGAACATTGTTTTAAGAATAAATTGTGCTTGTTCGTTATTATAGTCTTGCTTACTCAAACCAAATTTCAAATAACCATCTTTAATTTTAGTTTCAGTGTTGAGTTTTAAAACTTCATTAATTCCACAAACAGCCATTTGCGTTGCTGTGGACACTGCACTACAAACAATGTCGCTACCTTCATCTGCATAGCCAGTATGACCTGCAACTTCAAAACCAACAATATGTGATTTAAATTTCATTATAGTTATCTTAGTCATAACTTACATCTTAATTGAAACAATTTTAAGTTCTGTCCAAGGTTGTCTATGACCTTGCTTTTTACGTTCGTTCTTCTTTGGTTTATACTTGTAAACAACGATTTTATCACCTTTACCATGAGAAAGAACTTCAGCAGTCACTTCAGCACCTTTAACGGTTGGTGTTCCAGCAACAACTTTATTGTCACTTGATACGAGCAAAACTTCTAAATTAATTTTGTCGCCAACAGCATTAGAAAGTTTTTCAACTTTAATGATGTCACCTTCAGTAACATTGTATTGCTTACCACCAGTTTGAACAATAGCAAACATTTTCACTTACCTCCTTACATCAGACTCGCTGTCGTCTTAGGTGTGAGAAACTATGACTCTTTTTGTGACATTTAACTAAATTTAAAAATTTAATTAAATTATTTAAAATTTTAAACACCAAGTTTATAAATCTTAAACTTAAGCCACAAAAATTAAATTTCCAACTTTTAAAACCCGACACAAGCGGAAATACTTAGGTATTTTACCAAAAAAAGATAAATTTGTCAAGTAATCTTCCTAAATTAATAAAAAATAACTTTATTAATTACCGATAATACAAAAAAAGATAGTATAAAACAAAACACTATCTTTTTCTTACATTCATTTTCAAATTCGATAATCTTTATATAATTTTCTTTATAACGATTTATCTGCTTTTTCTTGTGTTTGGAGCCATTTTCCAATCCAACTATATTCTTCTCCTCCGTCAGTCATTTTAGCCATACCAAATTTAAATGTATCCTTATCCTCCGACAATAACTGATCAAAGCAATACAAAGGAAGTTGAATATTATTTTTTGACTTTAACAAAGTCCCAATCGTTGTTCGACTACCTAATGTTAAAAACTTACGATTAGCATTTTTTGTTTCTACACAACCCAATGTTTTTAATGTGTCTTGTAACAATGCCCTATCTTCATCAGAAAAATGTAAATCTTCGCATTTTAAAATTACAGTCATAACTTCTTTGCAAAATCTCATTGCTTCTTTTTCTGTTGTTTTGTCTGAAGTCAAATCTACTGGCTTAATTTCAGTTAATGCTAAAATTGCTTCACTTGTTGAGTGGAAAACGAATGCATCATGCTTAGCTTGTTCTTCTGCTTGTCTTTTTTGTTCAGCGATGCCTTCAGGAGATGCAAGCCATTCTTCATATTCTTTTTGTTTTCTTCTTGAATAAGCAGTTTTTTCTTCTTGATATTTACCTAAAACTTGTTCAACTGTTAAGCCTCTATCAATTTCCAAATTTACACCATTTAAGCCTTCTAAAACAAATTTTTCATATTTATTTTCTTTTAGATATTCGACTGCTTCAGGAATAATTTGTTCAACAATATTATATCCTGCATAGCCATAGCCATAAACAATTCCATTTTCAGTTCTTCTAATACCACAATAAACCATTTTACCCCTCCCTTGATTTATATTTACATTATATCACATTATTTTTACAAAATCAATAAAAAATTTTAATTTTTTTGTTTATTAATATAATCTTCAAAATATTTAGGATTTGATACTTCAAAAGTCATTTCTTTTAAAGTGGTTGGGTGGATAAATGACAATTTATAAGCATGCAATAATTGCCCTTCCAGACCTTTAACTTCCTTTCCATAAACCTTATCACCAACAATTGGGTGTCCCAAATATTTAGCATGGACACGAATTTGATGTGTCCGACCAGTTTTTAAAGAAAATTCAACTAAACAAGTGTTCTTAAATCTTTTAAGGACTTTAAAATCTGTAATAGCTTCTCGCCCACTATCTGAAACCGCCATTTTTTTACGGTCTTTTTTATCTCTAGCAATAAAAGTTTTAATCTCTCCACAATCTTCTTTTAAATTTCCGTCTAAAAGAGCCAAATAGTTTCGCTTGCACGTTTTATCCTTTATTTGTTTTGCAAGTGATATATGAGCCTTGTCATTTTTTGCTACAACAAGAAGCCCACTGGTTTCTTTGTCAAGACGATGCACAATGCCTGGCCTTAAAACTCCATTAATGCCACTCAAATTTTTTATGCGATATAAAAGTCCATTCACCAAAGTCCCATTTTTTGTGGAAGAACAAGGGTGAACGACCACACCTTGCGGTTTATTAACAACCACCAAATCATCATCTTCATAAACAATATCAAAAGGCACATCTTCGGCCTCAGTAGATATTTTTTGAGGTTCTTTAAACTCCACTTCCACAATTTCACCAAGTTTTAATTTCCAGCCACTTTTAACTTTCTTGCCATTAATAGAAACTAGATTTTCTTCGTTTAATTTGGAAAAATGAGAGCGCGAAAAACTCGGAAAGCGTTCTTGTAAAAAAACATCTAGCCGTTTCCCAACATCATTAATTTCAACTTTAAAAGTTTGTTTTTGCACTTTTTATCGCCCTTTATTCTTCATTTTTGTTGTTTTTATCAGTTTTTTTATCATTTTTTTCGATATTTATGGCATTTTTTGAAGAATTTTCACTTTCAGTGTTATTTTCGTCATCGCTATTAGTTTCAACAATAATTTCATCAGCATCTTCTTTTTTCTTATTTTCTTTTTTATCTACTTCTTCAATAACAATTGTCCCTGTTTCAGTTTCCATAGCACTATTTTTCTCTTTCTTCTTAAAAAGTGGAATAAGAAGATAAATAATAAACATAATGATGCCAATGGTCAAGAATGTATCAGCAAAATTAAAAATAGGAAAAGATTGCCAAAAAGCAAATTGAATGAAATCTCTTACATAACCAAAAACAATTCTATCATATAGATTACCTAAACAACCAGCAAAAAGAAAGGCAAATGTCACAATAAAAAGCCAAGATTTTTTCTTTTCCACAACGAAATACCAAATAAAAATCCCAAGGAAAATTAAGCTCATAATAATAAGCATAACCTGACTTCCTTCAAAAATGCCCCACGCAGCCCCATAATTATGCACTGAAATAATGTTGAAAAGCCCCGGAATTGCACTCACTCCGGTTCCCACTTCAAACATACCATCAATAACATATTTAGTAACTAAATCAAGCACTAAAATCGCAACAACCAAAACTGCCATAACAATAAATTTATTTCTCAAACTCTTATTCATACACCACCAAACAAACATTAAATAAAAATTCAAATTTTATGCTAATTTATCAAATTTAACTAAAAATTTATGAAAAATATAAAATTTTTAATAAAATTTCTGTTTTTTAATATTAAAAAGAAACATTGTTTCTAATTAATTTCAAGTTCGAAATCTTTTGGCAAGAAAATATACAAACTTTTTTCAATTTGCTCATATCTTCCACTAATAATGTCTAAAACCCCGCTATAATAGTCTAAAATTTTATTTTTTTCAGAGTTGGGACAATTTCTGAAATCTAAAATGAACGGAATATCCCTTTTAAGTAATTCAATTTTTTCTTTGCAATCTTCCAACTTTTCAGGATAATACACTCTCACTCCATCAATTTCGTCCGGCAATTTTTCAGTAACCTTTAAATTATAAGTGGCAGTTTTAGGACTTTTTTTCTTTACCACCTTGACATCGTCGGTTTCAAACCCCAGTGCCTTATAAAAAATATCCATAAATTTCATAATTTGCTCCCCAATTAGACTATATTTATTTAAATATAAATAATTATAACATATCAAATAAAATCTAGCAAATAAAACAAATATATTTAAAATTATAAAAATATTTACTAATTAAAATTTTGTCGAATTAAATATTTATTATTGACAACCTAAAACCTGTATGTTACAATAATTTTATTAAAGGAGTAAGATATGAATAAAAATTTAAAAGACTTAGTAAAATCAGTGAAACAATGTGATAGAACTGCAAAACAAATTTATAAAAAATTTGATGAACTTGTGAAAGACTATAAAGACTTTATCATTGAAAATCAAGTTTTTTTTGCGAGTTTTTCTTTGTGTTTAGAAAGAAAAGTTAGTAAATCTACAAGAGAGTTTCAACTTATATCACGAAATATTGGAGCAATTTCTTCAAGATTAAATGAAATAAAAAATAAATTTTTGTCACTTACTGACTACAAAGTTAATACCATATTATCAGAAATAGCAACCACAAAACTTGGTTTAGAACAATATCTTTTCGCACCAAAAGTAGATACACTATCTGGTAGTCAAAAGAAAGGCATTACAACTTAAAGAAAACTTTTAGTTGAGCATCAAAAAGAACTTACATTAAACAGAGCAAAAAGCAATAATTATGTTTTAGAAATTGGAGATTTTGCAAGTAGTATTAATAAATTTAACAATAGATATGCAATAACAAAATAATTACCAATAAAATAAAAAAAGACTGAAATTTCAGTCTTTTTTTAATATCAACAATTAATTTATTATTCAATAATTGAAGAAACAACACCAGAACCAACTGTTCTTCCGCCTTCACGAATAGCGAAACGAAGTCCTTGTTCAATAGCGATTGGTGTAATAAGAGAGATAGTCATCTTAACATTATCACCAGGCATAACCATTTCAACGCCTTTTTCAAGTTCAATTGTTCCGGTAACGTCTGTTGTTCTGAAATAGAATTGTGGTCTATAACCATTGAAGAATGGAGTATGTCGGCCACCTTCTTCTTTCTTCAATACATACACTTCAGCAGTGAATTTTGTATGTGGATGAATTGAACCTGGTTTGCAGATAACTTGTCCTCTTTCAATTTCGTTTCTTTGGATACCACGAAGAAGAAGACCTACGTTATCTCCTGCACGACCTTCGTCAAGAAGTTTTCTGAACATTTCAACACCAGTAACAACTGTTTGTTTCTTTTGTCCCATACCAACGATTTCAACAACATCGTTAAGTTTAACAATACCTCTTTCGATTCTTCCTGTAGCAACTGTACCACGACCTGTGATTGTGAATACGTCTTCAACTGGCATTAAGAATGGTTTGTCAGTGTCACGAACTGGTTCAGGAATATAAGAATCAAGAGCATCAAGAAGTTCTTGAATGCATGCACATGCAGGATCATCAGCGTGACCAGCTTGAGCAGCTTCCAAAGCCTTAAGAGCAGAACCCTTAATAATTGGAGTTTTGTCTCCTGGGAAACCATATTCAGTTAAAAGTTCTCTGATTTCCATTTCAACAAGTTCAAGAAGTTCAGGATCGTCAACTTGATCTGTTTTGTTCATGAAAACAACGATATAAGGAACACCAACTTGTCTTGCAAGAAGAATGTGTTCTCTTGTTTGAGGCATAGGACCATCTGTTGCAGCAACAACAAGGATAGCACCGTCCATTTGAGCAGCACCAGTAATCATATTCTTAACATAGTCAGCGTGTCCTGGACAGTCAACGTGAGCATAGTGACGTTTTTCTGTTTGATATTCAACGTGAGCTGTGTTAATTGTGATACCTCTAGCTCTTTCTTCTGGAGCCTTATCAATTTCATCATATTTCATTTGTTGAGCCAAGCCCTTAGAAGCACAATACATTGTGATTGCAGCAGTAAGAGTTGTTTTACCATGGTCAACGTGTCCGATTGTACCAACATTTACGTGTGGTTTTGATCTATCAAATTTTTCTGTAGCCATTTTAAAAATCTCCTTTTTTATTTCTACATACGATATCATATCATATTTTTTTAAAAAATCAAAACGATTTTAACAAATTTTTTGTGATTTTGTTACATTTTTTTGGTGGCGTTGCCACTTTTTATGATTTTGTTAATAAATAATAAACAAATTATTCATTTATTATCATTAAAATAGGCAAATTGCACTTATTCAGCCTTTTTTCTTTGACCGATAATGCCTTCTGCAATATTCTTTGGAACTTCAGCATATTTCAAGAATTCCATTGTGAAAGTTCCACGACCTTGTGTTTGAGAACGAAGGTCAGTTGCATAACCAAACATTTCTCCAAGTGGAACTTCAGCATTAACAATTTGAACTCCTGGTCTTGTTTCATTTCCAGTTAAAATTCCACGACGAGAAGTGATGTTGCCCATAACTGTTCCAAGATAATCATCTGGCACTTCAACTTGAACTCTCATGATAGGTTCAAGAAGAACAGGGTCAGCTTTAGCACAACCATCTTTGAAAGCCATTGAGCCGGCAATCTTGAAGGCCATTTCAGAAGAGTCAACTTCATGATAAGAACCATCAAGAAGAGTAACTTTATAGTCAACAACTTCGTAACCTGCTAAGATACCATTCTTTGCAGCTTCTTTGATTCCATTGAATACAGGTTGGATATATTCTTTTGGAATTGAGCCACCAACAGTTTTATCAACAAATCTTTCAGCATCTTCAAGATGTGTTCCTGCAGGAACTGGTTCAATGTCGATAACGCAGTGACCATATTGCCCTTTACCACCACTTTGACGAACGAATTTGCCTTCAGCATGTGCTTTTCTCTTAATAGTTTCTTTATAAGCAACTTGAGGAGCGCCTACATTTGCTTCAACCTTAAATTCACGAAGAAGTCTATCAACAATAATTTCAAGGTGAAGTTCGCCCATACCAGCAATAATTGTTTGACCAGTTTCTTGGTCGGTGTATGTTTTGAAAGTTGGGTCTTCTTCTGCAAGTTTAACAAGTGCAAGCACCATTTTTTCTTGCATAAGTTTTGTTTTAGGTTCGATAGCAACACGAATAACAGGTTCTGGGAAGTCCATACTCTCTAAAACGATTGGATGTTTTTCATCGCAAAGTGTTTCACCTGTGATTGTGTCCTTAAGACCAACGATAGCAGCGATATCTCCTGCTCCAACTTCCTTGATTTCTTCTCTTTGGTTAGCGTGCATACGAATAAGTCTGCCCACTCTTTCCTTTTCGCCTTTGTTTGAGTTATAAACATAACTTCCAGCAGTAAGTTTACCAGAGTAAACACGGAAGAAGGCAAGACGACCAACAAATGGGTCTGTCATAATTTTGAAAGCAAGTCCAGCAAATGGAGCATCTTCACTTGGCGCTCTTGTTTCTGTTTCACCAGTTTCAGGGTTAACACCTTCAATGTGGTCAATGTCAAGTGGAGATGGAAGATAATCAACCATTGCATCAAGAAGCATTTGAACACCTTTGTTCTTGTATGAAGAACCGCAAAGAACTGGAGTTAAAGCTCTTGAAATGGTGGCATTTCTTATTGCTTTTTTGAGTTCATCAATAGAGATTTCTTCTCCGTCAAAATATTTTGTAAGAAGTTCATCATCAGTTTCCACAATTTTTTCCACGATTTCATCGTGAAGTTTTTGTGCTTTATCTTTGTAATCAGCAGGAATATCTGTAACATCGATAACAGTTCCAAGGTCATCTTCATAAACTTCAGCTTTCATTGTAAGAAGGTCGATAATTCCAGTGAATGTATCTGCTTCTCCAATTGGTAATTGAATAGGAAGTGCTTTGGTTTTTAATCTTTCTTCGATAGAGTTAACACAACCAAAGAAATCGGCAGCATCTCTATCCATTTTGTTTACATAAATAATAGTTGGTACTTTATATTTTTGAGATTGACGCCAAACAGTTTCAGTTTGAGGTTGAACTTTATCTCTCGCAGAGAGAACAAGAACCGCACCGTCCAAAACTTTTAAAGAACGCTCAACTTCAACAGTAAAGTCAACGTGTCCTGGAGTGTCGATAATGTTGATTTTATGGTTTTTCCAAAAACAAGTTGTACAGGCAGAAGTAATTGTGATACCTCTTTCTTGTTCTTGAGCCATCCAGTCCATTGTCGCCTCGCCGTCGTGAACTTCACCGATTTTATGACTTTTACCGGTATAGAACAAAATTCTTTCAGTGGTTGTTGTTTTACCAGCATCGATATGAGCCATAATACCAATGTTTCTAACCATTTTTAAATCGGTAGCCATATTTTTCTCCTTAAATTAGATTTTGCATTAAAATTATTACACAAAGTAGATAATTTTAACAAATAAATTTACTAAATTTAGTAAGTATGATATTAACTTAATAAATTTATTTAGAAATTCCATCATCTTTGGAATTTTCTTTAGGTAAGCCGTGTTTATTTCGATACATCGTCATTAAAATGTTTTTTCGTTTTTCTTCGTCACTTAGTTCAGTTTCGTTCGCCTTTTTAACACTTTGACGATAGGCTTCCATCATTCTTTTATCATATATAGTCATAGGCAATTACCAATTGTAGTGAGCAAATGCTTTGTTTGCCTCTGCCATTCTATGCATTTCATCTCTCTTCTTAATTGAAGAGCCTGTATTGTTGTATGCATCAATAAGTTCACCTGCAAGTTTTGCGTCCATTGTTCTTTCTGCTGTTCTCTTTCTAGCATTGTTTACAATCCAACGGATAGCAAGAGTTTGGCGTCTTTCAGGACGAATTGGAATTGGCACTTGATATGTTGCCCCACCAACTCTACGACCTTTGGTCTCAAGTTGAGGTTTAACATTTTCGATTGCTGTTAAGCAAACATCTAATGGTTCAAGACTTGTCTTTTCTTTAATAATATCAAATGCACCATAAACAATTCTTTGTGCAAGACCTTTCTTTCCGCTCATCATAACTTGGTTTACAAGTTTTGTTACAACTTTGTTGTTGTAAATTGGATCAGGTAGAACATCTTTCTTAACCGCACATTTTCTTCTTGGCATTTTTTTATTCTCCTTTTATCTAATTTTTAAAATTTAATCTTACTTCTTAGGTCTTTTTGCACCATATTTAGAACGGCTTTGTTTTCTGTTAGCAACGCCAGCAGTATCCAAAGTTCCTCTAACAATGTGATAACGCACACCTGGAAGGTCCTTAACACGTCCGCCACGAACAAGCACAACGCTGTGTTCTTGAAGATTGTGTCCTACACCTGGGATGTAGCAAGTTCCTTCTTGACCATTAGAAAGTTTTACTCTGGCAATTTTACGAAGAGCAGAGTTAGGCTTTTTAGGTGTTGCAGTTCTAACTGAAAGGCAAACACCACGTTTTTGTGGGCATTCTTCAAGAAGAGGAGCCTTTTTCTTCTTTTCGAAAGTTTTACGACCTTTTCTAACTAATTGGTTAAATGTAGGCATTCTATTTCTCCTTTTTATAAGATTTTCAGTTTTAAATCATGAATAGGATTTGTCAAAAAAAGACGCGAAATTTCGCGTCAAAAAATATGCTAAAGGTAAACACGAACAACACAATCGCGAAGTGCGACTTTGAAGCGAAACTTCAAATCGGTGGGGTTTGTAACCTTTCCTGCCGTTCAATTGAACTATGTTGAAACTTTCTTTCAACTTGCCACCTGTTGTTTGTTTATGCTTAAGACAGCATATGCTTCCGACAACGAAACACGCTTATATTATACATATTTCATCTTCCGCTGTCAAGCATTTTGTAAAACATTTTTGTTAATTTGTCAAACATTTTAGAATATAAACTATGTGATGTTAAAATTTTATTAGCATAAAATTTTAATAAATTCTATCGAATTTGTGTGCTAACGCACACTCATCACTTAGTATGTATAAACATCAGCCTCACCCTTGCAAGCAAGTTCGGCTTCCGATAATATAAATTAAATATATAAACTAAACAATAACTTAAACTTAAAAAACATTTGTTAGTCAATTATTTTCAAACTGATATAAAAATAACTAAAACAATTTATATAATTATTTTTTCTACTAGTTTCAAAGGCTACGAGCCTTATTTTCTTTTTTTATTTGTCATTTTGTATATTACTCTGTCTAAGCCCACGCCAATTCCGCCTATATCCCACCTTCTTGATGCTGTAGGTATTTTATCTGATAATTGTGGCGTTTTTACACTAAACTTTTTCCCACATTCTGGGCAGTTTGAATTGTTGCAAACATACATTGGTGCTCGTCCAGAGCCAACTAGTGCCAAAATTGCAGATTCCAAAGTATAACCCACCGCCTGAATTATTGAAGCATCTAATTTAGGGGTTCTTTTTTCTGAGCCTTTCTCTTTACCCACCGCCATCATCTCCAATGACATAGGATCTCCGCATACTGGACATTTTGGGGCTGCTTTGTCTGATAATTCAACCATATTTTCTCCTTTATATTAGTATAACTCAAAACGAATATAATAGTCAAATTTTTATAATAAGAGTTTAAACATTAATCTAGAATATCAAAAAAACTTAACATTTAAGTTAAAAACTAATCATAAAACTAGTCTTCCAGCATTTTTAACATCTCTTCTTCACTAATTACCTTAACACCTAAAGATTTTGCCTTGTCAAGTTTACTTCCTGCTTCTTCGCCTGCCAAAACAAAAGATGTGTTTTTGGAAACAGAACTTGCCACTTTTCCACCATTTTTTTCAATAATTTCGCTCATTTCTGGTCGAGTGTAGTTTGGCAGAGTGCCCGTAAGCACAAATGTCAAACCTTTCAACTTTTCTCCAATCACAAGATTGCTTTCATTTATAGTAATTCCCGCATCAAAAAGTCTATCAATTTCTTTTAAATTTTCTTCATCTTGAAAATATTCTAAAATGTTATCTGCAATAACATCGCCAATGTCTTCCACATCTAAAAGTTCTTCTTTTGTCGCATTTTTTAGTTTATCAAATGTTATAAACCTTTTGGCTAAGTCTTTTGCTGTTTTAATTCCAACTTCACTTATGCCAAGAGCAAAAATAAAACGATAAAAATCCACATTTTTTGAATTATTTATGGAATTTATAATATTTTTAGTCTTTTTATCTTTAAAATTATCAAGTTTAAGTAAATCTTCTTCTTTTAATTTGTAAAGGTCAGAAAATTCACTGACACCAAGTTTTTGATGACACTGCCATAATGTCTTTTCGGAAAGTCCTTCAATGTTGAAAGCTTCTCTATCAACAAAATGAGTAAGCCTTGAAATTATCTGCTCTTTGCAACCATCACGATTTTTGCAATAAAGAAGTGGTCCTTTTTTAACAAGCGGACTATGACAGCAAGGACAAATTTTTGGTTCTTCAATTTTTTCTGAATTTTCCAGTTTTTCCGCCAATCCCAAAACTTCTGGAATAACTTCATTTGAACGGCGAATGAACACTCGGGAATTTTTATAAACATTTTTCTTTCTGATATCTTCAATATTGTTGAGTGTTGCCCTTTGAATTGTTGCTCCTGCAAGTTCCACTGGCTCTAGAATGGCAATCGGAGAAACTTTCCCAGTTCTACCCACTTGCCAAACAACATCTTTCAAAATTGTGGAAGTTTCCAATGCTTCAAACTTAAAAGCCATTGCCCATTTTGGAAATTTGTTGGTGTAGCCAATTTCTTCTCTATGTTTTGTTTCATTGAGTTTGATTACCATTCCGTCAATCATAACATCAAGTTTGTCTTTAATTTTATCAATTTTTTCAATTTCTTCTTCCGCTTCCTTTAAAGTGGAAATAATTTTAAAATAGTCACCGACCAAAAAGCCATTATCAATCAAAAAATTATGCATCTCTTCTTGACTTGAAAATGTTTTGCCTTCTGACAGGAGTATGGAATAACAAAACCAGTCGAGATTTCTTTTGGCAGTTTCTTTTGTATCCAAATTCCTAATTGCCCCTGCAACACCATTTCTTGGGTTTTTAAGCGGTTCAGATGCAGTTTTATTATATTTCTTAAAAGCCTTTTGTGTCATCATTCCTTCGCCTTGCACAATCAAGCGATTTTTAAAAGGAATGGTAAGTGGCACACTCTTAATTGTTTTTACTTGCAAAGAAACATCTTCCCCAATTTCGCCATTTCCACGAGTTGTTGCCCTAACAAATTCGCCATTATTATATTCCACAACAACAGTAAGACCATCAAATTTATACTCCAAACTGAAAGTTGGATTTTTTTGATATTTTGCCATATCATTCATAAATTTTGCTAGGTCATCAAAATCGCGAACTTTGTTCATAGAATATAGGCGAACTTCGTGTCTATGTTTTTGAAATTTGTCTAAAATTTCTCCACCTACTCGCTGAGTTGGAGAAGATGGAAGCACAATTCCAAGTTCTTTTTCAAGGTCCACAAGTTCATAATAAAGTTTATCATATTCTTTATCTGAAATCGTTGGATTGTCAAGAACATAATAGTTGTAGTTATGTTTATTTAACTCTTCAACAAGAAATTTCATTCTCTCATTTTTATTCATTTTCTTTCACCTTTTCTAAATTTGCAATGTTGAGCATAAGTTCCTTAACGCCAACATCAAACTTAATTTTTCCAACAAGCCCATCGTCTGAAATGTCAAGAATAACCCCTTCGCCAAAACGATTATGAAAAACTTTGTCGCCAATAGTTAAACCAGACTCAAATTTTTCTTCTTCCTTTTCTTCCAAGAAAAAGTCTTCTTTCTTTGTTTGTGGTTTTGGTGCTGGCGGTTTTTTGATGTCGACAATGTTAAGTTCTTTCAAAAAACGGCTTTCAATTTCATAATTACTTTTGCCATACATATATCTTTTAATCGCACGAGTGAGATATATTTTTTCTTCAGCACGGGTTATTGCCACATACATAAGTCGCCTTTCTTCTTCCATTTCGCTGGCACTATTTAAGGCTCGAGAAAGTGGAAAAAGTCCTTCTTCCAAGGCAACAACAAAAACAACTTTAAATTCCAAGCCTTTCACTGCGTGTATGGTGGAAACACTCACTTGCCCACCCTTTTCAATGTCATCTTGGTCAGAGCGGAGCATAATGCTGGCAAGATAGTCAGCAAAAGTTGAACCTTCTTCTCCTTCTTCAAATTCCTTAATGGAAGTCAAAAAACTGTCGATGTTGGAAAGCCTATTAATGCTATCTTCATCTTTGCCCTTATATGCCAAATCAATACCAAACTTCTGCACAATGTTTTGAGCAAATTCTTGAAGTGACATTTTGTCCATATTTTCATATAAAAACTTATATGTTTCCACAAAATTTCTAAGTTTGTTGTAATATTTACTAAATTCAAACCTGTCTGAAAGTAAATATTCCAAAAGCGATTGTTCTTTTGCTTCTTCTCTTAGTTTTAAAATTGCCACTTCGCCGATTTTACGACTTGGAAAGTTGATAATTTTAAGAAGAGAAATCTCGTCTTTTTTATTGATAAAGATGCTGATATAGGCAATCAAAACCTTTATTTCTGCACGCTCAAAGAACTTCTGTCCACCATACAATCTATATGGAATATTATAAGCAAGTAAGCCTTCTTCAATTGGACGAGAAAGCGCATTAATACGCATCAAGATTGCGATGTCATCATAGGAATAACCATTAGAAACCAATTCTTCAATTTCTTTTGCCAAAAATTGTGCTTCATCTCTCTCATCAAATGCAGTATAAACAACTGGTGGAAGTCCTGCATCTTTTTCTGTCCAAAGTTTCTTCTCTAACCTTTCTTTGTTGTTTGATATTACATTGTTTGCAAGATTTAAGATGTTTTTTGATGAGCGATAATTCCTTTCAAGTTTGAAAACTTTGACATTCGGAAAATCTTCTTTCAAATTGAAAATGTTTTTGAAATTAGCCCCTCGCCACGAATAAATACATTGGTCTTCATCTCCCACCACGAAAAGATTGCCGTGAATAGAAGTTAAAAGTTTGACAAGTTTATATTGTACCAAGTTTGTATCTTGAAATTCATCAACCAAAACATATTGAAATCGCTTGGCATATTTTTCCAAAACCTGTGGATAATTATTGAACAAAAAGAGTGTTTTATTAAGTAAATCATCAAAATCAAGACTGTTACTTTCATGCAATTTTTTTTCATATTCATATATGGCATTTTTATATTTAATAAGGTTATGACGATTTCCAAATTCGACTAAAGTGGAAAAATATTCTTCAATATCAAGTCCCTTGTTTTTTATGTTGTCAAGATGCGTTTCCACTTTCTCAACATCTTCATCATCAATATTGAGTTTTTTGCAAATCTCTTTTAAAATTTTATTTTTATCATTTTCGTCAATAATTGTGAAATTTCTGTCATACCCACCAATAACTTCAATATCTTGCCTTAAAATTCTTACACACATTGAGTGAAAAGTGGAAATCCAAATGTTACAAGAGCACATTTCCATAACTCGCTCTTTCATTTCGTTGGTTGCTTTGTTTGTGAAAGTAATAGCGAGAATATTATGTGGAGAAACACCTTTATCCATAATTAGATGACAAATTCTATGCGTCAAAAGGCGTGTTTTCCCGCTTCCAGCGCCCGCTGTAACCAAAACCACACCATCAGTTTCATATAATGCTTTTTTCTGTTCTTCATTGAGTGAATTAATGTCGTATTCGTTCATAAAAGCATTTTAACACACCTTAAAATTTTTTCCAAATAAAACTATAAAATAAGTAAAAAAAGACTCTTAAAAGAGCCTTATTAAAATCAAATTATATCATATAAGAATGTTCATTAATCTTTTTTAAACTTTCATCAGCATTTTCTGAAACAGCAAGAATTGAGAATAGTTCACTTCTGTTAAGATTTCCAGATTTTTTAACTGCTGGTTGCAATTCCTTTGGTAAATTATTTTTGTTAATAACTCCCCCACCAAACATAACTTCTTTTGCCCCAGCATTATAAAGAGTCACATTAACTTCTTTTTTGTCTGATGGTATAACTGGACCTAATGGAGCCATAGTTGAAGTGGATTCAATCATAATTTTCCCACTTTCTGTTGCGAAACAATTAATTTTAAAAATATGTCTCATTTGACGAATTTCAAAACCTGGAAATTCTATTCTTCCTGATATTCCACCATAATGCATTTTCAAATCACCATTCCAAGGATAAGTGAACAAAAGCTCGCCATCTTCATTATAGAATTGAGTTTTAAAAAGTGGATTAGCATTTTCTGCAACATAAGCATAAACTTTCTTATACGCACCAACCTTACTTATACAAGCAAGTTTACCTTCTTGAATTTGTTTAACCACTTCATCTTGCGACAAAATAGAACTTTCTCTTTCTTTTGCTAAACTTTTAATGTCATCAGCCTTGTGAATTGTATTAGCACTTTCATAAACATCTGCATCAATTTTAAAAGTTGTATGAAATTTCATATTTCCTCCTAAGGTTTATTACGAATAAATTGTAACATATATAAAACTTAATGTCAACATAATAGAATAAAAAAAGAAAGAGATTAACCTCTCTTTCTTGCTCTTTTTCTTGCTGCTTCACTCTTTTTCTTTTTCTTAACGCTTGGCTTTTCATAAGCTTCTTTCTTTCTTATATCACCAATAATGCCATCTTTTTGGCATTTTCTTTTAAATCTTTTAAGTGCGCTTTCAAGAGATTCGTTTTCGCCAACCTTGACAGTAGTCAACCTTCTCACCACCTTTCATTTCTAAATTTCCCTAATATTATAATTATATTCACGAACTTTGTCAAGTATTATGATAAAATTTTTCAAATCTTCTCACATAGCGTAGATTCTAAACCTGATTCAATAATTTTGGCCTGAACAATTTCGCCAACTTTGAAGTTCCCCTTTAACACGCATCTTATGTAGTTTTTGCTATAACCATAAAATACCCCGTTCTTTTCTTCTTCAATTAAAATTTCAACAATATCATTCTTCTTTATGAAATTTAATTTGTCTTTTTTCTTTATTTCTTCCAAAACCTTCACTCGTTCATTCTTGACAGATTTTGGCAAGTCTTTATAAATTTTTGAAGCAACTGTTCCTTCTCTTTTGGAGTATGGGAAAATATGTAAATCAGAAAAATTCACTTTTTTAATAAACTCGCAAGACTTTTCAAAATCTTCTTCCGTTTCAGTTGGAAAACCTGCAATAACATCAGTGGTTATTCCTGCGTTTTTGAAATATTTGCGAATCAAATTTACCGAGTTCATAAAATCGATTGTGGTATATTTTCTGTTCATTTTCTTTAAAACTTCATCACTTCCACTTTGAAGCGATAAATGAAAATGTGGACAAAAATTTTTGAGTTTTGAAAGTCTTACCACAAAATCTTCATCAATCAAATTGTCTTCCATTGATGACAAACGAAGTCTTTTACCATAGCAATCTAACCTTTCAAGCAAATCAATTAAGGCTCGCTTTCCATTTTGCTTATAGTCAGAAACATCAATTCCAACAAGCACAATTTCTTTGACATCTTGTGGCAGTTTTTCCACTTCACTTATAACACTTTCCATTGAACGCGAGCGACTTCTTCCACGAAGATAAGGAATGATGCAATATGTGCAAAAATTGTTGCAACCATCTTGAATTTTAATAAATGCACGAGTGAGCGTTTGTGCACTATATAAATCGTCTTCATACACATCTGGCAAATTATAAATCTTGTTCCCAATTTCTTGAAAATGGCTGATAA
The DNA here is from genome assembly GCA_930990515.1 of uncultured Clostridia bacterium. GTDB lineage: Bacteria > Bacillota > Clostridia > Christensenellales > UBA1242 > Caccovivens. The sequence continues at coordinate 359,192 of CAKNPS010000001.1, forward strand.
TTTCCAGTTTATTCGCCACACCTTGAACAAAATTTACTTTTTCGCCAAATTGAAGTGGTCGATTTTGACTTGCGCAACCCATAATAAAAATTTTGGCATTATTGTTAAATTTATGGCATCTTTCCACCATTTGACGCGACTTTCTTTCGGCTTCATTTGTGACAGCACAAGTGTTGATGACATAAAAGTCTGCATATTCCAATTTGTCGGTTGCATCAAACCCTATTTCCTTTAATTTAAAAATGAGAGCATCGCTCTCATATTTATTTACTTTGCAACCGAGTGTCAACACGGCAACTTTCATATTAGTTCTCACTCATAATGGAAACTAAACTCATCATAGCAACAGATGCTGTTTCACAACGCAAAATTCTTCTTCCAAGGGAAACGGAAACGCAACCTGCTTCAATGAATTTTTCTTTTTCTTTTTGAGAGAACCCACCTTCAGAGCCTACGATAATTCCAATCTTTTTATATTTAGTAAGTTTTTTAACTTCTTCACCAACATCAGTTCTTTCATTTGCAAAAAGGACGATGTCATAGTCTTTAAACATTTCAACAATTTTATTTACATCTTGAACTGCAGTAATTTCTGGCTTGATTGTTCTTTCGCATTGTTTACAAGCATTTTCAACAATGGAATTAAGTCTTTCCATTTTGTTTTCAGTCACCTTTGCAATAACATAATCGCTCATAAATGGAACAATCTTGCTCATGCCAATTTCTGTTGCCTTTTGAACAATAAATTCAAATTTAGGGCGTTTGCAAACTGCTTGAAAAAGAGTGATTTCTTTTCTAGGGTTAACCAAACACTTGTTTTCGCCATTAATTTTGCAAACGGCATTTTTGCCTAAACTTTGAACTTCGCAAACATATTCCTTATCGGTGTTAAGACTGACAATAACTTCGTCTCCCACCTTTAAGCGAAGAACATTTTTAAGATGATTATATTCATCATCGCAAATCAAAATTTTGTCGCCATCTTTTTTACCAAAAAATCTTCTCAAATTCATAACAATAATCTCCTAATGCTATTTTACAACAAAAAAGACAAATTTACAAAGCATTTTGCAAAAAAAGTAAAAAATATTGAAAATAAGCGTTAGCAAAAAACAAAAATGTTAAAATTTAATATCATAATAAGATTTTTATCAAATTATTAATCAAAATAAATCAATTTTTCGTTTGTGAAAATTTTACAAAAGATATTAAAAAGTTCTTCAATGGTTTGGTTTGCTAAATCGTTTACATAATAGGCTTTTAACTGCTTTTTAATTCTATTAAGTAACCTTGTTTGCTCTCCATTTAAAGAGTTTAAAAATTCAAGTTCGTCAATAGATTTAAATCTCACTCGTTCATGTTTCTTCACAGCCCTTAAAGTTTTTTTAATTATTGCATCTCTTATTTCACAGATAGCACATTCTCTATGATTTTCTTCCATATTAACTCCTTATCATTTCTTATTTTATCTATTATACTAGATATTTATCTATTATACTAGAATATAAGAATTTTGTCCAGTAAAATGGATAAAATTGTTTATATGAAAAGAGAATTTGCTAAAAGACTTAAAGATTTAAGATTAGACGCCCACCTATCACTTGATGATTTGGCTGCTAAAACAGGTATAAGTCGAGCAGCACTTTGTAATTATGAAAATGGTGTAAACGACATAACCAGCGATTATTTAGTTATACTCGCAAAATTTTTTAATGTGTCAACTGACTATCTCGTAGGCTTAGAAGATTAAACTTTAAAACTTGCTAAATTAAAAAAGACATTTCGTTTGAAATGTCTTTTTTACGACTTATAATCATAAGGTATTTTGTTTTTCTTCTCGCCCAGCAAATTCATTATATACCCGTTTTCAACTTTGCACCACCACTTCGGGTTTTGTTTTGGCAAATCTTTTAATATTTTCTCATCAGTATAATTTCCTTCTTCCACAGTTTCAATATCTCCAACATATATTGGAATATAGATATCTTCTTCATACGGTGAATATTTATATGAAAAAGTTACCATATATTCAGTATACATAATTTCAGGGTCAGTTAGCATTCCAATCATTCCCTTATGAACATGATGTTTTGCATATTCTTCTTTTTCAACTATTACCTTAACCATATCACCATATTTCATAGTTCCAATCCTCCAAAACCTATTGTGGTACACTATTTAACAAATTTAATTTAGAAATTGAAGATTAGAAAATCAAGACTTGTAATCATAAGGAATTTTGTTTTTCTTCTCGCCCAGCAAGTTTATAATATGACCATCTTCAACTTTGCACCACCATTTCGGATTTTGTTTTGGAAGTTCTTCCAAAATCATCTCGTCTGTGGCATTCCCTTCCTTAACCAGTTCTAAATCTTCAATATCTATTGCAAGATTTATGTCATCTTTCAAACTTTCTTCGTTTTCTTCAAACCATTTTACATCATTTTTATGAGCATAAAAGTTTTTATCGATAAAATTAACATAAAAACAATTATCACGAATTTCAGGCAAAATTATTGTCCCAACATCTCCGAGTTTAATTCCTTCTTTACTATATTCATCTCTAATCTTAATTACTTTTACATCGTCATAAATTTTCATTTCTACCCTTTCCTATTATTTTTTTACGACTTATAATCATAAGGAATTTTGTTTTTCTTCTCGCCCAGCAAGTTTATAATATGACCATCTTCAACTTTGCACCACCACTTTGGGTTTTGTTTTGGCAAAGCTTCTAAAATTTCTTCATCTTTAACATTACCATCTTCAACAAATTGCAAATCTTCAATCTTTATAATACAATCTTTATACCATTTTGAATCAGAATGATTATCAAATATAACAAAAAAACTATTATCTCTAATTTCTGCTTCGAAAATTGTTCCTATTTCTCCAGCATAGACATTATTTTCATTATATTCTTTTCGATTGTTAACTAATTTTACTTTATCTAAATATTTCAATTATTTTTATCTCCAGTTAGTTTACGACTTATAATCATAAGGTATTTTGTTTTTCTTCTCGCCCAGCAAGTTCATTATATATCCATTTTCAACTTTACACCACCATTTCGGGTTTTGTTTTGGTATATCTTCCAAAATCATCTCATCTGTGGCATTCCCTTCCTTAACGACTTCCAAATCTTCAATTTTTATTGGAATTGTAATATCATCTTTTAAATTGAAAGCATTTTCTTCAAACCATTCTACATCATCTTTATGCAATTTAAAATTCTCGTCAATAAAAAGGACCAAAAAACTTTCATCTCGAATTTCTCCCGACCAAACAGTTCCAATCATTCCTTTAAAAATTCCATTATCGTTATATTCTTTTCTATCTATCAATAAAATAACTTCATCATAAATTTTCATTACAATTTACCCCAAATATTGTATTTTTAAACATAAAAAAGTCTTGAATTGTGCATGGACATTGGTCATCTTCAATCTTAATCTATTCACTAAAATTTGCTAATAAATCTCCAAAAATATTATCAAATATACTCATATTTTATCATATTCTCCTTTATTTTTAAAATTTTTTTGAAAACAAAATAAAATTAACACTAAAAATTTTAAATTTCAAGGTTCTATGACAAAATATGTGATAATAAAAAAGGCATCTCAAATTAAGATGTCTTTTTTAGTTTAATTTTCTTTTTTAAAGTCACGATATTTTGGAAAGTCGTTCTCGCTGAATGTATCGGCAAGGTTTTTAAGCATTTCCTTTTGTTGTTTATTAAGGTTTTTTGGTGGTTCGCTTTTGAGTGTCACAAGAAGGTCGCCATAAGCATCTTTATTGATAAACTTCACACCTTTTCCTTTAATGCGCATAACTGTTCCACTTTGTGTTCCTTCTTTAATGTCCAATGTGAATTTTCCTTTTGTGAGTGGAATTTCCACTTTACCGCCAAGAAGCATTGTTGTGAAAGGAAGATATAGGTCATACATAAGGTCGTTTCCGTCACGCTTGAAAAGTTTGTGATTTTGAACACTGATTCTGATGTTCAAATCGCCATTAACACCTTGCCCGAAAGGTGAATTTCCTTCGCCACGCATACGGACCGTTTGTCCATCATCAATACCTGCTGGAATTTTGACGAGAATTTGTCTTTGAACCTTTTTGTATCCTTTTCCGCCACAACTTTCACATTTTTCTTTAATGATTTTTCCTGTTCCGCCACATCGTGGACAATTTGTTTCTCTTATGCTTGTGCCAAACATTGTGTTTTGTTGAATACGCACACGCCCAGCCCCTTTACAATCAGGACAAGTCGAAAAAGATGTGCCATTTTTTGCACCTGTGCCAGAACAACTTTCGCAGGCTTCCACTTTGTTTATCGAGATGTTTTTCTCAACACCAAAAATTGCTTCTTCAAATGAAAGTTTCATTGCAAGGTTGATATCTTCACCACGAGTGCGTCTAGCAGTCCTTGCTTCCCCGCCACCAAAAGCCGAGAAAATATCGGAAAATATGTCAGAAAAACCACCACCGAAGCCACCAAAACTGCCACCACTTCCGAAACCGCCACCGAAGAAGTCAGAGAAACCACCCTGTCCACCTTGAAATTGTGGGCCGTCAGCAGAACCAAATTGGTCATAGTTAGCACGCTTTTTGTCGTCTCCCAAAACTTCATAAGCTTCGTTGATTTCCTTAAACTTTTCTGCTGCTTCTGGTGCCTTATTTAAGTCTGGGTGGTATTTTTTGGCGAGCCTACGGTATGCCGACTTAATTTCATCAGCACTTGCAGTCTTTTCCACACCCAAAATTTTATAATAATCTTTATTAGCCATAGTTTTCTCGCTTTAATCTATAATAATTTCTTATTATTTTGTTGTTAATCTTTTTCTAATAAATTACTTTTCGCTTATAAATTATTAGTCAACATCAACAACAGGATCTCCGTCGTTACCGCCGTTTTGCCCATTTTCTCCGCCTTGACCATTTCCGTTTTGTCCGTTGTTTCCGTTAGGATTTGCAGATTGATACATCTTTGAAACAATGCCATTTGAAGCATTTGTAAGTTCGTCAATTGCTTTCTTAACAACTTCAATGTCATCACTTTCAAAGTCTTTCTTTGCTTTTTCAATAGCGTCTGTAAGTTTCTTCTTGTCGTCCTCAGAAATCTTGTCGCCACTTTCTTTCAAAAGTTTTTCAAGTCCATAAACAAGGTTATCTCCTTGGTTCTTTGTTTCAACAAGTTCCTTATGTTTCTTATCTTCTTCAGCATGTGCTTCTGCCTCTTTAATAGCGGCTTGGATATCTTCTTCTTTCAAGTTAGATGAAGCAGTGATTGTGATATTTTGTTCTTTGTTTGTTCCAAGGTCTTTTGCAGAAACTTTAACAATTCCGTTTGCATCAATATCGAAAGTAACTTCAATTTGTGGAACTCCTCTTGGTGCTGGTGGAATGTCAGAAAGTTGGAATCTTCCAAGAGTCTTGTTTTGTGCAGCAAATTCTCTTTCGCCTTGAAGAACATGAATATCAACTGCTGGTTGATTATCTGTTGCAGTAGAGAAAATTTGGCTCTTTCTTGTTGGGATTGTGGTGTTTCTTTCAATTAATTTTGTGAAAATTCCGCCCATTGTTTCAATTCCAAGTGAAAGTGGAGTAACGTCAAGAAGAAGCACGTCTTTAACGTCACCTGCAAGCACGCCCGCTTGAATAGCAGCACCGATAGCAACACATTCATCTGGGTTGATACCCTTGTATGGTTCTTTTCCTGTGTATTCTTTTACTGCTTCCACAACTGCTGGAATACGAGTTGAACCACCAACCAAAATAACTTTGTCAATTTGGTCTTTTGTAAGTTTTGCATCAGCGAGTGCTTTTGTCACGCAGTCAATGGTTTCTTTAACCAAATCTTCAGTGAGTTGGTCAAATTTAGCACGAGTAAGTTCAACTTCCAAATGTTTTGGACCATTTGCATCAGCAGTAATGAATGGAAGAGAAATTGTTGTTTTTGGAGTTGCAGAAAGGTCGATTTTTGCTTTTTCTGCGGCTTCCTTTAATCTTTGCATTGCAAGTTTATCTTTTGATAAATCCATACCAGCATTATCTTTCTTAAATTCTTCCACTAAGAAATCAATAATTCTGTTATCAAAATCGTCACCGCCAAGACGAGTGTTACCATTTGTTGACAAAACTTCAAAAACATTGTCGCCAATTTCCAAAATGGAAACATCGAATGTTCCACCACCAAGGTCGTAAACTAAGATTTTTTGATTTTTGTTTTCGCCCTTGTCAAGTCCATAAGCAAGAGCAGCAGCGGTTGGTTCGTTGATGATACGAAGAACATCAAGTCCAGCAATTCTTCCTGCGTCTTTTGTTGCTTGACGTTGACTGTCGTTGAAGTATGCAGGCACTGTGATAACTGCTTGAGTTACCTTTTCGCCTAAATAACTTTCAGCATCTTGTTTTAATTTTGACAAAATCATAGCAGAAATCTCTTGTGGAGAATATTCTTTTCCGTTAAGTTTTGCCTTATAATTTGTTCCCATCTCTCTTTTAATGGAGATAACTGTGTTTTCGTGGTTGACTATTGCTTGACGCTTTGCAACTTTTCCCACAAGTCTTTCTCCTTCTTTTGTGTAAGCGACAACTGATGGTGTTGTTCTGTCGCCTTCTGCGTTGGCAATAACAGTTGGTTTTCCACCTTCCATAACAGCCACACATGAATTTGTTGTTCCTAAGTCAATACCTATAATCTTACTCATAATTATTAAACCTCCCTTTTATTTACAATAACTTTTGAGTATCTTATAACTTTTCCGTTATATTTATATCCCGCTTGGTATTCTTCCAAGATGATATCGTCATCATAATTATCGTTATGCATTACTGCAATAACATCGTGTAAGTTTGGGTCGAATTTTTGCCCAACGGCTTCAATTCTCTCCACTTTAAGCCTATCAAGTGCGTCAATAATCTTGTTTTCAATCATCTCCACACCTTGCAAAGTTTTTTCGTCAGTAATTGTCTTTTTTGCATCTTTGAAAGTGTCAAGACAAGGTAAGAAAACATCAATCACACTGATAACACCTTCTTGCCGTTCAAGAACAAGTTGGTCTGCCATACGCCTACGATAGTTCTCAAAGTCTGCCTGAACTCGCTGTGCAAGTGCTAAATATTGGTCAGTTGCTGGCTTTTCAGTTTCATCTTCTATGTCCTTTTCGCCTTCGCAATGTTCACAGTGGCAGTTCTCGCACTCACACTCTTCACATTCACAAGGTTCACCGCTTTCGCAATTACATTTATGCTCTTTTTCTTCGCATTTTTTGTCGCAATCGCAAGTTTTTTCGGTTTCTTCGTTTAATTCTTCGTTATCTTTTTTCTTCATAACCCTTCCTTTTAACCTATTGCCTATTGTTTAATTCATCTATAACCACTTTAAGTGCGGAAGCAATTCCAGAATAGTCCATTTTTTGCGGACCAATAACGCCAATCGAAGCAAGTTTATTGCCACCCACAAGAATTGGTGCTTTGATAACTGAAACTCCTTCTTCATCTGCAATATCTGCGGAAATCTTATCTTCTGTTTTGTCTAAAACTTCAATGAGTTCTTCTTTGTCAGTAAGCATTTTGACAATCTTCTTTGTTTCGCCTTCATTTTCTTGTTCCACAAATTTTGCCATACCATCGGTTTGAACATTCAAGAGTTTTTGTTTGTTGAGTTTTGCAAGTCCTTTAACAATGTTGTTGACAACTTCTTGGAAAGCCTTAATCTCGCCACTCATACCTTTCATATATTCGTCAATGTTCTCAAGCATATAACCCATTGTTTCGCCTTTGAAATATTTTGTTAAGTAGTTCGAAGCATCTTGGCAATTTTCATTGGTTGCTGAAAAGTCCATTGTGTTTGAAATGTAGCCGTAATTTGTGCCGATTAAAACCATACATTTTTCATCAAGAAGTGGAATAATTTTAAATTCAGTTAAAATCAAATTTTCAATTCCATTGAGCATAACAACAGTTGGGTAATTGGTTGCTTTGCTAATTATTTTTCCAATTTGAGAAATCATTTCCGACAAACTTTGCGTTCTGTTTTCAATGACTTTTCTGACATCTTCAAGTTCACTGTTTGTTGCCTTGACATCTTTAAGTAAGTTTTCCACATAGAAGCGATACCCTTGCGCTGTTGGAACTCGCCCACCTGATGTGTGAAGTTGTTTTAAAAAGCCCATTGCTTCCAGTGCGTTCAACTCGTTTCTTAGTGTCGCCGTGGAAACATCTAACTTTGTTTTGTCTTTCACAGAATTACTTGTTATTGGAGAAGCATCTTTAATAAACTCTTCAACAGCAATATTTAGGATTTTAATTTTTCTTTCAGAAAGTTCCATTTCTACCTCTATTTTTCAAGGTTTGCTAGCACTCTCGACTTTTAAGTGCTAACAATATTATATGCAAGAGAAAATTAAAAGTCAACTAATTTTGTCAACTTTTTTTATTTTTTTCAAAATTTTTTAGTCTTTAACATTTTTTTATCTATTAAAAATTTTAATTTACTTAATAATTAATAAAAATTTTCCTTACAAATTGTTAAGTAAAATTTATTAAATATTAATAAGTAAGATAAAAAATTATATATTAATTAAATATATATATAATTAATAAAAAAAGCGCTGAAAATTCGATATTTAGCGGTATGTAGAAAAATTTTTTAAAAAATTTTAAAAAAATTATTGACATAATAAACTAAACTTGCTATTATAATAATGTCGAGTAAAGTTGCAACCATCAACTTTAAAATTAAATTTAACAAAAGGAGAACTATTCAAATGGTTAAAGTAACAAAAATTTTAAAACTTAATAACAAAATTAGCCATACGAATGGTTCTTTTTAAGCATATTTTTCTCTATAAAATTAGAAAAAGCCTTCGTATGCAAAAATTACTTACGGAGGTTTTTTTATGAAAAAGAATAACAAAAAGTCGAAAAAGATTTCTCTTTCAATGTATCTTGCAAGATATAAATTCGGAATATCAATGTATATTCTTGTTTATCTTATCGCTGGTGCAAGCATAGTTTTGCAAACAATTCTTTTTGCAAAAGCAATTGAACAAATCACTCTGTCATTATTCCGCGAAGCTATGATAACACTTGGAATTATCGCTGGAATTGTTATTGTGAAAAGACTTTGTTGGTATTTGTCAGGCTTAATATATCAAAAATACGCCAACAAAATTATGGCAGACTTGAACTTAGATTTAGCAAAACAAGCATTCAAATTGAATTCCAAGACTTATGCCGACCACGAAACAGGGAAATTTGTGCAAAGAATTGTGACTGATCCAGAATCTGTGGTTAGAAATTTAGCAGATTTAGTCGATTTAGTGACAGATTGTGTAACTTCGCTTGTTATGATAATCTATATTGCCACACTTAATATTTATGTTGCTCTTGCTATTGTTGCAATTGTTCTTTTTTGTATGATAATTGAAAGAATAAGACGCAAAAGAAATCGTAAAAATCGCTTTGAAATGCGTAGGAAGAATGATAAGATTTATTCCCTTACAACAGAAATTGTCAGAAGTGAAAAAGACATCAAATCGCTGGGACTTGAAGACAAATTAAGTGAAATTTCAAAAGAATATTATGACGAATATAAAAAGGCTTCATATAATTTTGAAGTTAAAGATATGAATTTATGGTCCTTAAGAAATGTCATAATTGAAATTTTTGGTGTTCTACTCTTAATTTTGGGAGTTTATATGATTGACATTTCAATCTTGACACTCGCTTCCTTTATGATTATCTATTCCAATAACGGAAGTTTGTCATCTTTCGTTTGGTGCATTGGAAGAATTATGGATATCTTTTTGGAAGTCAAGGTTTGTTCAGACAGAATGTTTTCCCTTTTTGATAACAAAGAATATGTCTGTGAAAAATTTGGAACAACTCACCTTGAAAATGTAAAAGGCAAAATTGAATTTAAAAATGTTGCCTATTCCTTTGTGGAATATGAACAATTTGATGATGATAAGTTCTTATCTAAAAAAGAATTGAAAGAACGAAAAGGTAAAAAGAGAAAAGTGGAAAGTGTTAATCAAATTTTTGACAAACTCTCTTTCAAAATTGAGCCTAACACAACAGTGGCATTTGTTGGGAAGTCTGGTTCTGGAAAATCAACAATCTTAAATTTAATGTCAAAAATGTATGAAGTAGATGGCGGAGAAGTTCTTATTGATGGAGTAAATATTAACGACTTAGACAAAGACACACTTAGAAACTCCATATCTTTGGTTAATCAGTTCCCTTATATCTTTGATATGACAATTAAAGATAATCTCCTTCTTGCCAAAAAAGATGCTACTGATGAAGAAATTGAAAGTGCCATTGAAAGAGCGTCACTTAAAGAGTTCATATCAACACTTAAAAAAGGTGTTGACACCAAAGTTGGCGAAAGTGGAATTAAACTTTCTGGCGGACAAAAGCAAAGACTTGCGATTGCAAGAGCCTTACTTAGAAATTCGCCAATCATAATTTTTGATGAAAGCACAAGTTCCCTTGACAATTTTGCCCAAGAAGATATTAAAAGGTCGATTGATAACCTTAAAGGTAAAAGCACAATCGTCATTGTCGCTCACAGACTTTCCACAATTCGAAATGTGGACAAAATTTTCTTCCTAGACAATGGAAAAATTGAAGACATCGGCACATTTGACGAGCTTTTTGAAAACAATGTCAAGTTCAAAAATATGTTCTATGCTGAAAATCTCAACTAGTGCCGTTGGCACATTTTGATTGTTATCATTAAAAATAAAAAAGAAGGTAATTAGCCTTCTTTTTTGATTATTTTGTCATTATATCTTTTTAAACTTTCATTAATAATCTCTTTTGCTCTATTATGGTCGCCCAATTCTTCAATATGCACAACTTTGTTCTCAAGTTGCTTATACACAAGAAGAAAATGTTCTAGTTCATCAAACATATGTTTTGGAAGGAGCGATATATCATCATATTCATTATATTGCGGGTCACCAAAAGGAATAGCAATGATTTTCTCGTCATTTTTATCTATGTCTGTCATTGTCACAACACCGATAGGATAACATCTCACAAGAGAAAGTCTTGCAAGCGGTTGAGAACAAAGCACAAACACATCAAGCGGGTCGCCGTCATCACTCAATGTAAGTGGAATAAAACCATAGTTCATAGGATAATTGGTGCTGGTATATAAAACTCTATCCAAAATTAAATAGCCCGTTTCTTTGTCAAGTTCATACTTAGTCTTATCACCCTGCTGAATTTCAATGCACGCTAAAAAATCGTCTACCTTTACTCTCTCTGGGCTAATATCTTTCCAAATGTTCATAAAACTCTCCTAGGATTTAGTATACCATAAAATTGGAAAATATCAAAACAGCATAGAAACATTTTTAAATTTTCTTATCAAAGTTTACATTAAAAATTTTATTTTATAGCAAATATTTATAAAAAGATTCTTAAAACAAACAAAAAAGGGATTTAAAATAATCCCTTTTTTCTGATTGCTTTTCAATTAAATTTGAGTTTGAGTTCTTAAGTTTAAATTTGCTGTGTTTGTTCCAACTGCTGTTGGATATGTCGGTAAATCTTGAAGTCCTGGACATTGTGCCCCACAAGCCTGTTGACAAGGTGGAATGCAAGGGTAACCGTAACTTGGAATAAGAACATCAACAACAGCAGAAACTCTGATTGTGATTTGAATACAAGCAGTCACAGTGAAAATGTTTGGCGAAGTAAATGTCCCAATTTGACTTGAAAATAGAGCTGTTGCTGTGATGTCGATTGGTGTTGCAGATGGTTGTGGAACAAAAAGAACAACCGCTTTGCTTACAACAACAGTGGCTGTTGCTGTGCCTATAACTCCATTGGCATCACGGTATGTAACAGTGACAGGAATGGAAATGTTCATTGTGACATTTGCATAATTTGGTGCATTTTCTAATCTTTCAACCACAAGGTCAGTGACTGTCGCTGTGGCATTAGGTGTGTTTTCTGCAGAAATATAAGTCAATGGCAATGCAGGGTCCGCAGGTGTAAAGTCAGTGACAGACAAAACAATTCCGCTTTCCGTGGCAGTGCTTGTGCAGGCATCAAAGATTTTGGTTGTTTGAATTAAAATCTTTTCACAAATGCCATTTAAAGGATTGCCACTAACCGACCCGGGTCTATTAGGATTAGTGTTGTTAATATAAAAAGACATCTTTTTAACCTCCTTAAAGTCTATCTAGTTATAAGATATGCGGTAAAGAGTAAAAAGTTGCAGCCTGTGGCTGTTTTTATTTTTTTATCACTTTGTTGATATAAACAAATATCTGTTTATATACTATGATTATGATTAATTTTATATCAAATATTAATATTAAATACATAAAACATTATTCTACGCATTTTAATTTATAATAAAAATAAAAAAACAGTCAACGACTGTCCTTTTCTTCTTTTTTATAGAATAGTTTTAAAAACGGAACCATCCACCGTGGCGCTTTCACACATATTATTCTATAACTAGGTTTCTTTTCTTTTTCCATATTATGTTTTATGACTTTATTTCCAATATTGTCACAAAAAGTTTTCAAGATTTAATAAAAATTACATAGTCGAAATAAAAAACAGCCAAAGGCTGTCTACAACGCAAAACTTTAGTTTACGTTCTTCACGCGAGCAGATGCGAATTCTTCACAGAAAACGAAGTTTTCTTCTTTACAGTAGCCGTGCCACCTTTTAACATTTTACACAACATTATAATATGCGGCGCGATCGCTTATGCGTATTGTCCAGCAATCGCACCTTCTCCACACGCAACAACAAGTTGCTTTAAGGAGTTTGAGCGAATATCCCCGCAAGCAAAAACACCTTTAACTGATGTTTCCATTCTGTCATTTGTGAGAATATAGCCCTGACTATCTAGTTCCAAAATATCTTTAAACATTTCTGTTTGTGGTTTCTTTCCAAGTTCAATGAAAAGAGCGGAAACTGCAAGAAAATCAGCATTTTCCAACTCAATTTTTTCAAGTTTGTTTTCTCCAACAAGTTTTTCTATATGAACATTTGAACAAACTTCAATGTTTTTCTTTGGACAATTTTCCGCATATTTATTTATATCTTCACTATCTAAAAGATAAACTTTTTCACAAATATCTGATAGTTCCAATGCTCCTAAAATTCCACTTCCTTTTCTTGATGCAACTGCGACAACTTGATTTTTGTAGAAATTAGCATCACAAGTCACGCAATAACTTACTCCCCTTCCCAAAAATTCATCTTCGTTTTTACCAAGTTTATTGCTTGAAAGCCCAGTGGCAATGATAACACTTTTAGCATAATATGTTTGTTTTTTGCCCACAAGTTCCTTAAGTTTGGTAAATTTAACATCTGTTATTTCATCAGAAATCACTTTAATTCCCAAATTTTGAACTTGTTTTTGAAAGTTTTGCATAAGTTCAAAACCGCTTATAACTTCATAAGATGGGAAATTCTCAATCTTTTCAATTTGTGCTAGTTGCCCACCCAAAAGAAAAGGCTCTATGATGGCCACTTTTTTATTTCTTCTTTTTGCATAAATAGATGCAGTTATTCCTGCAACCCCACCACCAATAATTAAAATATCAAAAACTTCTTTTTTCATAATTTTATTATACCACATAAAAACACAATTTAGCAACAATCCGTGATTGTATATTTAATAAAATTGTTTCTTACCTAATCATAAATCCCTAAAGATAAACCTTGCTAAAATCTAGAAAGTGTCACAGACACCAATCTATGATTGGATATTT
>CAKNPS010000002.1 GCA_930990515.1 uncultured Clostridia bacterium
GTTATCCCCCTGTAATAGCCAGATTGTTCACGCGTTACTCACCCGTCCGCCACTAGGATGCTACCAACACAAAACAATCTCCTTTTGTATGGCTTTGATAGACCTTGTTTTGTGTTGGTCTATAGCATCTCACGCTGTGGTCTTGCCTTTTCGGTTAATTCCTTCAAGCCTTCACACCACCTGTGTATTCATACACTGGTGCTTGGCTTTTGAAATTCCCTCGAAAATTCATAGACCTCGCTTCCATACTTTACTCTCACACTTCTTTCTGAAACCAAACTTTCTGTTTAGTTTAAGTGGATAGTTTGAAATTGCTTTGTGTTGATAACAACCTCGTTCGACTTGCATGTTTTAAGCACGCCGCCAGCGTTCGTCCTGAGCTAGGATCAAACTCTAATGTTGAAAACAAAAAATGAAACATTTTTTGTTTTTACTCTTCCCCACACTTAATTATATATTGGGTTTGTATGGTTCCAAGTAATTTATATTTATAGTGCTATTAGCACCTGCATTTACACTAATGCTTTTTATTTAATCCTTGCTCGATAACTTACATTGACTTTTCTTTACTTTCGTAAAGGTTGTTTAAGTTCATCTATTTAATTGTCATTGTTCGCGTCACTCTTTTGCTGAGCGACATTCATATTTTACACTATTCGACTTTTATTTGTCAACACTTTTTAAAAAATTTTTTATCTTTTTGCAACTTTTTTTCATTTTTCTCTTTTTTCTTCTTTAACACTACCCCTTGTGTGTCACTTTTTATTGTTAAATTTTAAAAAAAATGGCCCCTTGCCATCTTTTTATAGGTTATAACTAAGTTATATTTTAATTAACTATAAGTTTTACACTTTTCATTATGTCACCACAAACAATCATCATTTCATATTCTCCTTCATTATTTGCAGTAACTTTAAAGTTATTCTTAATACTAAAAATTTCTTCAACATCAATAGCTTTCGACACTATGATATTAAAGTCTGAATTTGCAGTGATCTCTAAAACAATAGGTTCTCCAACATTTAGATTTATTTCAGAAATTTCTTCATTAAAACATTTCACACTAATTTCGGTATCTTCTTCAGGCTCATCAACTTCTTGCTCAATAGGTAAAACATTTACATTCACACTTTTAGAAACGAATATGTTTTCTTTTTCTGCTGTAACTATAAGTTTAGTTATTCCTTCACTTAAACCCAATATATAGTTATCATCTAAAACAGCCACATCATTGTTTTCAATTTTCAATGTTGTTAGAGCCGAAACTGAATTAATTTGATAGTCAACTTCCACTCTTTCTCCAACTTTTAAAGTGAAATCTCCAATTTCTAAATTTAAGTCATCTTGATGCTTTGGTAAATTTAATAAAATACCGACAACTATTATAGTTATAATCGGTATAAAAATTAGATATCTCCAACTTTTCTTAATAAACTCTTTCATAATTTTTACCAAGCAAATTATAACACACGTGTTGTCGAAAATGGAAATATTTTGTCGAAATTTATTAAATTTATTATTTTTGATGTCAATATGACGCAACTTTTAACAGAATTTCCAATTCCACAAACTTTTAGGCTTTTAACCCTAACCTATTTAGTGCCAATTTAGTACCAATTTTTTATAAATTTTAACATAGAATAAAATAAAAACACAACATATAACATGTTGTGTCTTCAATACTTACCACTGGTGGGAGTTATAGGACTCGAACCTATGACCCTCTGCTTGTAAGGCAGGTACTCTACCAACTGAGCTAAACTCCCTCAATGCCCTTTAAGAATATCATACTTAAAGGACATTTGTCAACAAATTTTTATAATTTTTTTAAATTATTTATAAATTTAAACTCTTTCAAAAAGAATAGTTAAATTTGAAATTGTAATTGTATTATTTGTTCCTTCTGGAACTGTTTCCAAATCTGCAGCAAGCATTTCGATAAGTTGATACATATTTGTAATTTCTGAAATGTTATAATTTCTATCATTACTACCATTAAAGTCAAATGCAAATCCATAAGGAGAAATTGCAAAGTATTCATCTCTTTGTTCTTCTTCGTTATAAGTCAAGTCATAGTAAATAAATGTTTCGTCATTGAAATTAAGATTTGCAAACAAACCAACTGCAGTTCCAGGTGTTGAACCATCATTATTTTCAGCATATAAATAATCTTTAATATTAGAATTTACATCAACATAATAATCTGCATTGATTTCATTAATTGATGAATAGATTTCATGTTCAAAAATATATACATTTTCATTATCTGCTAAGGAACTTGGAGAAAGAGTATAACCACCTTCTACGACAAATTCGTTATATCTTGGAGCCATAACACCTGTAACTTCAACTTCCGTTAAACTATTTTCTGAAATGTATTCCCAAAGTTCAGTTGCAGTTGCAAATTCATTTTCTCCTACTTTAACTCCTATGAATGTCCAAGAAATTGGATATACATTGTGAGTCCAGTTGTCTACTGCAAACAATTCATCAAATACATTTGCTTGATTTTCTATATTTGCAACAAAGGAAGTTGCTTCCCCGCCATATGTCACTTCTTCTGATACTGCAATTGTTACAGTTCTGTTGATTATTTCTCTTTTTAATCTTAAAGTGATTGGTTGAGGATTGTTTTCTTCATCTCTTGTAAGCATATCGCTTGTAATTTCTGTTACAACTCTTTCATTATCGCCTTCGCCAATAACCCAAGAAAGTGTGTAGCCTACATTTTCGTCTTGATAATCATCAGTACTTACAAGTGTGTATTCGTCTAAATTAATATCAATTAAGGTGTTAGATGTAAGATTTGAACTTCCGTCAATATCAACATAATTAACTGTGAATGTGTGTAAATCAACATCGTCCCAAACTGCATTAAGAACAACATCTCTTGTTTCTACAGGGAAGTTTGCTCTAGTATAAACAGTATTAGTTTCATCACCTTCAATAGTCCAACCCATAAAGAGATAATTGGTTGTATTTGCAAGTGTTGGAAGTTCTTGATTATATTCAAAAGTATAATCTGTTATTCCATCATCTGGAATAGGATCAGTGTAAACAGGTGGAGTTTGTGGTTCTTCACCTTCTGATGGTTCACTAGGAACAAATTCAGGATCAGAGAAACTGAAATCAACATTATATCTAACAACATTAAATACTGCTGTTAAATGTTCGTGTTCTGCTGTAGTAGTTGTCAAAACAGCATTGTTTGTGATGTAATCAACTTCTCCTGCGTTAACTTCTAAAGCAGTGATATATTCATCATAAGTTCCTTCAAACCAACCAGCGAAATCATAACCAGTTGCATTGAAACTTATTTGAATATCTTCAACGTGGCAATTTGTAACTGTGTATAAGTCATATTGTGCTGTCTCATCATCTGTATTTGAAGTAAAAGTCCTTGCAGTTGATGTTATAGTTGGAGTTTGAGTATCTCCATATTGACGTCCTGCATTATCAATGTATACAGCAACATCAAAAGATGCATTTCTAGAATAATAAACAGCAAGAACAGTGCCAGCAATAAACATAGGAATGCAAACAACCAAAGCACAAATAAGTAAAACTTTTGCTAATTTATTGGACATATTAACCTCCTCGATTTGAGATTATTATACCACAAACTTTTTTTTATTTCAATACCCTTTGTAAAATTTTATGAAAAATATTGAAGATTTTTGATATAATCTGCCAAAATTAGCAATCCATAAGCATTTTATCAGCAATCAGAGCAATCAGTTCGCCGTTTGTTGGCTTCTCATTTCTATTATATATTTTAAGGCCAAAAATATTATTAATGTTTTCAATTTTACCCCTATTCCAAGCTACTTCAATGGCGTGACGCATACCCCTTTCCACTTTGCTTGAACTTGTTTCAAAACGCTCTGCAATGGTAGGATAGAGTTTTTTCGTGATTGAACTAATAATTTCTGGCTCTTCCACAGCAAGTTTAACGGCCTCGCGTAAAAACTGATAGCCTTTGATGTGTGCAGGTATGCCAATGCTAATAAAAATATTAGAAATTTTCTCATCAAGTTGCTTGTTATCTACCGCAACTGCATTTGATGACAAAATCTCATTAATGCGGTTTTCCAAATTTTCAGGATTAATTGGTTTAATCATAAAATAGCTTGCTCCCATTTGGAGTGCTTTGGAAACAAAACCGCTATGCGACAAATTGGAAATAAAGATAACTTTAGGAGTTTGCTCTTTCAAAATTTTAATTTTATCAAACACGGCAAAACCATCAAGTTTTGAAAGCATAACTTCCATAACTAAGACATCAGGCTTAAGTTTTACCACTTCATTAACCACAACTTCTCCATCTGAAGAAGAACCAACCACTTCAAATTTATCATTTTGGGAAAAATAATTAACTAAATCTTGATTTTCACTATCTGCAATATAGATTTTTTTCATTTCATTCTCCTTAAATTAATTTTTACTGACTTTTTGCAGAAAGTCAGCATTATGTCCTGCAAAACATAATTAAGATAACATAATTTTTCCCAAAAATCATAATAGAAAAAGTGTTGAAATTGTCGTGTAATTTTATAATCTGTCGAAATTTGGTAGATTTAAAATTTATCTTTAAAATATCAAAGAATTTTAATAGACAATGTCTATTTTTATTGATTTTATAATTTTAAAGATGATTTTTATCTTTTTTGCAATTTTAAAACAATTATAAGCAAAAAACATTATAAATAAAAAAGAAGCGAAGAATTTTCACTTCTCTAATTTTATTAATTTAATATATAAATTCATTTTGTTAGAATCTAGAAAGTGCTACAAGCACCAATCCGCGATTGGATATTTTGAGAATATTTGCTAAACAACTTAATTACTAATGTTTAAACATTACTCCGCTAAAATCTAGAAAGTGCTACAAGCACCAATCCGTGATTGGATTTTTTGATATTATTTTATTTTTGCTTAAATGCTTATACCAAAAAACAATCATTACTAGAATCTAGAAAGTGTCATTGACACCCAATCCGTGATTGGATTTTTTTGATATTGTTTTATTTTTACTTAAATGCTAATGTCTAAAACAACCCTTGCTAGAATCTAAAACGTGTCACAGACACCCAAAAGTTTTAACATTAACTGTAATTCTAACTCCTAAAAGATTTTGCATTTTTGCTTGTGTAACTGTCCCAAATCTTGTTATACATTCTGCATTGTTTAAATTTGAACCAACATCTCTTGTCCAATACATTAAATTGTTTCCTTTATTTTTCAATATGTCAGAAACTAAATCAGAAAACTCTGCTTCATGGTTCCCACTGCCAAACACTGTGTCTAAATCTTTTGTTGATGTTGCAAGATATGTCACTCCCCATGGAATTGTTTCGCTCGTGTTTGTTCCATCTATCTCTGGAAAATTCTCTACATAGAAATCTGTTCGTGTCGGCTTATTACTTGTTATTGTTAAATTTGATATATTATAATTATTTCCATATTGATTCCATCGCTGAGTGGAACTTGTCGCACTCGGAACATTTGAACCGCCATTTGCATTATAGTTTATCCTAATGGTTCGAGAAGATATAGCTTAAAGATAAATTGTTCCAGTGGTTGAATTATAACTTGAAAGTGATGCATTTGTTGCAAAATCTATATCCGTATCACCTGAACTATTTGCCCAACCATATAAACTCCAACCATTTGAAACATACTCAGAAATTGAAGATGTTGAAAGTGTTGTAAAATTTTGTCCGTAAGTTCTTGTTTGAGTTGTTGATGCTTGTAAACCACTGGTATTTATATAGCGATAAATATTATTATAAGTTGCTGGTGCATCTTCGACAAACACTGCAAAAATATAATAATTTTCTGCTTCACTACTAGAATATCCAATATATAATCTTGAAACATCAACTGAATATGTGGATGATGAAGATAATCTTTCCCATCCCACATATTCATCATAAAAAGTTTGTTGCCATATACCAACACATTTATAACCATTGCCAGCAATTGCACTAAATTTCATAGTTCCAGAAGCTGTATCTGTTACTATTCTTGCTCTTGTAATGGTTGAACTGTCATTTAAAGTAATAGTTCCCAAACCTAGTGCTGAAACTCGACCACTTATAGAAAAAGAGCAACCTAAAAGTTGTTCATGATATGGTCTTTCACTTAAAGATGGACTCCAAGGAGGATTAGAATAATTACTATCATAAGAGCTATTGTCAGGTTCACTTGGGGAAAGAATTGTTCCCCCCCCCACTATAAAAATATCTTGTTGCTTGAATAGAAACTTCATCATCACTAGGGATATCTATTTGTTCATTTTCCGAATTATCCAAATCCCCCCCCCGTATTGTTAACTTTTTTTGCTAATTCATACAATATAATATAAAAAAGAGCGATCAAAACCGCCCTTTTAATATATTTTTTTGTCATTATGCTTTATAAACATAATCAGAATGTCTTTCTTCGTAATTTGTTGTTCCAATAAGTTCATAGTGTCCATCGTTGATTCTTACTCTATAAAGATAATAGCCTGCATCTGTGTCTGTAATTGCCGTATCTTCGCTGTCTCCTGATGTGTCAACTTCAATTCCTGCATCAATTTTTTCTTGATTAATTTTTTCTTGTTCTTCTTCAGTAAGTTCTTCAAGTTGAGCATAGTAGTAAATATAACCACTATCATAACTATAAAGTTCGCCAGATGTTACCATTTTAGTCATTGTCACAATGGTTCTTGCAGTCAAAGTCAAGTTTCCGCCATCTCTTGTCGATTGAGCCACTTGTGTCAAATCAACTTCATAAATATTTGTTGAAGTAATCAGATAAGCAAGTCTATCATTAACAAACATTGTGGTATAGTCAGAAATTGCAGTGTCACTGCTATCATTGATGGTTATCACTCCGCTTCCACCACGAGTGTTTTTAAATTGCTTCCCAGCATCTCCATCAAAAATGATTGTGGCTGAAGTTCCATTTAAAATTTCAATATTGGTCGCAGCTGAAGATTGAAGGCTATGAGCATTATCAATCAAAATTACATCATCTCTTGAAGTGGATTTGCCTACATCATTGTAATAAACTGTTGTTTGTGAATATTGATTTTGATTTGAATAAACAATAATATCATTTTGACGATATAAGAAAGTTACAGTTCCATTATCTTTACCCAAAATGGTTTGGTTTGAATTTGCATCGTTAACATTAATTTGATTTATTGTTGTAACGCTGTCTTCATCTGTTGCAACATAGTAAATCTTGCCATTCCATTCGCTTGATTGTTCTTTCAAAGATGTTCTAGTTGTTTCTGGAATTGCTGCACTTGTCACACCTTCTGCAAGAACAGTTGCACTTCCGCCACCATTATTGAGTCTAATGGAAACAAGTCTATCTCCTGCTAAAGCCACAACATAGTAATTATCTTCATATTTTAAAACTTCAATTTGACTTACTTCTGCTTCAAATGTATAAAAAGCATTAACTTTATCACCATTGAGTCTTGAAGATGTAAGAACAGGGTAAGCAAATTGATAACTTGAAGTGCCATCGTCTGCACCATATCTATGTTGGTCAGGTCTTAGGAAATAGATATAATCTCCAAGCACAAACATAAATTGATAATCAGTTGCAATTGCTTCGCTATTAACTTTTTCGTTTCCAATTGGTGTAAAGTTTTGCCCTTTAGCATTTCTTGTTTCGTTAAAATTGTAACGAGCAAGATAAGAAACATTTTTTGCAGTGTTTAATTCTGACATACTTGTATAAGAAGAAATATCAGTGTAAGAATTGCCGTAATAAAGATAATCGCTGACCATAACTCCAGCGTTGCCATTATAAATTAGTTCAGTGTTTTCATTCTTTATTCCGCCAACTGTTGCACAGCCTGTAAGAATAAACCCCAAAGTTAAAAAGCAACAAATTGCCATCAAAAATTTTTTCATAATCACTCCAAGTCGAATTAAAATGTAAAATCATAAATAGAAAATTTCTCTATCGCCTTATTTTACAATATTATAGTTATCTTTGTCAATAATATTTAGATAATTTCAAAATGATTAAATAAGTCAAATTTTGGCAAATTTAAACAAAAATAGGCACAAGTTTGTTTTTAACTATGTCGCAAGAAGTTAGATAATAAGTGACACCATTCTTTTCTAGCACCAAATTTTGCTTGCAATAAGCATGGATATGCCCATAAACCACCGCATCAACCTTAAACTCTTCCATCATTTTGGTTATCTCATTATCTTCTTCTTTAAAAGTGTAAGGTGGATAATGAAGCATACAAACAATTTTCTCATTGCCCGCTTGCAATTTTTTTGCCTGTTCAAGTGTCATTCTCAGCCTAATAAGTTCACGCTTAAAAATTTTGTCATCATCTTCGGTGAATTTTTTGTTATCATAAGGCAAGTTCCAAAGCCTTGTTCCACAAATAATGAAATCTCCAAATTTTAAGGCATCATTTTGAATGGCATAAAATTTTTCTGGAAGAATTTTTCTGACAGCACTTATGCTTTTCCACCAATAATCATGGTTGCCTCGAATGATAATTTTTTTGCCCGGTAAATCTCTTAACATTTCAAAGTCGGCAATGCTATCTTCTAACTTCATTGCCCAACTAAAATCGCCCGCAAGAAGAACAATGTCATCATCTGTCACTTTTTCTTTCCAATCATCAAAAATCTTGTCAACATAGTTGTCCCATGCTGGTCCAAAAATATCCATGGGTTTTGGATTATTAACTGATAGGTGTAAATCACTTATCGCGTAAATTTTCATACCAATTCCTTTAAAACTTCTTGAACAAGACGCATATCGACTTGTCCATTAAAATTAGCTTTAAAATGTTTCATAACAACTGGGATTGATTTATCGTCAAGTTTCATAATCTCTGCCTTAATTTCTTCACGACTTAACATTTTTGGAAGATATCTCTTTGCAATTTCAAGTTGTTTTTCAAGATGCGCAACTTCTTCCATATTCCCTGCTTTTTGATAGTTTTCTTTTTCGTCATTAAGTTCCTTAATCATTTTTTGAATGATATTAGAAACATCTGCATCAGTAATTTCTTGTCCTTTTTCTCTTTTATTAATTTTTTCAAGCATAATTTTATTCATTAAAACACTATAAAAGGCTCTTGCCACAGTGTCTTTATTCTTCATAGCTTCCACATTTGCCTTTTTAATTTGCTCTTCGATCATATTAAACCCCTTTTAAATTTTATATTTACCTAAATAAAACATAAATATTTTACAATAAAGTCAAGAAAAAAGCAACTAAAAAGAATTAGTTGCAATTTAAATTTATTCTCATAAAAAACTTTTAAAAAATAATTGACAAAATTAAAGTTTTATTGTATAATAAACTCGCTTTATCAATTTGGTGATGTAGCTCAGCTGGTTAGAGCGTATGGTTCATACCCATAAGGTCGGTGGTTCGAGCCCACCTATCACCACCAAAAGAAATTGAAAACAGGAATGCCCTGTTTTTTCTTTTTGTATCTAAATCACAAAATCATTTCTTCTTGCGACTTAAAAGACGTGTTATATAAATCTTGTTTAACAAGATGTAAACCATAAACATTTTTAAATTCTTTGATTTTCGCTTTTGTTCCTTTAAACATTTTCTCCCTTCCTTTGTATATAAATATATTACCAAACAAACTAATGAAAATCAAAACATTTTACGAATATTTTATTGAAAATATTTTACAATAAAAAGTAAAAAAAGAGTTCTAGGTTTCCCTAAAACTCTTCTTTTTATTATGGTCTATTGTTTCGATTCATTCTGCGGATTTCTTGAGTAAGTTCATTAATAGCATCTTTTGTTGCTTTTGAATTTTCTGCAGTCATCTTATCCCAATTTGGACCTTTTGGTTTAGCACCCATTTTTTCCATTGCACCACCAAACGCATCCATAGTGTCTTTATCAAACATTCCACCAAAGCCAAGACCAAATGCTCCTGCTGATGTTCTTGCAATATGACCGACTCCTCTAAATGTTCCACCAACAAAACCAGGATGTCGTTGATAATAACCAACTAAATTATTTCTTGAATTTAATTCTCTTTGAGTTTGTTCAATGTTTTCTCTTTGTGTATGAACTGTTTGATATTCTGTAGCGTATCTCCTAGCAGCCGCATCTCTATCTCCAGCTACATAGTCATGATATCTACGATCCATACTTTCCAACTGACTCGACAAATTATCTCCTGTAGCTCTAGTAGTACCTAATGCTGCTCTTGCCGCTACAACTTGATTAATCTGTTGTTCATCGATTCCATTTTGTCGCAAAATTTCTCGCATTTGGGCTTCAGATTCTGTTCCTGTCAAATCTCCAAGTGCACGAGCCAAATGTGAATGTTGTAAATTATTTTCTTGCGTTTGAAGTCTGTCGTTTGCATCTCTTAAATTATTTTCTGCCCGCTGTCGCTCTCGCTCATTTCTAAGACCACCAAAGCCTCCTGATAAAAATGCTTGAACCCTAGCTCTTCTTTGCCCAGTTTCTCTGTCTAAGATTTCTTGAGCTCTTAAATTATCTGCTTCTGTATCACCTAGTCCTTCTCTTGATTTAATTTGATTAATCTTATGATCCGTTGCAATTTTCTTAATAGGAGCAGTATATGGCATTGCTCCGAGCTTTGCTGCACCAATAGTCATCGCTGTTGCTTTACCAATGGTTGATTTAACTTCTTTTGACATATCGTCACCAGTTTTATTTGCATCTGCAGCACCAATCAATTGTGACAATGTTGATATAACTGCTTTGATTGTTATAAGTCCAACAATAATAAACAACGTTTGAACCAAAGAATCCACTATCGGTATGCCAAACATATCTATTTCATTGATATACGGCAAAATCAATAGAACCAAATTCATGCCGACGACAGCCCCATAAGCCATCAAGACTTGTTTCATAAATGCTTCTCGCCAACCATCAAACGCTTTACCTTCATTTAATGGAGCAAGACCAGCGAGCGGTGGCATAACAAGGAAGAGAACAATTGCCATAAATAGTCTTGACATTAACCCCATAATAATATTAAGGAAAATGCTTACACATACAATGACAGAACCAAAGCCAACAATAAAATTGTAATTCCAAAGGTTATAATAATACCAAACTAACCCTATATTAAATTTTGAGAACGAACAAATATATGGTGATGTAAAAATAGTTAAAAATTGTTCTAGTTCTGGTAGATAAATTCCAGTATCATAAAATTCCTCAGTCATAAAATTCATTAAATACACACCATCAAGATGCAAGAAATTAGCAAAGGCTTCGTCAACCATATTTGCAAGGACATCAGAATCATTCCCATGATTTGAAAAAAGTTCCATAGTGCTTCCTACATTGCCAGTAAAAGGAGTATTGATTGTATATTCTCCAGAGCGAACACGATTAGCATTAAATCCCGCAACCTTAAACATCGAACCCGAGAATGGTTGTGTTCGTGCAGCAACTAATCCTAGCATATGTTGGTCAAAATAATCATCAATATTTGTTCCAGGTATATTAACTCCATATACTATTCCGCCAGTGAAACCGAACATATCATAAAAGATATATGTCTGATTACCTTGTGAATCTGTTATATTTTGTTGCAAATACCGAGAAGTATTTTCTGAGCCATAAAGATTAACAACATCGTCTGAACCTACTGCCGTTATTTGATCAAGAGCATTCAAAATTGCTTGACTAAGATATAATCCTAAAATTACAATAACTGGAACTGCCACCATATTTACAATTGCTTTACCTGCAGTTGCCAAAATTGGAAGTGGTCCTTTTGCTGATTTTTCATTATATGTATAATGACTTTTAATTATTGCCACAAGAGTGGAAATAAAAAGAATAATTAAACCAAAAATAACAAAAGACCAAAAGACTGTGGATAAAAGCGAGTAATCAATTAAATCAAAACTTTCGTTTCCATTAATATTTATACCTAAAATTCCACCAATAAAATTAGTCAATAAATCGCCTGTGGTTGCAATTGCCTCTCCATTATCATTTGTAATGTAATAAACGTCAAGGCCAGCAAGTTTTCTAAACAAAAGTTGCATAAAGTCAATTAAACTTAAAAGAGAACTGTTTAATAGATAAATAGCTTTTGGAATTAAGCTTAAAAGTTCGCGAAAAAAACCAACTATCCAATCAAACATATCCTCTCCTTATCACAATTATTTTTCTCATTATAACAAATAAAATTACAATTTACAACAAAAATTCCTATTTTTATCAAAAAATTTTTTTTAATTTTCCAAAACTCCTTTATAAAAGTATTTTTATAGTTTAGATTTTTGTTTAAAATGATAAAAATTCTTGGTTAATTGGTTTAAAAAGAGTATAATAGCATTATGAATGAAAAAATTAGAAAAAAATTAAAAACACTTCCATCAAAAAGTGGTGTTTACATAATGCGAGATAAAAAAGGTGAAGTTATCTATGTTGGCAAGGCTAAAATCCTTAAAAACCGGGTTTCACAATACTTTCGCCATAGTGAAAAACCGATTAAGGTTCAAACAATGGTGGACAATATTGATGATTTTGACTATTTTATCACTGTTAGCGAACTTGACGCTTTGGCTCTTGAAAACAATTTAATAAAAAAATATCAACCATTTTATAACATCTTATTAAAAGACGGAAAAACCTTTCCATATATAAAAATAAATTTACACGATGAATTTCCAAAATTTGAAATAACCAGACAAATTAAGAAAAATGATGGGGCAAAATATTTTGGGCCATATTTTGCTGGAATTGACCCAAAAGCAATTTTAGAAACCATTCAGTCCGCTTTTAAAATTCGCACATGTTCACACAAATTTTCGTCAGAAAAACCACTTAAAAGAGAATGTTTAAATTACTCTCTCGGTCTTTGCCTTGCTCCTTGCACAAAGCGTGTCACTCGTGAAGAATATATGGTGGAAATCAAAAAAGCAATCAATTTCTTAAACGGCAATGATGATGAAATTGAAGATATCTTACTTGAAAAAATGGTGACCGCTTCCAACCTTGAAAATTTTGAGCGAGCCATTGAACTTAGAGAATCTCTCAAGATGGTGGCAAAACTCAAACAACGAGTTGTGGCAAATATGCCAAAAGATGTCGACAAAGATGTTATTGCGTATGTAACAGATGGCTTAAGTGGTGTTTTAAACATAATGGTTATTCGTGGCGGAAAAATTCTTGGCATTCAAAACATCACTCAAACCGATATGAGTGAAGAAGACACCATTTTTAACTTCATCATTCAATATTATCAAAACTCACTCCCTCCACACGAAATCATTGTCAGTCATAAAGTCGATGAAAAACTCTTATGTGAATTCTTAGAAAAAAATATAAAAATAATTTCCACTCCAAAAGGTTTAAATTTAACCTTGCTTAATATGGCAAAAGAAAATGCCACAGAATATCTTGAAAAACATCTTGAAAAGGAAAAATTGGAATATAACAGCACAATTGGTGCACTCAAAAGTTTACAAGAAAAATTGCATCTTAAAAATTTGCCAAAACGAATGGAATGTTATGATATTTCTCACATAAGTGGGACAAACAAAGTGGCGTCAATGGTGGTCTTTAAAGACGGAAAACCATATAAAAAGGATTACCGAAAATTCAAAATCAAAACCGTCAAAGGCTCAAACGATTTTGCTTCCCTTCAAGAAACTTTGGAAAGACGATTTAAAAGATTACAAAATTTGGACGGAGAAAGTTTCAAAGAAATGCCAGATTTAATTGTCATTGATGGTGGAAAAGGTCAACTTTCATCAACTTATGAAATTTTGAAAGAGTTTCACCTTGAAGATAAAATCAAAATGATTTCTCTTGCCAAAAAATTAGAAGAAGTGTTCACAGTTGGACATTCTAATCCTGTTATTTTGAAATATGGCAGTGCTGAACTTAAACTTTTACAAAGAATAAGAGATGAAGCCCACCGCTTTGCCATAACTTTTCATCGTCAAACTAGGACCAAAGCACAAACAGAAACTGAACTTCAAAACATTCCTGGTCTTGGAGCAAAGAAAATTGATGCACTTTTGAAAGCCTTTGGTTCAACCGAAAGCATCAAAAAAGCAACCGCCGAAGAGCTTAAACTTGTCAAAGGCATTCACTCATCTCTTGCCGAAACTATTGTGGAATATTTTAAGCATCAATGATGCTTTTTGTTTGTTACATAAAAAATTTAACTTAATTTAAGGTTTTATTATGATTTACCTAATAAAAAATGCTCTGCATTCACGCAAAGCATTTTTCTTTTCCATTTCTTATGCATCTCTTATGCAACAACAAGTGGAACAATAATACAAGCAAGCACAATTAACAAGCAAACAAAATAAAGCACTTTCCAAACAGCTTGTTTTGGTCTAACATAACGCCAAGCTAAAATTGCTACAAGAACTATCATAGTTGCCATTGCAACATTTTGAAGTGCATTAACAATAACAAAATTAATACCACATGCACTTAAAATCATAGCAACTGCATAAAGAATAGTTACTGCTACAATAACCCAAAAAGAAATTTTGTTAAGTCCCCATTTATTTGAGCTACTGCTTGAAGAACTTTTGCTTGAAGATGATTTTTTTGTTGCCATATTCCCCTCCTATTGTTATTATTATACCATTAAAAATTTTTACGTGTCAAATAATTATAGAAATTTAATAAAAGATTTTCATATTTTATTGGATAAAAATAATTATTTTTTTGAATTTGCTTTGAATATTTCAAAATATTTGTTATCATTTTGATATAAAATACAAACGAGGATAAAATTTTGTTAGATTTTCTTTCATCAACAACAGATAACCCGCCAAAAATATTTGGTCTTGTTCATTTCATAGTTTTAGGAATTTTTATTGTTTTATATGTATGTTTATTATGGCTTTGAAAAATTGATATCATTAATTGCACAAAAAATATCAAAAAACAAACAAAAAAAATTAGTAAAATCTGAAGAAGCAAAAGAAAATAAACTTGTTGAATGATATGTTAAAGGAGAAATTATGTGTGACACAATTTACTTAAAAAGAAACGGAAAAAGTTATTTTGGTAAAAACAGTGACCGCTCCCCTAATGAAGCACATTTAATGATTAGAGAAACTGCCAAAGATTATGAAAAAGGAGCAAAACTCAAGGCTACATATATTGAAATTCCACAAGTGGAACATACTTATTCATGTGTGCTTCTTAAGCCACACTGGATTTGGGGTGCCGAAATGGGCTGGAATGAGTTTGGTTTAAATATAGGAAATGAAGCCGTTTTCACAAATATTAAAAAAGAAAAAGAAAATGGGCTGATTGGAATGGATTTACTTAGGCTTGCTTTGGAGCGATGTAAAACAGCACTAGAAGCAGTCAACCTTATAATTTCATTAATTGGTGAATATGGACAAACTGGAAATTGTGGATTTGATAAAAATTTTTATTATGATAATGCCTTTTTGATTGCTGACAAAAATGAAGCATACATTTTAGAAACAGCAGGCAGAAAGTATGCAGTAAAAAAAGTTATGGACACTGCAACCATTTCCAACTGCTTAAGCATTAGAGATGACTATGATTTTTGCTCTCCTAACTTTGAAGGAGATTTCAAAAAAACATTTCAAAACAATCTTTTTACCCTTGTCGCTGGTGCTGAAAAAAGAAAGCAGGCTTCTTTCAGCACTCTTATGAAAAATGGCGAACCATTTGATTTAATGAAAGAAGCCTTAAGTTGTCATAGTTCCGAAAAAGTAAGTGCAAACTCCAGTTCCACAGATAGTGTTTGTATGCATGCTGGTAATATGTTTGGCGACCAAACAACAGGAAGTTACTTCGGAGAAATTGATAAGTGCTATTTTGTTACTGGTTCTTCTTTTCCATGCCTTTCAATATATAAACCACTCACAAAAAATGCAGAAATATTGCCAGAAGATGAAAGCGTTGCTCTAACCTATTGGTTAAAACGTGAAAAACTCAATAGACACATTATGAGTGGTAACATAGACGAAGAAGAATATCTTGAAAATGCTGGCTCGCTCCAAAGTGAATTTATTGATTTAGCAAAGAATGTTAAAGATGATAAAAAACTTGCCAAAGTTTCTAAATATTGTTTTGAACGCGAAGAAGAATTTGTGAATACTTGGCTTGAAAGAGTGAAAAATAAAAAAATACATATCAAGGGTGGTCTTTATTTTAAAAATTATTGGAACAAAAAAACTAAAGTTTTAGAAAAAGAATATAAAGGTTTTTAAAATGAAATTAAAAACAGTTTTGATTGCTCCAGACAAGTTTAAAGGGAGTTTAACCGCACAGCAATTTTGTGACATAGTAAAAAATGAAATTAAAAAATTTGACAAAAATATTGATGTTATCTCTTGTCCCCTTGCAGATGGCGGCGAAGGAACTCTTTCTTGCTTTGTTGATAATTTGAAGGCAAAATTAATTACAAAATATTTTTCTAATGCTAACTTTAAGAAAGAAAAATCTAGTTATGCCCTTTTAGGAAAAGTTGCCTTTATTGAAGCGGCTCAAACTTGCGGGCTTTATAAAACAAAAATTAAAAATCCTTGTTACACAACAACATTAGGTGTTGGCGAGCAAATTAGAGACGCCATTAAAAATGGAGCAGAAAAAATTTTCTTAACTATTGGTGGAAGTGCAACAAATGACGCTGGTACTGGAATGGCAGTTGGTCTTGGCTATAAATTTTATGATAAAGAAAATAAAGAATTTATTCCAACTGGAAATTCCTTAAATATGATTTCAAAAATTGAATTTCCTAAAGAAAAATTAGATGTCGAATTTATTACTCTTTGCGATGTTAAAAATGTTCTTTATGGCAAAAATGGAGCAGCTTATATTTATGCAAAGCAAAAAGGTGCAAATGATGAAGATTTAAAATTGCTTGATGATAACTTAAAGGCTTTCAACAAAATTTGCAAAAAATATGGAAGCGATTTTTCCAAGGTCGAAGGCTCAGGTGCTGCCGGAGGTCTTGGTGCAGGAGCAATTTTTTTCTTAAGTAGTAAACTTGAAAGCGGAATTGAAACAATTTTTAAACTTGTAGATATTGATAATAAAATTTCTAAAGCAGATTTAATTATCACTGGCGAAGGCAAAATTGACAAGCAATCAAAATGTGGAAAGGTGGTTTTCTCCTTGAAAGCAAAATGTAAAAATAAAAAACTTGTAGCTTTTTGTGGAGTTAATAAATTAAAAAAGCAGGATTTTGATATATTAGAAATAAACGACAAAAACTGCTCTCTTGAAAAGAATATTTCAAACACAAAGAAGAACTTATGTAAACATATTAAAAATTATTTAAAAAACTACTTAATATAAAAATTAAAAAATTGTGTATAAGTGGATATTTTAAATAAAAGCTTTACTGATTTTTATAAATATTTATAGAAATAAAAAAGAAGTTTTTTAAACCTCTTTTTTATTTTCCAACTTTTCCACATTTTCTTTTGTTTCGACAAAATTTGGCTTTTTCTTCCATTTACCATGCAAAAATGTGGTAATAAATGAGCATGCCATACCTATAATACAATATAAAAGTATCGTGCCAATCATAATGCCCGCATTTGCAAAACTATTTGGAGACATTCCAACACCCAGCCCAGAAAATGTCATTGCAATACCGATAAATATTCCAGCAAGTGAATTTAGCCATAATTTTTTAAAATTTTCAAAATACATAATAATAAAATTAGTAACAAATATGCCAATAAGACCAGCAATACTAATTCCAACAACTTGAGTATCGAAAAGTTGACCAAAATATATCATTCCTACGGCAAATAAAAATCCAACAACAACACCAATAAGCATTTTAATCATATCTTTAAAATTCATCCCAGTAGAAACTGTCCATGCAACAAATGCTATCCACAAAAATGTAGCTCCTTCAACTATGTTTGGGGCAATAAGTGCATCTAAACAATAAATAACTGCCGCTGTAATTGCAACAATAAGTGGCATCTTTGATAACTCTAAAAATTTTTTCATATTCTCCCTTTTAAATAAGTTAAATACCTATAATATATTATTATCATATAAAAATATAAAATGCAACAATATTTTGACATTCTTATTTATAACTAAATATTAATTTTACCAAAACCAATAAAGTAATTCATAATTTTCTCTCCCTTATAAACTTTTCACAATATATTGTATAATAATTTGATAGTCAAATAATATGTGGATAGAATAGAAAAATTTTTATCTTTATTAATTAAAAAGATTTATAAACTAAATTGATTATGTTATAATATTATTAAGAAAAATATAAAAGGTAAAGAATGAAACACGAAAAAATTACACAAAAGTTTATATCTTTTTTAGAAAAAGATGAAAATCTAAAAAATTTGGTGAAAAAAAACTTGGAAATTGCTAAAAAAAACAACCCTGACAAGACAACCAATCCCGCCCAATCGCTTGAAGAACTTTATGATTTTCTTGATTGGTCAGTTAAGTGTATGCCTTGGAAATGTTTAAAAAATGCTAAATATAGTGACCTTTTCACCGCAATGGACCAAACGACAGGGTATTTTTGGTATATTTTTGATCAACCACTTGATGAACTTAAAGATAAGGGGTTCTATTATCCAACACTTCAATATCTTGAGCCTATTGCAAGTTGGATCAAAGAATATTCTATAACTTGGGGGAAATTTTTATCCAAAAAGAAAAGTTGGAATGATGACTATTATAAACTCGCCCTATCAGATGAAAAATTCGGTTTGACCAAAGGTTGGTATGGCGACAAAAACATTTGGAAAACATATAACGACTTTTTCAGCCGTAAACTTATTGACACATCTCAAAGACCAATAAGTGATGCTGATGTTGTTTCTCCTGCTGATGCTGAACCAAAGGGATTTTATAAAATTGATGAAAACAATATGTTGGTAAATGATGTAAATATAAAGTCAGCAAACCTAAATTCAATTGAAGAATTGCTTGGAAAAACTTGTAAATATAAAGATGCTTTTAGTGGTGGAACATTAACACACACTTTTCTCAATATGAGTGATTATCATCGTTATCATTTTCCAATTGGTGGAAGAATCTTAGGACTAAGAAAAATTCCCGGTGCCAATGCCGGCGGTGGTATTTCTGAATGGAACAAAAAACTTAAAAAATATATCTACTTTAACGAAACTGGTTTTCAAATGATTGAAACTCGTGATTGTATCATTTTGGAAACAGAAAAATTTGGACTTGTGGCAATTTTGCCAGTTGGAATGTCGCAGGTTTGTTC
Organism: uncultured Clostridia bacterium; assembly: GCA_930990515.1. GTDB lineage: Bacteria > Bacillota > Clostridia > Christensenellales > UBA1242 > Caccovivens. The sequence continues at coordinate 19,244 of CAKNPS010000002.1, forward strand.
TTGTAACTGGGAAAAAGGACTAAAGATTGGAAAAACTGTTCAAAAAGGCGACCCGATGGGTTATTTCCTTTTTGGCGGAAGTGATATTATTATGATTTTTCAAAAGCATATAAAAGTCACCCCATTAACCAAAAAGATTAATAAAAATAGATATCTCCACATACTTATGGGTGAACCTTATGCTAAATTGGAAATCAAAAAGCATTCTTAAAAGGAGAAAATATGACTGTCGCCGAGATGACAGTCTATACGACGCAGAGATGTGGTCGATTATAAAGGAGTGAAAATGAAAAGTTTGATTGATTATTATGATGACTCGGCTGAACTTTGGGCAAACAATTGGTATGAAAATGACGAACTTTTGCCTTATTTAAAAAGATTTTTATCATATCTTCCAAAAAGTCCAAAAGTTTTAGATTTATGCTGCGGTGCTGGTTACGAAAGTATGAGACTTCACAAACTAGGTGCAAATGTTGTCGGTGCTGATTTAAGCGAAGGCGAACTTAAAATTGCACGAGAAAGAAATCCAGAGATTAAATTCTATAAAAAAGATATGTTAAAGTCATATAAAGATTTGGGTAGTTTTGATGGCATTGCTTGCATTGCTGGAATTGTTCATCTTGAAACTGCGCAACTTTCGCTATGTTTTGAAAAAATGAGTGAAGTGTTAAAAAGTGGTGGATACTTATTTCTCGTTTATGGTTTTGGCAAAGACAATGTCCATTCTGTGACATATAATGGTGAAGTCTATTCAAGAAATTTCATTTCACACACAAGAGAAGAAATAATCTCTGCAATGAATGGTAAATTTGAGTTTGTGGAAGAACTTGAACCAATAAGATATTTCAAACACGAAATTTATAAAAAATGTTAAATCTATTAAGGTAAGAGCGAACTCGTTCGAATCCCCACATAATAAAAAAAGACTGCAATAAGCAGTCACCTTGGTGCGCTCGTGGGGATTCGAACCCAAGACCTTTCGTTCCGTAGACGAACGCTCTATCCAGCTGAGCTACGAGCGCATAAATTATTGAACGGCTTAATTATATCATATTTAATCCTTTTTTGCAATAAAATTTCGTAAAATTATTTATTTTTTATTGTTCTGATAAATTATTTATAAATTTGGTATGTGGTAACTATCTTTCGTTTTGCGAAATTAAAAGATTGTGATATTATTACAAAAAGGAGGAATATATGAAAATTTTATTAACAGGTGGACTTGGTTACATTGGTTCGCACACTGCAGTCGAAGTTATTAATTCCGGGAACGAAGCAATTATTATCGACAATTTATCCAATTCAAAAATTGAAGTTTTGGACAAGATTGAAAAAATAACTGGCAGGCGACCAAAATTTTATCAAGATGATGTTTGCGATATTTCAGCCTTGAAAAAATTGTTTGCGGAAAACCCTGATATTTTTGCTGTAATACATTTTGCAGGTTTTAAAGCAGTTGGAGAAAGTTGCAAAGAACCTTTGAAATATTATAAAAACAATTTACTTTCCACATTAAATTTACTGGAAGTTATGGAAAGTTATCAATGTAAGAACTTTATTTTTAGTTCTTCGGCAACTGTTTATGCCGTATCTGAAATTATGCCACTTGAAGAAGACTTTCCACTCGGTGCATCAAATCCTTATGGAAGAACAAAACTTTTCAACGAAGAAATTTTGAAAGATTATCAATCCGCCCACCCAGACTTTAATGTCATATTACTTCGCTACTTCAATCCTATTGGTGCCCACGAAAGTGGACTCCTTGGAGAAGACCCAAACGGTATACCAAACAACTTAATGCCATACATTTGTAAAGTTGCCACAGGCGAACTTGACCATTTGAATATCTTTGGAAATGACTATAAAACAAAAGACGGCACAGGTGTTCGCGATTATATTCATATTATGGATTTGGCAAACGGACACATTAAAGCCCTTGAAAAAATGACGAAAGAAAATGTTGGTCTTAAAATTTATAATCTAGGCACAGGCACTGGATATAGTGTTCTCGACATTGTCAACACCTTCAATAAGGTAAACGGAAATCTTGTTAAATATGAATTTACTTCTCGTAGGCCCGGTGACATCGCTGAATGTTATGCTTCCCCTTCCAAAGCAGAAAAGGAACTTGGTTTTAAGACGACAAAAAGTTTAGAAGATATGTGTAAATCTAGTTATCAATATCAAAAACAAAATAAAAAATAAGTATAAAAATAAATTTAAATAAAAGCACGAGTAATCGTGCTTTTTCTTAAAAAACTAAACTGCCATTAATGCCTTCCGTCCATATAACTTCAATATATGCTTGTTTTTTCCAATATAGATTGGCATTTGCTTTGAACTTTGAAATTTCTTCCTCTGTAACATTTTCGCCGACAATATAGACATCGGAAATATTAAAACTAAATATGTTATTGGTAAACATACCACTTAAATTTGAAACAAAAACAGAGTTTTCAATATCGTCACTAAACACTGAATTTCCTTGAAACAAGTTTGAGTTTGATGGTAATCCATACAAATCACAAATGGTTGGCAAGATGTCATAGGTACTACAAAAAGTATTTTCAATTTTTGAAAATTCCCCCCCCCACAAGTTGTATAGTTTAGGGCTGTATAACAGCATTGGAATGTTGTTTATGTATGTATTTGAATAATCAGATTTTTCCACACCCTTAATTTTATAACAAAGATTGGAATAATAAGAATTGTGATCAGCAAAAAGAAGAATTGAAGTGTTATCAGTTAGGCCACGAGCATCAATTTCGTTGATTAAAGTTTCCACCATTCTATCAAAATCAATCATCGCCGATTTATATCTTCTTAGTTGTCCTAAATCGCTTTCATTTTCCGGCAAAATATAGTTTGTATTTTCCGTAAACCAAGTTGAAAATTCTTCATAATTACTGTCAAAAATTTGATAGAACTCTTCAAGATTTGCTTGGTAATAATCATAAGAACCATGCGTCGAAACAGTTGTAAAATATGTTAAAAACTGATGGTCTGTTGGCAAAAATTCATCAATCAAATTTGAAACAAAGTCTGAGTCATTTATCCATTCTCCGAAACCCCCAAAAGACTGTTCCCCTGTGTAATCGTCGATAAAAAACAAATTATCAAAACCTATGCCATTGACCCCATGAGTGTAATCACGATTGTAAAATGAACCATAATTAGCATGAAAATATGAAGTTGAAACATTTTCGTCTTCGCTTGCTGATTTAAACAAGTTTGGCAGAGAGTATTGAAAATTGTAACCACTATCAACGGCAGTGCCTACTAAATGATTTTTTGAAACACCATCAAGTAAAGTTATGTTTTCGCTATGATTTGTCCTATTCCTTGCATAAAATTCGTTAAACACAATTGTGTCATCTCCATTACTTAACCGCCAAAGAGTTGGAGTATTGTATGGGTCAATCGCATACCAATCTAAACTTTCACAAAGAATAACAATCAAATTATCTCCATAAAGGTCAGCATTTTCATCTTTTGCAACATAACCTTCATCTATAAAGTCAACATATTCTTGCATATCTTCTGCTTCTTCTTTGAAAATTAAATTTAAAACGCTTTTTGTGTAAAACCCATAATGTCCAAATTTTTTATATGCATCAAGTTTAAATTGGAAATTTTCCCATAGATAAACATCACTTGTTTCAATTTCAGTTGCTTCTGATGCCGCCACCTGCAGAGAATTAGTTTCAATTCCAAAAACTCCAAATCCTGTTACTTGAAAAAGCATAAAAACAACTAGAAAAATAGATGGAATACTCATTTTATTATATGAAATTTTCTTTTTTGCCTTTTTTTGAAAGACAATTGTCACTGCGACCATCACACCAAAAACAAGAACATTGATAAGCACACCAATCCAGTCGATAAAATCTGCCGTAATGGCAGTTGTTGCTTCTGCCCCGAGTTTTAATAGGTCGAAAGAGAGAATATCTCCAAAAACCTTATACATAGTGGAATTGACAATATTCATAAAAAATTGAAATCCCAAAAAGAAATAGAAAAGAACATTCATAGCAATTTTATTGGTAACTAGGTATATAAACCCAGCAATAATCAAAATAATTCCTAAGTCAAAAAGAAAATAAGTTGGCAGTGCCATAACATTCCCTTCAGAATTTGTGAAGCCAAGATAGAGAAAATTCACTAACTCCAAAATTATGGCAAAACCGATAAATAATATTGGTAAAAACACTCTATATATATCAACTTCGTATGTCTCTTTCATTTCCCCTTCCAAAATTTTATTTGATTGTATCATATATAAATAAATATTTCAAGTATTAATTTTATTAATTTTTTAACAATCTTATCTACTGATTGACAAAAAGTTTTATTTATGATATTCTCAATTTAATTAAGGAGACAATATGAAAAAATATGCATTAGTTATTGGTGGTTGCAGTCTTGATATAACTTATGAAGAAATTGAGAATGGAAAATTCAAAACCAAACCTTCTCGGTCCACTCCTGGTGGCAAGGGGGCTAATCAAGCAGTAGCGATTGCTCGTGCGGGACAAAATGTCAAAATGCTTTCAATGTTAAGTGGAAAAGATACTGAAAATACGGAAACAATTTTAAACAATTTAAAAGATAATGGAGTGGACACTTCTCTTATCGAGATTGATGAAAACATCGGCAATGATATTAGTGAAGTTTATGTCTCTAAAAATGGCGATAATGATATTGTAAGGCATAATGGTGCCATAAACAGTTTCACAACCAAAATGATTGAAGTAAATGAAGAAACAATTAAAAATGCTGAATTTGTGGTTATACAAATGAAAGCACCAAAAGATTTTACTCTTAAACTTGTTGATTTCTGTTTCAAAAATAATGTCAAAGTTGTTTTGACTCCTTGCCCTGCTGACAAATTAAATATTAAAAATGAAGAAGATAAAAACTTAATTGACAAGGTCACCTTTATCACTTGTAATGAAAGCGAATGTTTAAAAATTTTTGGCGAAGTTCCTGAAAAAGTGGTAACAAAATATCCAAATAAATTAATTGTAACATTAGGAAGTCTAGGACTTATTTATTTTAATGGAAAAGAAATCATTAACATTCCCGCCATCTTTGTAGAAAATGTTGTCGACACAACTGGAGCCGGTGATACACTTTGTGGGAATTTTGTGGCAGGTTTAATGAGTGGCAAAAGTATAAAAGAATCTCTCATTCGCGGAACTTTTGCTTCTAGTCTAAAGGTTCAAAAAGAAAGTGCTCAACTTGGAATGCCAACAAAAAAACAACTTGATTCTTACATCAAAAAATATGCTCCTTTAGAAATTAAAAAATAAAAATAAATATTTAAAAAATATAAAAATTATTCAAAAATAAGCAAAAAAATGGATTAAATTTAATTTTTTAATCCATTTTTATTATTTTTTATTTATTTTTTAATTTTATTTTTATTAATCGTCAGAATTTTTATCTAATTGAACCCTGTCCATACTTGAAGCAATTTTTTCGTTTATTAAAGCGTTTCCCCTTTTAATGCTGTTGCGACCAAATTTTTCTCTAATTTTAACCATCACTTCATCTAAATTTTTTTCTTCTTTTGTAAAAAAGGAAAGTTGCATATCTTCGTCAAAACCACTGACTGTTATTCCCAAAAGTCTAACTCCCCTATTAAATGAAAAATTGTCAAAAAACAATTTAATGGCAGTTTTAGATATCGTGTCACTATTTCGACAAGGAGTTATTTGACATTGTTTTTGATAGAATTTCAAATCGCTGTCACGAACGACAATCGACACTGTCTTACAACTTTTAAGATTATGTTTAATCATTCTTTCAACAATACTTTCAGCAATTACCATAAAAGCAAGTTCAATTTCTTTTTTGTCGGTTAAATCTTTATAGAAAGTCGTGCTGTTTCCAACGCTTTTAGGAATGGAATGTGAAGTGTATAATTCCACTTCTTCATCATCAATTCCATTTGCTTTATTGTATAAATCTTCGCCTACTTTTCCAAACTCAGAAATTAAAAAACTTTTGTTAAAATTTGCTAAATCTCCAATTGTGTTAATTCCAAGTTTTAAAAATTTTTCTTTCATTTTTCTCCCAACGCCAAACATATCTCCAACTGGAAGACTCCAAACTTTATCTTTAAAATTTTCCAAAGTGATTTCTGTCGTGGCGTCAGGTTTCTTTAAGTCACTACCTATTTTGGCAAAAGTTTTGTCAAAACTCACCCCTACCGAAATTGTCAAACCTATTTCATTTTTAACGCGTTCGCGAATTTTATTTGCTATCTCTAAAGGAGTGCCAAAAATTTTACTGTGCGTTACATCAATAAAACATTCATCAATGGAAAATGGCTCCACTCTGTCAGAATATTCTTCATAGATTTTTCTCACCATGTGGGAATATTTATTATACACTTCAAATTTAGGCTGACAAATAACAAGCGAAGGACAAAGTCTCTTCGCTTGATAAGTGGTAACACCACATCTAACTCCAAATTTCTTTGCTTCATAATTCGATGCTACAATAACTCCGTGTCTATCTTCTTCTCGCCCACCCACTGCAACAGGTTTCCCTTTAAGTTCAGGATTTATTAAGCATTCACAACTGGCGTAGAAATTGTTTAAATCACAATGAAGAATTGCTCTCATTTTGTGCTTTTCTTCTTTTTTGTGGATTCTTTTTTAACTTTATTTTTATTTAAGCTTTCACTTTCAATTTGTTCAACATTTTGCTCTGTTTTTTGTTCGTCTGCCGTTGTTACTTGAGAGTTAACTATTTGTTCTTCCATATTTTTATCTTTATTTTTCTTGTTTTCTTTCTTTGCCTTTTTCTTGTCTTTTCGTGAAAGTTTCTCTTTCCATTGAACAAAAACATCTTCCTTTTTCTCAGGGCGAACTTTTTCCACTCTTTCTGGAAGTTTTTTGCCTACAACAATGTTTGCCACTTTATCTCTTCTTTCTCTAACTTCAAGTTGTTCGTAAGGAACAGAAATGTTATGACGCTTAAATTCATTGAACACCCATTCCATAACATAGTAATAAACGTCCCAATAATCTTCATTGTCACACCAACAATTTGCAGCAAAATCAAGAGAGGAAGCATTCATTGTCTTAAGTCTACAAAATGGTTCAGGGTCAAGATAAACTCTACCATCACTTTTCATAACATCAATAACAGTTTTCTTGACAAGTTCAATATCACTTTCGTATGCGACTGAAAATGTGAAATCCACTCTCCTTTTTGCATTTGCTCCCAAATTTGTTACACTGCTATTTACAATTGTGGAATTTGGTATTGTGATTTTTTTGTTGTCAGAAGTCATTAATGTTGTGAATAAGAAATTGATATCCACAATGTTTCCTTCCACACCATCAACAATTATGTAATCTCCCTTTTTGAACATATGGTTTGACACCATAACAATGCCATTTGCAAGGTTTGCCATATTGCTTTCAAGAGCCATACCAACAGCCAAAATAAGAGCGCTAATTGCTGTTAAAATTCCTGTAATTTCGATGCCAATTTGAGAAAGCAGTGCCAAAATTAAAACAAGCCATAAACAAAACTTAACCGCTGTGCAAATAAATTGTTGTGCGATTTTTTCCATTTTTGTTTTTGATAAAATCTTTCTCAAAACTGTCATTATGATTTTAATAATAATGATACCTAAGATTAAAATGACAAAGAAAAATAAAATATTCCAAACATTATTTTGAAAATAATTTACGATATCATTCCAAATTTGTGCCCAATCCATTTTAATTCTCCTTACTTGATAAAATTGTAACTCTTTTAGAATATTAAGTCAATGAATTTATATAAAATATAAAAATAATTTACAATTTAAATCAAACATTTTGAAAAACCTTAAAATGTTGTTATAATTAAAGTGATTAAGGAGAATTTTATGGAAAAATCAGAATTATTATCTGAACTTTTAGAAACAGTGGCTAATGCTGAAAATTGTTTTATTAAAGCAGAAATGAAAATAAATGATGGTGATATCGCTGGCTCTCAAAATGACACGAAAAAGGGTCAAACACTCATGAAAGCATTAATTGGCGATACATTTGGTGAAATGGAAGAAGAATTTGGCATTAACACAAGCGAAACAAATGATTATGACTACCCTAACAATATGGAACTTATAAAGGCTCTTAATGAAATTTGTATGCATTTAGGTTCTTTTATAGGTGCAAGCGAAGATATCGTTAAAAACATCGCTTTAAAAAATCTTTTCAAAGCCATCAACACTGCAAAGGAAATTTATTCTTCCCTTTATGAAAATTAGGTCTTGAAAAATGTTTTATTTTAATGTATAATATTATTGTAAATACAAAAGGAGAAAACTATGGCACTCTTTAAAAGAAATAAAAAAGAAGATGAAAAAAATGTGAAAGAAGTTAAAACGGAAAGTAAAACCGAGGAAAAAGAAACTAAGTCTGAAACCAAGGAAAGAAAGTCAATCTATCGTGTGGTTTATGACCGAGAAAATAGAGTTTGGCTCATCAAAAAAGATGGGGCAAAACGCGTTATTGCATCTTTTGCAACAAAGGAAGAGGCCTTAAAGAGAGTTAAAGAACTTTGTGAAAGCCAAAATCTGAAAGTTATCGTTCACAAAAAAGACGGCAAGTTTCAAAAAAAATAATTTTTATTATTAACCAAATTTCATTTTTATTTTAAATTTAAACATTATATATTTTCATAATTCAAGAAATCTAATAAAATTAGTGGCATTAAAACAAATAAAAAAGAACGCAAATTGCGTTCTTTTTTATTCAATTTCTACAAAAATCTTTTTCATAGTTTTATCATCTTCTAAACCATAGCACCCTTTATCTCTTATTTTCAGTTTAACTAAACGATTTATCCCTATTGCAACTAAAAGCATAATGAAAGCAGCCAAAGTAAAACCAATTATATAAATTATTAAAAAGATTGGATATGGAACCATTTCATAAATCATATTTAAAATTGGCAAAGTGCAAGGTAAATATGGGCTGATAAAGAACATATTGAATGTTGCAGTGTTTCCCGTTGAGTTGTAAATAATATTCATAATCAAAGCAATTGCCACAAGAACACAAAAAACGCTCAAAGCCTTTAAAATTGTTTTAAATTCAAATTTAACTTGTTTTGAGAACCATAAATAAATTCCCATAACAACCATTCCACCATGACAAACCATTGTTTGAATGTTAATGCCAATTGTTCGCGTGAATACATCTCCCGGATAGAACATTACGCTTAAACCAGCAAACAAAGCAAAAGTGGCTAAATAGGAATATAGATACTCTTGGAATTTACATTTTCTACAACAACCTGCAATAAGTCCCACATACATAGGAGTGGAACAAAATTGGAATGGAAAAGCATACCATTGATAACTCCATTCTCCACTTGTTGAATTGAAAGAAAAATTGAGTTGTTTATAAATTTCTAATATAATGCCCAAAATTGAATATGTAAGCACAACAATGCGAGTAAAACGCACAAGTTTTTCCTGATCATTTCTATGTTTGACAGCATATAAACAAAGAAGTGTTGTGATGATAATCACTAATCCCCAACACATTAAATGAAACCAACCAAATGCTTGTGGTTCTTCCATTTTTGCATCTAATCCTACTAAAATTTGCTCAAAAAAATTCATATTATCCTCTCGTTTTCAAAATTCTCATAATAATTTTAAAATTATCTTTTTGATTTTCTCTTATAACCAACAATTTTATTAAATTAGCAATTCCTACTGCAACAAAGCCACCGCCCACACCAACAAGATACATAACAATTGTATAAACAACTTGACCAGTAGCCAATCTCAGTTCTTCCATAAAGGGAATTACATTTGTAAGCAAAGAACAGAAATTAACATTTAAAATATGTGCCAGTGGGACTGCAATAAGTGCGTATAATGTTATTCCAATAAACACATGTAAAAAGTCATATTTAGATGGAAGATACAACTTTGAACCTAAAAGTATCAAAAGAAATAAAATAATAAAATGATGATATATAAATGTATGAAAGCTGCTAAAAGAAGCAAAAACATTAGCACACGAATTCCCGATAATACTACTAGGATTAAAATAAAACAAGACTAAAAACAAAGTTCCACAAACAAAAGACATTGTTTTACCAAAGTTCCCTAATCTATCACTAAAAAAACTGGCAAGCGGAAATAAATATAAGAACAAACTACAAAAATGAAGCGGAATGCTCCATAAACTATAGCCATTAATAATATTAATAATTTGTTTAGTGATTTCTAGCCCTAAAATGATTACTGAAATAATCATTAAGGGTATTCGCTTTATTTTGTTGTCTTTTTTTGCAGTTAAAACACAAACAACGATAGAAACTATTACAATAAAAATCAATGCCCATGGTAAAACTGTTTTTTCCGCTTCAGTCCATGCAACCATTTTTATTCTTTATCCATTTATTTTCTTTTCTTTCCGCCTGAAAGTGAGAAAAGTCCAAACAAGAAACTTAATGCACCAAAAATAGACATTAAAACCAAAGCCCAGACAGTTGGATTTAAAACTTGGTATGAACCAATTGCTGTATCTCCGCACATTGCTCCAATTGCGATGCAATAAAGAACTGCACAAACAACTAATGCCATTGCACTTATTACAAAGATGAAATTAACAATTTTAGCAACACCTTTGCTCGAGATTACTTTGCTATCAGCCAAAATCTTTGCAATTCCGAAAAGAACAACAATTCCGGCAAAAATGCAAGTTAAGATAAGCATTGCTTTCATGAAATCTGTTCCTGCATCATAGTAGTCAAATCCACTGGATTCATGCATAAAGTTTCCTTCACCCATATAAACATTTGGCACTGCAAAGAAAACAAGTGTAAGTCCTGCAAAAACCATTGAACCTAGTGTTAAAAGTGCTTTTTTCATACTATCTTTCATTTTCCCCTCCTTATTTGTATTCTACCCTAAAACATTATATAAAGTCAAACAAGTATTCAACTTTATATAAAAAAATAAAAAATGTTTGTTTTTTCCACAAACATTTTTTTATAAATCACTCTATTAAATTTTATTATTAGTGTGTTTCACTTGAAAATGAGCAAAAAAACACTTTTCTCAAAAAAATTTATCCTTGAAACTTACTTCTTCGCAAGAGAGTAGCGACCTAGTCAGAAACCGCACTTCGTTTCAACTTTTGCCCATTATCAAAAGTCTTACCACTCGCTTGTTTCTTCCTTTTTTCCAAAAGTGATAAACACACTTTTGGAAGTCCTTAAATATGCGAGTTGCGTTTGGTCGCTAAGGGCGAAAACAAATGTGAAAGCGATACTTTTCAAGTTTCACTTGAAAATGAGCAAGAATGCAGTTTTCGCCCTAGAAGCACACAATCACACCCTTTTCAAGAGCGTAATAACTTGTTAATGCTTTCATTGGCATTATGTCAACATAAGTGTTTCCACAATTTTTTTCAATTTCTTTTTTCAATTCATTCGCTTCTTCTTGAGCCTTACATTCAGTAATGATGATGTGACGTTTCTTATCGCCGTTTAAAACTTCTTTAATCATCAATGAGAGTTTTGGAAAAAGTTGTTTTGAACCAATAATTTTTTTGATTGTCTTGATTTCGCCATCAACAGCCTTGCAAATTGGTTTTAAGGAAATTGTGCTGGCAATAAGTCCAGCAATCTTACTCATTCTTCCATTGTTTACAAGATTATCAAACTTTTGAAGAACAAAGAAAAGTGTGCAATTATCTCTAAATTTTTCAATTTCATCAACAATAACTTCATAGTCAAGTCCAGAGTTAATAAGTTCCACAAGTTTATCAACAATAAGCATTTCAGTTCCAGAAACTGCTTTTGAGTCTATAACATGGATATGAGAGGAATTTTCATATTCATTTTTTGCAAGAACCGCACTATTATAACAACCAGAAAGTTTTGCAGTTATTGTCACAACAAAAGTGTATTCCGCATTAGAAAATTCTTTTTTAAAGGCTTCAGGTGCAGGACAAGCACTTGAACTTTTTGTTTTTGGCACTTTTATCCCTGCAAGCATTTCGTCAATATTGCAACCTTCCACATCTACATATTCTTTATCTCCAACATGAATTGTTAAAGGCACGATTTTAAAACCAATGCCTGTTCCGTCAAGATAGTTTTTGTCTAAATCAGAGCAACTATCCACAATAATTTGATATTTCATAAAATTCTCCATTTAATCATTAAATTTAATTTTTATAAGTCGTTTAATAAATACTAATATATTTATATGCACGAACTTAAGCATTTTTTGTTTCTTTTTTGTCGATTTTGTCGAAATCTAGCGTAACTACTTCTAGTTCAGCATAATAAAGCCGAGCCATCTGATAGCGTTTACGCTTAATAGCCGACCTTTCCAAAAAGAAAGAATCAACCGCTTCCCAAATAAAAACCCAAGCGGCAATTTCAAGTATGGTTGATAAAATATAATTATTAAGAAAATGCATCTCTAAAATAAGAAAGCCCATAAAAAGCACTCCTAAAATGAGCATCGTCAGAGCAAACAACATATTTCGTTTAAGTTCTTGTTCAAGTTCTTCAAAATCGCCCTTTAACTTGTTTTTATATGCAACTTTGACTTCGTTTTCATCAACACAATCATCAGTAAATATCTTTACTCTCAAATTTGATTTAGGCGGTATGCTTTTGGCCTTTTCCACTAAAAATGCTTCTAAATTAGGATTTAAAACTTCATTTGAATCATAATTATAATCAGAAAAAATTGCAGCCTTATTCTCCGCTTTTATATTTATTGTTTCAATATCATCAAAATCATCGTTTTTGTTTTTGAGTTCTTCTTTCAAGTTTTTTACAACTTCCACTATCTTTAACCTCAAATTTTTATATAAACCAATATATGTTATTTTTAATTCAATTATTTAATCAAACAAAATAGGTGTTACCTATTTAATGATTATAGCATTAAATTCTAAAAAATAAAAATGTTTTTCTCTTTTTCTTTACAAATATAAGAATTTTTTTTATAATGTAATGAAAAAGTTTGTTGAGAAATATATATTATTGAGGTTTTATGACATTTTATGATTGGTTAATTGAAAATGATGAAGTTATGGGCGATGGTCCAGGGCTTTGGTGTCCGCTTCATATTTGTCTTATGGTCGGCCTAGGTTTATGGCTTGTTTGTGCATTCTTTTTATTCAAAAAATATAAAAATTTTGCTTTGAAACTTACCACTGCTCTTTGTTTTGTTATGATTTTCTTCCGCATTTTCAGAATGGCACTTTTATATTTCAGTACCAAACAAACATTCGTGGAGATTTTGCCTTGGCACTTGTGCCATTTGATGAGTTTTGTTTTTCCGCTGTTCTTCTTACTAAAAATCAAAAAAGGTTTTCTCGCAGTTTTAGTTGTTACCTTCTTTGGCGGAATTTTAACTTTCATATTTGGCGATTATTACTATCTTTCCACCTTATCTTTTCTTCATTATGAAAGTTTACTTCTTCATTTTATTATGCCAACCGTGGTTATTGCCTGCATCGCTTCTGGTTATTTCAAAGTGCGTGTAAAAGACTTTTGGCAAGCCTTTCTTGGAATTTTCTTAATCGCTTGCTGGTCAATGATTGGAAATCTCTTGGTGGAAGACGCTAATTTCCTTTACCTTATGGAAAATGGACTTCCTTTTGACATTTTTGCCTTTATGAACTGGAGATATTCCTACCTACTTGACTATGCCATTCTTGTTTCCGTCATCGCAGTCGTCAGCATTTTGCCATTCTATATCTACGATAAAGTCAAAAAGAAAAAATCGGACAAAAGTTTTGAAATCATTATGAAAACAATTAAAAGTGAAATTTGAAAACCTCTTATTTAGTATGAAATTTTAGACATAAAAAAGAGTGTAAAATTATTACACCCTTTTTATTTTTCTTCTGTCAAAACTATTTCTTCTTTCTTTTTATTTCGTTCGTTCCATAAGAGAATCGCTCCCACAATACAAAAAGCAACAAAAGCAAGCACAAGTTGACTTCTTAAGTCAAACATAAAAGTATAGAAAGTTATATCTAATTTAGGATAATCAATATCAAAATTATAATAATAGACAATGTTTATAAAAGATGCAATTAACAAACCTAATAATACTAGTATTGTCAAAGATATTGCTACTATTAAAATTTTCTTCATAATTTTTTTATTAAAAAACAGCATTAGAAACATTATCACTAAGGTTATAAACATAACTGCGAATCCGACCCAACACATTATTAATAATTGCGGAGCATAAAGGTCTCGATTTCCATATTCTGGATTTGTTCCAATTCCAAAATCATAAAACTGTATTTGCGTATAATTAATTGCTAAAAATAAAAACATTACACAAGATATTATGCAAAAAAATAATGCAATTGCATAAATGGTGTTTATAACTTTTTTCTTATCTATCATATATAATCTCCTTATTCATTTGCCGTGATGATAATATCTGCGCCAGTGTCTAGAACATTTTTAATGACCACTTCGCCGTATTTGGCATCTTTTAGGCGGAGTTTTTCAATTTCTTTCATTACGTCAAATATTTTTGCTTTTGGAACAGGCTTTGAAGTTTTGCAACTTTTCACGCCTTTTTCTGTTTTAACTGAACTTGTCACAATTCGCATTGGGCAAGTGAGTTCTTCTTTAGCAAAAATTTCTCCGCGATTGCAATTGTTTCCAGTCACTGTGATTTTGTCCCCGTCTTTAGTTGCCACCAAACTGCAACCAAGCGGACACATAATGCAGGTTAAATTAAATTTTTCCATTTTCTCTCACCTCAAAAACAATTTCTTCTTTCACACCCTTTTTAGAAAATTTGAAAGTCATCATCTCGCCTGGAACTCCTGCCAAAACATATTTTTTGGCAATGATGTTGCCTTGAGAAATAGCGACGATGAAGCTTTTCACCACTTTTTTCTTTAAGCGGAACTTAACTTCCACTTCTTCTTCGCCTTCAAAAAGTGTGTAAGGTAAAACATAAGCAAAATCAGCACTATGCGAAACTTTAATTAAATTCCCATTATTTAATTTCTTTTGTGCATATAAACTTGCAAAAAGTCCAACTTGTTTTCCTTCAAGTGCCACATTGTCCACAAGGTCGTGAACATGCAAAATGTTTCCACAAGAGAAAATCCATTCTTTTTCTGTTTGATAGTGTTCGTTGACAAATGCACCATTAGTTTTTGGATTGATGCTCACACCTTTAACCATTTGCATTTCTGGAATGAGTCCCACCGACAAAACAACAGTGTCGCACTTCAAAAATTTTCTTGTGTTTTCAATATGATTGAAATGCTCGTCAACTTGTCCGTAGTAGACACCTTCCACTCTGTCCTTTCCAACAACTTCAAAAATTGTCGTGTTAAAGTATAATGGAATATTAAAATCATCAAGGCACTGCAAAATGTTTCGCTTAAGTCCACTGCTTGTCGAATTGATTTCTAAAACTGCGTGAACTTTAGCGCCTTCCAATGTCAATCGTCTTGCCATAATAAGTCCAATGTCACCACTTCCCAAAATGACAATATCTTTTCCAACCATTTTGCCATCAATATTAACCATTTTTTGAACAGTTCCCGCTGTCAAAATGCCCATTGGACGAGTGCCGTTGAGTGAGATATTTCCTGCTGTTCTTTCTCGACAACCCATAGCAATGATAAGTGCTTTACATTTTATGTCAAACACTCCATTCTTTCCCATAACAGAAACTTTATGGTCGCCAATTTCTGTCACAAGTGTATCGGTCAAAACTGTGATATTTTTGTCTTTTTCCACCATTTTTCTGAAACGATGTGCAAACTCTGGTCCTGTCAATTCTTCATTAAAATAATGAAGCCCAAAGCCATTGTGAATACATTGATTTAAAATTCCACCCAAAACTTTGTCTCTTTCCACCAAGATAACCTTGCTACCATTTTGAGAAGCGGAAAGAGCACTGCTCATACCTGCTGGTCCGCCACCAATCACTAAAACATCAGTTTCCATCGTTCACCTCTCTTATATCGCCCACTGCGACTTTGCTTCCGCGATTTTCTTTTAGGACATCTTCATATTTCATTTTTCTTGTTTTAGCAATAATGTTGACAACCTTTGTGAAACAGAAACCTCCTTGGCAGATTCCCATTCCGGCGTCCGTTCTTCTTTTTATGGCATCAACTGAATGTATTTTAATTGGTCTTTTTAAAACTGCAACTATGTCGCCTTTTGTTATTTTTTCACACTTGCAAACAATTTCGCCATAGTCTTTATTTTTCTTTATCATTTCATTTTGCTCTTTGATTGGATATTCTTTAAGCATCTTATATGGTTCAATCTTTTTTAAGTCTTTAAGTTCTTTTGTTCCAAAGCCTAAAAGTTTTGCCACCATATTTGCAATGGCTGGAGCACTGGAAAGCCCTGGCGAACAAATTCCCACAAGGTTAATAATTCCATTAGTCTTGCTTTTTTCCACTATGAAATCTTTGCCACAAATTGTTCTCACACCAGAAAAAACACGAATGGCATTTTTGAAATCGACTTTATTCAAAATTAGTCCTGCTTTTTCTTTAATTTCCTTTAAGCCATTTTCAGTGGTAATAGTCTCATAATCACTCTTTTCGCTTGTTGGCCCAACGAGATAATTTCCATCAACTGTCGGCGTGATTAAAACACCCTTTCCTTTTTCAGTTGGAAGTGGAAAAAGTGTACAAGGCACTTTTGTTGTCGAATCCTTAGAGAAAACAAAATATTCTCCCCTTCTATACTCAAGTGGATATTCTTCTGTTCCAAGAATTTTGGCTACATCATTATAGCCATAGCCGGCAGAATTAATGATATTTTTTGTTTTGAAAGTTCCTTTTTTCGTTTTTAATATGAAAATATCTTTTTCTTTTTGGCAACTTTCTAAATCTTCTTCCAAAAAGAGTTCCCCTCCATTTATTATTGCTTCTTCGCAAAGAGAAACTGTCAAAAGATATGGACTTATTAGTGCCGATGTTTTTGCATATAGCCCAACTGTAATATGTTCTTGAAGGTCTGGCAAAATTTTAAGGAGTTCTTTCCTATTTAATATATAAAGTTCTTTAACCCCGTTTTGAATGCCCCTAGTATATAAAGCCTGAACTTTCTTTTTGTCATCGCCAACAACCAATGCTCCGCACACTTTAAGTGGCAGAGAAAGACGCTTGCATATTTTTGGATATAATTTTGCTCCTTCCACATTTAATTTTGCTTTAAGCGTGCCTGGTTCTGGGTCATAGCCTGCGTGAATAAGACCACTGTTTGCTTTGCTTGCACCAGTTGCAACATCGCTTGCAGAATCAATCAAGGCAATCTTTTTGCCAATACGAACAAGTTTGTTGAAAACTGCCGCACCGACAACTCCGCCACCGATAATTACTGCATCATAAGTTTTTTTCATCTGATCTCCTTTTCCTTAAATGATTTTTCTATAAATTGTCAAGTATCAATAAATATTTTATCTTTAAAAAAAATCTTTGTCAAATAAAACAAAAAGATAGCAAAATGTTTTCTTATTTTTTTAATTTATGCTAAAATACTCTTAAAAGGAAAGGAACTATGAGAAGATTTATCTTAGGTATAGATGAAGGAACAACCAGTGCTCGTGCCGTTCTCTATGATATAGATGAAAACAGAATCATCGACAAACAGTCGAAAACTTTTAAACAATTTTATCCACAAAGTGGCTATGTGGAACAAGATGCCAGCGAAATTTTGAATATTGTTATTTCTTCTTGCAAAACAGTTATCACAAGAAATAAAGTTCAAAAAGAAGAACTTCTTGGAATTGGCATTACCAACCAGCGTGAAACTGTTGTCGCTTGGGAAAGAAAAACAATGAAGCCAATATGCAATGCAATTTGCTGGCAATGCCGAAGAACATCAAACTACATCAAATCTCTCCCACTCAAAATCAAAAAACTTATTCGCGAAAAAACAGGCCTTATTCCTGACCCATATTTCAGTGCGTCAAAAATGAAGTGGATTTTAGATAATGTCAAAGGTGCAAAAAGTCTTGCAAGAAGCGGGAACTTATGTTTTGGAACAATTGACAGTTACATTGCCACAGCTTTGACTGGAAATTTTGTGACTGACACAACAAACGCATCAAGAACAATGCTTATGAACATTAAAACTCTTGATTGGGACGAAGAACTTTTAAATTTCTTCAAAATTCCACCTAAGTCACTTCCAAAAATTATGTCTTGTGATTCTCACTTTGGAGATGTCAAAAAATTCTTTGGTGCTCCGCTCTGCTCAATTATCGGCGACCAACAGTCAAGTATGATTGGTCAAGGTGCAATCAACTATGGAACAGCAAAAATAACTCTCGGCACTGGTGGTTTTATATTAACAAATGCGGGACAAAATTATGATAAATGCCCTGGCAAACTTTTGCTCACTGTGGCATCAACTTTGGAAAACAAAACTGAATATGCGATTGAAGGAAGCATTTACAGTGCGTGCAGTGGATTAAACTTTTTAAAATATAATTTCAATATGTATGAAGATGTCAGAAAAACAAGCGAAATGGCGGAAAGTTTGCCTGACAATGAAGGGGTTTATTTTGTTCCTGCTTTCACTGGAATGGGTGCTCCATATTGGAATAGTGATGCCCGCGGA
Source organism: uncultured Clostridia bacterium (assembly GCA_930990515.1). Classification (GTDB taxonomy): domain Bacteria; phylum Bacillota; class Clostridia; order Christensenellales; family UBA1242; genus Caccovivens. The sequence continues at coordinate 37,871 of CAKNPS010000002.1, forward strand.
GAAATAAGCGGAATAACTTATGCGACAACAAAAGCCCATATTGTTCGAGCAATGCTGGAAAGTATGGCATACAACTCCAAAGCCATATTTGATGAAATGAGAGCATCGGGACTGAAATTTTCGTTAGTTTCAGTCGATGGTGGCGGAAGCAACAACGATTTCTTGCTTCAATTTATGGCAGATATGTTAAATCATGATGTTGTGAAGAGTAAAAATGTTGAAGCCACCGTTATGGGAACAATTTATGTTGCAATGCTGTCTTTAAAACTTATTGACAAAGAAGAAATTCGAAAACTAACAAGTTCCACAGAAGTATTCTGCCCAAATATGACCGAAAAAGATAGAGAAAAATATTACGATGGTTGGCAAAAAGCCATTAAGAAAATATAAAGGAGAAAAATATGGAAGAAGAAAAAATCAATGTTGAAGAAAAGAAAGTGACAAAATCATCTTCAAAAAATTTGACGAAAAGTAGCACCGCCAAATCCACAACATCTGCAACAAAATCTAAAAAGGTGTCAGAAACATCTAAAAAAGTGACAACGTCACCTAAAAAAGAGTCAACAACCTCTAAAACTAGCACTACAAAAACAAAAAAGAATGAGTCGACGACTCCTAAGAAAGTGATAACATCTCCTAAGAAGAAGTCAACAACTCCTAAAGCAAAAGTGGAAGATAAAATTGTGGAAAATGTGGAAAACGAAGATAAAACTGAAGCAGTTGATTTAAACATCAATAACAATCAAGAAAACGCTTCAACACAACCTGCAGAAAAAAAGTCTACTAAAACCAAAACTGTAAAATCCACATCATCAAATAAAGCAAAATCTAAAAAGGTGACGTCGTCACCTAAAGCTAGCAAAACAACAAAAACAAAAAAGAATGAGTCAACGACTCAAAAGAAAAAGAGTGTAAACAAAAAAACAGAAACTCCACAAGTTGAAGAAGAACCTTATGACATAATTGATGTTGAAGGCTATCATCACTTAAAACTATACTCCTATGTTTATGATAAAATCGCAAATCCAAAAGGCGTTGTTTTGATTGTTCACGGAATGATGGAACATGCAGGCCGTTATGACAATTTCGCAAGATTCTTAAATGCCAATGGCTACTATGTCATTGCCAACGACCTTCGTGGACACGGTCACACCGCAATAGACAAAAAATATGGTGTTGGAGAAAAAGACATCTTCTCAGAAACAGTGCAAGATGAAATTGTTATGCTCGAAAAAATTAAAGATGCTTATAATCTCCCAGTATATCTTTTTGGCCACTCCTATGGTTCAATGATTAGCCAAGCAATCATTCAAAACACTGACATTGTGGAAAAATGTGTGCTCTGTGGCACTGCAAATGGTTCAAGCGGAATTATGAAAACAGGCGGAAGTTTTGTTAAATGTCTTTCTCTTTTTAAAGGCGATACCGCTCCTGGTGGACTTGTTGAAAAAATGTGTATCACAAACTATGGCAAAAAATTTGAAAATGGCAACTGGCTATCTCGTGATGAAGAAGTTTTCAAGGCTTATCAAGCCGATGAATTTTGTGGCGGAACATTCCCATTTGGTTTCTATCGCAGTATGCTGACAAATATGAAGAAAATCAATTCTGGCATAAACAAAATTGGTAACAAAAAAATCTTCTTAATCGCAGGAGCAAAGGACCCAGTAGGTTCAAACGGAAAACAAGTTGTCGCTCTCAACAAACGCTATCTAAACAACAACATTGATTCTCGCGTAAAAATCTATCCTGACTGCCGTCACGAACTCTTGAATGAACTAAACAAAGAAGAAGTTTATAACGATATATTAGAATTTTATAATTCGTAATTAAATTTTATAAAATATGTTTATTAGCATTTTAGAATAATTTATTTATTAAAAACTGAATACTTAATTATATTAAAATTCTATGTTTTAATCTAAAATTAAATCACATAATAACAAAATAAATTCAAAATTTCTTTGGAAAAAATTTAAAATATGTTAAAATAAATTTAAGGAGGATTTTATGATAGGTAGTATTATCTTTGCAGTGCTATGTATGGTAATTACCGTTGTTTTCTGTTGGCTAAGAAGCAGTAAAGCAACATTTTACTCATTAACGCTCAAAATTTTAGCATCACTTTGTTTCATTTTCTCCGCCATCATCGCATTGTCAATGCTAGGCTTTGACAACATTGTCGGCATTATGATTTTGGTCGGAATGATTTGTGGACTTGCTGGGGATATCTTGCTTGATTTAAAAGTTATGTATCCTGCAAAAAATGATGTATATTTCTTGACAGGAACAATGTCATTTGCCATCGGACATGTCTTCTACTTCGTGGCACTACTCTTATTAAACTTAAATTCAGGAGCAATCACTCTTGCTTGGACAATTCCAGTATCTTTGGTTTTGGCAGTAGGCTTAGCACTTGTGATACAACTCGTATCCAAAAAAATGGGTATGGATTTTGGAAAAGTTAAATGGGCAGTTATTGGTTACAGCATTATCTTAGCATTTATGTTCTTCTATGCTGTATGTGTGGCAATCTTACAACCAATGGTTTGGATTTTTGCTGCTGGTATGTTAGTTTTCCTTGCATCAGATTTAATTTTGTCAATGCAATACTTTGGTGGCAAAACGCAAAAATCATTCATTTACTACAATCACATTCTTTACTATCTTGCACAAGTTATGTTTGCACTTTTCATTCTTTTCGGTTTATAATAAAGGTAAATTATGCACATTAGAACGGAAAGAGAAGAAGACTATTCTCAAATTTATGAAGTAGTCAAAAAGGCTTTTGAAAAAGCCGAACATAGCGATGGCAACGAACAAGATTTAGTGGAAAAATTAAGAAAAAATAAAGCATATATCAATAGCCTTTCACTTGTTTGTGAAGATAATGATAAAATTGTTGGCTATGTTATGTTCACAAAAAATAAAATTGGAAAGGTAACAGGACTTACTCTTGCACCACTTGCCATTCTTCCAAAATATCAACATAGAAGACTTGGCACACTTTTAGTGAAATCTGGTTTGAAAATTGCCAAAGAATTAGGTTATGAATATGTCGTCGTGTTAGGCAATCCAAAATATTATAATCGATTTGGCTTTGTCACATCAAAAGAATTTGGCATCAAATCACCTTTTGATGTTCCTAGTAAAAATTTTATGGCACTAAATCTTATTGACAATGATGATAGAGAAGATTTGAATGCTGTTGTAGAATACCCTAAACCATTTTTAAAATAAAATTATTTTAATTTTAATAGATTCTAAATAATTTTATTTTATTATTTAAAAATTCAAATATTAAATAAAAAACACCAAATTTGGTGTTTTTTTATTTATTTTTTCTTATTTATATATGGCATTTTAAATAATTTCTACTATTTAATTTATAAAATATTTATTTTTTATTTTAATTTTTAATTTTATTATATTTTTCTAAAAATATATTTTTGATTTCATTTGATATTTCTTCCCTACTTTTCGTTGCATCAATAACCTTAATTCTTTCTGGCTCATTTTTAGCAAGTTCCAAATATCCCTTTCTCACTTTGTCGTGATATTCCTTTCCCTTTCTCTCGATTCTGTCAAGATTTTTCAAATTTTCATCTTGACTTTTTCTTGCAAAACCATCTTCATAAGAAATATCAAGAAGAATTGTTAAATCAGGAACACAACCATCAATAGCAAAATCGGTTATAAGTTTAATATCTTTTAAATCTAAACTTCCTGCATAGCCTTGATAAGCAAAAGAAGAGTCATAAAATCTATCAAGAACAACCACTTTCCCTTCGCGTAGTGCAGGTTTGACAATATTCTTTATATGGTCAGCACGACTTGAAGAAAAAAGCAAAAACTCAGTTTTGGCATCAATATTATTTTTAGAAAATAGCAAAATTTTTCTTATCATTTCACCAAATTCTGCCCCACCTGGCTCACGCGACAAAACATAATCAATTTTGTTTTCTTCCAAAAATTTTGTGAAAAGTTTTATTTGTGAACTTTTTCCACAACCTTCTCCGCCTTCAAATGTAATTAAAAATCCTTTGTGCATATTAATTTATACTCCTTAAAGAAAATCGCAAGCATCGCTTACGATTTTCAAACTTTCATTTTTTATTCGTGATGATGACAATCGCAATCATCTCCACAGCAATCGTCTTCAACTTCATAGAGATATTCGTCAAGTTTACCTTGTTTATAGAAATTTTCTGGCATCATATCTGTTGTAAAATATCCTGGTGGAGCCATCAAAACTTCAGGGATTCTATTGACAACTGTTGCACAAGTAAGTTCCACAGTTGAAGGTCTTTCAATAATCACTCTTGTGCTTGGTTCACCTTCAATTGTCCAATCATTCTTGTCAAATTCAGTTTTGTCATAAACCTTTCCTATACATTCACTTTCAATAACAATTCCTTCTTTTGTTTCGGTTGTAACAACTGCACTCATACCTGTTGCATAGCCCTTTGGAATTTTCATTTGAAGTGTGGAACTATAGAGTTCTTGTTTAGCAATATGTGGTACACATTTTTGTGTCTGTTTTGTCACAGTAAGGCCTAATTTACTGCAAAGCCAACCATTGACATTCCACATATAACTTGGCACAAACTCACCTTTTTTGATAAGTTTTTTGCGTTCAACTTCGCTGATATTGTCAGCAGATGCAACTTCCTTTTCAAATTCTTCAGGAGAAAGACCCGCACCGTGTGCTCTTGCAAGTGCAATTCCATAATCTTCCACATTATAAGAACTAGAGCCTTTAATTTTTGTGATTTTATGTGTTGCCCCAGCAAGCACACTGATTAAATTCCCCCAAAAAACATCTTGATAACCACTTCCGCAAATTGTGCAACCATTTTGAACGGCAAGTTCATCAATCATTTCATAAGTTTTTGGACTGGAATTTTGTGGATAAAATGCTTCTTCAGCAGTTGTTATTGCATTTACGCCACATTTAGCACAAATAAGAAGTGGCTCATACATATCCTTAATATAACTCATTGTTGTCACAATGACAATGTCAATATTGTGCGATTGTAAATATTTTTCAAAGTTTTTGCTATCTTGCACCTTAACTTTATATTCTTTCCCATCATCAATAATTTTTCCGATGTCTAAACCAATTTTAGCCTCATCACAATCAAATGCCGCAACAATTTTAGCACCTTTTTCAAACACATATCTCATTGTGTATTTGCTCATTTTGCCACAGCCATATTGAACAACATTAATTTTACTCATATATACCTCCCAAAATTATTTTAATACAAATTCAAAGAAAATATCAAGCAAAATGCACATTTTATAAAATTTTCACACACGTTGTGTGATTTTTGTTTTCTCATATTATAATCTTCCATTCTTACACACATTGTGTGTTTCACACGTTGTGTGTTTCTGATTTTTTCTAACGCAATTTTTAAAATTTTAAACCTAATTTTATAATGGCAAAATATTCTAAATTTTTTTCATTACCTTTTCTATAAACTTTAAAATTATAAAATTCCCTAAAAATAATTCAGTTACAAAATGTGGAAATGTGGATAACTTCTGTTTCTTTAATAATCAGATTTTATAAATATTTCTTTTAAAATGTTTAATCAACAAAATAAAAATAAAAAAAGACTTGAAATTAATCAAGTCTTTTTTTGTCTTTATCGACTTCTTATCTTGTCCTTTTCTTTCTTTTTCTTCACAACAATTATAATGATTATTATAATGATGATTAGAAGAAGAATTCCAAGTCCAATCACAAGCCAAATCCACCATGGCATTGAAGCTTCAGCTTCCCAAACAGCATAGAGATTAACATTGTCTGTTGTGGTAATTGTGAACTCAGCACCATTTTCGTATTCAACAATTCCATTGTTTGCATTTTCAGCCGATGTTGCCCAACCTAAGAATATATAACCTGGTCTTTCAAATGTATTTTCTCTAAGGAAGAATGTTGAACCAAATTGTCTAAGTTCAGATTCTGCTTGGTTAGGTTCAAAGTTAGGATAATAGTTAACCATAACAGCAACTTCAGAAGAACGAATATTAACTTCAAAGTTGTCAGTTGGAACAGGAAGTCTGAAGTCTGGACTTGTTGAATTGTCTTGAAGGACAAATTCTCCATCACCAACTCTAACTTCAATTCCATTGAATGAGTAACCATAAACTGTTGTTATTTCAAATCCAATTAAATCTGTGTAGTAAACAGTATATCTTTGAACACTGCTTCCGCTTTCAATAGTGGCAATACTGTTGTAGTTACTATAAACTCCAACTCTTTCAATTCCGTCAGTAAGATTTACTGAGAATGTATAAGTTTGAAGCATAAAGTAAATTTGAACAATACTTGAGCCATCACCATTTACAGTATCATCTGCAACTGTGCTATAAGATGCATAATAATATCCAGGATCAGCAACAGTGTATTCAGAGTAATCAATTTCACTGTCTGTTTCAGCATCTTCAATCACAATAACTTCTGGTTCGCCATAAACAATCTCCACTTCTGGTTGACCGATATTTTGAACAATAACTTGTTTGAAAATGCTGATTGTGTAATCTGCAGTTCCGACAGCACTGAAGACTTCAATCTTAATGCTACCATCTTCACCTATAATATCTTCAACAATAGTAAATTCATAGGTTGCTGTTTCCGTGTTAGTCATTTCATCATAAACAACATTGAGATTTGCATCGCCTTCACGAATTTCAGTTGTTTCATTAATTCTTAAGTAGTCGAATAAGTAACCAGGGTTTGTTGAGAATTTAACTGTTACAACATCACCATAAAGGTAATCATCTCTACCTTCAACACTATCGTTGTCGACACGATTTGTATTGTCAAGTTCAATTGAAACATTAACAACTTGTCTATTAATGTAGATATCTAGATATGTTGAACCATTTGCTGCAACCGAGAAGCCGTTGTTAATTCCACCTTCAATTCTATCGCTTAGAACTTGGTAACTTGAATTAAACCACCAGTCTTCCATATTGAAGCCAATGAGTTGTTCAGCAATATTTTCATATCCATCAATGCTAGAGATGTTTGTTATGAAATTGGTTTGAACATCACTTCTTTCATATCTTTGATTTGTTACTGATGCAATTTGAACATTCCAATTTAATTGAGTATAGTTTTCAGCAAGTTGAGCATCAAAGTCTTCTACATCAACATTTTGTAAGAAGTATCTAACAGTGAACATTGCACTAGATGGAGTGATGGTAATTCCAACATCAACATTTTGTTCTTGAATTGTCATTGTTAATGTCAAGTTGTCTGATTGATAATCTGTTGTTCCAGTAACTACGAAGTCGTCAAATTCATAACCATCTTTCATACTGAATGTCACTTCAACTTCTTGACCATAAGCAACTGACCAAGTGTTTGTTGAAATTGATGGACTAGTAACAACTCCTTCAATAGTAACAGTTGGAGTTCCACTAATTCCAATATATGGGTCTGTGATTGTTAAGTGTAATTGATATAAGTCTCTCACAAAGTTGATGTAAATCACTGTTGAGCCATCGCCCTTCACATAGATTTGGTTACTATCAAATGACGATGAAGAATATGTGAATCCATCTAATTTGCTTTCAATTGTCCATCTATCTAATTCGTCATCATAAGTGAAACCTAACATTTCTCTTGTGATTTCAGTATTAGTTAAAGCAGAGTCAGGAACAATTTGTTGTAATTCTTCATCATAAATGATTTGACCATCTTGAGTTAATTTAACATCTTGATATCTATATACAACATTATATTCAACTTCGTCAGCCTCAACATTAATTTGAATGTTAATGTTTTGTGTTGGCATTGTGAATGTGATTGTATATTGCATCAACATTCTGCCTTCGCCAACATCAACAAGTTGACCTTCAGTAATGTCATAATCAAGTTCAAATGGAGTTCCATTTTGTTCATCTTGACTTGCAATAGTGATAGTTAAATTGTCTGAAGAAAGTATATAACCTTCGTTCAAAGTAAATGTTGCAGTAACTTCAGCATCAAAGTTATACGAATAATAAGCATTTGTTGGATATTCATAAACACCTGTGCTATCTGTTACACTATAAGAAACATTATATTGATTTCTTGAGTAATAGAGATTAACAACACTTTGTTCTCCTCTTGCCTCACTAACATCAGGAACTGCAGGTTCATAACCCTTAATGCTTGTATCTCCTGTGCTGTTTGCAAAAGTATAGAAACTTAAGTTAAGTTCTTCCCCTACTTGTTCAAACACTTCAGCACGCAAACTTGCAATGCTAATAGCAGAATCAGTTGTGCCATACATTGTCAAAGTTTTTGTTGCTTCTTCACCATAACTACCTTCAACATCTGCAAGATAAATGTTTACAAGATATTCTGTGTTAGGGTTTGGAGTTGCAGAAATTGAAACTACAACATTCTTAGATGGCATACTTACGATTTGATTTTCGTTTTGAAGTTCAACATCGCTAGTTGAGTAGATGATTGGAGTAATATATCCAGGAAGAAGTGTTGGAGCATTGATTGTCACGCTTGCACCAAAGTAGATATTATAATAATCAATTACTTCATCTTCATTTTCATCAACTGCTTCATGATGAGCGCCTTGCATTACGATTGAAGAAGATTCAATTCCAGCACCATTTTCAAGATACAATCTGTAATAATTTCTTGTGTAGTAAATTTCTACAACTGTCCCCGTTGCTTGAACCAAAACGCTCTCTGCGTTATGTCCTGTGCTTTGAACAGTAAAGCCTTCAACGTTTGCCCATTCAGATTCAGAATCTTCAATATATTCAGCAAACACTTCATAAGGAGTTATATGAGAACCAGTCATAGCAACTAGGCTAGAACTATAAAGAGTTCTTTGAGTATATTCTCCGCTAGTATCTTGTTGAACAATGTAAGCAGAATATGTTGCTTCACCTTCTGTCCAATTTACATAGAAGTCAACTGTTTCGCCTTCTGCATCTCTTAAGTTAAGGAAGGAGAAGGTTTCTGTTGTTGGGTCATCACTCTCTGGATAAGCGTATTGTGTTCCGCCATCGTTATCAGTGTATCTCCAACCATAGAAGTCATAACCTGTTCTTGTCCAACCTTCGAATGTTCCACCGCTTGCAGTATTGAACAATGGTAATGTCACTTCTTGTCCATAAGTTGCTGTCATTTCGATTGGTGAATGAGTATCTTCTTCGTCAAAGTGAAGAACAATGTTATATGTCAATGCTCTCCAAACTGGATAGAGAATTACTAATTCATCATTATCAATTCTGTCAACATTTGTAAGGTTAAGTCCATAGTATGTTCTTGTTACAACATCACCATCTGATGTTTCAATATAGTAAAGTCCATCTGAAGTAATGTTTTCCACACTATCAACTTTTGTTGCAACATTTGTGCCTTCGCCAGATTCAGGAATTGCATAAGCCCAACCATTGAATGTATAGCCAGGTCTATCAAATGTTGATTCAGCAATTTGAACAACTTTGTCGTAAGTTGCAGTGCCGTTTTCCATTTCTCCTGTTACATCTTCAGAAGATGGAACATATTGAATTGTATAAGAGTTTGCTTCCCAAACACCATACAATTCTTTTTTATTCCATTCGTCATAAGTGTAAGTTGGAATTGTTTCTGTTGGAAGATAATTTCCAGGTTGTTCTGCATCAAAATCTTCTGCAGTCATTGATTCATTTTTTGACCAACCAAGGAAAGTATATCCAGCATGTGTCCAAACTTGTTCTAAAGTGATTGGAGCAAGATATTGAACTCTAACAGTTCTTCTTAAGTCACTTGCACCAGCACCATTAATTCCACCTGCAAAGTTTTCGTTATAGTAGAATGTAAGTCCAATTGTTGAAGCAGAAATTTCGTATCTTGCAGACTTATTCATGCCATTGTTGAATGTGATTGAACCATCACTTTCACTAGCATTAAATGTTCCATCTAATTGATCTAAATCTTCACCAATATATCTTACAAGGTTGCCATAACTATAACCATTTGCGTAAGTTGGAGTGAGTGTCACATCAACACCATAAGCAACTTGGAAGGTAAGTGATGTGTCTACATCCGTTGTGACAGTTTTAAGCGTTGAAAGGTCAAGATATGATGCAGTCATTCCAGTAATTCCGGCAACACTTTCAGCATTGATTCCAATTGTATAGTTAAATAAGTTTCTGTTATAAACTGCTGTTACTTGTGCAGTTCCATCTCCAGCAATTACTGTGTTTTCTTCAAATCCAGTAAGAGTGAAGAAGTTTTCTTCGCCAGCAGTGTAAACATGTCCTTGTTCGCCTAATTGACCTAATGCTTGAATGAATAAGCCGTTAACCATATCTGTAGTGATTGTGTTTTCAGTTGTTCCAGTTGAAACAACGCTTGTTGTGAAGTTCTCTACTGCGTTACCTTCTTCATTCAAAGTTGTTCCTTGAATTACAAAGTTAACAGTATAGTTTGCAGTTGCAGGAGTCCATTGAGCCACAGCCTCTAAATCATTTGCAACTGAGAATGTAAATTCTGCTCTGTCAGCATAAGGTTCGCCAGAAATTAACCAGCCACCAAATGTGTAACCTTGTCTTGTAAAGGTGTTTGCATTGATGCTTTCAGGAACGCCGAATTCAAATTCTTGTGGAGCCATTTCACCGCTTCCGCCATTACTATTAAATGTAAGGTTGAAGGTGCGTGGACTTGAAACCACAGAAATTGTGACATTATTATTTGGCATAGCAAATTTTGGATTTTCTACTGAAACTTGAACACCACCTATAGTTACGTTATAAGCACTAAGTTTGTAACCAGTTGAAGGAGTAGCAGAAATTGTCACATTAGCACCAAACTTAACTTGAACACTTAAACTTTCTAAAACGCCATCAGCTTCACCATTATCAGTTGTAATGGTTGGTTCTGGCAATGTATAGTCAGTCGAAGTTACATTAAATTCATCAAATCTACCATCTGAATTTAAAGTTAATGTGTATTGAATGAGTCTATAGTAAACTCTAAGAACAAGACTTCCGTCAGAAGTTACAGTTCCGCTCATTTGAGCATTTTCATGTTCTCTATAAACTTCAAAGCCGACTCTTACTCCTTCATCTTCTCCGTCAATTTGAACACCTTCAAGACCATTTGTTGAAGCAGTTAAATCAGTTGCTCCAGTAAGGACTCTTTCGTAATCGTCTTTTGTATAAGAGCCATTAAGTTCTTCAAAGTAATATTCGATTGTGTAAGTTGAAGTTCCTCTTGTCCAAACTGCATATAAATGAAGTTCTTGATCTTCGTTTGCAGATTGTGCATAAGTATTGTTGAATGTTGTGGTAAATTCATGAGATGTCTCGTCAAAACTTGCAACATTGATTAAGACATTTCCTGTTGAAGCAGCCTCTTCTGAAGCAGCCCAACCAAGGAATTCATAACCATCTCTTGCCCAACCAGCAAAGTTTTCAATTCCTTTGAATGTGAATGAAGCATCAAAAGTTGCTGTTTCTGGATCACTTGTTGCATTGTCGTCCCAGTTCTTATGATATGTCACTTCATATTCTTTTGGAGTTACTTCTGCAGTTACATCAAGATAGTAATTTGGCATTGTAGAAATCACATAATTGTCGCCTGAATGTGTAATGGAAAGAACATTAACTCTTTCTTCTCCATTCATATAATAGTAAGTTCCAACACCAACTTCTGCATCAGCAGTTTGTTCAAATGATAAGGTATGTCTTGTGCTTACAGAAGTTTCATCATCTGCTTCTTCAAGACCTGTTGTTTCAACAGCAGTGATGTTAAATCCGTTAAAGTCATAACCTGTTAAAATGTTAAGATAGATATTTACAGTTGCACCATATTTTACACGATATTCGTCATATCCACCTTGGTTATAGTAAACAACTGAACCATCAACAACACCTTCGGCTTCAAATCTGCTTGCACCTACTGAAATACTATTGAGTTTTAATCCATAGTAATATCTTTCATAAAGAACATAAACAGTTGTGTATGTGCTGTCGTCATCACTTCCAGCAATATCTGTGTTATAGATAACTCTGAAATTGTCGTTTGGAACGGCACTATTTATATCATCATCGATATTTGCAAAGAAGAAGCCAGTAAATGTCTTCAAAGCACTTTGTCCGTCTGCTCCTCGAAGTGAAGCAATGTAAGAATAGTCAATAAGATGATATGTTTCAGCACCATTAACAATTTCTTCTGTCATAGCATAAGTGTCAGAAGTTTGTTCTCCTTCGCCGACCGTTAAATCAACTTCTCTTAAAGCATAAACAATCTTGATTTGTGAGTCTGCTCTTGGAGTTGTTGAAATCGTAACATTAAGAGCACCAGTAACTTTGATTTCAATTTCAGTGTCTGTTCCTTCTACTGGAGCAGTTTCATTAGAGCCTGTGCTTGTTTGTCCATCTTGTCCTGTAATGTCCATTGTGTAACTAATTGAACCAAAGTTATAACCCATAACAATTGCACCAACAGGAACTTTGATTGTGACTGTTTGGTCATAGTCTATTGTGCTTGGAAGTGTGGATTGAACTTCGCCATCAACTTCAACACTAACTTGACTTAAATCAATACCCCTATCAGCATTCAATGTGAAGTTATATGGATTTGCATCCCATTGAGCATAAAGGTTAAGAACTGCTTGATAAGTTGTCATTGTGTAAGACGAACCTGCTTCAAATGGAGTTCCTTCACCGTTAGGGTCAGTGTTCCAACGAACAAATTCATAACCTGTGCGTGTGAATGTATCATTTCCAAGAATGTCAACAGGTGAATTAAATGTTCCTGTTCTAACAGTTGGAGTTCCATTCACTCCATCATTAGCATAGTAATTGATTGTAAATTCACTTGCCTTTGAATTTGTTTCAATTTCAACATTTTCATCTGGCATTGTGATTTCTAATGGATTTGCTGAAGTAAATCCAGAAATTGTGCCTTGAACAAGTTCAAAATTGTCAAATTCATATCCGCTACGGAAATTTGCAGTAATTCTTAATGTTGTTCCATAACGAACACTGTAAATTCCTTCTGCTGTGCTTGAAATATAAAGTGAATCATCTTCGACTACAGATTCATCAGCAAGGACTTCAACAGTGATGTCGCTGACATGAGTGTCTCTTGTGATTGTGAGAATATTATAATCTCTTGTGTAGTAAACACTGATAACTGTTTGACCATCAGCATTGATTGTTCCAAGAACGATGTCTTGTTCGTCAACACTAAATCCAGTAACAACTGGAAGAGCGGTTGTGCTGTCATCAAGTCCTTCTTTTGTGAGCGCTTTAATCATGTCAAGAGTGATATCAGCGTCTGTTGTGCCTTCGCCAGTTTGAGTATATCTTGAATCAAGAGTATATTCTTCATCTTCAAGATTTTCAAAATAGTATTGAACTGTAAAGTCTGTATCTGTGTTTGCTGACCACACAGCATAAATTGTTCTATCACTTGTAATATTAACAACAGTTTCATTTGAAATTGTGTTAACACCACCAGCATCAAGAGCCCAATTTGTGAATCTGTAGCCTTCTCTTGTAAGAGTTTCAAGCCCAACAGTATGTTTTAATTCTTCTGCATCAACATAGTAAGCATCTTTATATGTGAAACCATATTTAACTTTAAGTTCTGTGTAAGAAAGTTCTTGAACATCACCAGTTCCAACAACATTATAATTGATTGTTAATGTGTAAACATTTGGTGAATAGTAAACTGTGATTACAACATCGCTTGCAGGCATAGTTCCACGAATTACACTTGCCTCGCTTCCACTTGTAAGAGTAAAGTCACTAGGTGAAGTAACTTCAACTCTTGTTGCAGTGTAACCAGTTACATTTGTTGGAGAAATAATTTCAAACGAATTGTCATAAACTGTAGGTCTTGTCACTTGTTCGCTTGCTTCTCCTCCTGCAACACCTTCAGCACAGTCAGTGTCAAAGATGTAGTTTACAATAACATTATATGTTAATGCTTCCCAACGAGCAGTTAAGGTTATGTCACCATAAAGTCCTGCTTCTGTTACAAATGAACCGATTGTGTCATCTTCACCAAATGTAAGTGTGATGCCTTGTGGATAAGTTGTTGTCCAGTTATTTACACTATTTCCTGTTGCGGAAATTGTGAAGCCAACAAGTCTATGTCCTTCGCGGTTCATATCGTTGTTATTATAAAGTGTAACTTTATCTAAAATTGTGTAAGTGTCAGTTGCTGAACTTGTAAGAGCCCCTTCTCCAGCACTATATGTGATTGTGTAAGTATGAGCGGACCACACAGCATAGAGAATGTCACTTCCGTTTGCGTCTGAAACTAAGTTATACGCATAATATGTGCCATTATATAAGTAAATTCCGCTTTCTCTATTGTTTTCATTTAAGAATGCTGTCAAACTTTCGCTTTCGCCGATATCTTCAATCAAGATAGCATCGCTTGTTGTTCCATCTTCTGTGAGTGTCCAACCAGCAAAGTCATAAGCATTTCTTGTGAAACCATTTGCAGTTAATTCTGTCGCTGTGTCATAAGTTGCAGTAACTTGTGCTGTCGAACCGCCAACATCTTCGGCATTTCCGTCAAATGTGATTGTATAAGTGTTTGGTGTCCATTGAGCATAAAGTTCATAAGTTCCATTAGGAACACCAGTAAGGCTATGTTGTTGTGAACCTGCTTGAACAGCACTTCCTTGACCATTTGCAAGAGTGTTCCAACCTGTGAATGTGTAACCTGTCTTTGCAAATGTGAATGTTTCATCAGCTTGAGCAAGAATTGTCACTTCTTGTGTGTAAAGAATGTTAGAAACAGTGATTTTGTCTTCTTCGCCTTCGCCATAGTTAGAATGGTAAACGATTGAATATTCATTTTCGTCCCAAGCAACATAAATTGTGGTTGTTCCACTTGGAACTAAGTTGAATGCATAGTAAACATCGTTATATTCATAAATACCAGTTGCATTTCCAAGACTTCTTAAGTAGTTTGTTACTTTCTCAGCATCAGTTTCCCCTTCTTGTGATGACAAATTTTCACTAATAAGTTGAACATTGTTTACATTGCTTTGTGTGAGAGACCAGCCATTAACTGTGTAACCATCACGAGACCAAACGATGTCTGAACGAAGTTCAACTGCTGTGTCATAAGTAAGTGCAGTGGTATGATCAAATGTTGCACTAGGGCTTCCAGAACCAACCACACCAGTTCCTTCATTTCCATTATAGGTAAGTGTGTATGTGTTTGGTGTCCATTGTGCATAGAGAGTTATTCCATAATTATAACTATAAAGGAATGTTTCTCCATCAGCATAATCATCACCTAAGCCGTCTGCTTGTGTGTTCCAACCAGCAAATTGATAACCAACTCTTGTGATTTGATTGTTATTTAAAGTCAATGTAATTTCTCTATTAAATTCAACTTCTTCAATTTGTGCGATTGTTCCTTTGCCACCATTGTTGTTGAATGTAATGTTAAATGAATTTGATGATGCTCTAGCAGTCAAAGTTGTTTCGCTTGATGGAACATCGAAGTAAATTCCATCTTCGATATTTCCTTCAATTTGTCCTACTGTTAAACTATAGTTAGTTTCATTGAAGTTGTATCCATCTTGAATTTCTTGTGTCAAATTAACCTTTGCACCATAAACAATTTGAATTGTTCCATTTTGTGTGAATTTTTGTGTCTTATTAAATTCATCAACACTATATCCACTTGTTGTAAGAGTAACACTTGTCACACCTTCGCCAAGAGCAACATTGATTGTGATGTCTGCTCTATCATAGTAAACTACTAAAGTTGTGAGAGTGCTCTCAATTACTGAACCATCTTCTTCATATTGTGGAGCACGAATAACTGTTGAACCTTCAAAACTTGAATATTCATAGCCAGGAATTGTTGCAAGAGTAAATCCGTCAGTAATATCTGGAATTGTTCTATCAACATACCAAGTTTGAGTTGAATCATCATATTGTGTATCAGTGTGAGAATATGTTCCGTCTAATTGTTGAAGATGATATTCAATCTTGAATGGAACGCGTCCTGCATCAGCAAGAACAGTCACATTAACTGCTTCTGTTGGCATTGTTGAAATTATACCTGAGCCAGTAAGTCCAGATGGAGTTCCAACAGTTGAAACTGTGATAGAATCTGGTGTTACTTGCCAACCAGCAAATGTATAGCCAGTTGCAAGAGTGTAAGAAATTGTCACTTCTGCACCATGGATAACATCGTAAACGAATTGATTTTCATTTGATGCTTCTTCATTTCTTACAACCAATCCTTCAACTTCATTTGATGCTGTAACGCTTACAACACCAGTGTTGTTTTGTTGAAGTGTTAATGTGAATGTATCTCTTTCATATCTAATTGTAACTTTTGCAAGATTATCAGATGTGATAACTGTTCCGTCTTCTTGCCATACATAGTTGCCTTCAAAGACATACCCAGTTACATTTTTAACATAACTTGCAATATCTTCTGCAGTAACAATATGGTCGACATAGAATGTGCTTTCAACAACATCAGCATCTTGTCCAGCAAGTGTTTCATATTGTCCGTTTGTAAGAGTTTCAAATTCGTGATTAATTGTGAGATTGAATTGTCCTCTTGTTATGTTAATCGTGAGAACTCTGTTTCCTCTAATCTTGA
Organism: uncultured Clostridia bacterium; assembly: GCA_930990515.1. Taxonomy (GTDB): domain Bacteria; phylum Bacillota; class Clostridia; order Christensenellales; family UBA1242; genus Caccovivens. The sequence continues at coordinate 54,480 of CAKNPS010000002.1, forward strand.
ATGTGTATGGATTTGAAGTTGAAACAGATTGTTGTTCATCATTAACTTGTTCAGAGTAGTTATTGAATGTATAACCAGGACGGATAGTAGCGTTAATTGTCACTTCTTGGTTATATTTATATGAAATAAGTGAACCGTCTAGCATTGAACCAGTAATTCCGTCAACACCAGTGAATGTTCCGTCTTCGCCAGAAATTGCAAGGTTTGGAGTTATAACTTGAACAGTGTATGTGTTTCTTGTGTAGTAGCGTCTCAAAACAAGTGTTTGATTGTCGCCTGTAATTGTTCCACTTAAAACATTTCTTTCATCTAAAGCATTAAATGTGAAACCTTCATAGGTTTGTTCAGCAATGCTTACTTCTGTTCCAGTTGTTCCAGACATTGTTGTGCTTGAATGTCCTTGAATTCCAATTTCAGCAAAGTCAGTTCCTTCAGTTGTTGTGTCAAGTTCATAACCACCGGCCAATGTTTCAAGATAATATTCAACAGTATAGTTTGAAGTTGCAGCGGTCCAAACTGCAAAGATAACTCTATCAGCGTTTGTTGCTGTCAAGTTGAATACATAGAACTTGCCGTTATATTTATAAATTCCTGTTGCACCAGATTGTGTTCTTAAGTAATTTGTTAAATTTTCAGCATCAGAAATTTCTTCGCTTGTTGGTAAGTCTTCGGTTGAGATTTCTGTGAAGCCCGCAGGTTCTTTTCCGTCTAAATCGTAACCTGCAAGAGTGTAACCTTGTCTAGCAAGAGTTTCTCCGCCAACGATTTCTCTAGCAGTGTCATAAGTAACACCTGTTAAATCTTCAAGAGCAGGAGTTCCGTTTTGTTCGTCAATTTTAACAGTGTAAGTGATTGGAGTCCATTGTGCATAAACTGTCACACTTCCATTGTCTTCACTTGTAAGGTTAAGTGCTGTCCAAACACCTTCATCTTCTGTAAGTCCAGGGATTGCGTCGCCATTTTCATCAGCCCAGCCAGCGAATAAGTAGCCAACTTTAGAGAATGATTCGTCACTATTAAGAGTTACAGATGTGTCATAAGTTGCTGCTGTTTCGTCAATATCGCCAACACCACCATTTGCATCATAGTAAATTGTGTAAGTGTTAGGAGCGATCTTAGAAGTAATAGTAGCATCGTTATCAACAGTATAAGTGAATGTGTATGGATTTTCACTTGAGCCAGCGACATCACTAGATGTGTAATTTACAAAGTGATAGCCAGTTGACATCTCTGTTTCAACAATAACTTCGCCGTCAAATGTAACAGTAAATGTTGTTTTGCTATCTTCAATTGGAGTTACGCCAGTTCCTGTTACAGAAATTGTTGAATGAGTAGCATCACTTTGAACAATTGTCAAAGTATGAGTGTTTGCAGTCCAGTTTGTGAAGAGTGTCACACTTCCATCAGTTGCAAATGTACTACTTGATGTAATCTCATTTCCTTCAGCATTTGTCAATGTGAAGTTTACAAATCCATAGCCAACTCTTGAAAGAGCACTTCCTAATGTGTCTAATGATAGATATGTGTCACTTGCAACTTCATCGCTTGCATTTTGATAAAGTTTTGCATAAGTTCCGTCATAAACAACATAGAGAATGATTGCTCCGCCATTTGGTGTTAATGTGATTTCTTGTGCTTGGTCTTCAGTGTCTGTATGGTCATCAACAAAGCCACTTACAACAATATTTCCAACTGCAGTTGAACCAACACCATTAACAGCATTTGCGTCATTAAGGTTGATTGTAACTTCATATCTATCTGCTTTCCAATTTGCAGTAACTTTGGCATTACCAGCACCAAATGTGTAGATATTTCCGCCACTTAAATCGCTTGGAGTATAGCCTTCAGTCATACTTTTAAGTGTCCAACCTGTGAATGTGTAGCCTGTTAGAACAGGTGTGGATAGAGAATATGTTGTTCCGAATGATTGTTCAACATATTTTCCATAAATTTCATCTTCTTCCATAGCATCATATCCAGGATATGTTGCTCTTTCATCTTTAAGGTCGATATAAAGTCTGTATGGATTAACCATTGCTTGAGCAGTTAAGGTTGTGTTGCCAAGTCCCATTGTGATTGTGGTTGTAGCATTTTCTCTACCACTCAAGTTTCCACCTGGAGTTGTTGTTCCAGCGAGAACTTCCCAGTTAGAGAATGTGTAACCGCTTTCAGGAACAGCAGTGATTGTCACGCTTTGTCCATAGTAATATTGATTTCCTGCTGTCACTTCGTCTATATCAGTTGTTTCAATATTAACACTTTCAATTCCAGTGCCAGCATTCAAGGTCAATGTGTAATGATTTCTTGCAAAGTGAACATTGAATGTTGTTTGACCATTTCCAGCAATATTTTGACTTGTTGGAACTCTTGTCGTATCAACTGTAAATCCTTCATAAGAAAGGTTATTTACAACACCATTATTAGAGAATGTGATTTCAGTGTTATCGTTGATAACATCAATAACAACTGGAGTGCCTGTCACACCATAATATGTATCTTTTACTTCACTTGGAGTTCCAGGATAATTTCCTGTTGTATCCATTAAATAAACATTAACAATATAGGTTGTGTCATCATCTGCTTCCCATTGAGCATAAAGATTGAATGTTTGAGTGTCTTCTTTATCATCAAATCCTGTGAATGTTCCTTCATTCATAGTGATTGATGCACCATTCTCGAATGTCTTTCCACTTCCGTTAGCATTTTCTGCCCAACCAACAAAGTGATATCCTTCTTTCTCAAATCCATTTGCTGTGAGAACTGCTCCAGCATTGTAGTTCACAGTTTGATTGTTCATACTTCCGCTTGTTGAAGTGTTTCCATTAAATACAATTGTGTATGTCTTTGGAACATAAGTAACGGTAATAGTTACATTATCTGCAGGCATTGTTCCAGTAACATTACTTGCTTCTTCTCTTTCTTCTCCATTAATTATGAAAGGTAAATATCCAGTAATTGTTGGAGATTGAACAGAATAAGTTCCATGATAATTTACTTGTTCAGTATGTGTTTCGTGAGCCACATTGTCAGCACCTTGTCTATCAGAATAAACATAGTTAATTGTCAATGTGTATTGTCTAATTGTCCATTGAGCATAAATAGTTGTAGGCTCAGTTGTTGTGAACATCAAGTTGCCACTAGCAATATTTCCTTCGCTGTCAATAATTGTTGTTCCGCCTACGCCGTCTATAGTTGTGCTATATCCAGCAAATGTATAACCAATGCGTTCTGGAATATCAATTACTGAAATTGCATTTTCTGCTGTATGATCAGCATTACTATACCAACCGCGGTTATAGTATAAGTAGATAACTTCTGTTCCGTCTTCTTCGCCTTCGCCATTTTGTGCGTCAAGGTTGATTGTATAAACATTAGGTTCTGCGATTGCAGTATATTCAACATTTGCATCAACATTAAGTGTGAACTGCTTATCTGTGGCTGTTCCGTCTGTGGCATCAGAAAGTTCAGGAGCGTTTTCACCACGTGTCCATTCACCATTAAATGTATAACCTGCTTGTGATGTTGCATCAATAACCACAGTTCCACCAAAGTAAACTGAAATTTGTCCATTTGTGGAAGTTGCATTTCCGTCAACAATACCATTTGTCACAGTTGCTGTTACACTTGCAATCCCTTCGCTTGTGTTAAGAGTTACAGTTCTGATATTTCTATCATAGTAATATTTAATTACAGTGTTACCTAAAGCATTGATTGTCATATTTGTGATTTCATCTGGAGCAGTGAAACCTTTTATATCTCCGTCATATAATGGAGCATCAGCAATCGCATCAGTTGTTCCAGTTAAATCTTCATAATAATCTGCAACATCGTTAAAGTCGCCGTCCAATGTCATAAAGTAATATTCAACTCTATATGGAGTTTTTGTATTCGCTGTCCAGTAACCATATACCACTGTGTTATTATTTGCAGTTGCAAAAGAAGTGTTAGCCAAAATGTCAACAACATCATCTTCAATTCCGTCAACACTTTCTCTTGTTGAATGGAAACCAACAAATGTGTAACCTGTTCTTTTAATTGCAGTAACAAGTTCGTCAAGTGTGATTGAAGTTGCTCCATCTTCTGCTAAGTAAAGTGTTCCATAGTTAGAGTCAAATTTAACATAAAGAGTGATTACATCATTTGCAATTGGAAGTTCAATCTTTCCACCTTCTCTTTCAATCGCAACTGGGCTTGTAACTTGCGTTGAGCCATTATCTGTTGTGTTTAAGTTAAAGGAAACTGCAAAGTTGAGAGCAACACCTTCAGCAGTAATCACAATATCGCCATTGATAAGTCCTTCAGCAATTGTAAATGTTGCTTCTTTATTGTCACTATCTTCAGTGATTGTATAAGTAAAGTCTGTGAATGATCTTCCACTCATTGTCACTGAAATTGTTTCTGGAAGCCTATATCCGTCAATTGCAGTGAGAGTTGCAGAATAACTTGCACCACTATTAACGGTTTTAGCACCATTAAAGGTAATATCAGCACCTGTATTTACGAATTGAACATCGTTTGGACGAGTTCCCCAGCGTGCAGATAGAGTAATGTTACCATAGTTTCCTGCTGGCACATTGTTTCTATATAATGTTGGGTTAGGATTTGTATCTTGATTATAAACGTCCCAACCACCATTTGGTTTGTAATTTACGTCAGTTGTATTTCCAGCCTCTGTCACACTTGTGACTTGCCATCCAAGGAAATCCCAGCCTGTCTTTGTTGGAGCAGTAAAGTTAATTGGAGTTTCAATTGTATATTCTTTAACTGCACTATCTTTGTCGAAAGTTTCATCAGGTTGAGTTTTGTATGTGATTGTATAAGTGTTTGGTGTGTAGAGAACAGTTTCAGAACCTGTCACTCTTTGAGTTTCAGCGTCATAAATTGCTTTAACTTCGACATCGCCAATTCTGTCAGCAGTGTATCCAGCAATAACTGGAGAAGTTGCTTTTCTTGTTTCGCCAAAGCGAACATTTTCAAATGTTTGTGCTGTATAAATTACGTCACCATTATGTTCACTTGTTGTTCCGTATAAGTAGTTAATGGTTAAAGTTCCAGTCATTCTATTATAGTAGATATAAACTTCGCTTGAACCATCGCCGGCAATTGTAACATTTCCAACAGTGCCGTCAGTTGTCATTTGTGCACCAAAACTTACACGAGTGAAACCATTAGAAGCTGCATTTCCGCTTACTGTATTCAAAATGCTTGTCAAATGACTTTCTGTGATTTGAGCATCAGTTGTTCCTGTTCCAGTTGCTCCACCATCAAAGAATGTTGCCGTCTTTTCTTCATATCTACCATTACCAGTTTGTCCAGTAACATCAAGTTTTTCAAACATAATATGAGCAGTGAATGCTGTGTTTGTATTTCTAATGATATTTGCAGTGAGTGTCAAATCGCCTTTTGGCATTGTGATTTTTTGTGTATCAACTGCACCTGTAACATTAAGTCCAGTGATTGAATTAAAGAGTGTTGGATTTGAAGATGTATAACCATTCAAAGTATAACCAGCATTGACTGTAACGGTAATCACAACTTCTTGTCCATGATATACTTTAACATTTGTAAAGTTTTCTTGTGGTTGTCCACCAACTTGAAGTCCAAGAGTATAACCCTTATCAATATCAGTATTTAATGTGAATGAATACTGAGTTCTTGTGTAGTAAAGTTCAACAACTCTACTGCCATCACCATCAATATTGATTGAACCACCTTGCGTTCCTTCTGCATCAGCAGTGTTATAAGTTACGCGGTGTGAGAATGTGAAGCCTGTTGCATAATCGTCTGTCAAACCATCTGCAATATAGGTATCGATAGCAATGTCAGTGTCGGTTGTGCCTTTACCATCTACTTTCATTGAAGTGGTTTCGTCATAACCATTTCCATTTACATTTTGATAGAAGTATTTTACAGTGTAAGCAGTGTCTGTTCTAGCCACAGCAGTTGCATATAAGTTAACAGTGCTTGTCACATCAAATTTGAATCTATTTCCAGTAATATCAACTGTTTCTGAGTCAGTTTCAAGTTGAGTCCAAGTTGCATTATGATAACCTGCCTTTGGAGTGATTGTAAGGTTTACAGTTTCGCCATATCTAACCTTATAACTATTTGTTCCATTTGGAGTTAAAGTTCCATTTGCACCAGTTGCAGAAACGCTTGCAACTTGTTGTGTGTTAAATGTAAGGTTCAATGTGTATTCTGCTCTTGTGAAGAATGCAAAGATTATGGTTGAGCCATCTTCATGAATATTATCTCCTAAATATTCATAATTTCTATAATTGAAACCTGAATAGTTAAGTTGTCCAATATACATTTCAACAGGGCTTCCTGAAATTGCGTTATGATAATCTACAATATCAGCAACTCTATATGTTGAAGTGTAAGATGCTCCTTCTTCTCCATATTTTGTTGGGTCATAAGTATATTCTACGTGTCCATCTTCTTCTGGTAAAGTTTCAAGGTTATCTTTATTTGGGAAGTCCATTGCACTATCATCGATAGACAAATCTTCTTGTAAGTAGAAAATTCTATAAGTAATATCATTTCTACCAATCCAAATAGCATAAAGATTGATCTTTCCATCTCTACCATCAAAGTTAACACCTGTATCGCCACTTCCTAATGGTTCAACAAGACTTGTCGTCACTGGAGTGTTTTCTGTCACAATATCTGCTTCGACACCATCGCTTGTTCCTTTGATGTCAGCAACTGTCCAAAGAGTATCTTTAAGAGTTGTTCCACCAGGAGTTAATCTCATAAATACAAATTCTATAGCAATAGGTTCTCCACCTTCATCTGGAACTTCAGTAAAATCAGGAGAAGTGAAAATGTAAGAATCTGTGGCAGTACTCAATTTGTCAGAGAGAGCAGAGTATCTTGCTTCAAAAACATCTCTTGCAAGCATATAGTAATCATTTCTCAAAGACCAACCATAAAGGATATAACCAGTGTATGCTGGCATTGGGAAGTAAACACCTGTCCCTCCCAATGTTCCACCAAATTCAACTAAGTTATATGAAACGGAAGGATTTGGAGTCGTTTCTTCGCTACCTGCATCAGGTCTTGCATTACCATTGAAGACAACTGTGTATTGTTCTTCAGTATAAACTGCGTCAACAGTTAAATCGTCACTATAAACATATCTTCCACCAGTAACTACAGTGTTACCATTCCATGTAACATTTTGAACTAATGTTCCGTCAACATTGATAATCAAAATTTCAGTTCCACGAATATAGAAACCAGCAAGATTATAACCAGTAACTTTATCAAATTGTTCAGCATCAGCAATTAATTCATTGCTATGATGTCCTTCAGTTGCTGTTCCGTCATAATAGTCACCAAATGTAACATCAATATTAGCAGAAAATTCTAAATCAACATTAGTATCTTTTGAAGCATTGTATGTGATTTGATAGTCATTTGCTTCCCAAATTGCATAAAGAACAATCGTTTCTCCTTGTGTTGTTGTTAAATTTTCTAATGTTGTAGAAACATAAACACCATCAGTAACAGTATTTTTAATTCCTGTGAGAGAACCACCTTGTCTTGCCCAACCCATAAAGGTGTAACCAGCAAGATTATAATGTTTAGTGATTGTTCTTGGAGTGTTGTATGTAAGAGTTAATGGACTCATAGTTTCTGTTGCAGTTCCATAATTGCCACTACCAGATGTGTTTACATCGTTTGCGTTAAATTGAACGTTATAAGTGTTTGCTGTCCAAACTGCGTAAACATCGTAAATTCCATCAGTTTCATCAATATTCCAAGTAAAGTTTGCACCAAGGTCATAGGTTATTACATTGCTACCTTCACTTGTTGCCCAGCCACGAAGAGTATAGCCTGTTCTTGTAAACTCTTTATCACCTTGTTCTTTTGTTAAGAATGTGTAATTTTGTCCAAATGTTGCTTTTGTTGTATCACTGTATGGGTCGCCAGTAGCACCAGTGTTTGCATTATAGCGAACAGTATAAGTTTTTGCTGTCCAAATTGCATACAAATGATATTGTCCGACTGTTTCGTGAGTATATGCATCACCATTACTATATGTCTTTGTGCTATCAGCATTTCTCCAACCAGAGAATCTATAGCCAGTTCTTTCAGCAGTGATAAGAGTTCCAGTTTCTTTTGTTGCGATAAGATTTGTTCCATCGCTTGTTGTGTAGTAACCAATATCACCAGTTCCACCAAAGTTTACATTAACAGCGAATGATGTTTTACCATTGATTGCACCGCCATCGCCTGCATTATAAACAACTTGGTATTGAATTGGTTGACCATAACCTGTGACAGTCATGTTGCTTGCAGGCATATTAAAGGTGTTTGTGTTTCCAATTGTCATACCAGAAACATTTGTTCCCCATGCTCTGAAACTATAACCATCGGTTAAAGTGTAAGTAAGTTCAATTCTTGTTCCAAAATCAATATCATTGATTGTAACACTACCTTGTTCAGCAGTAACTGAACCAATTTGTGTCTCAATGTCGCCTTCGCCAACACGATTGATTGTGATGGATGCAATTCCAACATCTTCGCCACCAGCAATAGTTACAGTCAAAGCAAAGTCTTGAATTTGCCAAATTGCATAAAGTGTGATTGATGTTCCGTCGCTTGTCGGAGTAAGAAGATTTGTATAAGGTTGATTAGCCTCATATCTATTTCCAGCGCTTTCGCCAAGTGGAGAAGTTGACCAATATTCAAAAGTATATCCAGTTAGAGTAAGTGCACTTGCAATTGTCACTGAACTATCAAATTCAACTGTTTGAGGACTTGGAAGTGAAGCACTTGGCAATTTGCTAATTAAATCATCGTCATTAGCATCATAAGTAATTGTATATTCTCTTGCTTCCCAAGTTGCAACGAGAACCAAATCACCATAGTTTCCTTGACCAATTGTTGTTGTTCCAGTAAGATCGGCTCCAGTTGACCAGCCACCTGTTGTTGCATCGCCAGTGTTTGTCACACTTTCCACTCTCCAACCAGTAAATTCGTATCCTGAAACGCTTGCTGTTGCAAGTGTAAAGCCGTTAACAATATTGTAAGAACCTGAAGTTGTTGAAAGCGAAGCATCGTCCATAGGTGCGTCATTTGCATCAACACCTTTTTGGTATGTGATTGTATATTCGTGAGCGGTGAAGCGTGCAGATAAAGTAAGTGTTCCGCTTGTAATATTCCAAACACCATTATTTATATTAATTGCTCCAGCATTTGTGATAATCACTTGATTTGCATCATTGTAGAAACCATTGAAGTCATAAGCAATCTTAGATGCATTAGGTGTGATTATATGTCCAGTAAGAGCAGTATCATCTTTCCCATAAGGATTTATATCATAAAGTCTGTTGTCATCATATCTAGCATAAATTGTTTTGCTTGGTGTGATTGTCACACCTGTTTCGTCATTGTATGGAGTAAGGGTAATTGTCGTTACATTTGCAGTCCACTGTGCAGTGATTGTTTCACTTCCAGCACCAAATGTATAAATATATCCTTCTCCACTTTCGTTTTCTTCAATGCTACCAGCATTTGCTGGATCATTCCAACCTGAGAATGTATAGCCCACTCTTGTAGGTTTGTTAATGCTCAAAGTTGATTCAAATTGACGAGTATATGTTGCATTTGAAGTAACACCATTGTCATTATAATTTACAGTCAATGTGTAAGAATTTCTTGTATAGTAAAGATTGATAACAAGGCTTCCGTCACCATTAATGTTAAGGTCAGTGTTAGTTCCACCAAAACCAGCACCATTGCCAACATTATAAGTACCACTATAAGTAAAGCCTTCAACATCAACTGCTAATGCTTCAAGTTCATCACTTGACACATTTGTATCAGTTGTTCCACGACCTGTGGCATTTGGTTGTCTATTAGTGTCGTGAGTATATGTTGCTGCATTTAAATCTTGGAAGTAATAGTGAACAGTATAAATTGTATCTGTATTTGCTTGCCAAATTGCATAAAGCGTAACCGCACCATCAGTTGCAGCACCGGCATCAACTGAAGTTGTCCAATTGTCTAAGAGCGCGCCTTGGTTATTTGTGATAGGAGAGCCATTAATTGTTGTTGCCCAGCCCATAAATGTATAACCATCACGAGTTGGAACGAGAGTTGAAAGAGCTTCTCCTTTTGGTGTTGTTACATTTATTCTATTTGCATAGATATTAGTTGAATTGTATTCGATATAAACTTCACTATATGTGAATGCATCTGCTTTTGTTGCACCATTTGTATCATTCAAATTCAATTTCACACGAACAAGATTTGCATCTGTGTTGATTGTGAGAGTGAAGTTTTCTGCTGGCATTGAGAATTCATTGTTGTTATTGATTGTGATTTCGCTTGTTGCATTGTCAGTGAATCCAACAAAGGAGTATCCAGCATTAACATCAAATGTCACCCTAACAGTGTAGCCATAAACAATTCTATATCCATTTTCAGATGGGTCAATTTCAGAATCATTACCTAAAACTGTAATGTTAGTTACTTGTGCATTTGAACTATCAATTGTAAGATAATAAGAACGAACTTGCCATACAGCATAAAGAATTGTATCAACACTAAATGTTGAATTTGCAAGCATAGTTCCGTCTTCGCCAATAACATTTGCAATTGCTGCATTGTTAGTTGTAGCAAAACCTAAGAAATCATATCCTTCACGAGTAAGTGTAACGCTAGAAATTCGATTTTGTGGAATATATGGATAACCTTCTCCGGTTCTTCCACTATAAATATTTTGTGTTCCATAAGTTATGTAAACCAATCTATTATCGCTATCTACTGCTGGTGTTAAACTATCTGGTGACCAAGTAACATCAGCATCAGTATTGACATCAAGAGTAATTTGATATGTGTTTGCAGTGTAATATGCATAAACAGTTGTTCCAGCTGTTCTTTTCCATACATCACTTAATGATCCTGTTGCAGAAATTAAGTAATTGCTGTCATCAGAAGTTGCACTTTCTGACCAACCATTGAATGTATAGCCAACAAGTGTAACTCTTGGAGAAACAGTTTCGCTACCAGTTGATGTCACATATAAGTTTTGAGAATTATATTCTGCATAAACAATGTTATTTTGAATTTGAGTTCCAGTTAAAGTTCCGCCATTCAAAACAAGGTTAATTGCATATCTATCTGCTCTCCATTGAGCATATAAGTCAATATTCCCACCATTTTCTGAAGTCAAGTTATGAACTTCAGCATCACCAGCATAAGCTGTTCCTTGACCATTTGCTTTTGTGTTCCAACCAGTAAATGTATATCCAGTTCTTTTAAATGCATTAGGAGATAGTGCAGTTTCTACATCATAAGTGATTGTTTGTTGATATTCATCACTATCTTCAGCATTAAAACCACCATTTCCATGGAAAGTGATTGTGTAAGTGTTTGCTTGCCATTGAGCATAGATTCTAACTTGTCCACCATTAGTTGATGTCAAATTAAGAGCAGTCCAAGAACCATCTTGATTTGTTAAACCTGTAGTATCAGTTCCTTCTGCATTTCTTGCCCAACCAACAAAATGATATCCAGTTTTTGATAAACCTGTGCCATCAGATAGTGTTGCAGGAGTGTCATAATGTGCCGTAACATTTTCAAGTTGACCTGAGCCAGTATTCATATCATAAATGATCGTATAAGTATTAGCTGTCCAAGTTGCTTCCAACGTTACATTGCCATATCTTCCTGTTCCGATTTCTAAATCAGTGATAACATTACCAATTGTCCAGCCACCAACAACTTCATCTTCTGTTGTGTTTGTTGTTCCACCGACTTGAACAGAAACAACTCTGTAGCCAGCGAATTGATAGCCAGTTCTTGAAGAAGCAGAAAGAGTTAAATCTGTTTCAACATTGTATGGAGATGTGCTAGGATTTGGAAGTGTGATTTCTTCTTCTGTAACATCTAAGCTTCCTGCAGTATAAATAACATTATATGGAATTGGAGTTGCAGTTGCTGTAAGAGTAACATCGCCAGCACCCATAGTTACTTGGTTATTAGTCATTGTAGAAGGTGTATAACTAAATCCAGTTGGAGTTGAACTTGCAGTCCAAGTCGACCAAGAATATCCGCCAGCACAAACAGCAGAAACATTGATTGTTTGACCAAATTTCAAAACTTGAGGACTATTTGGTGATACGCTTGAAATTCCACGACCTGCAGATACTGTCAAGTTGTAAGAAAGTCTATCAAAGTAAAGATTGATAACAAGGCTTCCATCTCCTGCAACATTCAAGTCTTGGTTAGCACCGTCAAAGCCTGCATCTAAGCCAACATTATATTTGTTAAATTTAAAACCGACTTGACTATATGTTGAAGATTGCCCACCAACACCTTGAACAGCAACGGAAACAACATAAGAGCCATCACTACTGTTATTTTCAGTGATTGAAACATCAGTGTCTGTTGTTCCTTGTTGGATGTATGTATCAGAGCCTGATAGAGCATACTCACCATCTGTGAGTGTTTCCAAATATTTATTAACTGTAAAGTTTACAACTTGTGGAGTTGCAGAAACCCCAAAAGTTCTGTCAGTTGTAACTTGTAGGTTTTGAAGTGTTGAATTTGAAACTGTAGAACTATTTTCTGTAAATACAGGAGCATTATAACCCGCCTTAGCTGTTGCAGAAATAGCCACATTTTCTTGATAGTAAACAACATAAACTCTGTTTTCTTCACTTCCAGTGTTTGAAATTGCAGGAGTTGTTGCTCCGCTAACAAGAGAATTTACTGAAACAGTGTTAATTCCAGCTCCTACATTAATTCTTACATTATAAGTTCCACGAGTAAAGTAGATATTGATGTTAAGAGAGCCATCACCCAAAACAACGAGACTGTTATCAACACCACTTGTAGTATAAGTTCCCTTGCGAGTTGCTTTTAATGCTGAATTGTCACTAACAAATTTGTTTGCCCAAGTGTCAATTTGAGATGTTGAAATTGTTGTTCCAGCCATTGCAGTTAAATTTGTTAAACTTGAATGCAATGCATAGTTTGAAGTTACTAAATCTTCGGTATCTTGCAAACCATTTCTTGCACTAAGTAAAGTTTCATAATAGAAGTTTACAGTATATGGAACTGGGTCTGCTTCCCAAATTGCATATAAATTAACTTTTCCACCAGCAACACTAGACAATCCACTATAATAAGATGTATCGTCATATTCTCCTTCTTCTGGATTTGCTGAAGGGTCAAAGTCAGATGCAGTAGCATTTGGATTCGTGCTCCAACCAATGAAGTGATATCCTTCTCTATCATAAAGTTGAGAAAGTTGAATATTTTGAGTAAATGTAATATCTGCTCTTATTTCATCACTAGATGATAGCCCTGATTTTAAAGTTGCAGGGTTTTCAGTTGTTCCATTACCATGGAAGTTAATTGTGTATGTGTTAACTTGCCATTGTGCATAGAAAGTTGTTGTATATGTGTTTGGAGTTTCGCTTGTGTTTGTTGTGTAAGCATAATTAAAGTTTGTATTTTCTCCAATTGTCACATCACGACCTTCAGAATCTTTCCAACCTGTGAATGTATAGCCTTGACGAGTGAATTTTGTAGTCTCATTACCAAGCACTGTGTATTCACTATCAAATGTTGCTGAAGTTCCTTCGTATGTTGCTGGAGTTTCACCATAGCCAGCATTATAAACAACATTGATTGTGCGTGCTTGCCAACGCATATAGAGTTTAAGGGTTGGGTTTGCGTCCTCATTTCTCATATATGCAAGGAAAGTTGAAACGTCTGCACCTGCTGTCATTTGTTGTCCTTCGCCAGAAGCACTTGTGAACCAACCAAGGTCGGTATATCCACGTCTTTCGACTGTTGGAACACCGATAATTTGATTAGCAGTTACATAAAGACTTTCAAATGTCAAACTGAAGTCAACATACATTGTTTCAGCACCACGAGTAAACGATGCTCTTTCTGTTCCCGTTTCATCGTTCAAAACAAATGTCACGGTAACAGTTCTTGGTTCCCAAACAGCGTAAAGATTGAGAGTGTAATTTGAAATATATTGTCCGTAAGTTTCAAGGAAAGATGCATTGATAATGATGCTTGCATTTTCTTCAAAGTTTTCAATGTTTTCATCGCCAGCATTTAATGACCAACCAGCAAAAACATAACCATCTCTTTCAAATCTATTTGCTGTAAACTCTGTTGTCACACCATCGAATGTGAATGGTTGTGTGTAAGTTGAGCCAGAAGTTGCATCACTAAGTACACCACCATTTGCATTAAATTGAATTGTATAAGTTCTTGCTTGCCAAATTGCATAAAGTGTTGCTCCACCGTCAGAAGATGTTGTTGTCCAAATTGCATTTAAAATACCATCATTGTCTGTGATAAGATCATCACCATCTGCTGATAATGACCAGCCAGAGAATGTATAACCTTCTCTTGTTGGAACAAAACCTACTGTTGAACTTGCAAGTAAAGTTCCACCTTCACGAGCAGAGTAGATGTTTTGAGTGTCATATTCCACATAAACACCATTTGTTTCATAACCTAACATTGTTGAATCTGTTACACTTGTTGAACCATGTGCAGTATTTCCTTGTTTAGCCGAAGCATCATTAAGGTCAACATTAACTAAGAATCTTGCATTTTGCCAACTAGCAGTGAGTGTAACATCGCCGTAATATCTATAAGAACTTTGAGAATTGTCAAAAGTTCCATTCGAAACTAGAGAACCCCAGTTAATTGTTCCAGCAGTTCCTGTTGGAGTAACAACCCAGCCAGTGAAGTTATATCCAGTTCTTGTTGGAAGTGGAATGATAACACTTGTGCTATCAATTGTGTAATTTACTGTGTAATCTGTTCCTGCAGTTCCAGTTAAAGCATTACCACCATTTACATCATAGGTAATTTTATAGCCAGTTGCGGTCCAGAATGCAGTAAGAGTAACATCTCCATAAATTCTTGTAGTTACAGCATCTTCCACTTTAAGAGAAGCACCTTGCGCCACTCTGTTATTAGAGATGCTTGAGCCAAGTCCTAAAGTCCAACTTGCAAGCCCATCACCAGAAACTGTCCAGTGAGTCAAGTCATAAGCAGTACGTGAAAGGTAATTATCACTAAGAGTTACAAGCCCATCTTGTGTTGTGAAAGTCCAAACATTATATTCATAAGTATAGTTATTCCCACTTTGAACATAACCAGATGGGAGTGATGGAGCAAAACTTCCGTTTCCACCAGTTGTGTATGTGATTGTGTATGTGTCATAACTATATTGCAATGTAATAATTGTGCTTCCATCACCAGCAATTTGATTATTGTCAGTTCCATAACCATTGGTAATAGCATAGTCTGTCCCCTCAACGAGAGCACCACTTGCACCGGTTCCAATGTAGAAACCATTTAAATTAACACTATTATCAGCAACTACGCCTAAAACTTTTTGCAAGAATGTTGCATCAATCAAAGTTTCAGTTGTCGCTTCAACATTATCTAATGTTGTAACATTTTGATAACCACTCAAGGTTTGAATATTAACTTGAATAGTATAAGTTGTTCCAGTTGCTTTCCAAATTGCAGAGAGTGTAACATCGCCATAAACAGTTTCTTTTGAAATTGAGAAGTTTCCATCAACAAGTGTAATTGTCGAAGTGAATGTATCAATCCAGTTACCACCATCACTTGTAATTGTAAATCCTGTTAATGTGTAACCTCTTCTTGTGATTTGGTCATTATTATACAAATTAAATGTTTCAGTTTCAAAGTTGTATGTTTGTGGGTTTGGTGTTCCAGCAGAAATTTCCCCACCATTTGCTTCATAAGTAATTTCATAGCCTTCAACTTGCCATTGAGCAATCAAAGTTACATTTCCGTGACGACCTGCGGTCAATTCTCCGTTGAGATAATCATTTCCACTAATTACCCAACCACCATTTCCGCCATCGGCAGTATCAGTAACACTTCCTTCAATAGCCCAACCTAAAAATCTATAACCATCTTGTGTTGCAGTTGGCAAATTGATCGTTGAATTAATATTATAATTTGTTGTATATGTTCCAGTAAGAGGATTTCCACCATTTACATTGTAAGAAATAGTATATGATTTAATTGTCCAATTTGGAGTTAAAGTTACATTTCCATAGAAACCATTTACCCCATTGATTTGAGTGTTAATGTCAATAACACCTTGGTTGCTTGCCCAACCAGCACCCAATGTTTTATCAGACTCACTAAAATTAACCGTCCAACTTGCAAGTTCATAACCATTTCTATAAACTTGTTTTGAGTTTGCTTCACTGAAAGTGTCGCCAACAATATATACATCTGAAGAAAGAACTGTATATTCAACTTCTAGTATGTTTTGTGATGTCGAACCTGTCACAAAACCACCATTATCACTCATATCATAAGTGATTGTATAAGTGTTAACATTCCAATCTGCAAACAATTCTTCGTCAGCATTTGCTGTTGCTGGATAAACAAAATTATTTTCTGTTGTATAGATAGCATCAGAAGTTGCATCAAGTGCCCAGCCACCAAAGGTATAACCAGCTCTTGCCAAAGCACTTCCATCACTATATATACCTTTGTTAAGAGTCAATGCTTTTCCGTGAAGTTTAGTATCGTTATTAATTATACCAGCATCACCACCATTTACATTATAAGTGATGGTATATTGTTCATAAAGTGATACGTAAATTGTTACATTTCCCGATAATGCCCATGAATATGTTGTTGTGTCTAGATCACTTGACAATGTCGCATCAGTAGTTTGTGCAGTTCCAACTGCCACACGATAATGACGAGAAGCATCTGAAACTGTGATGTTTACTGTTTGTGCAGAACCAGTATAAGCAAGAGTAATTGTGTTTGATGTATCGCTTTCAGAAATATTGATTTCTTGAGCACCAGCACTAATGGTGATTGTTGGTGCTGTTGAAAACCCATGATTTCCTAAGTTAACTGTCAATGTATAATTTACAGGAGTAAATCTTGGAGAAAGAGTTGCTCCTGAATTTCTAATCCAATTACCATTACTATCAGTATAGCCACTTACATTTGATTGTAAAGTAAAGTTTGTTGTTGAACCAGATTGATATCCAATAACAAGATTTCCCTCATCATTTTCCCAACCAACAAAGGTATAGTGATTTCTTTGAGGTGCAGTTGGGTTAGAAAGTAGTCCGCCAGCATATTGAACTTGTATTGTTTGGGCTTCTGCGTCTTCCATTCCTAAAACAAGGTCATAAGTTTGAGCAGCCCAGTTTGCTGTCAAAACAACATTACCATGTCTTCCAGTTACATCGTTTTCCACCGCTGAAATAGATGATGGCCAATTACCAACATTTAAACCATCACTAGTTCCAGAAACTGCAACTGTCCAGCCAGTGAAATTATATCCTGTTCTTGTAGGAATTAAAACGTCAAATGTTGTGTTGATTGTATATTCTTCAATTGCTTCTTCTGGCATTGTTCCGCCAAGAAGATTTTCATAAGAAATTGTGTAAGTTACAAGAGTCCATTGTGCTTCAAACACAACATCGCCAAATCTACCTGTTGTAGAAGATGTATAAGTGTTTCCAACAGTCCAGCCACCATAAGAGTAACTTGCAGCCCCATTACCTTCAATAGAAGTAACTAACCAACCAGCAAAATCATAACCATTTTTATAAACCGCTTGTGAGCCGAAAGACGCAAGGTTTAAATCTCTTTCAATAGTATAAGTGGTTGTATAAGGATCAGATTTTCCGTCAAACCAACTTCCGCCATCAAGATTAAATTTTGCATCGTATGGGTTTGCTCCGCTCCAAACAGCAAATAAAGTTTGTGATGAAACAACACTCAAAAGTTCTGAAGACAATGCTTCAAGAACATCGCTTGTCGTAAATTCAGCAGAACCAGCATTTTCAGTTGTTGCCCAGCCTTGTAGTGTATAACCATTTCTTGTCGTAATGCTTGAAAGTGTGGATAAGTCAAATGACTCATTAATTTTAATATTTCTAGTTGTCGTTCCAGTGCTTGAGCCTTCAATTTGGCCACCATTAGCAGAAACTGTAACTGAAATTTCTTGCGCAACCCAGTGAGCATAAAGTGTTTCATTATCAACATCATGAGTCCAAAGTCCATTTGTCCCCCAAACACTTAAAAGTCCGCCTTGAGCACTTACGATTTGTTGTCTATTAGAGCCATTAGGGTCAGCCACATTATAGAAACCACCAAATGAATAATATTCAGTGCTTGTATCATCATCAGTCCAACTAGGAATTGTGAAATTTGGTGTTTGGTCATACTTTACTGTAATTTGAGTAGTAGTCCCACCACCAGGGAATGTTGCAGAACCTGAACTTCCTTCTGCTTGATAATATGAACTGTTTGCATCAAGAGTTAAAGTGTAACTTTTTGCACTCCAAACAGCATAAATTCTGTTAGGATTTTCAGCAGTTCCGTCTGCAGAAAATAGTGTAAATGTTCCATTAACTCCGCCATTTTCATTAATAATAATTGAACTATCTCCAGCAGTTGCTGTTTGATTTGAACTAAAACCACGATAGTCATAGCCTTCACGAGTAACATTTCCTGAAGTGATGGATATTTGTCCAGAACCTTCAGTTGTGCTTGTTCTTGTTGTATAAATTTCCGTTCCACCATATCTAATATAAACGGTTGTATAATCTAAGGCAGGGTTAGAAGAACCACTTCCTTTGTTTCCATCAAGAGTAACTGCAATCAAATTGCCAGTCCAATGAGCAGTAATTGTTGCCTTTCCCGTTGTAAAGGTTGTGCTTCCAACAATATTTCCGCTTGCATCGATAATTTGAGTGTCATTATAGTAATAACCAGCAAAAGTATAGCCAGTTTTTCTAAGATTAGAAACATCAATTCTAGTAATTCTGTTTCCTTCTTGTGCATTTACATTATTAAAGAAACCATCACTATATCTCAAATAAATTTGACTTGTAGAAGCACCTTGACCGCCATCATGATTTAATGTGATAGTTAATATATTAGAAGTCCAAATAGGATAAACATCAATTGTTGCCCCATTTGTTGTTGTCAAGTTTCCAAAAACAGTGGAAGTGTAAACTCCACCTGTTCCAATGGTGTTTGTAATATTTGTTGTAGACCCGCCATTTAAAGACCAACCAGCAAAAGTATAACCAGGGCGTGTCAATTCAAAATCTGATGATGTAATTGTAATTGTTTGGTCATAGGTTGCTGTTCTTGAACTTGGATTTGGTAAAGTTCCTTCAACATCATCTTCTCCCATATTGAACTCAATTGTATAAGTAATAGGATTCCAAACAGCATAAACTGAATAAGTATCGCCATTATCTAAATCAATATTCCAAGGGTTTAAAACTTGACCAGGAGTATATGCAACAACTTTATTGTTTGCATTTTCTTGACTCGTTGCCCAACCTTGCAAAATGTATCCTGTGCGAGTTATAGCACCATCAACATCTTCAAAAGTATATGGAGAACCAAAAGTTGCATTATTTCGATATTCAGTAGCACCAGAACTTGTTGTCCCACCATTGCCATCATATCTAACTATATATGTGTCAAATTCCATAATGGCATTTAAAACAACATCTCCTAATCTACCCGAAGAAATTTGCATTGAAGTGATTTCATTTCCAACAGTCCAGCCACCATAGGTATAGCCACTTGTTGAGTTTTCGTTGATTGAAACAACAGTCCACCCTTCAAAATGATAGCCAACTTGTGACGCTGTTCCAAGTGTAAAACCACTTGTATAAGTATAAGTTGTATCTGCAGGTAATGTTACACCATTACCCCCTTGATAATCAATCCTATAATCATACAAATCCCAATTTGCTCTTAATGTAACATCACCATATCTTCCTGTGCTGTTTTGAATTGTTCCGCTTGAAACAGTTTGTCCAATTGTCCAACCACCATGTGTTCCAGAAGTATAAATTTCATTGCTATCAATTTCTCCGTCAAGGTCTTCATCAATTGCAACTTGAGTTATTGTCCAATTAAGAAAATCATAACCTGTTCTTACAAAACCATTTTGGCTAACCACAACATTACTACCATAAGAGTATGTAGAATCAGCAGTTGAACCACTTGTTGCACCATTTCCATCATAAGTAATTGTGTTTTCGCCAAATTCGAATTCAAGATGAAGCCCTGCTTCATTTGTGCCTGCAGAGATTGTGAAATCTCCTGTGTCAGTTGTTCCATTAGGACCATAAGAGCCGTCAAATGCCCCAACAATGTTATTGCTCCAACCACTTTCAAGAGTTGCAGTGCTAGCATTGATAATGGCATTTTGTCCGTAATAAACAGTTACATAAACATTAACTGTTGCACCACTTTCATCAGTAACCCATAAGAAAGGCATATCAAGAGTAGAACCCGATGAATTTAACAAAGAGTTGCTGCCAAATTGTGCTTGAACAATGTTTGAAGCATAACCCAAACCATAGTTTTCTCCATTAACCACAACTCCACTTTCTATAAGAGAAGAGAAATCAAATTTAACATTTCTTGCAGTAAAGTTTGGTTTTAAAGAAAGATTAGCATTGTTTACATAAGTTGAGCCAAAATCATAAGATGTAGAGCCATCAGTCCAATTTGTAAATGTGTAACCATCTTTCCAAACATTGTTTGGTCTATTAGATATAGTATAAGAGAATTGTGCAGATGAACTTCTGTTATGAAGTTTATATCCATTTGCAACATTCATAGTCCCTTCTGCTCCAGTATCACCAACAATATAAGATATAGTATATACTTGATATACATATAAGTTATAAGGACTATTTTCATTAATAGTGAAAGTAAATGTATAACTTTGTGTATCTGCATTAACATCACTTGGTGTTGAAGTCAAAGAACCATTATTTGATACATAGTAATCTGTTCCATTTGAAACGGTAACTTGAATGGTTGCTTCTGTTCCATAAGTTCCAGTAAGAGTTAAAGATTCTCCATTTGAAATTGCTGTGTTAGGAACTGTCACACCAGATGTTTGAGATGTGATTGATATATTTGTTGCAGCTCCAACATAAGCCCCTGCGTAATTAATTCTAAATTCGTAACCAGTATCAACATCCCAGTGAACATAAATAGGAGTTGTACCTTTTGTTGTTCTTAAATTGTAAACATAATAAACACCATCAACTAAATATATACCAGAGCTAGTAATATCATCGACACTATCTACTTCGGTTACAGTGCTAGCATTTCCACTAGCGGTTAATTTATAACCACCAAAACTATGCCCCACTCTTACCCAAGAAACATTATTGATTGCTAAAGGTTCATCATAAGTTGCTGTTTGATTAAATGATGGTTGCCCTGTGGACGTTTTTCCACCATTACCATCTACCGTAACTGTATATTCAATAGGTGTCCAATCTCCGTATAAATTAACGACCAAATCACTACCACTTGTTGTAACATTCAAACTTGAAACTATCGTTTCCGTTCCTACAAGATTTGATTCTGTTTCAGAAGTGCTCCAACCTTCAAAAATATAACCAGTTCTTTCTGCTGTTGGCATAGTCGAAAGCTGCTCATTATATTTTCTAGTAATTCTTACTGTTGTTCCACTTGCTTCTCCAGTAAATGAAGCATTTTCACCATTTAAATTGTAGATTATTGTAACATCTTTTGGTTTCCAACTTGCTTGAAGTTCAATATCCCCATAATTAGAAGCAGAAGTTCCTGAATAACTACCTCCAACAGTCCAACCACCATAAGAATAGCCGTTTGTTGCGTTACTGTTGACTGAAACAACTGTCCAACCATCAAAAGTCCAACCAAAAGCAGAAATTGTAGGGAAGGTAACTTGTGTTGTTGAACCTGTTGTATAATGGTCAGTTGCAGGGTTATTTACTCCACTCATATTCGCATTATACACAATATCATATTCATTCCCTGTCCACACTGCATAGACATCAAAAGTTTGATTGTTTGATGTTGGAACAAAATCTGTATAAGGAGATTTGTTTGGATTCTCTTTATCAGCATACACTGCTTCACCACCTTCACTTTTTGCCCAACCAGCAAAAGCATATCCAGGTCTAGTGAATTCATTAGGATCCATAGTTTGAGACGCTACATTTTCATCACTATATGTAAACCCAGTTTGAGTATATTGTATAGCTCCGGAAGACGTTTGTCCGCCATTCCCATTATATCTAAGATTATATGTATAAGGCACCCAATTTGGCGTTAAAATTACATTACCATAAGCAATTTCTGGAATTGTGGCATCAGTATATATTTCACCTTGCTCCCAACCACCAGAACTACCTTGTCCATTGTCACTTACTGAAACCGAAGCTACGCGCCAGCCTTCAAGACGATAACCGCCACGAGTAATGTATGTCCTTGAAGATGTTTCAGTTAATAGAGAAATACTATCAGTAGTATCTATAGTATAAGTTATTTTATGTGAATCATTCTCTTCCGAACCACCATGGATTTCACCTCTACCATCGTCAGTCGAATTAAAAGTTATTGTATATTCAATTGTTTTCCATGCAGCAAAAATAGAAATTCCTTCACTTCCTTCAGGAATAGTAACTTTAGCAGCAAAAGTTCCATCTGTAGGTTCTGTTGCAGAAGGGTCATCAATAAGTTCAGGATAAACATACCAACCAATTTGCTCATAACCTGGTCTTGCCAAAATATATTGACTCTCGAGACCAATAGTTCTAGAACCCGGTAAAGTCATAACAATTTTAGAATTGTCTGCCTCGTCAGAAATGCCGGAATACAAATAGACCTTAACAGCTTCAGTTCCGCTGATTTTTTCATTAATATAAGAAGCAGGGTATGGATAAACCCCTGTAGGTCTAGAAGTCCAACTTCCACCAACTAACTCGCTTGCAGCATAAGCCCAGCCTTCATTTGAGAAATTCCAAGAACCTGACCAAATGTTATAGTCAGTTTCTTTATCAGCTTCTTTATGTGTATATGTATTTTGTGCTAAAAACCTAACTTCTCCAAGAAGTGTAGTTAATGAAACATCAATTTTTGTCCAATCATTCGCATCATCTTCCCAAACATGCGTCACTGGTTCAGAACTACCATAAACAAATCCGCCTGACTTCATATCGGTTGTAATGTTACTTACATTGAGCGAACCAGATGAACTAGCATAGAAAATAACATTGTTTAAATATAAGTCAGTTGGTGTTCCTGAGAAAAGGGAAGCCGAACCAGACCCAGTATAAACAAAAATTGAGTTTGTGATTTCCACATCACTATTTGCTAGACTCCCAAGCATTGTTGCGTTATTGTAAACAAACAAGCTGTTTGCAATGCTAACAGTTTTTCCAGCCAAATTTGTTGGAGCCGTTGTAACATACTGCTGATTATAAGTTACATCAGCAACAGCCATTGCTCCGATTTCATCTTCAAGTGAATTATCACTCACGTTTTCATTTTCGGTTTCTGCAGCTATGTAATTTTCAGATGCAAAAAAGTTTGCAAGTGAACTTACTCCCAAACCGAAAGTGGTTGCAAACATCAAAATGCCTGCCAAGATGACAAATCCAAATTTTCTTTTCAGTCTATCCATATACCTACTCCATTTTAATTTTAGGTCTTGTCCCTATTCACGCAAAAAACTCTCAAAACATACATTTATTCGAGAGAAGTCAAACTTTTTATCCTTGCGGAAAATTGACAAGAATTTTCCTATGTAAATATTATAATAAATATGTGCAATATTTGTCAAATTAAACGGGAAAATTTTTATAAAAAAATTTCTCTTAAAACCACTAAAAGCAATAAGACTTGAAATTGCCGAAAAAGCAGTAATTTAGCAAGATTAAAACCTTTGCAAAAAATTAAGAAAAATCAATTAAAATCAAGTTTTTTATAAAATTTCGCATTATTTTTTACATTTTTTCATTTTTTATTCAAAAACACAATTAAATTTTTCAAAAATTACCAAAAAATTGCCAAATTCTCGAAATTTTTATAGATTTTTTGACTTTATTTGTGAATTTTACCATATTTTTTAAAATTTTACCCTAAAATACTTTTCAAGTTTAAATTTAAATTTAATTTTTTCAAAATTTAACAAGAAAACTTTTCTCACATAGAATGATATTAGGTGCAAATTTGTGCTTTTCAAAATACATATTTGCCACCAAATATAGACAAAAGAGAAAAAAAATGAGTGATTTGTTATATATAATTATTGGCTTTAGCATCATTTTTTTAATGACAATTCTTGGTGCTAGTTGTGTATTTTTTCTAAAAAAGCCTTCCAATTTTGTCAATATGCTCACGGTCGGCTTTGCTTCAGGCATTATGCTTTCAGCATCAATCTGGTCATTATTGTTACCATCAATAGATTATGCGGAAAGTGATTATGGCAACGTTTTTATCCTGCCAGTTGCCTTAGGTTTTCTTTTAGGTGGAATTTTTATGGTTCTTTTAGACAAAATCACAGGACACTTTTCAAATTTAAAAAACGATAAAAGCAAGTTTAAAGCCTATAAGCTTTTTACAGCAGTCACAGTTCACAATATACCTGAAGGACTTTCAGTTGGGTTTGCCTTTGGGGCAGTCGCAGCAACATCTGGAAATTTTTTGCCGGCTATTATGGTGGCAGTCGGAATTGCCCTTCAAAACTTTCCTGAAGGTCTAGCAGTTGCATTGCCAATGTATAAAACCCTTGGGAAAAAGGGAAAAGCCTTTGTTTTAGGAAGTTTAAGTGGAATTGTTGAGCCAATTTTTGCTATTATCGGATTTTTCTTAGCCACTGAACTTACATTTCTTATGCCTTGGCTTCTTGCTTTTTCTGCTGGTGCAATGATTTATGTCGTCATCGAAGAACTTCTTCCCGAACTTCACATCAACGAAAAGACTACGATTGGGACTTGGGCTTTTATGTTTGGTTTTGTCATAATGATGGTTTTAGATTTGTGTTTATAAAAAATACAAAAAATTCAATTTAAAATTGTATTTTTTTACATTTTTTAACCTTTTTTTTATAAATTTTTTGTATTTTTTTATTAATTTTTGTTAAAAATTTATAAAAAAATGTTATAAAAATTATTTAAATTATTTTAAAAGTCATAAATCAACGTATTTTTCTAGCAGATAAATAATAAAAAATTAATATTCTTTTTAATTTAAAATTGATAAAAAAATAAAAATGCATTAATTTTTTAATATTTTAATGCATTTTTATTAAATTTTCATATATTTTTTATTTTTAATTTAATTTAAAAATTTCACAATTAATTTTTTTTCGTTTTTATTCGTGATATTCTCTTGGAAAAACAATTAAATATCTATGTGGTTCTTCGCCTTTGCTCATTGTGGTTACTCTGTCATCATTTTGAAGAGCAGTATGAATTATCTTTCTTTCACTCGCATCCATAGGTTCAAATTTGTAATATCTACCACTCTTTGCCACTTTTGACGCAACGCGTTTTGCTAAATTTGTTAAAGTTTCCGCTCTTTTATCACGATAATTTTCCACATCTAAAACAACTTTCTTTCTGTTTTCAGAACGGCATACAGAACTCAAGAAAGATGATAATGCAAACAGACACTCACCATGGCGACCAATTAAATCATTTAAATTTTCACCTTTCAAATTATACCTGATAAACCTATCATCTTCTTCCTTAGTAATTTCTGCGGTTAAGTCTAATGCTTCTAAAACTTTTCTCAAAAATTCTTCAGCATCAACCTTCTTATCAAAATATTCTTTCTTTTCTTCTTGAATTTCGCCATCTTTATTCACTTTAACATATTCTTCGTCAGCAACAATTTGCACTTTTGATGGTTCATTTGTGATTTCAATCTTTTTGGAGATGTATTTTTCTACAAAATCATCTTCACTTTGTTTTTCATCTTCTTTCTCTTGTTCTTCTTGTTTTTTTAGTTCTTCTTTTTTCTCATATTTTGGAAGAGCATCTTCTGAAATTGTGACCAAAACTTTGGCTTTTTTCAAAAAACCACCTTCACTTAAAATTTTAATATCGACATCTTCTCTTGACGCTTTAAGTTCAAAGAGAGCATTTTCTATTGCTTGCTCGATATTTTTTCCTGTCGCTTCACATGAACGCATTACTATATTCCCCCTTTTTATTTATCAAAGAGTATTTGAACAGCAACTTTCGAAAGGGTTTCAAACATATCTTCTTTTTCTAATGCAGATATATTTTTCCTAACTGCCCAGCCATCAGAAACTAAACATAATGCAACTGCCTTTTTATTATATTTTTGTGCAGTTAAATATAAGGCTGCGCTTTCCATCTCAACACCCAAAAGATTGTATTTCTTTCCTAATGCAACTTGGTCTTCATCGGTATAGAAATTGTCAGAGCAATATATTCTTCCACAAGCATTTTTTAAATTTGCTTCATCACAAAATTTTTTTGCTTTTTCCACCATTTCAGGATCTGCCTTAATAAAACCAGCACCATTCTTAATGTAAAAATCATCAAAATTTGTTTTTGAATAAGACTCTTCTGCAATGATTACACTTTTAATTGGTAAATCTTTTCTTAGTGACCCAATCGTTCCTAGTCTTACAACTTTCTCTACACCATAATAATCAAAAAGTTCAGTAACATAGATTCCCATTGACGGACACCCCATTCCATGAGGCATTATTGTCAATCTTTTACCATTTACTTTACCAGTATAGGTGTTCATTCCGCGAATGTTATTCACAAGTTTTGCATCAGGCATCAGAACATCTTTAATTTTTGTTGCCCTAACTGGATCTCCAGTCAAAATAACATATTTTGCAATTTCTCCTTTGTTAGCTACATTATGCGGTGTTGCCATTCTTTTCTCTCCTTACATTTTGATTATACCATACTTTTTAGTATTTGTAAAAATTTTTTACTAGATTTTTTTTGTTTTTCTTTTTATTTTGGATTTTTTCTCATTTTATTTTCAAATTTTTTAAAATTAGTATATAATTAATTTACATATCTAATTTTAGGAGATTTTTATGATTATTTCATTAACAGGTAAGCCTTGCAGTGGCAAAAGTAGTATTGCTAAAGTTTTAAATGAAAAATACCACTTTAAAATCTACTCTGTCGGAGAAATGTTTAAAGATGAAGCACACAAAAGAAATATGACATCTGAAGAATTTAATAAGTTTTTGATGTCCGACCCTAAATTCGATAATTTTATTGACGACAAAACGGTCGAACTTGGCAACCTTTGGAAAAATGATGATGTGGTTTTTGATTCTCGCCTTGCATGGCATTTCATTCCACATTCTTTCAAAGTGTTTATCGACTTAGACAACGAGGAAACAGCAAAAAGATTGGCAAATTCTGATAGAGTTGGCAAAGAAAAATATTCAAACTTTGAAGATGCTTATAAAACTGTTATAGAACGCTTCAATGCAGAAAATGAAAGATATAAAAAATTCTATGGAATTGATAATACGGATTTTAAAAATTATGACTTGGTTCTCTCCAGTAAAAATAAATCCCCCGAAGAACTTGCCAATTTAATTTATGAAGAATATAAAAAGCATTTTAAATTAAGTTAAAATGTTTGCCATAACTTATAAAATTTCGTATAATGTAACTAGATTTAAAAGGAGAAAATTATGAAAGTTTTAAAATTCTATAGATGTAATGTTTGCGGAAATATCGCTATTAAACTTGTTGACTCTGGCATTCCAATGGTATGTTGCGGACAACCTATGACAGAAATTGTGGCAAACACCACAGATGCCGCACAAGAAAAACATGTCCCTGTTGTCACAAGAAATGGTGATGTTGTCGATATTAAAGTAGGAAGTGTTCCACATCCAATGACAAACGAACACTATATTCAATTTATTGTCCTTGAAACAGAAGAAAATACATATATCAAAGAATTGCAACCAAACGACGCCCCAGAAACAAAATTTTTGCTTAGCAAAGATAAGAAAATTAAGGCAGTTTATGCTTATTGCAACCTTCACAGCCTTTGGGTGTCAACAACACTTTCTTGATTATGAAAAAATTATACTTAGACCAAGTTTTATTTGTTTTATAATTATTTTATAAATCCTAGTTTTACTTGGTGTCAACGCCACTTTCTTAATTTTTATATGAGTTTAAAAAATTAAAAGCAGTTTAATTAACTGCTTTCTTTTTGTCTTCTATGAATAAACTATCAGCAATATTTTCAACAACTCCTTCATTTCCATTATCAGTATTTTCTCCACCACCAATTTCTGGAGTTTCTGGTTCAGTTGGTTCTTCAATTTCTGGAGTTATTAAACTGAAACTCATCTTCACAGCATTGTGGTCGGAATATAAGAAACTGACATCTTCTCCACCAACTTCTGCGATGTTTGTCACTTCTTCCACTCTCACATTATCCGAAACCAAGAAACCATCAATAACAACAGTATAATTCACTCCTTCTGTGTATGGCATTTCTGCGGCACGACAAGTTGGAGCATTTAATGATTTTGCAAAAGAAAAACCTTCTGGAATATCTTCCGCAGTTATCTGTTGAACCCAAGCCGGCGTTTTTTGTTCGCTAGGGAAAACACCGATGCTGTCTGCGATGTCGTGATTCCAATCTCCACCCGCAATAACATAATTTCCTTGCCTATATTCATAGGAAATTAATTCCGTAAGCATATCAAGTTGTTTTGCACGAATTTTTCCACCTTCGTCATAAGCACTCATATGAAGATTTATGAGAACTAATTGTTTATCTGTTCCATCAATGTTTAATCTATTCACAACAAAGCATCTATCTAAATCAAAAAATTTGTTTACAAAACTTTCATCAATTGGAAAAGAGCGTCTTACACTTTCTTCAATTTTATATTTTGAAAAAGTCGCAATTCCCGACTCTATGGAACCAATTGGGTCATTAAAAGGATATAGTAAATATCCTGTGTGAAAATTTGAAGCAAAAGAAGAAGAATAATCACTATAAGCATTTTCGAGCATTTCATATTGGTTCACAAAATAACTCCTTGTTGAGGCTGTATCCACTTCTTGAAAAAAGGCAAAATCGGTGTTTAAACCAAGTGCAATATTAATTGCTCCGTTCGTATTTTCAAGCACACTTTCCTTGCTTTCTGCTTTTGCTCTTGTGCCAGTAACCTTTGTTCCGTCCAACATTTCGCCACTATCCATAAAGAAATCATATTCTCTGTCATAAGCACCAAAACCAATATTATAGGTAGAAATTGAATATGAAGTTTCAAGAGATAATATTTCTTCTTTGTTATTGTTAACCACCAAAGTTTGATAGTCTGAAATTCGATAATAATTCGCAGATAAATATGTAATATATCCTAGCGCTATCGTCAGTAAAAGTAGAACAACCAGAAGTAAGGACAATCCTGTTATTTTTAATCCCTTTTTTGCTTTTGCAGTCATATTTCTCTCCTTGTTTAAACGATTATAACATAAATTCTTAAAAATCAAAAACAAATTTTTATATTGATGCCTATTCAATAGATTATTTTATTGTTATCTCTTTTTTACTAGTAATCTGACAAGTAAAAAATAAAAAAGTGGCATAGCCACTCGACTAAAAGCGACCGCCACCACCGCCTCCGGAGCCACCGCCAGAGAAACCACCGCCACCACCAATTCGGCTTACAGCGACACTTGATGCAACGCGTGCAACACTACTTATTATTTGTCTTGCAAGTGTATAGTTAAGTGTGACACTCAGTGCCAAAATATTTCTATTGAGAAGCATCATAACAAGCCATAAAGTCATTCCATCGCTGAATGTCACCCAGTTAGGATTTTGAAGTGGAACATCAGCAAATTTCTTAAGATATACATCAGAAACGCCTAAAACATAGGCATAAGGAAGAACCTTATAGAAAATTTCAGGGTTTTCATTTGCCATTACTTCCATACGGTCTTTTTCAGCAACTTGAATGTATTGTCTAAGCCCACGAAGTTTCCCTAAACATTCTCTTCCAAGTTTTGTGTATTGCTCCAAAAATGGATAAATAAAGAATAAAAGTAGTGATAAAATTGGATAAAAACATCTCGTATAGAATGGGTCATTATATCCTTCCGCCCAGAAAATGAAACACGCTTGTGTTCCCAAGATTAATATGAGCGGTAAAATGCGATATAGCCATAATTTCCCTTTACTCATTTTATGTTCGTCTTTTTGGATTTTGGTAAGCCACATAAAAGCCGCAAACATTATGAAAGCCACAATCACTTTAATAAATAATGAGAATGTGTCATAACTTGCAAGAGCAATTCTTACACAATCAACTATTGTTATAACCAAAAGAAATATTGCACACCAACTAAAATATTTATCTGATTTATTATAAAAATAATTTCCTTTTTCTTTTGCCACTGATTTTCTGATTTTCTCGCCGACAAAGTTGTTTAAGAACTTTATCTCATCACAAGCAATCGGTTTATCTGTTGTAAAGACCGCATTAAAGAATATTTTTTCGTGCTCCTTAGCATTTTCTGGCAAATCTTTCAATTTCGTAAGGTATATTTTTTTATCTTTTTCTTCAATTTTGATTATTCCTTTATCTGCCCAATAAACAATTAACGCGCTTATATCTTTTCCTTTCAATGATTTGTCAATTATATATCCCGCTTCAGTTGGCGTCAAATTATCTGGAGCAGAAAACTCCACCACATCAATAATCGGTTCTTTTCTTCTATGTTTTATAATAAGCCAAATGATAACTACAAGTCCAATCACAAATAACGCGATCAAAATATAGTCAAAAAGATAACTTCTTGTGACATTAAAATAGCCTTGTTCAAGTGGAAGATAAATGGTGAGCGCCTCGCCATAGTCTAAATAGACATCATTGCCATTTCCATAAGTCCCAGAAATCGTATGTGTTCCATCTTCGTTCAATGTTGTAGAATATTCAACTTGTGTTCCAGTAGTATCATCACCAAACAGCCCTACATAAAAACTTGCACCAGAAAAATCAGTTTCCTTTGGAAAAGTTATCGTGAAATTTAGTTGCCTGATTATTGTGTCCCAGCCAGTTCCGATTATATTTTGATAAAAGAAATCTTTGGAAGTGTCTCGGTCATCTCCTGGGAAAAGGTCGTAAGAAAATTTGAAAGTAAAACTCTCTCCGTTTCCTCTTGGTGCATCCATAGCAATCGCATAAAACTCATAGCCTTCACTTATAAAGTTGTCATACAGATAAGTGTTATCATTTAAAAGCTCAAAATTTGAAATTGTGTTTTCGTAATACTTTACATCTCGTCCGCCATTTCCATTCGGGACTCCAATGGACTGCTTAAGTGGGATATAACGATAAATTCCGTTTGTATAATCAAAAAAGTCAGCAGTAATTTCTTCAGTTATGTGCAAATTTTTATCTTCATCAACCACAATGTCCACATTATAGTTAGATATTTCATAGCCATAATCTCTTTCTGGCCTATAAACACTAGCATCATAAGTGCAACCAAACAATGATAAAGCAAGTAGGAAGAGCATTCCAATAAGAACTAAATATACTGTTAATCTTTTTCTTGTTTTTGTCACAACCTTATTCCTTATTTATATTATATATGATATTAGGCTTAAATTCAAAATAATTAAAAAAATTTTCTAAATTTATTTTGTTTATCTTTTTTAATTGATTTACAATATTTTAAAGGAGAAAGATATGGCAAAATTATATTTTAAATATGGTGCTATGGGGAGCAGTAAAACCGCCCAAGCCTTAATGTGCAAATTCAATTACGAACAAAAAGGTTTTAAAGTGTATATCTTTAAGCCTATTGCCGACAACCGAAAAGTTATAAATGGCAAAAGTGTCATTTATAGTCGCATTGGGCTTACTTCTGACTGCTTCGAATTTGATAAGAATTTCGATTTCTTAAACTATTTCAAAAATGAAAAATTTGACAAAAATAGAACTGTCATCATTGTTGATGAATGTCAATTTTTGACCACAAAACAAGTGGAAGAACTCAAAGACCTTTCCTTAGAAATTCCCGTTCTTTGCTATGGGCTTCTCACAAATTTCCAAACCAAACTTTTTGAAGGCTCAAAAAGACTTGTTGAACTTGCTGAAAGTTTGCAAGAGATTAAATCTGTTTGCCGTTGCGGAAGAAAAGCCACAATCAATGCAAGACTAGTTAATGGAAAAGCTGTATTAGAAGGCGATGAAGTTCTTATCGGCGGAGATGAAAGTTACGAAGGAATGTGCTATTCTTGTTTTAAAAAACTTGTTGAGAAAAAGTAACCATACAACTTATTTACATAAATTTACCAAACTTAAAAAATTGTAACAATTTGCCAAACTCAATCATAAAAAATGATGTATAAAGGAGTTAAAATGGCAAACGAAGATTTTTTAATTGGGGCGAATGACGAACATGGTGTCAATCCGCCAACTGCTGGGAAAAGAACCCCTGAAATACCCAGTCTTAATCGTCAAATTTATGAAAATGAATTTAATCGGGCGGCTAAAAACAAATTTATCGAAGCGTGCATGCGACAAGATTTTTCCGTTTATGATGTCAAGCCTGAACAACAAGATATTTCCATTTCTCAGCGAATAAACAGAATAAATGCTCAAAATTTAACACTGCTTGTCACTTTTGCTTATAATGCTTATGGAGAAACTTTCAATAATGCTTCCGGCGTGGAAACATTTTATTCTCCACTCAACCCAAAGGCAACACAAAGCCGTAATTTGGCGGAAAATTTATATGCCGAACTTATTCAAGGAACAACACAAAATGGTCGTGGTGTTAAGACCTTAGATGTTGGAGTTTTGTCAAATGTCAACTGCACATCTTCTCTTATTGAAGCGGGCTTTATGACTAACCTAAGAGAAGCACGACTTATGATTAACCCACTTTTCCAAACTGAAGTTGGCGAAGAAGCCTGCCACGGCGTTTGCAATTTCCTTGGAGTGAACTACATTCCAAGAAACAACTTAAACAATTATCCACTTTTAAGAAGTGGCGACAGAGGAAACTTTGTTTATCTTCTTCAATTCATTTTGAATCAATTTGGCTACAATCTTTCTGTTGATGGAATTTTTGGTTCACGCACTCTAAATGCTGTCAGAGATTTTCAACAGAATAATTCTCTTAATGTTGACGGCCTTGTTGGCACAAACACATGGAGAACACTTTTAACACTTCCGCCTTATCCACTTCTTAGGGAAGGTTCCCGCGGGGCTTATGTCAAATTCTTGCAACAACTTTTGGAAAGCAATCTTTATCCAGTTGGAAACATTGATGGTATTTTCGGTTCGAGAACACTTAACGCCGTTCGCTCATTCCAAGAAGCAAATAATCTTACTGTTGACGGACTCGTTGGAAACAACACTTGGGCAGCACTCACAACCTTGGATTAAAAGTCAATGACTTAATTTCTCATTTCAAAATTTTTATAACAAATTAATTTTCATATTTAATTTTAATTTTGATTTGCTAATTTTATTGTCTTTAAAAGAAATTTTTTTAATCTTCTATTACTATTAAAAAAGGTGTCAACGACACCTTTCTTTTTCTTCACTAGATAATTTCACAAATGGATTTTGAATGGAAAAAACTTTGTATAAAGTATACGTTGACAAAACGCCTTCAGTTTTGAGTGGTAAGATTGAGTAATGCTCAACTCTATCACTCTTCCCCATTTTTCCTGACCACGAGCCATCTTTTTCTTGCAAAAGAAAATGAACATCAATGTCGTCATCTGAAAAATACATAGCCACATTCCATTCGTTTTTCTTTAACGTTTCTTTTGCCTTTCCCACATTAAGACTTGTGCTTTTGATTGCTTTTATCACAATTTCAAAAATTTGTTCGCGTGACAGATTATCATTTTTTAGTTTTGGCAAACTGAAAAAATTTTCCAAGTCACTTTTATCAAAATTTTCTAGTTGCTCATTGGTTAAGTTGAAACAAGCATGTTCAAAGCAATTTGTAATTTCCGCCAAATCTTTGTCCTGATAAGCAATAAAAGCATATTCTTCCGAACTATCTCGTGATGGAAGATAACCTTCTTTAAAGATTTTTCTCAATTTCACAATGGTTTTGTTCATAATCTCTCCTATTTTTCCAAGGTAGGCACATTATCATTTTTTATTGTGTATAAACCATAAAGACTATATTTTCTTTCACCAAATCTTGCATCATTCTGTTTTATCTCTTTTGGTAGTTCTTCAAATATCTCTATCTTATCTTTTATTCCCATTTTTCCAGTCCAGACTTTGTCTTGTTTTAAAAGCAAGTGGAAATCTTTTACGCCGTTAAAATATAGAGCAACAAGCCATTCATTTTTCTTTAAAATTGGTCTTTCAAAATTTTCTCGCTTAACTTTTAGCCCAACATCATCTACCATCGAGAAAATTCGTCCACTTATATCTTCAGGCGTATCATTTGGAGAATTGATAAAGTTGGCAAAAGTATCTAAATCATAAAAATTAAAATCTGAGATAAGAGTATCATCTTCTAAATTAAAAATGGCGTGTTCAAGGCAGTTGGCAAGTTTGGTCGAAACTGCGGTATAGTTCTTAATCGCCCGACTTGGAACATAACCTGCCATAAAAATTTTTCTTAATTTTATTAAGGTATCCATTTTTCTCTTATCCATATTTTGATTATACCACAACTAAAATTTATGTCAAGACTAAATTAAAATTTAAACTTTAAAAATATTATATTTTAGACATATTAAAAAGGTTAATTACAAGACTTTATTAATGCAAAACTTTTACTCTTAAATAAAAATCTCAACTAAAAAAATTATTTTACCTAAATTTGAAAAATAAAGTTATCCACATTTCCACAAAACATTTCACTATTTTTTTCTAGCCCTTGCGTTTTTTTTATTAAAGTGCTATAATTTCCACTATGGAAGAACCAATTGTTGCCATATCAACTCCACTAGGGCGTGGAGCAATATCAATTGTCAGAATGAGTGGAAAAAATTGTTTAGAAATTGCACTCAAAGTTTTTCATTGTAGTTCTAAAGAAATTAAACCTAGATATATGTATTTTGGACAACTTGAAATTGAAAATGGCACTTTTGAAGAATGTTTAATGGTATATTTTAAAGCTCCTTTTTCCTACACTGGAGAAGACATTGTAGAGTTCCAAATTCATGGCGGAATGCTTCTTACTCAAAAGGTTGTGGAACTTTGTGTGAAAAATGGTTGTCGCCCAGCTGAAGCGGGAGAATTTTCCAAACGAGCCTTTATGAATGAAAAAATAACTCTTGACAAAGCTGAAGCAATCATTGGAGAAATTAACGCAGAAACAGAAGGCGAACTAAATTCTTCTTTGAAAATTACAAATGGCAAACTCGCTGAAAAAATCAATAAAGAGCAAAATGATTTAACAAATCTTCTTGCCGAAATTGAAGTTTCTTTGGACTACCCAGAACACGATTATGAAGAAATTGTCAAAGAAAAAATATTTGAAAAACTAAAAGAAATTAAAGCACAAAATGACAATATAATTGAAATTTCAAAAAGCGGAAAATATCTTAAAAACGGCATAAATGTCGCTTTAGTTGGTAAGGCAAATGTTGGAAAGAGTAGCATTTTGAACAGTTTGCTTGGTGAAGATAGGGCCATAGTCACCGACATTGAAGGAACAACCCGTGACAGCATTTCTGAAAGTTTCTTTCATAAAGGCGTTAAGATAAATTTAATTGACACCGCAGGAATTCGCGAAACGAGCGATGTTGTGGAAAAGATTGGAATCCAAAAAAGTTTGGATAGCATAAACGAAGCAGATATTGTGCTTTTTATTCGTGATGGAAGCCAGAAAGAAAGCAAAGAAGATAAAGAAATTGAAAATTCGCTCAAAGATAAACTAGTAATCAATGTCATAAACAAAACAGATAAACCACGCATTATCTCTAAAAAAGAAAATGAAATTGAAGTTTCCGCGCTTAAAGAAACAAACATTTCAAAATTAAAAGATATGATTGTTGACTTTGTAATTACTAAAGAAATCTCTGCCGACACTTTGGTTTTGACAAACGAAAGACATATTCAAATTTTGGAAGAGTGCGACTCTTTAATTCAAGAAATTTTTAGCATCAAAAATGCTTCACTTGATGTCATTGCAATGCTTATCAAAAAAATATGGGAAAAATTAGGACAAATAACAGGTAATACAGAAAATGAAGATATCATTTCTCTCATTTTCTCAAAATTCTGTTTGGGGAAATAAAAATGGAAAATTATGACGCAATAGTAATCGGTGCCGGACATGCTGGTTGTGAAGCCGCCCTGGCACTTGCAAGAACTGGAAACAAAACTTTACTGCTCACCATAAGTCTAGATGCAGTAAGTTTTTTGGCGTGTAATCCTTCCATTGGCGGAACTGCAAAAGGACAACTGGTCAGCGAAATTGATGCTCTCGGTGGAGAAATGGGAATAATCGCCGACAAAACTGCTTTGCAAATCAGAATTTTGAATCGCGGTAAAGGGCCAGCCGTTCAAAGTTTAAGAGCACAAGCCGATAAAAATGCCTACCACACAGAAATGAAAAAGGTTTTGGAAAATGAAAAAAACTTATTTTTGAGACAAGGCGAAGTTGTCGGAATTGAAGTTGAAAATGACAACAAAATTGTCACCACGAGCGTGGGCTTAAAATATTCCGCAAAAGCATTAGTGCTTGCCACAGGTGTATATCTTGAAAGCGAAATAATCATTGGAAAAACTCGTGAGAAAACGGGACCTAATGGTTTTAAAAACAGTCACGGCCTATCAGAAAGCCTTAAAAAACTTGGAATTGAACTTGTAAGATTCAAAACTGGAACACCTGTGCGTTTACACTCAAGAAGTGTTGATTATTCCAAAATGGAAATTCAAAAGGGTGATGATGACATCTCCACCTTTTCCTATATGACAGAAAAACCAATTGAAAATAAGGCAGTTTGCTATTTAACATACACAACACCAAAAACTCACGAAATAATAAGAAATAATCTTGATAAAGCACCAGCAATTTCTGGAGAAATTGTTGGAATTGGTCCTAGATACTGCCCTTCAATTGAAACCAAAATTGTTAGGTTCGCAGACAAAGAAAGACATCAACTTTTCTTAGAGCCAGAGTCTGCAAGCACAGAAGAATTATATTTGCAAGGCTTTAGCACATCAATGCCTGCTGAAATTCAAAAAGATATGGTTAAAAGTGTTATAGGGCTAGAAAATGCCGAAATAATGAGAGATGCTTATGCAATTGAATATGATTGTATTGTTCCAACTCAATTAAATCCAACACTTGAACTTAAGACAATCAAAGGAATGTTCTTTGCTGGTCAAATAAACGGCACAAGTGGTTATGAAGAAGCAGGGGCACAAGGAATTATTGCAGGGATAAATGCTAATCTATATTTAAAAGGACAAGAACAACTAGTTTTAAAAAGAAGTGATGCATACATTGGCGTGTTAATTGATGACATAGTAACCAAAGGAACAAATGAACCATACCGAATGATGACATCAAGAGCGGAATATAGATTGCTTCTTAGACAAGATAATGCTGATATTCGTTTAACAGAAATTGGAAGACGCGTGGGACTGGTTTCTGACGAAAGATATAAAAAATATCAAGAAAAATTAGAAAAAATGCAAAAAATAGAGCAAAAATTAGAAAAAAAAGCAAAAATTGATGAAAAATTAATTATTTTTTTTGAAAAACACAATGAAAATCCACCAAAAGAAAGTCTAAAATTTAGAGATATTTTAAAGCGAGTAAATATTGATATTTTTGATATAGAAAAAGAATATAAAATATTTGATGAAAGTGATTATAATCTACTTGAAAAAGTCAATATTAAAATTAAATATGAGGGATATTTAAAACAACAAGAAGAAGACATTGAAAAAATGCTTGCAAATGAAAGATTAACGATATCTGAAGATTTTGATTATAAAAACATAACTGGTTTAAGAAAGGAAGCAATAGAAAAACTGGAACAAATAAAACCACTTACAATAGCTCAAGCATCAAGAATTTCAGGTGTCTCTCCTGCCGATATTTCCATACTTTCAATATTAGTTAAAAAGTCCTCAAAAAAAGGAAAATAAATATGAAAATAATTGATATTTTTAATAAATATAATTTTAAAATTGATGAAAAACAAGCAGAAAAATTTGAAAAATATTATAAATTTTTAGTTCAAGAAAATGAAAAATATAATTTAACTGCAATAACTGACGAAAATGAAGTGATTTTCAAACATTTTTTGGACAGTATTTTAGCGGAGAAAAATATCTTAAAAAATTCAAAAATAATTGATATTGGCAGCGGTGCAGGTTTTCCAGCCATTCCATTGAAAATTTTGCGTCCAGATTTGCAATTTGTTCTTGTTGACAGTCTAAACAAACGGGTTAATTTTTTAAACGAACTTATAAAATTATTAAATTTAGACAACACAATAGCCGTTCATAGTAGAGCTGAAGATTATATCAAAAACAATAGAGAAAACTTTGACTATGCTGTAGCCCGTGCGGTTGCACCACTCAATACTTTACTTGAATACTTGCTTCCTTACATAAAAGTTGGAGGGAAGTGCTTAATTTATAAATCTCAAAAACTTGATGAAGAACTTGCAAATTCACAAAATGCTTTAAAACTTTTATGTGGAAAAGTGGAAAAAATTGAAAACTTTTACATTGAAGAATTTGACATGCATCGGAATATATTAATTATTGATAAATTTTCAACAGCTCCAATAAAATATCCTCGAAGCAAAAACAAACCAAAAACTCAGCCTTTATAAATAAAATTTAAGAAAAATAGCAAAAAATGCGAAAATTTTTAAGAAAAATCATAAAATTTAGTGATTTTTCTTTATTTTTTTATTATTTTTATGTATAATTAGTATTAAAGGAAGGTACTATGGGAAAAATTATTGCTTTTGCAAATCAAAAAGGTGGAGTAGGAAAAACAACAACCTGCGTTAATGTAGCAACATATATGGCAATGATGGGTAAAAAGATATTAATTTTGGACTTAGACCCTCAAGGAAATGCTACAAGCGGTGTTGGAATTAAAAAAACTAAAGAATTAAAGACAATTTATGATTTAATCGATGGCGAATCAAATTTTGATGAAGTAATAAAACCAACAATCGTGGAAAATTTATATATCATTCCATCAACAGTAGATTTAGCCGGCGTTGAAGTAGAACTCGTACAAATTCCACAACGAGAAAAAGTTATTAAAAATCTCTTAAATGAAATTAGAGATGTCTATGACTTTATTCTTATCGACTGTCCGCCATCATTAGGATTAATTACTGTTAACGCACTAACAGCTTCTGATAGTGTAATTATTCCTATTCAATGCGAATTTTATGCTCTTGAAGGCTTAACTCAGCTTATGAACACAATAAAACTTATTAAATTCCATCTCAACCCAGACATTGATATTGAAGGGGTTGTTATGACAATGAAAGATAAACGCTACAACTTAACAAATCAAGTGAGTAGTGAAATTATCAAATTCTTTAGCAAAAAGGTCTATGTTACCACAATTCCAAGAAACATTCGCCTTGCTGAAGCTCCAAGTCACGGCTTACCTGTTGCTCTTTATGATTCTGGTTCAAAGGGTGCAGAAGCATATTTAAGTTTAGCAGAAGAAATCTTAAAGCGTAGTGGCGCCCCATATAAAAAGATTTCTAAAGTTAAAAAAATAAGATTTTCGGAGGATAGATAACAATGATTAACAATAATAAGCATGGTTTAGGTAGAGGACTTGATGCATTATTTGGCGTTTTTAATGAAGACGATAGTTATAAAAACATAACTTCACATAAAGAAAAATTGGAAGCAAAAAACACCACAGGTGTAACTGAAGTTGACATTGAAAAAATCAAACCAAATCCTAATCAACCTCGTAAAAATTTTGATGTTGATGCATTAAATGAACTTGCTGCATCTATCAAAACTCATGGAATTGTTCAACCAATAGTCGTAAATGATTTGGGTGATGGAACCTATATGATTATTGCTGGTGAAAGAAGATGGCGTGCTGCAAATATTTGTGGCTTAAAAACAGTTCCTGCCGTAATTCGTAATTACACAGATAAACAAGTAAAAGAAATTAGTATTATTGAAAACTTACAAAGAGAAGATTTGAATCCAGTTGAAGCAGCACGTGCCATTAAAGAATTAATGGACGAATATGGTTTAACTCAAGATGCCGTTGCTGAACGAATAGGCAAAAGTCGACCTTCTGTAGCAAACACATTAAGATTATTATCTTTATATCCAGATGTATTAAAAATGGTAGAAGATGGTAAGCTTTCTGCTGGACACGCAAGATGTCTCGTTGTGGTTGAAGACAAAAACAACCAAATTAAATTAGCAAATGCTGTAGTTCAAAGAAATTTAAGTGTAAGAGATTTGGAGAAAGCAGTTAAAAATCTCGAAAATCCACAAAGAAGACAAATTGTAAGCCAAGAACAATCATTAGAGCTTAAAGAACTTATTATTCAAATGCAAAAAACATTTGCAACAAAGGTTACTGCAATCGGAAATGACAATAAAGGTAGAATTTATATAGATTATTATACTCGCGATGATTTAGATAGAATTGCAGAACTTCTTGATCTATTAAATAAAAAAGAAATGACTTTACAAGATTTACAGAACTTTAATAGACGCCAAGGTAAATAACAAGTTTTAAAAATGTATTGATAGGTAAGAATGTTTCACGTGAAACATTCTTTTATTTTTTTATCAATAATAATTTAATACATTTGCAATTATTAGATTTAATGCTAAGATAAGTTCTATCAATTAAAGTTGTTGACAGGAACTGTATTATAATAGTTTGCCCAATTTATAGAGCATAGACTAATTAATTTTTGTCTAACTTTTCTAAAATGTTTCACGTGAAACATTTTAGAATAATTATTAAAACCACAAAATACATATATTCTAAACTCTTATAAAAACTAATTTAGTAATTTATAAGATAAGTCAAAATAAAAAGATAGGTAAGATAGAAAGTAAATACTTAAAATGTTTCACGTGAAACATTTTAAGTTAAAACACCCATAAAAAGTGAGACACAAAATAGAAATGGATTACATAATAAATTCAATTTCTAAGTTTTATGTTCTTTCATAATTAAACTTTATAAATTATAAAGTCAAATCCATTAAGATTGGAGGTATTTAAGTTTAAATTATTTTCACATCTTTTTGGTTGACTTATGTTAATTAAAAATGCTATAATATGTATGTAATCGGAGGTAATTTATGAAAGAATTAAAAGGTACAAAAACTGAAAAAAATCTTATGGAAGCATTTGCTGGAGAAAGCCAAGCAAGAAATAAATATACTTTTTATGCTTCTCAAGCAAAAAAAGACGGTTTTGAACAAATCGCCGCGATCTTCACTGAAACTGCTGATAACGAAAAGGAACATGCTAAAATGTGGTTTAAAGAATTACACGGCGGACAAGTTCCTACAACTTTAGAAAATCTTTTAGATGCAGCTGCTGGAGAAAGAGGCGAATGGACAGAAATGTACAAGCGTATGGCTCAAGAAGCAAGAGAAGAAGGGTTTGAAGCAATTGCTAGAAAATTTGAAGGCGTAGCAGAAATTGAAAAAAGACACGAAGAAAGATATAACAAACTTGTTGAATTAGTTAAAGAAAATAAAGTATTTAAAAAGACTGATAAAAAAGTTTGGGTATGCAGAAATTGTGGTCATGTTTATGTTGGAAACGAACCACCAAAAGTTTGTCCAGTATGTGCACATCCACAAGCTTACTTTGAAATCCTTTCAGAAGAATTTTAATTATAAAAAGCATTTTTAAAAGCATATTAGAAAATCTAATATGCTTTTTTCTTTAATAAGCTTTTTCTTAAAGTTAAAAATTAAATAAAATACTCAATATTTATATTAGTTATTTTTTAATAATTTATTGCCTTTATTTCAGTTATTAGAACAAATTATTTTTAATTAATAAAGTAGTTAAAATATATTTTGTAAATTTTTGTAAAGTTTTTTTATTTGATTTTTCGCTCAAAACTATGTATTATAAAAAAGGCAATCTCATCGAATGCAACATTAATATTTTATTTTAAATTTCACTCAACAACTTGACAAACAAATAAAAAGATGTTAGAATGATTTAGCATCTTAAATATTTGGAGAGTTACTCAAGAGGTCGAAGAGGCTCCCCTGCTAAGGGAGTAGGGTTGTAAAAGGCCGCGAGAGTTCGAATCTCTCACTCTCCGCCAATGAAAGCGTAAATCTACGAACACCTAGATTTGCGTTTTTTGTTTTTACATAATGGATTTAGATGTTATAATGGGAGGTAAAAAATATGTTAAATGATAAAATAGCTGAAATACTAAAACCGATAGCAGAATTTTCTGTCAATATGAATAAAACTTTGAAACCACTTACAAATGCAATATCTTCCATTGTAAAGACTATTTCAGAATTTTATGAAAAATTAAAATATGACAATTTTACAGAACAAGAAATAAATTATTATATTGATATTTATTATAGATATGGTGAATTTGGGTGGAGCATTCCTTTTAATACAGAAATTTTATTTAAAAAGGCTCCTGTAAGTTTAGAAAATGCGGATAAAAAGTTAATAAAATATTGTACAAAAAAATCTATGGATGATTGCTTCTTATATATTCTATCAAGTAAATGTGTAAACCAAGAAGATTTTGCAGAAGGTGAATTTTGTTATAGAAAGAAAAAATATAAGGCTTGTATTTTAATGCTATATTCAATTATTGATTCTTTGATTATTCGTTTACAATCTCCAAAAACTAAAGGACACAGACAAACAAGTGAAACCTTTAAAAAATTAGATACAGCTATAAAAAACAATGGTAAAGAATATATTTTTTACATGTGCAGATTTTCAGCAACATTGGTGTGTTTAAAAACTTTATATGCTAATGGAAATGATTTTAAAGTACAACCAAATGTTCCCAATCGCAACTTTATTTCACATGGCATGTTGCTCAGGGAAGTTACTAAAACTGATTGTATAAAAATTTTTATTTTATTACAAAACTTGTGCTTTATAATTAAACATTTAAAACTTACATTATATAGTTAAAAGCTTTAATTCATTCTAGAGCATGGAATAAACAGCTTTTAAATTTTAAATATAAAATTCAACTAATATATCAATCATTTCAGGTTGTGGTTTATTTTGAATTATGTGTGGAAGTTTGTAGGTTTTAGTTTTAAATGGTATTTTTGTTGTGTTGTTTGTTGAAATTGATGGGCTATTAAAGTAAATTTGCATTTTGTCATCATATAAGATTATTTGATTTACAAGATAGTTTATAAGTAGTTGTGGTTCAAGTTTTAAAGCATCATTGAAATAATTTAAAATATCTTCTTTTGTTAGTTTAAAATTTGTTTTACTTTTCTCGACTATAATTTGCCTTTCAATATCTTCTAATTTCTTTTCAAGTTCAGTCATTCTTTTGCTGGTTGTGTTATTGACGACTCCTTGCTCAACTGCTTTCATAATATTGTCTAATATCTTTTGAGTTTCGCATTTTTCTTTGTTTAGGCTCGTTAAAAGTGTGTTGCCAGAATCTTCGCTTTCTTGCACTTTCAAAATATTGTTTACAATCTTATCTAATGTTTTAGGACTATTTAATTGTTCAATAAGTATTTTGACAACTAAATCTTCTAAAATTTCTTTTCTTACGGTCTGTTTATTGCAATCTGTGGTATGCCTTTTCTTCCCTAAACATTTATAATATCTTCTTTTCTTTCCTTGACTTGTTGTTCCACATTCAGCACTGATTGGCTCGCCACAATATCCGCATTTAAGTTTGTTTCTAAGTAAATACACAACTTCGACACTTCTTTTGCCGTATTTATTTTGATTGGTTTTTTGTCTTACTTTTTCATAAATTTCAGTAGATACAATTTGCGGATACATATTCTCAAAAGTTTGATTATTAAATCTATATATTCCAAAATATTTTTCATTTTTCAATATGTTGTATATTGTATTTCTTGCAAAAGGTCTACCATGATTTAAAATATGCTTGGTTGTTAAATCTGCAATTATATCTTTCACATAAACACCAAGTGCGTATTGCTCATAAATATATCGCACAACTTTTGCTTGTTCTTCGTTTATTAAAATCTTGTGATTCTCAACTTTGTATCCATAAATTAAATTTCCACCTGTAAAGTTTCCTTTGAGTCTTGTTTCATTCATTCCACGTTTTACCTTTTGACTTAATTCTGCTGAATAATATTCAGCCATACCTTCAAGCAAACTTTCTAAGATTATTCCTTCTGGTGTATCAGGTATGTTTTCCATTGCAGAGAGAAGTTT
Source organism: uncultured Clostridia bacterium (assembly GCA_930990515.1). GTDB lineage: Bacteria > Bacillota > Clostridia > Christensenellales > UBA1242 > Caccovivens. The sequence goes on from CAKNPS010000002.1 coordinate 98,722, forward strand.
TACATCATTATCTTTTAGAATCTTCTTATATTTTGCAGTTTCATATTTGTTTCTCGAAAAGCGGTCTAATTTGTAAACAATTATGTTTTGCCATTCTTTGTTAGCGCTATCTTTAATCATTTGCTGAAAATCTGGGCGATTATCATTTGTGCCTGTCATTGCTCGGTCAATATATGTTTTCAAAATCAAAATGTCGTTATTCTTTGCATATTGCTCACAAACACGAAGTTGGCCTTCAATAGATTGCTCTGTTTGATTGTCGCTTGAATACCTTGCATAGATTACTGCTGTTTTCACTTGTTTTTACTCCTTTTATTCAATATTTTTATTTGTCTTTCGACGGAAAGCGTAAAAACGAAAATGACTTATTATCTTTTCCTTTTATGTTTTAAATTTGTAGTCAAGGGTTGTGAAACAATATATTTTACCCTTGACAACAAAGAGTTTTCGTTTACGCTAAACAGACGAAAGATAATTTAGTTCGACTTTTTCATTTGAGAAATGACTTCTGGACTAACTTCACCAACGAACACACCCTCATCCCAGCATTTAAAGTTATCAAAAAGCAATAACTTTCTATCTTCAATTCCAATCGTGCAAACAATATCATCATCCAAAATATCTGAGATAAAATAAGTGGGTAGATTTTTCGAATAAACAATTCTTTCTTCACTCTTTTCAATGTATTTGGTTATATAACTAATTGATTTAGATAAATTTTGTGAATTTATTTCTTCAAAATCGTTTCTGCCAAATCTATCAAGAAAATATGTGTTTTGATAAGTTGTTTGCATCTTGTGATTTTTGGTGGAATAATCTCTCTGTTCTATCAATTCTCCAATCATTGTTGGAGTATAGAAGATACCATGAAAATGAAGTCTATTGTTTATAGGACTTCGTTCCCAAACTCCAATATATTTCCAGCTTTTTCTATAACTTAATTTTTTAAAGCAATTTGATAACTTCTTTTTAAATTCTTCTTCGTTTAATTTCTTATCATCATAAGTAAATGTGCAAAAATATGACCAAACTTGCAGGTAGGCTTTTCGATATAGTCTTTTTCTTCGTTCGATTAAATTTCTTTTCTTTCGATCTAAATTTTCATTAACAAAATTTTGTAATTGTTCTTCACTTTCAAATTGTTCTTTTAATTCTTTGTTTATATTTTCAATCTTTTCTTTCTTACTTTTATCTTTGTTTTCACTGTATGATTTTTCAAATACTTTCTTTTGTTCTAACTCTTTACTTGATTGAATGTTTACTCTTTTTCTTTTCTTCCAACTTTGTTTTATTTGGGGGATAGCAATGTAATGACTGCCATCGTTATACACTTTCGCTTGTGGATAAGACATTATTTTCGCCTCCTTTTTCTTTTGACTTTTTAAGACTTAAAATTCTTTGATAGATTATTCTGTAAAAGTTTAAATCAAAGATTGATAAGTCTATTTCAGTTGCATTTTGCTTTTCTTCGTTCATTTTTCTTTAACTCCTTTTTGTAAAATTTGGAATTAAAAAAGGCATAGAGATACTTTTTCTCTAACGCCCAAAAAATGCAACCACTGCCGTACTTTGTGCTTACGGATGCCTAATGTAAAAACATTTTCATATATACTCGGCTTGTCATTTTCGCGATGCCTAATTTAATTTCAATGAGAGAATAGCACAAATGATTTAATATTGTAAGGAACTAAACTAGTACAAAACTAGTACTTTTCCCCAACAAAACCCAAACAAAATTGTAGTTTTTGGTAAAAAGTAGTATATTTTTTGCTATTCTTCTCTACATATAGCCACGAAAACAAGTTAAAGTTAAGGCTATTCAAAAAATATTCCACTATTTATTGTGGAATACTTGAAATTTTATAGATAATACATTGCATATCTATCTTTGAATTTTCTTCTTCGTCTGTAAACTCTATCTACACTAATTCCTAAAAATTCTGCTATAAGTTTTGGTTCAACACCATTGTAATAATATTCAAATATTTGATATTCAAGTTTGTTTTGTATAATTTTAGATAGTATTTCTTTAACTTTTGTGTAGTCTCGTTTTTCTGGAATTATTGGTCTTTCGTCTATGAGTTCAAAACATTCATTTTCATCTATGATGTTGTTGTGAAATTTTAATTCTTTTCGTAGATATACTTGTAATACTCTAATGCAAGCATTTTTAAGATTATCAATCTTGCCAGATTTAGACTTTGAATCTTTGCAAAGTTCACCAAGTTTGTGCCCTATAAATTTGCAAAGGAACAAACTTGCTTCTTGGACTAAATCGTAAGAATCTGAATAAGTATCTAATTTCTTGTGATAGCAAATATCTTGCTTTAACTGACTTTGTAATCTCTCAACTTTTGGTGTTGCACTGTATGCATATTTTTTAATACCTTTTAATGCACTAAGTGCAAAACATTGAGATAACTTTTCAATGTTTTCTAATGTGATAACCGTGTTTTCATCTAAAATTCCTTTTTTCTTTTTAACTTCTTTCATATATAACTCCTTTTATTTGCCTTTTGGCACAAACAAAAAGAGCATAGTTTGAATAAATGATTAGAAAAGATGTTGTTTTGAAACATTTTGGAAAACTGCTTAAACAAATATTTTCGTAAAATTCAAAACTTAATTACACGAAAAAAATATTTGTTTTATATTTACTCGACCAATATTTTATCTTTTGCTATACAAATCTTGTAAACAACAAGTCAAGAAAAAAGAAATATATATTTTGTGCAAAGAAAAAAGACTAAGGTAAAACCTTAATCTTAAAAGAAAACTAAAATATATATTTCCCTTGAATTGTTGTGAGAACTATGCCACAAAAACCTGCCAAAAGGCGAAGAAAAGGAGTAAAAACAAAAAAAACGGCATCGTAAAAAAATGAGAAGGCGTTGGGCAATATGGGTTCACCCTTTGCCAGCCTCTCATTTTAGATGCCGTTTTGTTTGCGGAAAATGTTTTATCAAATTGCAATAGCTTTAAATGCAAGTTTTTGTTATTTTTTAAGTTGCGTATAAAACTTCCTTCTAATTTTATTTTAATAAGTTCATTCATTTGCGTGTGCTTGTCTTTCGGTGGAGCGAAGCGACACCGACTTGTATCAAGACAAGCACACGCCGTAGTGCCATTTTTTTATTTTTTAAATATTATCATTCTCTATAGTCCCACTTTCAATATTTATAATTGAGTTAGCTATTCTTTTTTCCTTGCTTATGGGTGCTTCATAATATCTTTCTTGTATTCCATAAATAAGTTTTTTAATATCTTCTTCATTATTTATTATGAAAGAATTATTTTCATAAATCAATCCAGAATTTTGTTTAGTGTATTCTACAACTTCTTGTTTTTCGCTGTCTGAAAAATTGTTTAATATTATCATTGCCATCGCTATTCTTTTTCTGCTTGCTTTACCAATTTTTGAAACTTCTAAGCTTGCAGGAACAGATATAAAATCATTATTTAAAAACTCAACAGTTTCTTCTTCGGTTGCTTCTTTATATAAAATATCTATTCCTCTAAATATTGTGGATATTGTTTCAAGTTTTTGAAAATACAATGTATCTGTATCTTTTTTGTAAATAGCGTCTGGAATAGCGTTTATTACTATACTTGCATTATTTTCGTCATAATTAAAATCATGCCCAAAACTAAACAATATTCTTTTCTTAAACAATAATTGCGAAGGTCTAATTTTTTGAAAATAAAAATAATTTTCATCTTGATAAGAACATAGATAATCTATTTTCGTAAATTCCTCTCTTTGCAATGTTGAGAAATCAACTGAATCAAACCTATCTTGCTTTAATAAGTCTATACAAAATTCTTGTTGTGAAAATTCTGCAATAAAATACCATTGACCATCTTCTAAAAGGGTATTTGGACTATATTCTAAAGTCTGTATATTATTAGGGAAAAAATAACAATTTCTGTTATCAATTATTTTTTTAAATCCCTCATCAATATTTTGTTTTCTATTTTTAACCTTTGCTAGTAGTTGATTCATTTTCTATTCTCCTTAGTTCAATAAAAGTAGTTTCATTAATCCTTTTTAATTTTGTAAACTCTTCTTGATTTGCATTTCTTATTTTTCTTCTTGTAATAATAAATAGTCTTGTTCCTTTAGATGACTTAATATGATAAAATTTGTACCCAAATAACAAGTATATTGGATTAAAATATTCAGTTTGTGATAATTGGGTAAATATAAATATAATAAAATACACGATTAGAAGTTGAGTAATATTTTCCAAACTTAGTCCAACAAAGAAATAGCCCAAATATGTTGGTATAAAAGAACTATTTGCGTACTCAACTTCGCCACATGAATTCATATTGTCATTTCCGAAAAAATTCGCTAGTAATATCGCAACCAAAGATGTTAATATTGGTATTGCAAGCAAAATTAAATCGAATATCCAATTTGGAATATTCCATAATGTCCATTCATGTTTCACTCCATATAAAACTAATACCCAAGATGTTGAATTAAATGTTAGCAATAACTTATATAAAAAATTCATTAATTCCTCCATTGTAGTTTGTAAATAGTTATTTTGAATATGAGACAGCTAGTTTTGTTAATATACCATCATAATCTCCATTCTCTATTTTTTCATAAGAGTCATCATTTAACCCAGTGTGAATTACAAATAGGAACTTATTAAATTCATAAATCTTTATGGAATTAGTGGAAGTTAAATTCTCTTTTATTGTTGCAGTTTTTGCGACTAAACAAACATATTGAAAATCAACATTAATAGATTGTGTTTTATTATTTGGATGTGCTTTTAAAAAATGTTGATTTGGTGTTAAAGCAATGATATTTTCATAATAACCTGAAATTTGTGGAAATTGTCCAGCAGGAAAAATGTGATGCATTTGAGTTGCTAGGTTTCCTTGTTCACTTTCTTCATAAACTTCTGAATTTCCTCCGTTATAAGTATTGTTAAATACTTTAAGAAATTGTTTTGCTTTGTTTGACTGATATTGATAAAATGCTAAACTTGGTTTATATTTTTGTTGTACTTCAAACTCTTTTCTAGATAGTGCCTTTGGTTTGTTCGCATAGATATCTCTAAAATTATCACGATTATACATTAACATATCATATGAGATAATATCTTTTGAAATAGTTCCTCTTTCAGAGCCTTTACTTCCTCTAAAATATGCAATAGTGTTTATTACTTTAGTAAATATACGACCACATTCTGTTTTGCCTGCATTGATTTGATTCTTTGTTTTACTACCTATATCTGTAAATGTTTTTGTAAATATATAAAAAGCATCTTTCATTTTGTCATATTTTAACTTTGTTTGATTATTAAAAAATTCTTCAAAAACATTATACAAGTCCGAATCTTTTAAAACCTTTATAATGTATGTATTTAAAAAATTAAGTGCATTTCTCTCTCTAATAGCAATATATTGAAGTATATCTTCATTTTCTACGGTATAAAAATTTTCTCTGCCTTTCTTAGTCTCTTTTAGAACTCCAGCATATGATAATAATTTCATTGGTTGTTGAAAAAATTTATCATATTCATTTTCAGCATTATCAGACTCTACATTAACTTTTTTAAAAACATTTTGCACATTTTTAATAGAATATTGACTATACCAAATATCTCTTGAAGTAAACTCTATATTTCCTTTTTCTTGAACATACTCAAATATACAGTCTGCAATGATACATAAAACATCTGGTGTGCATTTCTGGTCAATCCATCTAGCATTGCCAGTTTTTCTTACATCATAATCATGAGTATCTATAAAAGCGTTTAACTCATTATCTGTTAAAAATCTCATACTTTTCTCCTTACACCAAAATAATATATTGAATTACTATCAATATTTAATGACCTTGTTCCATAATTTCTTGCAATACGATAATAATCTCTAAAATCTTGACTTTCAAAAATAACCAAATCGTCTTCTACCAGCTTTTCAGAAGTCTCCAATAATGCTACAGAACCATCAGCTAAGCAATTTTTAGGTAAAAAACAAGCTCTTGGATTATATGATAGATTGGGCAAACAAACAATGTTATCCTTATTTAGAAATTTACTAACTACAAGTGTATCTATATTATCTAAATACAAATCATAATTTTCTATATTTACTACTTTATTAGTTGCAATATTTCTGGAACGCAAAACTCTGATATTACCTTCGCTCTTGCATTTTTTTGAAGTTATTTGCCTATCTCTAAATACAGAAAACATTCCTAAATTTAGTTGTTTTGCATAATTATCAAATTTTTTATTTCTATAAATTAACCAAGTAGGAAATTTTATATCTGTAATATAACTTTGATTTTGTAGAATTTCAATTCCATTAGTGATTGATTTAACATATGTTTTATTAGGTTTATTTAATGTATTTACAATTATATTTATAGTTTCAATTTTTACTCCATCAAAACCTTTTTCTCCAAAATCTATTATTGATTCAATTTGATAATTATTCAAGTGATTTCTTAGTTCAATATACTCTGGAGCATTTAATAAACTTTTAGGTATTATTAATGAAACTCTATCTCCATCCTGCATAGCTTTTTCAAAAAAGTAAACAAATAAATTTGTGGATTTTGTTATTCCTGTTTTAGCCTTGTAAAATGCAATGTTAGCATCTTTTGATTTTAATTTTTGATATGGTGGATTTCCAATAATTAAATCAAATTTCCTGTTTTTAATTTCAAGTTTTAAGTAATTATCGTTAAAACAATTAATTGCTACATTTGGATATTTATCTCTAAAAAATGTATCAAAAATCAACTTAGAAAGTTTTAATTCTTCAGCATCAATATCATTTACCCATATTTCAACTATCTCTTTATTTTTAAAATGTTCGGCTATAAATGGTAAAAATGCACCAGCACCAACAGATGGCTCTAAAATTCTTATATGCTTTTTTTCATCTAATTTTGGTAATATCTTAAATATTTCCTCACATATTATTTTATCTGTAAAGTATGCAGAATTACTATTTTTATTCGGATTTAATAATTCAGCAACACTATATACATTATCAGGATTTAAGCTTTTTCCGTATTTAATAATACAATCTCTTAAATCCTTAAGATTCTTTATTTTATATTTTTTTAAAAATAATTCTAGTTCTTTTTTCATTATGCATCCTACAAATATTTCTTTATGTTTTTTGCTATTTGATTAAAAATTATAGTTGGAACGGCCTCTCCAATAGATTGTCTTATATTAATATCATTCTGTTTTATAAATAATTGTTTATTGTCATTATCAAGTTTGTTTAATTCATTTAATGACTTATCTGTCCATTTAAAGTCTTGAGGAATTGACATAAATCTCATAAGCTCTCTTATACTAAAAACTCTGTCATCATGTGGATGAATAGTATTTTGACTAGCAAGAATATCATTTCTTGTATGAATACATGGTGCGACTTTGTCCCAGCATTGTCTTGTGTATTTATCTCCATTTTTTTTCTTGCAATATATTATATCTCCATTTTTGTAATAATGTGGAACCTTAGATATATCTATATTGTCAAAAGCGCTTTGTCCTTCTCCTAAATCTTTTATCCATTTTCTCATTTCAGGATTATATCTTCTGAATGAGTGAAAAATATCATCTTGTGAAATTTCTCCCATTTTTGATAATGATTTTAAATCCCCAATAACTTGTTTAATTGTTTTTTCAGATTGCTTTGCTGGAAAAAGAAATTCAGGGTTGACATCAATATCTTTTCTAACACCAATCACTAAGGTTCTAGTCCTACTTGAATTTGAACCATAATCTTTGAAATTTAATACTTTACTTTCTATGTTATAGAACTTTGAAAGATTTGAGTTTATAGCTTCACTAATCTTTTTATTTGTGCCATCTATATCAGTGCATAAAGTATTCATAAAAGCTCTAACATTTTCTATAATAAATGTTTTAGGTTTTATATCTCTAATTAACTTTAACGATTCTATTACTAATGAATTTCGAGCCTGCTCATTTTTCTTTTTATGATTTGCAACAGACATTCCTTGACATGGTGGTGTAGCAATTATCGTAGTAATATCTTTTAAATTTTCATTATTTTTCCAAAATTGTATTTCCTGATTAATTTTATCAACAGTTTCTTGTTTTAAAATATCCCCACAGATATATCCAGAATCATATTTGCATTTGTTATTGTATTTTTGTATTTGTAATCTTTTTTGCAATAATTCATTTGTTGCAATGCATTCAAAATTTTCTTGCTTAAACCCATAACAACCAACACCAGCACTGCTAAAAAGAGAAATGTAAGTATATTTATTCATTTGACCCTCCATTTATTGGTAAAACATCCATAATGTCTGATATGTTACAATTTAAAACATTGCATATCCTTAAAAGTACATCCATGCTGACTTGCTCATTTTTTCCCAATTTTGCAAGAGTTGCAGTTCCAATGTCTGCTTTTAATCTTAAATCAGTTTTTGTCATATTTTTATCAATTAATTGTTTCCATAGTTTATTATAAGAAATAGCCATTACTTTCTCCTATTTGATTTTATATGATGATATCATATCATAAATGTTTCAAAATTGCAAATATTTTATTCGCATTTTTGAATATTTTATTAAAATATAAAAACTCTAAACCATTTAGAGTTTTTAATAATAACTTAATTTAATTCAAATGAGTAAATTCTATTTATTGGGTTTTTATTTCTTGTCGATTTACATCTCTAACGCTCCGCCATTATGTACCCAACTAAGCGCCCTAGTTTAGTTGGGGTTTTAAATATGAGGGGTATAATATGTTAGTAAAAATATGTGCAAATAAAAATATAAATGATGCCAAGATGTGTATAGACGCAGGGGCTGATTTTTTGGGAATATTGGTAGGCCAAAAACACGTTAGCACAGATTTTATAGACAAATATACAGCCAAAGAAATGGTGAATTTTTCAAAAAGAAAAATAAAAACGGTTCTGGTTACACACCTAATAAATAGTGATGAGATTATTGAATTGTCCCAATTCATTGGTAACGATGTTATACAACTTCACTCAAATATAGACGAGAGTGAAGTAGAAAAAATCGTAAAAGCTTTACCAAATATCAAACTTATTCGTCTTATTCATATTTCCCAAAAGGGACAGATCTGTACTAATTATAAAACTATGAAATATGCCGATTATTATCTTTTAGATAGTTTTAATCTCGAAACTAATCAAGTAGGAGGAACGGGTTTAATTCACGATTGGAATATTGACCGCGAATTGATTGAAAAATTAAGCAAACCAACCTTTATAGCTGGTGGATTAACTCCAAAAAATGTTGCTAGTGCGATTAAAGCGGCAAAACCTGGCGGAGTCGATGTTAACTCTGGTTGTAAATTAAACGGAATAAAAAATGAAAGACTTGTAAAAGAATTTGTTTTTAATGCTAAAAATGTTCAGTTGGGGTGAAACGGTTTCCGCCATTGATTCTTTTAAAGTACCAAAGTTATATTGGTATTTTTTTAATAGTTGGAGAAGTTAAAATTAAATAAATGCTCAGATTATAAAAGATTAGTTTCATATAATTAAAATTCAACAAAGTATACTTCGATAAACAAATACTTTCCACTATTTAAAAACCATTACAAAAGCATCTTGCAAACTTTAACCCTATCTACAAATATTACTTACGCCATTTTTCAAAACATTTATTAACTCCACAAAGGAAAACTCTATAAGTTTTTTATTTTCAAAAGATTAATACAATTTTATGTTTTTTGTGTTATAATGAGAGTAAAGGAGATTTGAAATGGATATTTGGGAAAAAATGTATTTAAAAGCGAAAACAGAATATCACCCTGAAGAAGTTTCTCCATTCATAGATGCTCACCACGTCGTGTGTGCAATCGAAGCGGAAAATGGTGAAATTTATACTGGTTTTTGTATTGAGGGTGCCAGTGGAGTAATAAATTTGTGTGCGGAGAGAGTTGCAGGCCTTAACATGTATATTCAAAGTGGACAAACGGTTGTAAAAAAACTTATTGCTTTTAGGGACAATCCACCAAGTGGAAACGGAGGAATGCCATGTGGCGCATGCAGAGAATTTTTTATGCAACTTTCCGCCCAAAATAAAGATATGGAAATATTAACAGATTTCGAAACCCGAAAAACAATTAAACTTATTGATTTACTACCTGGTTGGTGGGGTTGGAAAAGATACAAAAAGTAATTCTCTCCAAGTAACACCAGCAATATATTTATGTTAAGATTATTTACCAATTTTTTGCTATCTAAAAAAATCCAAACCTTTTAGAAATGACTAAATGGTATTGACTTCATAAAACAAATTGTAAATATATAGCTACTAGAAAAATTACATTCTATTAATCTTCCTTTATCGCACTACAAAATGAATAATAAAAGCAATCTATATTAGTTTTAATTCCACACTTTACTAAAAATCTCAAAATTTAACAAAAAAGCATAATCTGTCATATTTAAGTTTGACAGATTTTATTTTGTTTAAATTGTAGATAAATTTAAAATTTGATAATTTAAAAGTCATAATCTACAATTATCAAAATAACATTAGACTTATTTAGGAGAGGATATGAAAAAAATAAATGTAGGTATTGTTGGATATGGAAATCTCGGCAAAGCCTTAGAAGAAATACTTTTAAGCGACAAAAATTTTAATTTGGTTAAAATTTTTTCTAGACGCGAATATTTGACAAGTAAATATGGAACAGGTTTTGACAAGACAATCAATTTAGAAAAATATAAAAACGACATCGATGTCTTATTTTTATGTGTTGGCAGTTTCAATGATATTGAAGAAATTGGTATAAAAGCAATTGAAAATTTCAATACTGTCGACAGTTTCGACACCCACAAAAAACTAAAAGATTACATATTTTCATTGGACACAAAAGGCAAACTATTTAAAAAAGTGGCATTGTCTGCTTTTGGCTGGGATCCCGGCTTAATGAGTTTAATTCGCGTTCTTTTTGACAGTATTTCTGAAGATGAGGGAGTATCAAATTCTTTCTGGGGAACTGGGGTAAGTCAAGGGCATAGCGATGCTTTAAGACGAGTTAATGGTGTTAAGAATGCCATACAATACACAGTTCCAAATCGAGAAATTATCTTAAAATGCAAAAGACAATTTAAATATACTCCTTCCGATTATGAAAAACATAAACGAATATGCTTTGTCGCAGAAAATCTTGACGAAAATAAAGATAAGATTGAAACTGAAATTATCAATATGCCTAATTATTTTAGCGGATATGAAACAGAAGTAAATTTTGTCGAAGAAAATAAAATTGAAAAAATGCAAAAGAAACTTTCTCATAAAGGTTATATTGTAGATAACTTTAAAATTTTAAATCAATACACTTCCACTCTAGAATTTTCTCTTAAACTTGCCAGCAATCCACACTTCACTGCCAGAATGATGAGTGTGGGCGGAAAAATTGTTAATAAACTTTTTGAAGAAGAAAAATTTGGGGCATATTCCATTTTAGACATTCCAATAAAATATTTTAGCGATTTAAAACGCGATGACCTTTTGTCAAAAAAATTATAAAACTCTAACAAAGCATACCTATTAAAGTTTTAAATATAAGAACGCAATACACCTAATTGAAAATCGTTGTTTTCAAAAATTTATTAATAACGGGCAAAATTTTTCCCGTTATTTTCGTTTTAAATAATACTTTACAAGTAGTCCTATTAATTTACCACTAGTTAATTTTGTGTCACTTTGAACCACTTTTTTTGAAAACATTTTATTAAGTTCTAAAAAAGATTTTGATTTCTTTATTAAATTAATTGCAAACCTAATATCTCTTTCAACCGAATGATATGGCGTGTTATACATATCACTGACTTGAACAAATATGCCGTTGCATAAATTTAAGTCGGGATATAAAATAGACAATTCCACAGCCGTGCACAAGTATTTAAAACCTCTTAAGTTTGCTCTGATTCCTATTCTTAAAAGAGAATATTTAATATCATTCCTTAACTTCTCTATTTCTTCCATTGTAACACCTCGCAATGTTTTAAATTCGACAAAAAGGTTTATCTTTCGACCTATGACGACATTATAACAAAACTTGATAAGTTTTGCAAATATTTTTGTAATATTTTACAAAATTTTTCAAAACAAAACGAGCTTTCAAAATTTTAAATTAAAATTAGTTTGCATTTAGTTTGTTTTATTTTAAAAAGTTGATATAATATTAATTATGATAAATATAACATGGTATGGGACAGCCACGATATTAATGGAAATTGATGGAACTAAATTGCTTTTTGACCCATTTTTTAGAATGAATAAAAAATTAGAACACCCTAAACTTGAAGAATTTACTAGGGTGGACTATATCTTTAACACGCACCCACATTTTGACCATCTTTGTGATTTACCACTTATTTTAAAGAACACTGATGCACAACTATACGGAACTCCAACAGCATATCTTCGCCTTGAGACACAAGGTGTTGATGTTGAAAAGCAAGTTGTAATTATACATAACAAAGAAATTTTGGAAATGGAGAACTTCTCTATTAAGACACATCAAAGCAAGCATATTGATAACAACTTGAGCATTGTTCTTTTGACCGCCTTAAAGGTTTTGTTCACTTTCCAAATTCACAAAGCCTACAAACTCTTAAAACTGCACAACAAATATAGAATGGGTGGAGATATTGTTGCATTTGAGATAAACGCACAAAACAAAACAATTCTTATTTTCGGCTCAGCCGGCATCAGTAACAAAGCCAAACTTCCAAAAAATGTCGATGTTTTAATTTGGCCTTTTCAGGGGCGAACCAATATGACAAAATATTTTCTGCCTATCATCAAAAAAATAGGACCAAAAACTGTTATTCTTGACCATTTTGACAATGCTTTTCCTCCAATAACTGAGCACATTAATACAGACAAATTTGTTAAAACAATGGCAAAGAAATTTCCAGATATGAAAGTTATTGTTCCAAAATATCACGAAAAAATTGAAATTATTTAAAGGAGATAATATGATTTATTTTGTAAGGCATGGACAAACTTTTGACAATTTAAATAACATAATTCAAGGAAATGGCGATTTAACTCCTTTAGGCGTTGAACAAGCAAAAGAAACTGCGGTAAAATTGAAAGATGTAAAGTTTGATATTTGTTTTTGTTCTCCACTTAAAAGGACGAAACAGACATTGAAAGAAATTCTTAAATTCCACAAAAATTTAGAAGTCGTCTATGATAACAGATTGATAGAAAGAGATTATGATGAAGTTGTCGGTAAACATTTTAGTGAAATAATAAACTTTGAAGGCAGATGGAAAGGCACTGAAACTTTGCCATACAAAATTGAAAGCCTTGACGATTTCTATAATAGAGTGGCTTCTTTTTATAATGATGTTAAAAAGCAATACGGCGAAAAAACAGTTTTAGTTGTTTCTCACAATGGTGTGGCAAAAATGTCAAATGCTTATTTTAATGGAATGCCTAAAGACAAAGATTTCTCAACCTTTTCTCTTAAAAATGGAAGTTTTCATATTTTTCAATATAAGAAAAATAAATAAATTTTGAAAAATATTGTAAAATTGCTTTGAATTTTGTAAACGGTGTGGTATAATAATAAAGTCAGTTAAAATGCTGACTCATTCATTTGGTTAATTCCTCAGAATTGAGTTTACATACTTTTTACCTTACTTGGAACTTATGGGTGCCTTTCTTTTTCTGTGCGTAACTGAATGAATTTAAAAGGAAAGTGTATGAAAGAATGTGATTTGATTAAAATTAGAAAAGTTGTAAAATACGCACTAATAAGAATTGGGTTCCAAGTTAATCGTATCGGTTTTAGTTATCTTTGCTATGCCATTGAACTTGTCATTCAAGAACCACCTCTTATTCATAGATTATGTAAAGGTGTTTATAGCAAAGTTGCTGAAAAATATGGTGTAAGTTTTTCTTGCATTGAAAGAGATATACGCCACTCTATTGAAGCAACTTTCCTAGATAGAAGTTTCTTAGAAGTGAATCAAATGTTTAAGTTAAATATATTTACCATTGACGATAAACCAACTGCTGGGGAGTTTATTCAACTAATAGCAGAATATTATCATTTAGGTTTATATAGTAGAGAACTTGCTTTTCAAAATACAGTCGCCGTGCAATAAAAGACGTTGTCTTGATTTAAGTATTTACTTAAAATCTTCGGTTAAAAACTATATAACCTGAGTAAAATTAAAAAACAAATTTTAAATTAAAAAATAAAAAAAGGCAACACCTCTCAAAAGTAAACATAGGCACCCAAAGCACATTTGTGTTTTTTTTATTTTTAATTTATTACACTTGACTCTTGCTCAGTATTGTTAGAAAAATTTACTGTGACTTTGGCATTAACACTAATTTTTCCTATAAGTTCACTTCCTGTTGAATTTTCAGAATAAGAACGATATAGAGAACCTGACGAATAAACAGTTTCTTCTTTAAGCCCTATTGCTGTGAGATTTTCATAACCTAAAAATTTTGCTTTTTCTTCAGCATTTAAAATTGCTTTTTTGATTGCTTCATTATAAACACTATCTAAATTTGACAAAGAATATGTCACGCTATTAATGGAAGTTGCTCCATTTTCTGTTAAAATATCTACATAAGATTTTATATCTAAATTATCCACACAAACGGAAAAAGTGGTTGAAGTGTGATATCCTAGTAGAGTTTTTCCATTGTTATAATCGTAGTTTGGATATGATGAATAATAATCTAAAGTGATGTTTTCTTTGGAAATTCCCGCATCAATTAAGGCTTTTACCACTTTATCAAAAATTTCAAAATTTTCATTTTTTGATTTAACATTATCCATATCTAAGGTTTCAATACGTGCAGAAATTTCTGCTCTGTCAGGTGTAGCATAAATTGTGGAATTTCCAGTTATTGTCAAATTTTGGGCAAGAGTGGAAGCAGAAGCAATGTGAAAATTTGTTTGTGATGTCAATAGACAAGCAAACATTAAAAGAATGGCAAGACTAAAAATAATTTTCCTTTTCATAATTATCTCCTTTTTGCCTATTCTTTTTCTTTGCAAAAGTTTTATTACGAAACGACAAAGAAAGACAAAAACAGGCAAAAGCCTGTTTTTAATTTAATATATTTTATATTTAATCTAAAAATCGCAAGACCTATTTTATATAACATAAAGTTCATAAAAATTTTGATAACCTTTTGCTGATTATTTAAATTTTATTATATTTTAAATTAATTTAAATTTTGTTACCTACAAAATTTTTTCATTTAATTATCCTTTAGTTCTCCTTGCACAGTTGCGAAGTTTTCCTTCCAAAAGTTTTTCATATTGTCATAACTAAGTTTGTCTAAAACTTCTTCAGCCTTCACCCAGACAAGATTTTCTTTATTTTCTTCACGAATTATTTTTTTTGTTTTTCCTAAATCCTCGGCAAGAAACATTTTGACAACAACCTTTCCTTCTTTGTTTCGATATTTAATGTCAGAAAGTGGACAAATAATTTTCCCTTCTCTCCCTGTTTCTTCCGTAGTCTCTCTTAAAGCACATTCCTCAATGTTTTCGCCTTTTTCAAGGTGTCCTTTTGCAAAAGAATAGTCTTGATGTAAATCTCTAAAAACAAGTCCTACTTTTTTAGTTTTTCTGTTGATTAAAATTGTGCCCGCTTTATATATGATTTTATCGTTGGCATTTTTTTCGATATATTTAATCCAATCTTCAAACACTGACAATAATTTTTCAAGTTTGTCTTTGTTTTTTAGATTATTGGTTATTCCGCTATTAATTTCCACCTGAATTGTCCAAGATTTTCCATTAAAAGTTCCAGCGATTGTGCGTGCTGGTGCAAAATACGGAGCGTCAATAGTGACTTTAAACTTATTTTTTTTGAGTTCTTTAACAAGTTTTTCGAACAAGGAAACATCACTCTTAACATTTTCACCAAAATTTATACCTAAGTTTATATCCATTTCTCTATAACTTGCCAGGCCGTGAAAATCAATGATATAGTCAATGTTGTCAATCTCACGGGATATTTTTGTTTTGTATGGACTATGTTCATCAAAGTTAGCATCGTCAAAATTGTTTTTTGTTTTTGCAATAAATTTTGTGTGTAGCCTATTATACAATTCAAGTGCAAACGCAAATGAACCAGGTTCTTGGTGCTTAGGAACGCCAAGTCTTGTTTGTGGAACACCATGTGGAGCAGAAATTAAAATTTTGCTATCTGAATTTAAATAGACAAAATCATTATCCTTATTTTCTCTTAAAAATGTTTTACGATTACGAACAAATTTATTGTAACTGAACATAAAAAACTCCTATTATTTAAATAGGAGTTTAACACAAAATAATTTTTTTTCAAAATGTTTAGACATAATTGCAAATTCATTTTTTATTATGACAATAATGCTACCTAGTTTAAAAATTGTTTTTAATAAGTATAATTGATTTTGAAATGTTTATAAATTAATAAGACCTTTGGAAGAATCAAGAATACATCACTGATGCTATTCGGCAACAGGAACTTTTGCTTGAAGTTTGATGCCTTCTTTTTCAGGGTAATAGTCTTCAACATTAAAACTTGAGTTTGGATTGTTTATATTTTTGCCATTTCTATCTTTTGTTTTTGGAGAAACAAAACCGTAGAAATCTTTAACATTTTTGTCTAATACAAGTTTCGGCTCTTTATAACCAAAGGCTTGGTCGAAGATAGGATTTTCATACATTGTGTCCACAATTTTGCTTGCTTGTTGAAATTCAAATGTGTCCACAATTTTCTTTTGATATTTTCGCATTTCTTCTGTTGAAATGAGTTTATTTTGACAGTCATTTGCAATACGTTCGTAGTTTTGTGCTTCAGTAAGTGCTGGGTCATAATTCGCTTCTTTAGTTAAGATTTCGTCTTGAAATCTTTCGAACTTTTCTTTTATTTCTGGTAAATTCATTGCACTTATAATTTCACAAACTCTTTCATCTTTTAGCTTTGCTTGAATTTCTTTTGCTCTTGAAAAAGTTATGTCAATAATGAAAGGAATGTGTCGATCATATATGTGAGCATCAGCGACAACATGTGCTAACTCTCCCACTTGCATACCGCTAACCTGTGCAAGCATATGAACAAGAGCAGCATATTGTATGACATTCCAATTTCCAGCAGCGAGAGTGTCGTTTGAACGTTGGTTTAAAACTAAATTCAATTTGTTTCCGTCAGTAACCACAAAATTTAAACCGTGAACGCAAGGAGATAAATGCATTTTGTTAAGGTCTTCAGGGATATAGAGTTCTGCAAGTATTCTTCTACTTGATGGGTCATTTTTGAGTTGATATAAAATTCTGTCAATTTGGTCAAAGTCGCCTTCTTTATAATGTGACACCTTTCTTACTTGAGCACCATAGGCTTCTCCAATACTTCCTTTATCATCTGCCCATTGATTCCATACATTGCTGTGAAGGTCATTTATATTATTACTTTTCTTTACCCAAATCCACATCATTTCATCAATTGCCCCACGCCAATTTGTGTTTCTTATTGATGTGATTGGAAATTCCTCGCTTAAATTATAAAGGTTGCAAACCGCGAATTTTTTGATTGCGTATGCTGGAGTTCCGTCTTCCCATTTTGGACGAACTTCGCCAGTTTCCCAACATCCTTTTAAAATTGAATTTGCTGTTTTTAAGTATGAATAATCGGCTTTACTCATTTTACATTTCCTCCTTTTCCATTTAATTTTTTAACTGCATTGAAACATTTTTTATCAAGCAATTTAAAGTCTTCAGTCGAAACACTAGAAATCCAATATTTTCTTTTTATATTTAAATGTTGAAACATTTGTCGGTTTGGATTTTCTATTAAATTGGCTTTTTTGGCATTGCGTATTGCTTTTATCAATTGTTTTTTTCGGCCGTGCTGAAAATTGCTTAAAAGACTAGTAACACCACCAGGAAAACTTTTGGAAGTATTATTTTCGATTTCGTGAACAAGGTCATTGAGATTTCCACCTAGTTTTATATAATCATACATATTTTTGCTAATTTCATAAAAATAACCACAGCCAAATCTAAATCCTTGCGGTTCTTTTATGCAACACACATCGCTAATAAAATATCTTCCAGCATTAGAAAAAACGCCATCTTCAATCGAAATGACGGTTTCAAAAGGCGTTGCTGTTGTTTCGTTTGCTCGTCTATATGCGCACATAAATGTATCAATGTTTTCAGGCTTATAAGTATAGTAAAATTTTGATGTCCTATCTTCTATATGATATTCAGGAAAACACATTCTAACCGCTGAAATTTTGCTTGCGTTTTTACTTGCAATAACCATTTACATCTCCTATTCAAATTCTATCATAAATAGACAAGGAAATCAATATGCTTTTTGAAATTTTTTGTCACTTTTTGAAGACTTCGCCATTTACAATTTCAAAGATTTCCCCATTGATTTTTTTCTCGTCAGTGCAAGTGATAAAAGTCTGTGTTCTGTCGGCAAATTTTAAAAGACGCTTTTGTCTGTCAGAGTCAAGTTCGCTGAAAACATCGTCAAGCATAAGAATTGGATATTCGCCTGTTATTGCATTGATGTTTTCAAGTTCGGCAAGTTTAAGAGAAAGGGCAACCGTTCTTTGTTGTCCTTGAGAACCAAAAGTTTTAACTTCCACTCCGTTTAAATATATATCAATATCATCGCGGTGAACACCAATTGTGGTATAGCCAAAGCGGAAGTCTTTTTCAAGATTTTTCTTTAAAAGTTTGTCCATATTTTCTTCAAACTTTTCGTCAAGTTTAACTCCACAGCCTGAGATATATTTTAATTCAATTTTTTCTTTACCACCACTTAAATATGATTGAGCCTTTTCGGTGTATGGAGTGATATTTTCCACAAATTTTACTCTTTCAAAAGCAATCTTTTTTGCTGTTTGCACGAGTGCTCTGTCCCAAATGTCAATGGTGTCTTTGACATAATCAATGTTGTCAGAATTTTTAAGAAGTTTGTTTCTGTTTGCTAAAATTTTTTCATAGCGAGAAAGTAAATAGAAATATCTTTTGTTTGTTTGTGAGATGTCAATGTCCATAAATTTACGGCGTTCGTCTGGGCTTTCTTTCACAAGTTTAAGTTCGTTTGGTGAAAAGAAAACGACATTAATTTCCCCAATAAGTTCACCAATCTTTTTGATAGGAAGAGAATTGATTAAAACCACTTTTTTGTGAGTTTTTGAAAGTTTGATTTCCACTTTCACATCACGATATTTTCTCTCAGCGGTAAGTCCAATGTAACCATCTTCTTTTTCCCATTTGATGATGTCTTTGTCTTTAATTGATTTAAAACTTTTTCCAATGCAACAATAAAATATGCTTTCGAGTAAATTGGTTTTTCCTTGTGCATTTTTACCCATAAAAACATTAACTTTATCACTGAAATTTATTTTTAAGTTGTCATAGTTGCGAAAATTTCTAAGACTTAACGATGTCACTTTCATAAGTATATTATACCATAATCAATGTTATAATTTAATTGTTTTTAGCAAATTTTCTTAAATTAAAAATAAAAAGCACAAATGTGCTTTGGGTGCTTTATGTTTACTTTTGAGAGGCGTTGCCTCTTTTTTATTTGTTCATTTAAAATTTGTTTTTTAATTTACTCAGGTTATATAGTTTTTAACCGAATATTTTAAGTAAATACTTAAATCAAGACAACGTCTTTTATTGCACGGCGACTGTATTTTGAAAAGCAAGTTCTCTACTATATAAACCTAAATGATAATATTCTGCTATTAGTTGAATAAACTCCCCAGCAGTTGGTTTATCGTCAATGGTAAATATATTTAACTTAAACATTTGATTCACTTCTAAGAAACTTCTATCTAGGAAAGTTGCTTCAATAGAGTGGCGTATATCTCTTTCAATGCAAGAAAAACTTACACCATATTTTTCAGCAACTTTGCTATAAACACCTTTACATAATCTATGAATAAGAGGTGGTTCTTGAATGACAAGTTCAATGGCATAGCAAAGATAACTAAAACCGATACGATTAACTTGGAACCCAATTCTTATTAGTGCGTATTTTACAACTTTTCTAATTTTAATCAAATCACATTCTTTCATACACTTTCCTTTTAAATTCATTCAGTTACGCACAGAAAAAGAAAGGCACCCATAAGTTCCAAGTAAGGTAAAAAGTATGTAAACTCAATTCTGAGGAATTAACCAAATGAATGAGTCAGTATTTTAACTGACTTTATTATTATACCACGCCATTTACAAAATCCAAAACATTTTTACAATATTTTTCAAAATTTATTTACTATATTATTATATATAATATATATTATATAATATATATACTTATTTATTACAGTTGAAAATTTTTAAAATAAAAAAATGCAAAAATTTCACTTTAAAATCACAAATTTTTTAAAAATTATGAATTTTTATTAACTTTTTTAAAAATTATATACAAAATAAGGTTGAAATTTTGTTTCCAATCTTGTATAATTAAATTAGGTAGGTGCATTATGCAAGATATTGAAACTTTATGGAAACAAATTTTAGAGAAACTTGAACTTAGAATTTCCTCAGTTTCTTTTATGCTTTGGATAAAAACAATTAAGCCACTTGAAATTGATGATAAAGATAATTTTTATATTGTTGCACAATCAGTGACAGCAAAAAATCAAATTTTACGTAATTTTATTGATAAAATCAGTGATTGTTGTTATGAAATTGTTGGAAAAAAGTTAAATATCACAGTTTTAGACCAAAATGAAGAAATAGAATATTTAAAAAATAATCAAACAAAAGAAACTGTTTCTAAAAGAGATGAAAAATCTCCATTTATGGAAAAATACACCTTTGACAACTTTGTTGTTGGAAAAAGTAACCAATTTGTTTATGCTGCAGCAAGAACAGTTGCAGAACATCCAGGAAAAAGATATAATCCACTTTTTATTTATGGTGGTGTTGGACTTGGAAAAACACACTTACTTCACGCAATTGGCAATTATATTTACGAATTTTCTCCAGAACTCAAAATTAAGTATATTACTTGCGAACAATTCACAAATGACTACATTGCATCTCTTTATTCTTCCACAAAAAATAAATCTATTATGGAATTTCGTGGGAAATATAGAAATCTTGATGTTTTAATGGTTGATGATATACAATTTATCTATAGAGCAAAAGAAACTCAAGAAGAATTTTTCCATACTTTCAATGAGCTTATTATGAATAATAAACAAATCATCATTTGTTCTGACCGTCCACCAAAAGAAATTGAAAATTTGGAAGATAGGTTACAATCGAGATTTTCAAGTGGACTTATTCACGATATTCAACCACCTGACATAGAAACAAGAATCGCCATTTTACACAAAAAAAGTCAACTTGAAAAATATTATGCTGAAGACCAAGTAATTAATTATATTGCAGAACATGTTGAAAGCAATATCAGAGAACTTGAAGGAAAATTGTCTGAAGTTTACTTTTTAGCAACTTTAAATGGAAAAAAAGTAGCAACAATGGAAGAAGCAGAAGAAATTTTCTCAAAATCTAACAAATCTGAAATTAAAGGTGAACTTACACCTGAAGCAATAATAAATGTTGTTTGTGATTATTTCAAAGTTGATTATAAAGATATTGTGGGTAAAAAGAAAAATAAAGAAATTGTTGAACCAAGAATGATTGCTGTTTATTTAATTTCTGAACTTTTAAACCTTCCACTTGTCAACATAGGAAAAATTTTTGGCGGAAGAGACCATACAACAATTATGCATTCAAGAGATAAAATTACTGAAGAAGTTAAAAACAATAAAAAGACAGCAAACATTGTCAACGAAATTCGCCAGACATTGTCTGTTTCTTGATTCTTATAGGTTCTATCTGTTTTATAAATTAAAATGCATTACTTTTTTAAAAACAAATAACATTTGTTAAAAGTGTAAAATTTAAAAGTTTTTACACTTTTTTTATTTTTTACTATAAAAAAATTGTGATTTTTTTAATTTTTAAACTTAAAATGAATAAAAAAACTTAAAATTTAAGATAAATCTTTAAAAAATATCAAAAAAATACTTAAAATTTTAATTTTTTGTCAAAATTTTATGTTTTTTTGTATATTTTTACTTATTTTTTATAATTTTTTACACATCAACTTTCTAAAATATTATAAAATTTATCAATCGCTACAATTCGCTAATTTAAAGGTTTGTAGCAATTTTATTATTATAAATATAGCGTATTATATTAATAAAAAGGGAAAATTTCCCCCACTTTGGAAATGTGGAAAAATAAAAAAAATTATACACAATTTTATCCACATTTTTCAAACACTAAATATGGTAATTTTTTAGGAATTTTTCGACAATTTTTTTCTATATTTTGTGGGTTAAAAAAGTTATACACATTTCCACAGCCATTATAATTATTAGTGTGATGCTATAAATAAAATTAATTTAAAATTTTAGTTGCACGCACGCGAAAAGTGTGTTATAATATTAGCGTATAAAAATAAAAGGGGTGTCTTATGTTAGTTAGTTGTCATGGGGTCGAACTTTCTGATGCTTTCCTTAGCGTTAGTAAAGCAATCTCAAATAAAGTTACAAATCCAATCTTAGAAGGAATCAAAATCACAGCCGAAGATGATACTTTGACTTTGAGTGCAACAGACACTGAACTTTCGATTGAAAGAAAAATTAAAGCAAACATTAAAACCGAAGGCGAAGCAGTTGTTCCTGGAAAATTTATTACTGAATTTATTAAGAAACTTACCAATGAAATGATTGAACTTGAACTTAATGAAAAAAATCAAATGCTTATTCGTTATGATGATAGCCATAGTATTATTCAGTGTTACAATGTTTTGGAATATCCTTCCTTTAAGAAAATTGAAAGTAGTGAATTTTTTGGAATTTCTAAGAAAGATTTAAAAACAATTATTAATAAAACAAGATTTTCTGTTGCTCTTGACGATTCTCGTCCAATTTTGAAAGGTGTGCTTTTTGATATTAATAAAAATGAATTAAATGCTGTTGCTCTTGATGGGTATAGACTTGCAAAAGTGAAAAAGCAAATTCATTCAAATCTCACAATGAGTATTGTTATTCCTGCAAGAAGTTTAGATGAGATTGCAAGAATTTTAGATGATAGTGATGAAATTGTGAATATCTATGTGGACAAGTCCACTCTTATGGTTGATTTTGGAGATACAAAAGTCACAACAAGACTTTTGGAAGGAGATTTTGTCAATTACAAACAAATTATTTCTGCAAACTATGAAACAATTTGTGTTATTAACAAGGCTCAATTTGAAGATGCACTTGAAAGAGCATCACTTTTATCTAAAGTTGGTCAAGGAAATTGTGTTAAATTTGAAATTAAAGAAAAGAATTTGTGTATAACATCAAATTCTGAACTTGGTAATGTTAAAGAAAATGTTCCAGTTAATACTTCTGGAAAAGATTTACTTATTGCTTTCAATGCAAGATACTTTATCGAAAGTTTAAGAGCAAACCAAGACGAATTTGTGAAGATTTGTTTTAATAGTCCAGCAAATCCTTGTGTTATCGTGCCAATTGAAGGCGATGAATTCTTATATCTTATCCTTCCAGTCCGTATGATCGGGTAACGTTGTTACTCTTTAGATTCTAACAAATTAAAATTATAATAAAAGTTTATTTAATGTGGCAAAATTTATTAAAAGCCCAGTTATAAACTGGTGACGTTGTCACTTTCTAGATTCTAACTAGGTTAAATTTGGTCAAAAAAAAGATAAAAATCAAGTCAACGACTTGTAACATAATTTGTCGATAAGATTTAAAGTTTTGAAATTTTCCAAAAAAACAAAGACTTTTCTAGTTGACAAATTATTTTTTTTTCGTTATAATAACGCTAGACCTTAATGCAACTAAGAGTTTTGACAAAAATTTTAGTGAAAATTTCTTTGGACTAATTAAAGTTAACTAGAAGAAAAAGGAGAAGAAAATGAAAAGAACATATCAACCTAAGAAAAGACAAAAACATAAAGTTCATGGTTTCCGTGAAAGAATGAGAACTAAGGGCGGAAGAAATGTTTTAAAAAGACGCAGAAATCGCGGTAGAAAGAAGATTGCGGCTTAAAAATGCATAGACTTCGTAAAAACAAAGAATTTAATTATATTTACAAAAAAGGGGATAGAGTGTCAACAGAACATTTCACCCTTTTTGTTGTTAAAAGTAAATATAATAACTATCGAATCGGTTTTTCTGTAAGCAAAAAACTTGGTAAGGCGAATGTAAGAAACAAATTAAAGCGAAGATTAAGAGAAATTGTCAGACGAGATATCGATGTGAAAAATTTTCAAAACTATGTTCTACTTGCTAGAGAAGGGGCAGAAAAACTAGAATTTAGACCACTTCAAGAAGAAGTTAAAAAGTTGTTTTTTAAGTATGAAAAAAAGAAAATGGTATAAAACAATTTTTCTTTTGCCAGTTCTCTTTTTTAAGTATGTCATTTCGCCACTTCTTCCACATAGTTGCATTTTCACACCAACTTGTTCGAATTATTTTATTAAAGCGGTGGAAGAATTTGGCATTTTTAAAGGCTCATATCTTGGAATGAAAAGACTTTTTAGGTGTGTGCCGTGGCAAAAGAAAAGGGGTTACGACCCTGTGCCTATAAATATTAAGGGGGAAAATTTATGGATTCTTTGATGGGAATTGTCTTAAATTATCCCGGTGGTATGTGGGAAAGTATCATCGGAGGCTTTAACTCAGCAATGGGTTCATATATTTGGTCGGTAATCTTACTTGCAGTTATTGTAAGAATTGTTTTTGCTGTTGTAGATATTTTCAATAAATATGCTAGTATGAAAAGTTCTCGTATCAATGAAAAAATGAGACCGGAACTTGAGGCTATACAAAAAAAATATGGGCACGATAAAGTTTTACTTCAAAAGAAACAACAAGAAATCTATAAAAAATATCAATTTAGTATGGTTGGCACTTGTCTTCCAATGCTAATTGTGTTAATTCTTCAAATGGTGGTTTTCTTAACTCTTTGGACTGGACTTCAAAATGTTTCAAACTATAATATTGCCAAACAATATGAAGACACAAAAATGGTTTATTATAATGTTTTACTTCTAAACGAAAATGACAATTTTGTAAGTTTTTATAATGAAAACCTTGATGGTTTGACTTATGGCGAAGATTTTAATGTTAATGCAACTATAGATGTTGAAAATAAACAAATGACTTTAGATTTTTATCTAATAGAAAATCCAAATGAAATTATTTACACCATAAGACCAAGTGATGAACTTACGGAAAATATGATAAACTTTAATGATGACCCGAATGTTAATGCCAATCAAGAAATTTATGAAATAATAACTAATTATGCAGATGAATATGTTGATGATGCAGAAGGAAATTCTGTTTCAGCACAAAAAGTTTTAAATGAAATGGAACTTAACATAAAGTCAATGGCAGAAGACATCACTGCAGACTATTACACTGAAAATCTTCAAAGTTTTCTTTGGATAAAGAATATTTATAAGGCAGAAAGTCCAACAACAAGCCCTGTCTTTGACAAAAGTGAAATCACAAATTATCTTAATAAATATTATTCTGATGCTGAAAAAGAAATTGAAGAACAATATGACTATGAAGGAAAAATTTTTGACTTTGTTGTTGCAGGGCTTAATGAAAGAGACTTAGGAGCAAATGGATATTACATTCTTGTTATTCTTGCAGTGCTTACATCTTTCTTATCAATCTTTATCAACAACAAACTTATGAAAAAGGGAAGTGGTGGAGCACAACAACCTGGCGGAAAAGCAATGTATTTCATTATGCCAATCATTCTTGGAATTTTCACTTTGATGTATACAAGTTTGTTTGCAATTTACATTATTGTTGGACAAATCGTTATGATGATTTTCTCTCCAATCACAAATCTTATTGTTAGGAAATGGGTGGATAAATCTGGTAAAAAACAGGAAGAAAAGAGAAAAGCAGTTATAGATGTTGATTATCGTAGAAAAGATATGTAAAAAATAAGAACGATAAAAAAAGAAAGATGCAAAATTTGTAACTTTCTTTTTTTAATTTAAAAAATTTATTTTTTACTTTTGAATTTTGTTTGCGTTTTTTTGTATTATATGATAAAATACAAATATGAAACAAAAGGAGGTTTCTATGAGTAAAGTTAAAAAATTTTCAACTGTGTTTGCACTTGTAATTATGCTTATTTTAGGTAGTTTTGCTTTGGTGGCTTGCTGTGGAGAGCAAAATATAACATTTACTATTTCTGAAACACTTAAATCAGAAGCAGAAAATGTTTTGGAAATTATGGAAAATAATGTATTAAATAAATTACCTGCAAAAGAAGGAGAATCAACATACAGTTATTATACTTATGAAGAGGCTAAAGAGGCAATTCCAGAATTTACTGAATATTATGTTTTAGTTGGAACAGTAAATAATGTTACAGATTTAGAATCAGTAGGTTTTGGTGATGTTGTTTATGATAAAGATCAAACAATTCCACTTTCTGTTGGTATGAGTCATTTTATTAAAGATAAAATTTATTATTTCGAAGATAATAAATTATATATGGCAGCTCCTATTTTACTTTTAGAGTCAGCAGGAGAAACCAAAATTAAACTTAATGGTCAAGAAGTAGATTTTAATATGTTCCCAGCTGCTGAAGAAATAAGTTTTACAGATATTAAATTCTGTTTTGACACAACAAATGAAGTTGATTTTAATGAAGACACTAATGAATATACTTTAATATATAATGAAGGGGCACAAAAATCAATGGTTGGTTGTTATTATGATGGTATGGCACAAAACGATATTTCAATCAACAGCCTTTATAAAAATGGAAAATTAGATAGTTATAGCGTAACAACAAATACTGACAAAGATAAAGATGACAATTATCCTTTAACATATTATTTTGTAAGTTATAAAGAAGATGTAAATGATATTAATGAAAGTTATGATGGTGCAAAATTTGAGTTAAAATCTTATATTTATGGTAAAGGTTTTGCAACTGCAACTTTTATAAATCAAATCAACTACACTGAAGAGATAGCTTAACAATAAATAATAATATAAATAAAAAATGCTAGCAAAAATAAAGGCTAGCATTTTTTATTATTTGAGTTTTTTATTTTACTTAATTTTATTATTTTTTAAAACTTTTTGGTATTCTGCCAATATTGACATTATCTTCTTTTCGGCTTCTTAATTCTTCAACTGGGTGTTCTTTATCTTGCACTCGATAATCTTCTCCAAACATATCAATATGTTCTTGAGTAACTTTGTGAGAAGCATCATCTTTAGGATTTTTATTAACTTTGTGCTGATAGATAAAAAAGTCAGCATTTTCTGGTAAATCATTAATATTAATATAACCTTCTCTATCAGCAGTGTTTTCAATAGTGTCTTTTATGATATTTCGAATATAACTTTTGTTAGATTTAAATTTTATAAGTTCTGGAAATTTACCATCAGGAATCACTTCTTGCCATTCTTTTTTTTCATATTTCTTTAAATTTTTTGCTGCTGTATGAAGATGTGAAATTTCTTGTTCTAAAAGTTTTTCCCAAATTGTTTTTATGTTTTTGTCTGATTCATCATTTAGCATAGAATAATAAAGATAACATTCAATATATTCGTGCATTAAACACATCTCAAACCAACTTGCTGTTGGATCTATTAAACTTCCATAATGTGTAACGTGTTGTTCTTCTACCATAGCAATTTCAGTGTAAATTTCTCTACCTTTTTGATTTTTATAAAATCCACCTAAATTCATATAATAATTCATAGTTTGTTGTTCAGCTGCAGTTATTATGTTGACTGCACATTTATCAAATGGTGTGGCTTTTTTGTTACATATTGGATTTTTGACAGAGTCATAAGGGTGGCGATGATGAGCAATAGTCGGTCTAGCAGGCATAATTTCAGTGTAATCTCCAACATAATCTTCTGCCTTCAGATTCATATCACTTTCTAGTAAGTTAGCGTAACGATATAGGTGGTCAAAATCTTCAAGTAAAGCAAAATCAAGAGCATCTTTAATATATTTATCTTGAACATTTTGTGCTAAAAAAGCTGTTAAGTCAACGGCAAGTTGCTCATATCCAATTGTGGTTTCTAGTAGATTTTCATCAATGGGTTTCAAGGAAGAAATAAGTTTTTGCTGTTGCTGTTCGTTTCGGCGAATAAGGGCGATTGTTCGTCTTAAATCATTGTCGCTTGCGTGACGATGAAACTGGTGTCCAAACCAAACAGATTCATATTCTGTTCCATTCATCAAAATGCATCTTACTCTTGTGTAGGGGCTAGATTCAAGTTTGTTGTATGGTTTTCCTGAAAGTTCTTTGAAACTCATAAGACAACTTTCCAATTTCTTTGGTTTTTCTTCAAATGGGTTAAAAGTCATAAAATTCTCCTTTTAAATTTTTTGCCTATTTTTATTTTTTCTAAAATACAGAATTTTATTCTTTTAATTGGAGATTATTTCTTTGTTAGCATAAACTATTTTGCCTTAATTTTATTAAAACAATAAAACACAAAAGTTGTGATTTTTAAAATGTAAATTTAATGGAAAAAATAAAGTTTAAAAATATCTAGCAAATTTTATTGACATCTTTTTAAAAAAGTTTTATAATATGCTCATAAAATGCGATGACGGAGAAAAGTAGCATATTCCCTTGATTTCAGAGAGGTAAATCGTGGCTGGAAGTTTACCATCAATAGTATGTGAAAGAACACTCAGGAGCAGTTTTTTCGAAAATCGTTCGATGAGTAGGGAAAATCGGGTTTGCCCGTTATAGCAAATTTTGAGAGGCAGTTTTTACTGCAAGTTAGGTGGCACCGCGAGTCATTCGTCCTAACACTATGGCAAAAAATCTAGTGTTAAGACGGGTGACTTTTTTGTTTATAGTGACAAGTCATGTCGAAAATTTCATAGACAAAAAATTTTAAAAGGAGCATTTTTATGGAAAAATATGTAAGAAGTGACCTTAAATCCAGCGAAGGGAAAGTGGAAGTTTGGGCTTGGATTGAAAAAGTTCGTGACCAAAAAAGTATGCAATTTGTCATTTTAGAAGACAGAAGTGGAATGCTTCAAATGACAATTGAAAAGGCAAAAAAGCCAGAACTTGCAGAAGTTGTTGCTCACTTTACGCAAGACTATTATGTGAAAGTTAAAGGAACAGTTGTGCCAAACGAATATGTCAAACTTGGCAAAAAAGAACTCATTCCAGATGAACTTGAAGTTTTGTCAAAAGCAGACATTTCTCCAATTGATGAAGGAAGTTCAATCGACCAACGCCTTGACTATCGTTGGATTGATTTAAGAGACCCTAAAAAGCGTTTAATTTTTGAAGCTCAAACAGCATTAACTCAAGGTATGAGAAATTATTGTATTGACAACGGGTTTATTGAAGTTCATTGTCCAACAACAATTAAAAATGAAAGCGAATCTGGTTCTGGCGTTTTTGAAGTTAAGTATTTTGATAAAAAGGCATATTTAATTCAAAGTCCACAATTCTATAAGCAAATGGCCATTGCTGCTGGTTTTGAAAAAGTTTTCATTGCGACACCAATTTATCGTGCAGAAAAATCTTTCACAAGAAAACACGCCACAGAATTCTCGGGGTTTGACCTTGAATTTGCCAATGTTTCATCTGTTGAAGATGTCATGAAAGTGGAAGAAGAATTAATCCACGCAGGGCTTAAAAATGTTAGTGAAAAATACGGCGAAAAAATCAAGGAACTTTTAGGGGTTGATGTCGTTGTTCCAACTTTACCATTCCCTAGAATTACAATGAAGGAAGTTTATAAAATTTTAGAAGAAGAACTTGATTATCCACTCGACGAAGGAGCAGACCTTGACACAGAAGCAGAAAATTTACTTTCAAAGTATATGATGGAGAAAAATCACCATCAATTCTACTTTGTCAAAGATTATCCTTCAGATGTTAGACCTTTCTATTCAATGCATAAACAAGATGAACCTGGTTATAGTGAAACTTATGACCTTTATTATAAAGACATTGAAATCACAAGTGGAGCAATGAGAGAACATCGTGCTGATGTATTAGCAAAACAAATTGCCGACAAAGGAATTGACCCAAAGACAATGGAAGAAAACTATATCAACTTCTTCAAATATGGCTGTCCTCCACACGGTGGTTTCGGAATTGGTCTTGATAGATTAACAATGATTATGCTTGACATTCCAACCATCAAGGAAGCAATGTTTGTCTTCCGTGGACCAGATCGTTTAAACCCATAATAGGTGCTAATAGCACGACTTAAGGTTTTTGTTTTTATAAAAATTTATTATTGTAAATTGTAAAACTCAACCAAAAAAAGGAGAAAAAAATGAGTAAAACAAAGATAACAATTGACGAAGTGAAAAGACTTGCAGGTCTATCTGCTCTTGAATTTAGTGATGAGGAATTAAAAGCCTTTATTCCTGAATTTGAACAAATTCTTGAACTTGTCGATGAAGTTAAAAATTGTGATATTGGTGACAGTAAACTTGAATATACTTCTCACAAACTTTCCGATTGTCGTGAAGATGTGGCAAAAGAAAGTTTACCACAAGAAGAAATTCTTTTAAACAGTCCAAAAACAAAGAAAGGCTCGTTCTGCGTGCCAAAAATGTTAGATTAGGAGGAAAATATGAAGATTGACGAATTATCTCTCATTGACCTTGCAAAAGCAATCAGCGAGCAAAAAATCACATCTTATGATGCGACAAAATTTTATATTGAAAAATGTGAAGAAAGAAAAGACTTAAATGCCATTTTGGAAATCTTTGATGATGCACTTGATAAAGCAAAAGAAATGGATGAAAAAATTAAGAATGGTTTTAAAGGTAAACTTGCTGGCGTTCCTGTTGTTATCAAAGACAACATTTTATACAAGGGCAAGAAAGCAAGTTGTGGTTCAAGATTTTTGGAAAATTATGTTGCACAATATAACTCCACTGTTGTTCAAAAAATGTTAGATGCAGGGGCTGTTATTTTTGCAAGAGCAAATATGGACGAATTTGCAATGGGTTCTTCCACAGAAACATCATATTATGGAATAACCAAAAATGCACTCGACCCAACTCGTGTTCCAGGTGGTTCAAGTGGTGGTTCAGCAAGTGCAGTTGGTGCAGGACTTACCCCAGTGGCTCTTGGAACAGACACTGGTGGTTCCATAAGACAACCAAGTTCATATAACGGCGTTGTGGGAATTAAACCTACTTATGGCAGAGTTTCAAGATATGGCGTGATTGCGTTTGCAAGTTCCATTGAACAAGTGGGGCCAATCACAAAAAATGTCAAAGACAATGCATATATGCTGGAAGTTTTGGTAGGGGGAAGTGAGCACGATGAAACTTCTTTAAAAACCGATGTTCCATCATATTTATCACAAATAAAAGGCAGTGTAAAAGGTTTAAGAATTGGCGTTTTAAAGGAAATTGAAGAAGCCGTTGCAGGGTTTGAAGTTGAAAAAAGTTATCGTGACACTTTAAAAATGCTAAAAGAAAATGGCGCGACTTTAGTTGATGTTTCCATAAAAGACTTTAAACTCACTCTTCCTTGCTACTATATTATTGCACCAGCAGAAGCCACCAGCAACTTAGGCCGTTTTGACGGAGTGAAATATTCAAGAAGAAGTCCTGATGCTAAAGATGTTGATGAAATCTACTTTAAGAGCCGTTCAGAAGGCTTTGGAAAAGAAGTCAAAAGAAGAATTATGCTTGGGAACTTTGTTTTAAGTTCTGGCTATTTTGATGCATATTACAACAAGGCTAAAAAACTTCAACAAAAACTTATAAATGAAAGCAAGGAAGCCTTCAAAAAATGCGATTGCTTTGTTTTGCCAACAACTGCAGGGGTTGCTTTCAAATTAGGAGCAAAAAGCGGAGACCCAGTTGCGATGTATAAAGAAGACCTTTTCACAATTATGGCAAACATTTTGGGAACACCAGCAATTTCAGTTCCTTTTGGAAAAGGAGAAAACGGACTTCCACTTGGAATTCAAATTGTTGCCGACAGATTAAATGAAGGTGTTGTATATAATGTTGCTGACTTTATCGAAAGCAAAGGAGGAGATTATGCAAGAGTATGATATCGTGATTGGACTTGAAGTCCACAGTGAATTAAAAACTAATGCCAAAGTGTTCTGCTCTTGTAAAAATGAGTTTGGACAAGCACCAAACACAAATTGTTGTCCTGTTTGTGTAGGGCTTCCAGGGGCTCTTCCAGTATTAAACAAAAAAGCAGTTCAACTTGTTATTAAAGCAGGACTTACAATGGGCTGTGAAATCAATGATTTGGCAGTTTTTGAAAGAAAAAACTATTTTTATCCTGACCTTGCCAAAGCCTATCAAATCAGCCAACTTGTAAGACCTATTTGCTTGGGCGGAAAGATTGAACTTAAAGAGAGAGAAGTAAGACTTAATCGTATCCATCTTGAAGAAGATGCGGGCAAACTTGTTCATAGCACAGCAGCAATCGGAACTCTTATTGATTATAACCGTGGCGGTGTGCCACTTATGGAACTTGTCACTGAACCAGACATCACAAGTGCCGATGAAGCAGTTGAATTTTTAACCAAACTCCGTCAACGATTGATTTTTGCAGGTGTTGCAGAATGTAAAATGGAACAAGGTGGAATGAGATGCGATGTCAACATTTCTGTCAAAAAGAAAGGTTCAAAAGAACTTGGACAAAGAACAGAAATGAAAAACCTTAACTCATTCAAGAGCGTTTATCGTGCCATTAACTATGAAGCAAAACGACAAATTGAAGTCCTTGAAAATGGCGGAACAATTGTTCAAGAAACAAGAAAATGGGACGATAATCACGGAAAAAGTGTTTCCATGCGTAAGAAAGAAACATCTTCTGACTATCGCTATTTTCCAGACCCAGATATGCTTGCTGTGGAAATCTCTCGTGAAGATGTGGAAAACTTGCGAAATGAACTTCCACTTATGCCAGAAGAATTGAAGGCAAAATATATGGGAGAATATGGGTTGAGTGAATATGAAAGTGACATCTTGACAAAAGAAAAAGATTTGTCAGCCTATTTCAACGAAACAATCAAAAATATAAACAACCCAAAAGAAGTTTCCAACTGGATTTTAACCGAAGTTTTAAATAGATTGAAAGACGGCAGTGAAGAAATCAAAATTTCTCCAAAGGACCTTGCAAGTTTAATTTCTCTTGTTGAGAAAAAGATCGTGACAAGAACAAACGCAAAAGAAATGCTTACAAGAATTTGGGAAAACGGAGAAAAAATTGAAAATCTTGTAAAAGAATTTGGTGGAAATGTTGATGAAAGCGAACTTAAAACTTTGGTGGAAAACATCATTAAAAACAATCCAAAAGCGGTTGCTGATTATAAAACTTCTGACACTCCAGAAAAAGTGTTCCGTTGGTTCACCGGTCAAGTCATGAAGGAAACTCGTGGTAAAGCAAATGCCGCAAAAGCCGAAGAATTTATCAAAGAATTTCTTTCTCGTGAATAATACAATTTTAGTTGCCAATTTTAATTCATCTTTTAAGAATGTAAATAATAAAAAATAGTCTAGGATTTCTAGATTATTTTTTATTTTCAATTAACACTTGACAAAGCAAAGTTTTGATGTTATGGTAATATTAGGAGTTAAAATTTAATGAATAGGTATGCCATAATTCGAGATGTAAAGAACCTGCCTAGAGAACGAAAAATTGATTTACAAAATCTTATTGATGAATGTGAGTTAATTCACGATAAAACTTTATCAAAACATATTGATAAAGTTGATTTGAAAAGAGCATTAATCTGCATAAATGAAAGAAATTACATCACAGGAGCCGCATTTTTTGAAGAACAAAACAGAGTGGTTTATTTAGACACTTTGTATATTTTAAATTCTGAACGGAAAAAAGGATATGGAAAGCAACTCCTTTCTGTTTTAAAACAATATGCGAAAAAGAAAGGTTTTGATAAGATTGAACTTGTGGTGAAACGCGATAATTTAATCGCCATTGATTTATATAAAAAGAAAAATTTTGTCATCTATAGGAGCGTTGACGAAAATGTCATTTCAATGGTTAAGTATGTTGATAACAGCATTTTTAAATTAGGGAAAATTCTGTTTAAAATTTTAAAAGAGCAAGACTTAGAAAAAACAGATTTTAATGATTTCCATTTTGAAAGTTATGATAAAAATGGCGAGTTAGAGGGTGCTGAAAATCGAGAAATAATTTTAACATCGCTTATGATTTTGAAGGAGCGAGAAAAGGGCGTTTTGACGAAAGAAGATTATTTAAATATTTCTAGATATGCAAATTCTGAGAACAACAATTTTAGTGATAAAGATATAAGTTCGGGTTTAAAATTAGTTGAAGGAATTGATAAAGAAGTTTTAGCAAAAACAATGCTAGTTCTTTCAGTTTATCGTGATTTAAAGTTTCAAGAGAAATTTCAGGAAGAAAATAAAAATTTATCCTTTGCAAAATAAAAAAATAAAAGATAAGATAAAGAAATAATCAACACACTACGAAAATAAATTAATTTATAAAATTTGAAAAAACACTTGCAAAATTTTCAAAAATATGTATAATATATTATGCTATCAAAAAGCAAAACAATTTAATAGTGCATAAAAGCACAATTTGGAGGTTTGGCTGAGCGGTCGAAAGCGGCGGTCTTGAAAACCGTTTAGGTTAATAGCCTACTGGGGTTCGAATCCCTAAGCCTCCGCCAATTTAAGAAAAAGTTGATTTTTGTCAACTTTTTTTATTGTTACAGAAAACCACGGGATAGTCCCGTGGTTCAAAAGAGGTTAACCTTTACATAAAGATACCTCCTGTGTTAAGATATCTTCGTAGTCTACACTAAATATTTAACACAGGAGGTTTTTGTCATGCATGACACAAATAGTTTAGCACATTCGACTTGGAATTGCAAGTATCATATTGTATTTGCACCTAAGTACAGAAGGAAGGTATTTTTTTGTTAAAAAATATTTTAAATATTTTGAAAAATATTGTAAAATTATTTGGAATTTTGTAAAAGGTGTGATATAATATAAAAGTCAGTTGGAAATGCCGACCTTATTCATTTGGTTATTTCCCCAGAATTGGTTTATATATATATTTGCTTTGGCAATATGGGTGCCTTTCTTTTTCTGCGCGTATCAAATGAATTTAAAAGGAAAGAGTATGAAAGAAAATGAATTAAACAAAGTAAGAAAAATAATTAAGTACGCGCTGATAAAAATAGGTTTTCAAGTAAACCGTGTGGGATTTAAATATCTATGTTATGCCATTGAACTTGTCATCCAAGACCCCTCTCTTATACATAGATTATGTAAAGGCGTATATGCAAAAGTAGCTGAGGAATACAATGTTAAATATTTGTGTATAGAAAGAGACATACGACATTCAATAGAGGCAACGTATATAGACAGAAGTTTTTTGGAAGTTAACCAAATGTTTAAGACAAACATTTTTACAATAGACAGTAAGCCAAAGACAGGAGAGTTAATACAGTTAATAGTGGAATATTATAACCTAGAATTGTATAAACAAGAGGGAGTGAAGTTTTAAAACAAAATCAAATATATTGGCACCCAAAGCACATTCGTGCTTTTTTATTTTAATAAGGCAAAATAGTAAACTAGATAATTTTAAATGAAGAATAATAGATAAAGTAAACGTCTATGGATTAATGCAAGCGAAATAAATAAAAAATCAGCATTGTCTGCTGATTTTTTGGTTAAATTTAAAAATAAAATTTTCTTAGATTTTCTTTTTAGTTATTGACAAAATTTTTTGAAAGGTTTCTTCTTCCGGGTCTTTCTTTTTCGTCTTTTTGTAGATATAATATGGGAGATAGAACAGATATGGAACAAGAGCGTAAGCAATATACAAAACTATTATCCAAAGCCACTCTGGCATATGGTCAGAGATAATTGAGAATGGAAAACCACCGCGGAAGAACATATATGAGCAGTTATAAACAAAGTTAATTATATTTGCTGGTATAGAAACAATAAACAGAGGAATAAATGCCAAAATTGCGTCTTTTATATTTTTATAGTTATAATATTTTGAAAAGAGCATTAAAAGAGCAACAAATACCATAATTCCGTGATAGAAAAGAGTGTGAAGTCCAGCAAAAGAAATTACTGAATAATTGGAAAGAACATTGCTTGGATAAACAAAATTGACGAGTCCACCAATAAGGTTTAAAGTGCAGATGAAACTACAAGCGGACCTTCGCCATATGCTGAATTCCCCTCCCCATATTGCGAATGGCATAACATACATAAAAATACTACAAATATATAGAGGTAAAATTCCAGTGACTTCAAAACCATTTGGATTTGTGCAAGATTCCCAAGTGATTTTAACGCCTTCCATAACCACCATTAAAGCCCATAGCACAATGAACAAGATTTTCATGTTTTTCTTTTTCATTTTTCTTAAAAGAAAAGCAAGCAGTGGCACAGCAATTATTAAAACAACCATAACTGCGATATGCAAAGGCGAGAAAAGTCTACCCGGCAAATCTGCAGGCAAATATGCTTTGTTTGTAAAAAAGTAATCAAATAGGTTCATGTTTTATTCTCCTTTTATCAACGACAAGTTTTATAATGCAATAAATTCCATAGGTTAAAAAGTAAAATGCTACTGCTTGTGCCAGATAGACCAAGATTATGTATAATTCCTTTGAATAGTTGAAAATGGGTTCTAAGAAAGTTAAACCGAACGGCGAGCCCATAAACATTAAGTTTGTCCCTAAGAAATAGTTAATGATTATTGCGATAGCCGAGAAAATTGTAACAAACACGAAGTAATAAACGAAGTCGAGAAGTTTTAGTTTATACAGTTTTTTTATAAAGATTAAACTGCCGGCGTAGACCATAAGCCAATGGTAAAAAAGACTATGTAAGGAAGCGGGGTGCCAAAGCGGATACAGAAGAAGAGAGGTTGAAGGGTAAAAGATGTAACACAAAGCAGCCGGCAAGCCTCCTAAAGCCATGAAACAAAGGCCGGTGGTTTTCA
This sequence comes from uncultured Clostridia bacterium, assembly GCA_930990515.1. GTDB lineage: Bacteria > Bacillota > Clostridia > Christensenellales > UBA1242 > Caccovivens. The sequence goes on from CAKNPS010000002.1 coordinate 135,777, forward strand.
AAGATTTATTTTTACAAAGAGACAGCCAAATCGCATAGATGAAAAGACTGCAGAAGTAAAGTGGAATCCAACCGTCACCGCCAGAACCTTTACAAAGTCGGAGGATGATTTTTATTGTTTCCATGCTGGTCACTAGAATAGCTATTGTCCACATCATTATCTTGGTTTGTTTGTCGTTAAGCTTTCTAGAGAAATATATAGCCAAAATGACAGTAACAAAAAAGACAGCAATAGCGAAAAAATGCCAAGGCGTAAAAATTCCACAAATTTGGTCTTCTGTAAAATTATCGTAAAACAACTTTTTCCCTCATAGTTAGTATTTTAAATAATAATAGCTCAATATGTCAACTATTTTGGCGAGCGAGTGAAAAAAAATATTGACAGAAAGCTAAATTAATGTTAACATATTTCTATGTATAGTGAAAAAATTGTAAAGAATTTAAAAGAAATTTTTGCCTTAGGCTATGTTCCTATAAGAAAAAATGAAAGTTACATGTTTAAACTTTCGAATGGTTTGCCGGCATATTCGCTGGTAAACTGCATGGGACATGCCTTTTTTAATTTAACTAATCAAATTTTAAATGACTATCAATTTGATAAAGAATATCTATATTCTTGTCAAAATTTTTATGATTCCTTTAAATCTTTAAATGGAATGGCTTTATCTATGTTCAATTTTGTGGAAATTACAGGACTTAAAGTAGAAAAGGCACAAAAAACAGCCAAAAGAGGAAATGGAGAATGGAATGTTGCGTTATACTTCAACACTGAAATTGAAGATTATCATTTTTTACTTCAAGAAAATGCTTTTTGTTGGTCTAGCAAAATAAGTATAAATAAAAGCGTAGAAAAATTTGTAACACCGCCAAAAGTTTATCGAGAACGATATGATTTATACGATATTTATACAATAAAAAATCCACATTTCCACAATTTGTGTAAATAAAATCCTTTTAATATTAGCCTTTTAAATAATGATTGTGGTATCCTATCTATTAGGAGGCTTTTTATGCTAGTTATCAACATTTTTTATAGAGGAAAGAATGGAAGTGCAAAAAAGTTTGCAGAAGAAATGGTTTCAAGTGGCATTGTAGATTTAGTTAGAAAAGAGGAAGGAAATTTAGGCTATTCATACTTTTTTCCAATGGAGGATGAAGAAACGGTGCTTTTAATTGACAAATGGAAGGATGAAGAGGCGCTAGATCGTCATCATAAAACGGATATGATGAGACAAATTGCCGAACTGCGTGAAAAATATCATCTTAGTATGAGAGTGGAACAATATGTTTCAAAATAATAAAGTTGTCTTTTGGCAACTTTTTTTATTTTTTAGTATAATGATAACGGAGGGTTTTGTATGAGCAAAAATTGCGATAAAACAACTAATCCTTCAATATTAATTGATGTAAATGACACTGCAACTCACAGCATTTGTTTTGAAAGATGTGAAAATAACAAAAACTATGTCATTGAACCACAAAACTTGTCAAGTGTTGGTCGTTTTTTAAGTTTATCTACAACTATTAAAAATGTTTGTCCAAACAAACAGATTGCAATTGGTTTAAAACTTTATGAAACAACAAATGGAAGCAAAATAATTAAAGGTCATAAAATGTTTGCTGTCAAGCATTGTGAAAATTGTTGTGCCGATATAACACTTTCCAACATTCATTTTGTTTTGCCAGAAGAAATTGCCGAAACTGAAAATAAATCTAACATATGCAGTCGTAGAACTTTTGACATTGAAACAACATCACACTATATTGATTTAAATGAGATTAGTTGAAGAAATTAACTGCTTTTTAGCAGTTAGTACATAAAAACACGAATGAGTGTTTTATTTTTTTATTTGACAAAAACTATAAAAGGTTTTAAAATGATGCTTAGGAGAAAATTATGATTCATTCAACAGCAGGCGGAACAATGCGAGAATATCATCGTTATGACTATGCCAAAGTGGAAATTGATGGAACTATGCATTTTTATCTTTCGCCATTTAAAGAATTAAAAGAAGGCGACATTGTCACAGTTGAGTTTCAAAATGAAATTAGGGAAGGAAAAGTTTTACGAGTGGATAGGAATATTTTGGAACAAAACTTTCCAATTCCAGTAAAGCGACTTGGTAAAATAATTGAAATTGTAAGATGATTTAAAAATTTGTTATGAGAAAAGATGTTTCTATGATATTATAATGTTATGAAAAAGAAAATTGTCATAGTTTTATCTTTTCTCTTTTTGATGACTATTGGTTTCACTTTTTTGCAGTGTGATAGTGTTTCGGCGCTTTCTATTTTAGACAGCAACATTGAATATATTTCTATCCATAAAGATATTGATATAAGCGAAGAAAAGGTGTGCGAAATTGAAGAAACGATTGTTTTAAGATATAAACAAAGTGGCATAAATTTAGGAATTTCTCGTCATATTTCCAAGGTTAACACAGTGACAAGAGTTGTTGATGGAAAGGAATATCAAAACACAACTTTTGCGAATTTGCAACTTAATGGCGTGACGCTAGACGGTGAAGAAGAGTATGCATTTTTGGAAGATGACGGAGAATTTTACTATATAAACACTGGTGCTGACGGCGACTATAAAGAAGCAGGCGAACATACTTATGTGATTTCTTACACATACAACTTAGGGCACGACTTTATTAATGCTTTTGATGATTTTACTTTCGATATTATGGACTACGACTATTTAACTAATGTTGAGTCATTTAGTGCGGAGATTACACTGCCGAAAGATTTTGACATTTCACAAATTTCTTTTAGGACAAACGAAATGCAACCTATATCAAATGAAGCAGTAAATTTAAATGTTGTAGGCAACACAATTTCTTGTTCTTTTGAAAACTTATCAGCACAAAATGGTTTGACTATTCAAGTAATTTTGCCTAATGGTTATTTTAACACATCATACACTCCAAATGCCTTATATTTTGTGACATTTGGACTATGCTTTGTTGCTTTAGTGGCAATTATAATTTTATATATTATTAATCGCAAAAAAAATCTCGGAATTGTGACAGTGGAATTTTATCCACCAAAGGACTTTTCGCCGATTGATGTGGCACGATACTATAGGGGAACAATTAAATCGAAAGATTTTGCATCTTTAATTATATATTGGGCGAGTTTAGGGTATTTGAAAATCAAGTTTGAAAATGACAAAAACATTGTTCTTATCAAAACTAAGGATATGGGCGAAGAATATAAAAGCAACAAAATTTCAAAAGAAACAGAAATTGCATATTTTAATGAGATATTCAAAAATGGCGACACTGTTGCCTTGAAAGATAAAAAGTTAAAATCTAACAGTGCTTTACAAAAGATAGCAGGCGAACTTTACACTCCACTTAAGCAAGATAAGAGTCTAAAAATATGGCGGGCAATTGTTCAAATTTTGGCGGTTTTACCACTTGCGTTTTTCATATTGTGGAAAGGGTTAATTTTTTCGGAATATTTTACTTCATTTTTCGTTTTACTTTTCCCGACAATCGCTATGCTTGTCTTTAATTATATTCCAATGCCAATTGTTTTCAAATGTTTTTGGTGTGGAATTTTTGGTGGGGTGACATTGGCAATTTTAATTTTAACCGGTATTACAATCTACGACACTTTTGGACTTTTATATATTGCGGTCGTTGTTTTTATACTCGGCGGACTTTTTGGAAGATTTTTCCGAGCCTACACGAAAGAACAATTAGAAACGCGTGCTAAAATTATTGGTTTTAAAAATTTTTTAGTAACAGCAGAACTTGACAGATTAAAAATGGTTGTGGACGAAAACCCAGAATATTTCTATAGCATTTTGCCGTTTTGTTATGTTTTAAATATAACTAGGAAAATGGAAAAGAAGTTCAAGGCTTTGAATATGCCATATCCTGATTATTGCCCAGACGGCAATTATGCACACTTCTGCTTTATGATGTCACTTTCAGTTGCGAACATCTCTAGAACTCCTGCATCAAAAGGTTCAAGTGGTGGTGGAAGAAGTGGTGGCGGAAGAAGAGGTTCGTCTGGCGGTGGAGCAGGTGGCGGAGGTTCGCGTGGCAGGTAGCGTTGCTACTTTCTAGATTCTAGCAAATATTGGTTTTAGTTAAAGTTAATGAGAAAGGAACAATTAATCAAAGAGTCCAGTTAACAACTGGTAGCGTTGCTACTTTCTAGATTCTAGCAAATATTGGTTTTAGTTAAAGTTAATGAGAAAGGAACAATTAATCAAAGAGTCCAGTTAACAACTGGTAGCGTTGCTACTTTCTAGATTCTAGCAAAGTTTGCTTTTTGTTAAAGTTAGAGAGAATAACATAAGTAATCAACAAACCCCAGTCAACGATTGGTAGCCGTGCTACTTTCTAGATTTTGAAATTTTTAATTGTTGATGAAAATTATAAAAAGTTTATAAAAATTAATTAAATTTGCTTGACTTAAAGTTAACTTTAGGTTGTAGAATATTTTTGAAATCATCAAAATTGAGAATAATCATTTTGATTAAAAGGAGAAAAAATAAAGGTGATATACAATGTCTTAACCGACAAGATTATCAATAGGGCAAAAACGGGTATTTGTCCAATGGAAGCAACAGTTTTAAACATTGAAGACTTTGAAAAAGGATACCTTGCTTTAAGAGAAAAAACGGGAATTTAAAAACAGCAATTTTGCTGTTTTTATTTTTTTATTTTGCTCAAAATATAGTTAAATAAAAATCAAAAAAATTGTCGAAATGGTATTGATTTTTGTTTTAAGGTGTTGTATCATATAAGCAAGGAGAATTTATGGAAAATATAGTTGAAAAATTCAATTATTTAATTAATGTTGAATTAAAAGATTATACCAATAAGAAAAAAATTTCCTATTATGAAAAATTACAAAAAGAACTTGATGATGTTATGAATGACGAAAAGATAGACTTAGATTTGTTTGAAGATTTACTTAGAGTAAAGAAAAAAATTATGTCAAAATTATACAATTTGAAAAGCACTTTGGAGTAGTATATGTCAAGGAAATTAGATAGGGGATTCATAAAGCCATCAACAAGAAAAAGTAATTATCCATACAAACAAACTGGAAAAAAATTTGATAAAAAATTTGAAAAAAGAAAAGGGTTAATTTACATTGCGCTTGATTCGTGCATCGTTATTGATATGATGAAAATGCTAAGGAGTAACCGACCTTATAATACATATTCGCAATATTTTAAAGGTTTAAGAAAACTTTTAAACCATAGTGTTTTTGGAAAGGATCATAATTACAACAAAGACGGAGATATTGTTTTCTGTATTCTTCCACATGTGCTTCAAGAACTAACGGACAGCAATGGAGAAATTTATAGTTCTATGCAAGGCTTTGTTAAAGACAGAATGGTTATCTTAGAAATCGATAAAGAATATCAAGGTTCTTTTGAGAAAAAGGTTTCAAAAATTTCCAAAAAATATTGTGAACTAGGTTACTTTTTGGGAGAAGATAATTTGCCGACTACAGATTCATTAATTGTGGCAGAATCAGCAATTTTCAATTTAAATTTGCTTTCTCGAGACCACCATATCTGCTTAGATAAAAAGGATAGAAATCCTTATGAAAAAATTAAAAGAATTTTAGAAGTGAATAGGCGTGCGTTGTCTAATGATTTTGATGGAAAACAGGCTCAACCACTTCGTATTGATGCTTTTATGAGAGAATTTGATAAAGAAGCTATAATGCCAAAATTTAGGAACGCAGACTACTTAAATGTGGGGGTTCAGGGAATTATTTATGCCATAAACCATAGAAAATTGGTGCTAGCCAAAGATTTAGGTTTAAATGAATAAAAAGGACAACTTAAAAGTTATAAGTTAGGGCGATATTAAAGTTCATTAATTCTCATATTAGAAAGACACGTTGTGTCTTTTTATTGTTACAGAAAACCACGGGATTTCCGTGTTTTTATTTATCCACAATTTCTACAAAAATGTGGATAAGTTAAGTTATTAAATTTTGAAAAAATAAACTTTTTATTAAAGCAGAATTATCACAATTCCTATTAAAATTATTGCAATGTAGAAAAGACGATTTTTTAGACCTTTTTCTTTGAAAATTAATGCACCAAAAATGACAGAAACAATTAAGCTTATTTGTTTTAAAATAGAGGCAATTGAGGCTTTACTGTGTGGGTCCATAAGTCCACGGAATAGGAATTGGTCAGCAACAATTAAAATTATTGCAAAGGTATATATATAGATGTTTTGCCAATCTCTTTTTGTTGCCATAAATTTTTTGTTTTTAAAGCAATATACCGCAAAAACAAATGTCAAAATAATGGAGCAAAAAAGCATAAACCACCATTGCATTTGAGTGGAAGTTATTGTCTGCAATGTGAATTTATCAATTATTGCAGAAGTTTCACTAAATAGACAAGAGAGAATGAAGCATGTTAAAATTTTTCGCTCTTTCTTTCTATTTTCACCTTTTCTTTGCAGGAATAGATTGTTTTTATCATTATTTCTTAATAAATAAATTCCAATTCCAACAACAAAAACTCCGATAAATTGTGTCCAAGTTGCACTTTCATTAAAAATCAGCATTCCAGCAAAGAAGCCAAAGACAACTTTGATTGCACTTATTGGCTGTAACACCGAAAGATATGCTTCTTTTATTGCCAAAAGTTCAAAAGTCCACGATGCAGAAATGATGGTTGATTTTAGTAAAATTAAAAGAACATATTGCCACGAAAGAGTGACTGCTTCAGCATACTTCCATGCAATTAGCAAAAAACCAATGATAGAAGATAAAGCAAGTGTGAAATGGACATTGCTTATCTGGACTGCTTTTTTACGATAGATAGTGAAAAAGCCTATTAAGAATGCATAGATGCAAATATATGGAATCCACATAGTATTATTTTAGTTATTAAAAGATAGGATAATGTTTTATATAAAAATATCAAGATGTTTAGTTAATACATTTTTAGTTTTATTATAAAATCTCGACAGTTCCATCTTCGGACACTTTGATTTTATCGCCAGTTTTAATTTCTGTTAAGATGTCAGAGCCAAGTTTGTCAATGGCAATAATGTTGGAGTTTTCCCAATTTTTTGCTAAGATAACACCACTTGCTGCAAGGGAGTCAATTTCTTCACTAAAAAGAAGTGCTGCTGGGTTAATTCCCATTTGACAAATTGTTTGAATGACAAGTCCGCCAGTTGTTGAACCGATTGTCTGTGGCAAGATTAATGCAATTCCAGTAAGATTTTTTCCATAAACATCTTTATTGTTTTGGTCAGAACCAATAACTTTCTTTTTATTCATAAGTGCTGATTTTTGAAAGGTTGCCAATGTGTTTAACCCTTGTCTTGAAACCACACATTCGCCTTCATAATTTCCTTTGCAGATAACTCTGCCTTTAAAAACTTTCTTCATATTATTTCACCCCACAAATAATTTTGACAATGTCATCATCTTTATAATATCTTGCTTTTGAGTAAGTTCGAAGTTTGTTGCTGTTTGTTATGATTGGCTTACTGCCAGCGATTGGGTTGTTTGTATACATAAGCGGACAAATTGACGAGATGTTTACACCGAACTTTTTGAGTTTAAGATAATTTTCTGTTTCTTTAAACTTTTCAACAACATCAGGAGCGGAAGTCATTACTGTGCGAATACAAACTTTTCTTTTTCCACTGAGTTTTAAATTTTCTTCAATTTTTTCTGTCCATTGATTTAGTTGATAAAATGTCAGATGTGGACAGCCGATGAAACAAAGAGAAGGTTTTGCACTCGCATTTTTCCACATAACTGGATAATTCTTGTAAACCCGTTCAAGTTCTTCGTCATCAATGACATAAACTTTGGCATCTGTATGTATGATTTTTTCTTTAAACTTTTTGGCTTCAGGTGTCAAGTTTTCAATATGGTAAAGTCCAACTGCACCATTTGAAGCAGTGGCTGCTCCAAAATCTTTAAGATAGGAGATAACTTCGTCAGTAAGTTCTGTTCCCAAGAATTTGTCCAAGCCCTTTACATAAGGAACATCTTCCATAACTTTCATTCCAATGGCACTTCCCAAAATTTGTGCTTCAGGAAGTTTTGATGTTTTAACTTCAATTATCCAGTTTGCCTTTCTTCCTTCATCAGTTAAAAGTCCAAAGTTTGGAACTTTTCCAATCAAGGCACCAAAAATGTCTAGCATACCACTGTTACGATTGCATCTTGCACCAAGCACAGAATTGGCATAAACCACGGCACTACTTTCTGCCCAAGACAAAATATCTCCATATTTTGGAGTGTTTCCAACTTCGTCAAGATAGCAAGTGCAAGTGAAAGCATTTTTGTTTTTAAGTCCAATTTTTGAAAGTTGTTCTTCGTAGTGCTTTTGTTTGGAATACATAATTTTGCTGAAAATGAGTTTGTCTAAAACTCCACATTTAACATTTTGATAGTCAATAGGTCGTGGGTCAACAGTGAATGGATAAGGTGTTTTTAGACCTGCGGCAATAATTTCGTCCATTGTGCGATAAACTGGTTTTAAAAGTCCAATACCAAATGATGTTACAAGGTGTCCAGAAGTTGTTACTGGCACAAGTTTATCAGCACCAAAAAGGTCGCCAAATTCAACAAGAGTTTGCAAAATTTTGGCTTTTGTGTCTCCTTCTTTTCCATTCAAGATATCTTGTTCTTCTTGCGTTAATTTCATAATTCCTCCTTAAATTAATACTATTTAATTATATCAATTTATAAAAGAATATCAAACAAAATTAAGCATATTTTCAAAATTTAGTATTGACAACCGGCAGTGCGTGTGTTAAACTTAAATTAAGAAAATGGTAGTAACAAGTTGTAAGAATAAATTTATTATTTTAGATGAACTTAAAAGCCTATTATCTATGCGAAAATACGACATAGAAAGGCTTATTTCTCTTTTTAGCGAATATTGTTTATGTGATTTAAATCTTGACGAAAGTCAGATTGAGTTTTTAAAAAAAGGTAATTTTTATGGCTCATACTCTGCATCGGCGGGCATTGTCCGACTTAATATGAAAAAAAATATGAGTTCATTATATGAATTATTAAACACCATAGCACACGAGCATAAACATAAAAAACAAGATGTAAACAAAGAAAAAAGATTTAAACTCCCGACGAAAGGTCTTTCATCAAATTTTCCGTTAAAAAATATGAATGGTTTGATATATACCTTAATGTTATATGATGAAGAAATTGACTTATCTTCACTTGAATTTACTTCCGATTCAGAGAAAGATGCAAGAGAATATGCAATAATTTTAATTGACAAGCTTATTAATGATTTAAGTTTTTTAGAGGCTTGCGATAATAATACAAATAAATATTTTAGTAAATTTATTAAATATCTTGCAGTTAAAAATCAAGCAATGAAAGAAAAAGAAGAAAAATATTATAATATAAGATTAGGGAAAGGAAAAACGGCATATTTTAGAGTTAGTGATAGGCTTGGTTATTATATTAAAAATTTATTTTCTTCTATAAAAAATAAACCAGATTATAAGGAAGGTTCGGCAATTTATGAATACTATCAAAATTTTGGAAGTGTGGCAAGAATTATAGATGCTTATTTAAGTCTTTACTCTAACGAAAAAATAACAAACTACATATTTTCAGAGGCTGAGAAAATTGCAGATTATGCCACAATTATGGTTTGCCTAAATCACGAAAACACCAACATTTCCAATGTGCAAATTTTAAGAGAACTTATTTTTTTAAATAACGGCAAAGAAGTGGAATATAATGTTGTTCAAAATCAACTATATTCTTATAAAGATAAAGTGGTTGAAAATTTATATAATGCATACAATAATCTTGTTTCACCACAAATTAAACAACAATATCAAAGAGAATTTTTGTAAAGAAATTTGTCGAAAGTTCTCTTTTTTTTTGTTACCTAAAATTTAAAAACAATGAAACTAATGAAAATCACTTGTAAAATAGTGCAATTTTAGTCTATAATAAAATTAATTAATAAATTTAGGAGGAAGTCGATGGCAACTTATTTTTTGTGGGGAAGCATTGCTTTAATCGTTATTGTTTTACTCATAGGCTTTTTTACTGGCTTTGGTCGTGGAGTTAAGCGTTCTTCTACCCATGTTCTTTTTGTGGTGGCAAGCATTATAATTGCCTTTTTCATCACAAAACCAATTACCGATTCTATAATGAATATCAACATTCAAGTTGACGGTGCAACAATGACTATTGAAGATTATATTTTAAAATTAATTTCTGACAATTTGATTGACTTATCAAATTTTGATTCCGCTTCTTCCTTTATCCAAGAACTTCCAACCGCTGTTGCAAATCCAATCATCTTCTTGGTGATTATGCTTTTAGTTTATCTTGTCATGGACATAATTTATTTGATTGTTGCTCGAGTTAGTTTTGGCAGACGCAGTAAAGACTTTGAAACACACAAACCTCATAGAGTTTCTGGTGGAGTGATTGGAATGATTGAAGCATTTTTCTTTATGATTGTTTTGTTTGCACCAATCACATCTCTTACAAATACTTTTTCTGAAATTGTCGCTACAACAGTTACTGCTTCACAAGAAGATAATACACAAGGACAAAGTAGCGAAACAGAAACTTCTAAGTATCTTTTAACAATTGGAGAAACTTTAGGGCAAAGTTTACCTAGCGAAGTTACTGAAGCAATTGATGCTTTTAATAACTCTGCGATAGGGAAAATTTGTTCTCTTGGTGGTTTTGATGATGCAATGTTTGACGGACTTTCCAATTTTGATGTTAATGGCGAAGACATTTGCGTAAGACAGGAACTTATTTCTCTTACAGACACTTATGATTATTTTGTTAGATACTACAATGAAGCATTTATTGATGGGAACTATGATGTTGGACAAGCAAAGACTTATTTTAATAGTTTGAAAGATGCCTTAACTTCAGTCATTGAAAACAATCTTTTTAAAGCAGTAATTGCCGATACAATAGGAGATATAGTTGTAAATTTTGACACGATTGAAATTAACGGACAACCAATAAAAGACCAATTTCCACAAATTGCTCAAGATTTAATCGGGGCGTTGCAAGATGAGTTCTCTACAGAAAATTTTGATACTTATTCATATTTATCAAATGACCTTTTAAAAATCTTGGATATTGCTGAAGATTTCATTAGTAATGGAAGCATCACAAAAATTACAAAAATAGACACAGAAAACATTTCCAGCATTTTGAATTATGTTGTTGGCGATAATGTTATTCTTTCTACAAGTTTACAATCTTTTGTTGGACTTAATGTTGTTTCAGACACATTACCAATCTTACTTGATTTTGCCAACGAACAAATTGCACCAATGTTTGAAAACGACAAAGGACTTGTGGTCGCACTCAATAGTGATATATCAATCACAGAACTTCAATCGGTTATTTCCACACTTTTAGAAGGACAAAATTCGATTGTTTCTCAAGTTAAATCTATCAATGACAAATATGATGTTATTTCCTTGCTTAATAGTGATGATATTTTGAATGACATTTTAAATATGCCAGGAATTGCTGAAGACGGAGCAAGTGAAGTTTTGGTAAGTTTAGGTGGACTTATTGATGATGTAAACGAACTTCCACTTTTCACTTACGAAACTACTGGTGGTGTGGTTAAAGCATTTGATAACATACTAATTATCAACGGAATTGATGTTTTAGGCGATACAGTAACAGAAAACGGCGAACAAGTTACACTTGACACCTATGAAGAAGTATTCACTTATTTAGGCGAGCCAATCGATTTAATAATAAGTAGCGGACTTACCGACTTACTTAACAGCGAAGTTGACTTTAATGCAATTCTTGACATTATGACTGAGAACATCAGCGGAACGGCAGAAGAAGGCGATGAAAATTATAACTTCCTTGTTGACATCTTGATGCCATTCTATGAACTTGACGAAATGTCAGTTAATGGTCAAACAATCAAAGAACTTGTTTTTGACACTGTTGTTAATATGTTAAGAGAAAACTTAAGTGATTATATTGACCTTCCAGAAACAACTGCAGATAAAGCGACTTGGGAAGAAGCGCTTGTTTCTGTTGCAGAACTTATTGACAGTCTAAACAAAGGCGAAATGGAAGTTGAAGGACAAGAAACAACACAAACCTATCTTGAATATTTGTTCTCTGGAAATGCAGACTATCTTGAACTCATAAGAACAATGAACACTGATGGCACAGTAAGTGAACTTTTGAATATCATTTTTGGAAACGAAATGTATGAACCATTAAACAGCCAAGTTTTCTCAATGCTTGACACTGAAATTGCAAATTTCACAACTGTTCCAATTTCAACAAGTTATGAAGATGTATATGTTGATGAAGATGTAAGAACGATGTTTGTTAACACAATTTCTTCTCTTATTTCCGCTCTTGACGAAGCAAGTCTTGGAAGTGAAGATTTACAAACACAATTAAATGCAGTAGGAGAAATTCTTGACGCACTCAAAACTTCGGCAAAAAACGGAGTGTTTAGAGAAATCTTTAGCAGCATCATTTGGTATATGACTGGAGACATTGTAGACACAGAAAACGCATCTTCTTATCCAAGTGAAAAACCATTTGAATATACTGACAAAGTGAAAGAATATTTTGGTGTTTCTGATGTAAGCGAATACTACACAATTAACTATGCAAATGAAATGAACAACCTTGTAAGTGTTCTTGAATTTAGTAATGACCTTATGACAAATTTAGGAACTGTTGATTTAAGTTCTCCAGAAGGAATTTCTGATTTCATAAGCGGACTTGAAACCACAGTGGAAAATTTGGGCGATAATGCAGAAACTGTGATTGAAACAGCACAAAAGATTGCAAGTTCTGTTCTTAATGAAGATGACCTAAGTGCAATTAAAAATAATAGCGAACAAATTGTTACAGCCATTGAAGAATATACATCAGTTGTCTTAACAGACAGCATTAAAGATGCTTTATTAGACTTGTTTGGAATTGGCGGGACATCGGAGGCAGAAGTTGGAATTTAAACATACACCGATAATGCTCAAAGAAGTGATTGAAGGGCTTGATATAAAAAAAGACGGCATTTATGTCGATTGCACAATTGGTGGAGCAGGACACTCACTTGAAATTGTCAAAAGATTAAAAAACGGCAAACTCTATGGCTTTGACAGAGATAGCGAAGCCATAGAAACCAGCCGAGAAAGACTAAAAGACTATGCTGACAAAGTTGTTTTGACAAAAATGAACTATAAAGATGCACCAAGTTTTCTAAAAGAGAATGGAATTGAAAAAATTGACGGAGTTTTGATTGACTTAGGGATAAGTTCATATCAAATTGACGAAGGAAAGCGGGGGTTTAGTTTTTTACATAATGGCAGACTTGATATGCGAATGGGACAAGACGAAGACACTTTGACTGCCTTTGACATTGTCAATTTTTATAGCGAAGAAAAACTGATAGATATTTTTTATAAGTATGGTGAAGAAGAATTTGCCAAAGTGATTGCCAAAAACATTGTCAAAAAACGCCAAGAAAAACAAATTGAAAACACTTTTGAACTTCGTGATATAATTGAAGAAAGTTTGCCTAAAAAAGTTATATATAGTCGTGGCGGAGCAAGTAAAAAAGTTTTTCAGGCGATTAGAATTGAAGTTAATGGCGAACTTGTTGGACTAGATAAATGTTTGGAAGACTTTATTGATATGTTAAATGTCGGTGGAAGAATGGCGGTTTTGACATTTCATAGTTTGGAAGACAGAATTGTCAAAAATGTTTTTAAGTTGGAATCGACAGATTGCATTTGTCCACCAAAAACTCCAATTTGCATTTGTCACCATAAAGCGAAAGTTAAACTTGTGAACAGAAAACCAGTAATGGCAAGTGAGCAAGAACAAAAAGAAAATTCTCGTTCAACATCTGCAAAACTTAGAATTGTTGAACGAATTTAAAGTTAAATATCTAATATTTCATTGTTTTAATATAGACATAAAAAAGAAAGGAGGGGAATAAAATATATGGACAGGTTAGAACCAGTGGTTGAAGTTGAAAAAAAGACGACTGAAATAGCAAAAGAAGAAGTTTCTAAAGAAGAAAAGAAGCAGGAAATTCCTGCTGAAAAGAAAATTGTCTTGAAAAAAGAAACTATTGAAAAGCAATCTTTTTCTGTCAATATTCTTTCCACTCCTGAAAAAGAAATGGTTAAGGAAGAAACAAATCAGGAAGAAATGGCTGAAAATGAAATAGAACAAGAAGAGCAATTTGTCAATTCCTATGTTTCCAATTTTGAAAACTTAACAATTTCTGATGTCAAAAAAGAGATTGAAGAAAAGAAACAGCAAGAAGAAAAAGAATTAGAAGAAAAGCAAATTGAAACTGAAAAAGAAAATATTTCTCAAGAAGAAATTGTTGAAAATAAAATAGAACAAGAAGAACAACTTGACGAACCTATTGAAAATCCTGTCAAAAAACTTGTTATTGAAAGACCAAACTACGACTTCATTCCAGAAAGCAAAACAAAAAAGAAGGAAAAGAAAAAAGAAAAGCCTAAATTCAAAGTGGTTGCAATGGCTTGCGCACTTGCGGTGGCTTCCATTGGTTGCGTGGCAGGAACAATTGTGGTTGACAACTTGCAATCTTCCTACATCGAACTTCAAGATGAATACAATTTAAATTTGTTTAATTATCTAAGAAACATAAACAACTTAAATGCCACAAACAGCAGTATGGACTTTTTGGAAACATATCCAGAAGATTTAAATGCCCCTTCTTCAGTTGGCGAAACAACAAATTGGTTTGACAGTTTGGCAAATTTCATAGCAGGAATATTTGGAGGTTAAATGAAACAGCCTTACACCTTATATTCAATGCAAAAGAGAATAATGGCAATATGTTTAGTTTTAATTATTCTCGCATTGACACTGGGTGTGAGGCTGTTTATTGTGCAGATTATAAATGGCAAAACTTTGCAAATTCGAGCAACAGACCAGTGGACTCGAGACCTTTCGCTCGTCGCCCCACGTGGAACAATTTATGACACAACTGGCGACACTTTGGCAGTTTCTTACACAACATATAATGTTTATGTGCGTGGCAGAGAAGTCGAAAATGCAGAAGACACCGCGCAAAAATTATCAAGTTTATTAGATTTAAATTACAACAGCACGTTAAAAAAAGTTTCCAACAAAAATATTTCCGAAAGTTTACTGAAAATGCAAGTTGAAAGCGATATTGCAGAACAAATTTATGACTTAAAACTTGATGGGATATATTTATCAGAAAACGTTGGAAGATATTATGTTTATGGCGACCTTTCGACACAACTTTTGGGGTTCACAAGCATTGATGGAACAGGGCAGTCAGGAGTGGAAGCATATTTTAATGATTACCTTAAAGGCGTTGATGGATATAGTTATGTTCAAAGCGACTTGCAGGGAAAAGAAATTGGCGGAAGTATGCGATATTACGTGCAGGGTGTGGCTGGTGACGACATACATCTTACGATTGACAGTAAAATTCAAATAATTTTAGAAAATGTTTTAGCAAAAGCCTATGAAGAACAAAAGGCGAAATCGGTCACAGGAATGGTTATTGATGCTAAAACCTCCAATATTCTTGCCATATCATCTAAGCCTAGTTTTGACCTTAACGATGTTCCGCGTGATGACCTAGAAAGTTTATTCAATTTTTCAAGAATGACAGCAGTGACTGACACCTATGAACCAGGTTCAACTTTCAAAATTCTCACTGTTGCTGCCGCTCTTGAAGAAGGAGTTGTTTCACTTGATGACACTTTTTATTGTCCAGGCTATAGAATTGTTGATGGGCAGAGAATTAAATGTTGGAAAACAATCGGACACGGCACACAAACACTTGCAGAAGCATTTGCCAATTCTTGTAACTGCTGTTTTATGGATTTAGCATTAAGGCTTGGCGTAGATAAATTTTATGAATATATGGAAAAATTCGGGTTAGGAGAAAAAACAGACATCACAATTCAAGGAGAAAGTTCTGGAATTTTAATGTCAAAAGAAAATGTAAAGACTGTAGACCTTGCGCGTATGGGCTTTGGGCACGCCATTGCCGTCACTCCAATTCAACTTTTATCAATTGTCACTGGCATTGTCAATGGTGGGGTTTATTCAACGCCGACAATCATTGAAGAAATTAAAGATGTTTATGGGAGCACAACCTATAAACCTACAACGGAAACAAAAAGGCTTGTGTCCAAAGAAACTAGTGATATCGTCAATTCTTTTCTAAAACTTACCACAAACAAAACTGGCGACTACACTTTTGTGGAAGGATATAACATTGGTGGAAAAACAGGAACCGCACAAAAATATGGAGAAAATGGGCAGATTGCTCAAGGAAAATATATTTCCAGTTTTATCGGAACATATCCTGCTGACGAACCTGAATATATTTTTATGATAATGGTTGACGAGCCTAGTGCTGGGGCTTATTATGGTTCGCTTGTGGCTTCTCCTTATGGAAAAGAATTTTATTCTTCTCTTTTTGAATACTTGGACATTCCAAAAGATGACGAAAGTGCAAAGCGAATGGAAGTGATTATGCCAAATTTGATTGGAGAAAGTCTAGCAAACGCCGTTGCGATATTAAAAACTTTGAATTTATATTACGAAATTGACGGCGAAGGCGGAATTGTGACAGGGCAATTACCACCTGCTGGCACAATTTGCTATGAAGGCGAAACAATTTTAATTTCCACCGCTTAGTATTTGCAAAATTATAAAAAGTGTTGTATAATATAATTATGTGGGTGTATATTGTCATAGGAATTGGTGTTATATTGCTGTTACTTATCTGTTTTTGCCTTGCGATTGCAAACTTTTCTTTTGATAATTTCAAGGACAAACGCGATGAAGCAATGCGATATAGAAATTCACTGAATATGACAGTGCTGGAATTTGTGCAAGAAATCATTGCAAACCACTTGAAAGGAAACTTGCAGATTGTGACTTGTGGGGAATATCAAGACCATTTCACAGTTGGCACGATTGCACTTAGTCCTTCCACTCAAAGTTCCAACAGTCTTGCATCATTTGCCACAGTAAGCCACGAACTTGGGCATGCTGTGCAATATGAAAAAGGCGAACTCACAAAACATTGGCAAAGAAGAAAGAAAAATCGAATTTTAGGGAAATTTTTTCTACCTTCAATGCTTATAGGTGTTGTTTTAGCAATCCTAGGACTTGTAAGCGTGTTGCCATTTTATGTCGTATATATTGGCATAGCATTGTTTGGCGTGAGTTTTCTCATATTCTTAGTTGCCATCTATATGAAATATTTGGAAATTAAGATTGAGAAAGGGGCGTCCAAATATGCCATCGAACTATTGGGCGAGTATCTAAATGAAGCAGAAATAAAAATTTGCAAAGAGTTTTTAAATTCTGCAAGACTAACCTATTGGGGAAGTTTGTTTAGGACAATGCTCGGCTGGACATTTTTGACTAAAAAGGATAAAATGTTCTAACTTCGAAAATGCCAACATATATAAAATTTAAAAAGGAGGAGGAATATGAAAGATTTAATTCGCACCTTTGATGACTTTCCAAAAATTGTAAAATTTATCTTGGCATTGCCTGTTCTTGATATCGTTTGGGCCATCTATCGTCTTTGTAGGTCAATCGATAAGAAAAACACACTTGGTATCGTTTTAGCCATTTTGATGCTTATCTTCTGTCCTGTAATTTTTTGGCTTGTTGATATTATTACAATCTTAGTTTCAGACAAAGTTCTTTGGATTGACTAATGAATTGAAAAAAATAAAAACAAGGTTTGAAGACCTTGTTTTTTTATTTGTTTTAACTAATTATTTTTCACTTCTACAAAAGAAACTGGAAATAAATTTTGAATATTTATCGCCCTGTTCTTTTTTTTCAGATGGAAGGATTGAACGTTTTGAAAGAGAGCCGTCTTTTGCGACATCATAAATTTCCAAACCATTTTTCTGTTTATTATAGAAAGTTGTTTCCTTTGCCTTATTTATAAGAATAGCCTTTTTAATAATTTGTTTGCTGTGACCATTGATAGAGTAAATTATTGTTTCGGTAATAGAAAAACTATTGCCTTCATCAAGGTCAGCATTAATAAAAAAAGTTTTCTTTGCTTTCAAAATTTTGTTGTTATCCAATTTTGTATCAAAAACGATAACTTCTCCAGATTTTTCTAAATGTTCAAATACTTCATCGTTATTTAAAATATCAAGAATCATTTCTTTTAATTTTTTATCAGTTGTAAGAAGTGTTGAAAATCTAAATAATCTTTTTTTAACATTAAGTGCCATTAAATTTTTACCTCGCTTTTAAAGTGTTATTATTATATATTAATTAAAATTATTTTTCAATACTTTTTGCCAAAATAAAAAATATTTTTTAGAAATTAAAAATTTTATTGACAAAACTTTTTTTTAATTATATAATTAAGGCGAATATAGAAATGTTTCTATAAAAGTTTTAATGTTGAAGGAATTGGCAACTCTGGAGTTAAACGCGTGTCGGCGAAAAGACGAAAATGAGGCAAAGAAATTTGCGAAATAGGGTGGAACAGCGATATTACTCGCCCCTATGCGAAAATGCATAGGGCTTTTTTATTTTCAATAAGCCCATAATAAAGGAGAGAAAAATGGATAAAAATTTGACAATGGATAAACTTGTAAATTTGTGTAAATCAAGAGGCTTTGTTTTTCAAGGCAGTGAAATTTATGGTGGTTTTGCAAACACTTGGGACTTTGGACCTGTTGGTGTGGAACTTAAAAACAACATAAAAAAGGCATGGTGGAAAAAATTTGTTCAAGAAGACCCATCAGCGTATGGTGTTGATGCTGCCATTTTAATGAATCCACGCGTTTGGGAAGCAAGCGGACATGTTGCAAGTTTTTCGGACCCTCAACTTGATTGTAAATCTTGTAAATATCGTTTCCGTGCTGACAACTTAATTGAAGAAAAATTTAAAGATGTTGATGTTGAAAGAATGTCCACAAAAGAGATGGAAGATTTTATTAACGAGCATAAAGTTAAATGTCCACACTGTGGAAACTTCAACTGGACGCCAGTTCGACAATTCAAACTTATGTTTGAAACAAGTCGTGGAACTGTGGAAGGGGAGAAAGATGTTGTTTATCTTCGTCCGGAAACTTGTCAAGGCGAATATGTCAACTTTTTGAATGTTCAAAGAACAATGCGAGCAAAAGTTCCTTTTGCAATTGCACAAATTGGTAAATCTTTTAGAAATGAAATAACTCCGGGGAACTTTCTTTTCAGAACAGTAGAGTTTGAACAAATGGAGCTTCAAATGTTTTGCCACCCAAATGAATCTATGGATATTTATAAAAATTATAAAGAAAGAGCAATGAAATTTGTGGAAGACCTTGGGCTTACTGCAGAAAATTTAAGATTCCACGACCACGAAAAACTTGCTCACTATGCAAAAGCGGCATGCGATATTCAATATAATTTCCCGATCGGTTGGCAAGAACTTAACGGAATTCATCATCGTGGGAATTGGGATTTATCTCGCCATTCTGAATTTAGTGGCAAAAATATGGACTATCTTGACCCATATACAAACGAAAAATACACTCCAAATGTTATTGAATATTCGATTGGAGCAGATAGACTTACTCTTGCCATTATGAGTGAAGCCTATGAAGAAGAAAAACTTGAAAATGGAGAAACAAGGGTTGTTATGCATTTTAAACCATTCCTTGCACCATTCAAGGTTGCCATTCTTCCACTTCAAAAGAATTTGAGTGAGAAAGCAAAAGACGTTTATAGACTTTTGTCAAAAGAATTTATGTGTGACTATGATGAAGCGGGTTCAATTGGAAAGAGATATCGTCGTCAAGATGAAATCGGAACTCCTTTCTGCGTAACCATTGATTTTGACACTTTGGAAGATAACACAGTAACAATTCGTGACCGTGACTCAATGGCGCAAATAAGACTTCCAATCAGCGAACTTGTCCCATACATTGAAAAAGCAATTAAATTTTAGTTTATTAAATTAGAAATTTGTAATAATATCAACTTGAATTGCTTGACAAGAAATTTTCATCTGAAACATTTTCAATTTGTGTATTAAATGAACAATCACAAACGGAATAAATAAAATAACCCAAAAATTATATACAATATTATATTAAAAATGATAAAAAACTCTGAAAAAAATCAGAGTTTTTTATTATAATAATATTTAAAAACGATTTTTTGTTAAAAATTAAATAATTTTAATTTATTTTTTAATGAATTTAGCAATACAATTTTCTTACAATGTAATTTACAAGTCGAGTTGAAAATATTCTTGGCAAGAAGACAACAAGTTTATATGCAAAACCAACAGTTTTTCGAAGTGGCGGATTTTTCTTTTTTAACACCTTGACAACAACTTTTGCAACAGAGTCAGGACTTTTTCCTGTTTGTTCGTCTTTTTCCACTTTCTTTATTGACTTTTCCACAGTTTCTTTATATTTTTCATCTTTTTGATTATTCTCCACAATTCTGTTTTGTGTGAAAGCGGTTTTTGTATCGCCTGGAAGAATTGCGGTAACTTTAATTCCAAAAGGTTTGACTTCGTTTGCAAGAGCCCTTGAAAAAATTTCAATTCCTGCTTTTGTGGCACTATAGGTTGCTTGAAATGGCAAAGGAATAATTCCGCCAACAGAAGATATGTTTATTATGTTACCTTTTGTTTCTTTTAAATACGGGGTAATAATTGATGACAAAGCAATAACTGAAGATAAGTTTGTCTCTACAAGTTTGTAAATATTTTCTCGGCTGGAATTTTCAATTGCTCCCATTGTTCCAAAACCTGCATTGTTAATGAAAATGTCAATTCGTTTTTCTTGGTTATATATTTCTTCAATTATTGATTTCATTTTTTCTGTGTCATTGACATCAGCCTCATAACTTTTAGCAAATTCTTCAAAATTGATAGTTGTTCGTGAGATGTTGTAAACTTTAACTCCGCTTTGCACAAGTCTTTTTGTTATGGCATAACCAATGCCACCATTTCCGCCAGTTATTATTGCTACTTTATCTTTTAATTTATTTTTCATATTATCTCCAATTTAATTTTGAATTAAAATTAGTAAAAAATGTTAAAAAATCAATTTTTATTTAATTTTTCGCCTTGTTTTTTAATATTTTTAGCATTTTTTGACTATTTTTATTTATTTTTTATAATTTTAAATTTTTAAATTTTTTGTTATTTTACTTTTAAATCGTTTTATATAAAAACAAGAAGGTGCCACTGGCACTATTTTGTTGACATATATTCTTCATAAGACATTTCTTTATCGACAATGGTGTTTTCATCAACGATGTCAATAATTCTGTTGGCAACGGTATCAATAATTTCTTGGTCGCCTGTTGTGAAAAGAATTGGTCCTTTAAAGTTTATAAGTCCTTTATTCAAAGATGTGATACTTTCAAGGTCTAAGTGGTTTACTGGCTCATCTAACACAAGAAGATTTCCACTTTCAAGCATAAGTTTTGCCAGCATACATCTAACTTTTTCTCCACCAGAAAGCACACTAACTTCCTTCAAACTTTCTTCTCCGGAGAATAACATTCTTCCAAGCCAGCCACGAACATAACTTTCTGTTTTGTCTTTAGAATATTGTCTAAGCCAGTCAACAACTGATAAATGACAACCTTCAAAATATTCTCGATTATCTTGTGGGAGATAGGAAGGTTTGATTGTCTTTCCGAACTGCACAGTTCCGCTGTCCGCTTCTTCTTTTCCCATAATGATATTAAACAAAGTGGTTAAAACAAGGGAATTTGAAGATAAAAAGACAATTTTTTGATTTGGTTCAACATTGAAAGACAAATTTTTGAACATACCTTTCTTTGTCAAATTTTCCACTTTTAAAATTTCCTTTCCAATTTGTTGTTCAAATTTGAAATCAACATAAGGATATTTACGAGAAGATGGTTTTAAGTCGTCAAGAGTTAATTTTTCAAGTTCTCTTTTTCTTGATGTTGCTTGTTTAGATTTTGAAGCGTTTGCGGCAAATCTTGCAATGAAATCTTTAAGTTCTTTTGCTCGCTGTTCTGCCTTTTTGTTTTGTTCCTTTTGTTGACGAAGAAGAAGTTGACTTGTTTCATACCAGAAATCATAGTTTCCAAGATACATATTGATTTGTCCAAAATCAACATCGCAAATATGAGTGCAGACTTTATTCAAAAAGTGACGATTGTGGGAGACAATGATGACAATGTTTTCAAAGTCCAACAAGAAATCTTCAAGCCATCTTATTGTTTTAAAGTCAAGGTTGTTTGTAGGTTCGTCCAAAATTAAGATGTCAGGATTTCCAAAGAGTGCTTGAGCAAGTAAAACTTTCACTTTGATTTTGGCATCAAGTTCGCTCATAAGTTTGTAATAGTCTTCTTCGCCAATACCTAAATTTTGGAGAAGAGTCTTTGCGTTGCCGTCTGCTTCCCAACCGCCAAGTTCAGCAAATTCGGTTTCAAGTTCGCCGGCTCTTATTCCATCTTCGTCTGTGAAGTTTTCTTTTGCGTAAAGTTCGTCTTTTTCTTTTTGTATTTCCATTAGTCGTTTATGTCCAAGAAGAACGGTGTCTAAAACTGTTTCGTTGTCATATTTGTTTTGGTTTTGTTCAAGAACTGACATTCTTTCGCCTGGAGTAATGATAACTTCACCGGTGTTCGGTTCAATTTCACCAGTCAATATTTTTAGGAATGTCGATTTTCCTGCACCATTTGCACCTATAATTCCATAGCAATTTCCTTTAGTAAACTTTAGGTTTACTTCTTTATAAAGCACTCTGCCGCCGAATGCTAAGGAAACATTTGATGTTTGTATCATATAAAACTCCTTTAACCTATATTTTTAAAATTTGCGAAAAAACATTAAAAATTACCGAAAAAATGCAAAAATATATTAATTTTTCTTAATTTTTTGTGATTTTTAATTATTTTTTCAAAAATTTATTTAATTTTGTTCGCCCTTATTATAACCTTTATGTCGCTTTTTTGTCAAGAGAAGAAATAATTTTTGTGATAAAAATTATCGTCCATAAAAACACGAAAAGAAAAATTATTCTAAATTGTTTTTTTTTGTGAGAGAAATTTTTTGGAAATAAAATTTTTAATTTTGCGAATAATTACAAAAATTATTTTTTATTTATTTTATAAATATTCTTTATTTGTTTGCGAAAACTAAAAAAAAATTGTATAATAACTTTGTTTAAATATACAAATATTATGAGGGGTAGTTATGAAAAAGAAAAGAAAAGTCTTAGCGACTTGGAAAGTTGTGCTTATAACAATTGCTGCCATCATTGGTCTTTTAGGAGTTTCCACATTTGTTATGTATCTCTTAGGTTATTTTAATGAAGAAGTGGTAAATCCAGAAAATATAAGTTTTGTTCAGGGAGAAGAATATAATGCCGAAACTGGTATGTATGAAGTTTCGAGTGATTTTTATATGACCATCACATCTTCCACTGAAGGCACAACAGTAAACAATGTGACATTGTCACTCGGTTCAACCATGGCAGAGAACGGCTATCTTGACAATGGAATAATTCGTGTTCCTCAAACTGTTAGACTTAACACCCCTTTCTTAGTTACCCTTTCTACACTTGGTTCTGATTACATAAATGGTGGAATTACAAATTTGAGAGCGACCTCTGATAACCGCCTTATTGCACCTATTACTGCTACTATTGCAGTCGATGTTCCTGTTAGCGAAATTACTGCATTTATCTATGATGACGGAGATTCTTTAGAAACGCCTATTTCTGACAATGAAGTTATTGTGGGCTCTAGATTTAAAGTGGGAGTTAACTATTCTCCTGAAAGAAGTGAATTTATGTATAGTGGAGAAACATCAAAGATGCTTTTCTACTCTCCAACAAATAATTACATATCTTTTGACTATACAACTCAAACATTTACGGCAAACGATGTGAGTGCTGAGGGATATTCTGATACAATTCGTGTTTACACATTTACATCTGCTGAGACTCAAGAAGAATTTTTAAGAGCAAACAGTGATATAATTGATAATTTTGAAGCATTGAATACTGCCGCATTAAATTATTTTGGTGCAAATGAAGGGAGCGATATATATCGCACTTGTGTTATTACTGTTACTGTTAAAGATGTTGGTGTGGCAAGTTTTAACATAACAAACAACGCTTTTGAAGCGACAGTTGACAAATACTTTAACCTTTCTTCAAACTCTAATTCTCCAGTTTTTGATGGGAGTTTGGGGGTTGCTATTCGTGATGAAGAAAACAATATTTTAAACTCTGCCTATGCTGGCTTAGTTGGTATTGCTATTTATTCTCAAAATGTCGATGTTAAAGTTGTTGGTGGAAGTGTTATGCAAGTCGTTGTCACTGTCGATAATGCAACAAATGAAAGTTCGTATGTTGTTAATGAACTTGTTTATGACGAAAACTTAAGTTATCTTCCAACTGAAGAAATAACGGAAAACTCCACAATTTACACATATTACTTCATTTTACCAAATACGGACTCTGCTTCAAGTTCGGCAAATTATAACTATCGTTTTGCTTCCACAAGTGAAGAAAATGTTAATTTCAAAGTTGCACTTTTTGTTGAAGGTGACAACGGTTATGAAATTTTCTATTCAGGAAATTCAGGTTCTATTTCTGATTTGCCAACCGTAACAATCAGTTTTGAAGTTCAACAAGAACAAAATGTTTACTGGAATGTTGACGAAAGATTGACAATTATTTATGATAGCGACGCGCAAATTTCTGATACTGTTGATTTGTCTTCTCAAATTGGTGTGCCAACTGGCAATGTTTACCAAACAGTAAGGTATTTCATATATTCCCCAACAGGAAATGTGGTAAACGGAATTGAAAACGCCATTCGCTATAGGTCTTTGGCTTCCTACACCATTGGAGAAGATATCAATCTTTCTGGATTAGATACAGGTGTTAATGATGTATATCTTTACGAACTTGAAAGTTCTAGTTTGTCTGCTATTGGCTCTATTAATGAAGATATCAATTTGGTTTTTGCAACAGTAAGAACCAATGCTGATATGCAAATTTTAAATAGCGATGGAGAAATTTATCAAACTGGAGATAAATATGACATTGTTTCAGTAAGTTTGCCAAGAGCACTTATTATTGACGCGACTTTAAGATTTGGAGATATGACAGGAGAAGTTTCGTTTAGTTCTGTCTATAACAACCAATTCTTGTATCAACCTGAAGGTGCAGAAATTGGACAACTTTATGTTCCTGCAATTTTATATTCAGATGAAGTTAATGGAAATGATGAGTTTAACATCACAATTTCATTTAACAATCAACTTGGAATTTCTTACAACGAACTTCAAGATTTATATAACTCAGGCGATTTATACATTGAATTTCGTGACCAAAATGGAAATTTAAGCACATATGATGACAATGGAACAACCAGAAATTATTTTGATATAGCATCTTTGAATTTCCAAGGAACAGACACAATTACAGCAACTGCAAGTGTGACAATAAGCGATGATTTTACTGATACAGTGGGAGTTTTCTACACACCATATCTTGTCTATAACAACGGAATCAGAACGCAAAGTAAGGTTATTGATGTGACTTATGGTGGAGAAAACTTTACTGGATTTACTGTTTATGCTCAACTCGCTAGTGATTCAGAATACTATTTCGTAAATCAAGGCGACACCAGATATGATATCAATGAGCCAATTAATGTTTCAATTGAAAGCACAGGCAATAGAACAATAACTTGGAATGGAACGCCAATTGAAGATGAAAGCACAGACAGAACCGCTCTTGATATTTTGTCAGAACTTTTGAGCGTGGTGGTTTTTGACCAATATGGAAAAGTTATTTATACAAATGCCTCAAGTTTTACTCTTCAAGAAGAAGCAAACAAAAATTATATCAACATAATAAACAACGAAATCATAAGTTTCAATTCAACGGGAGGAACAACTCAAAACACATCTATTAATGCAACAATAAATTCTATTTATGGAACCGTTGCAAGTGAAACTTCACCAGGGACTATTCAATTCTCAATTTATAGTGCTGGGGTAAGTCGTGTTGAATATGACCAAAGTGAAACAGTTGGAGAAACTAATTATGGTGTTGCTGAAAACATGGGAGATGTTTCAGTTAAAAAATATTTCACTTTAGAGAGCAATTCCATAAGACTTGATAGTTTAGTGAGAGTTTTTGTCGGAACTTATGTTGACGAAATTACCACTCCGCCAACAACAGAAATTAGATTTAGATTGAACGAAACATTCTTAAATGGACTTTCTCAAACTGCAAGACAGTCTTTGTTTACCACTGTTTCAGGTGGAACACCAACAACGATTGGTATGATTACCCTTAAATCTGACACTGGTGAGCAAGGCGAAAACTATAACTATGATGCTCAAAACATTGGGGCAATTCAAGTAAACACACCATTTGCAGAAGATTTTGAATTGGTTTTTGACATTTATGATGATTATAATATTGTCAACATTCAACTCACATTAACCATTGGAAGAAATATTCAATATGCTGACAACTTTAGTTCATATTCAGAAGAGTATCTTGATTATTTAACTTATGGAGAAAGCGGAAACACTGCAAGAAAACTAGTTTTCGGTGGAGATAGAATTTCTTTAAATACATATTTGCCTATTAGTTATATTCATGGCGATGAAGGAACTGTGCAATGGTCAGAAGGAAACACCCTTCTTTATGTTAATGACACACTTGTGCCGGTTGGAAGTTCTTCAAATGGTATTGGTTTGATTTCAGAAGGTAATGAAGTTTATTTGACTTTCGACGATGTTAAAACTCTTACAACTGTGGAAATAACTTTGTATTATAGTCGTCAGAGCGACTATTCACTACGAGTTGCTTTAGGTTTTGTCATTAATCCAAATTACTTACTCATTCAAACACAAAACTTTGTTGACTTATCTAGACTTTCTGACACAGAATATTATGGCCTTTCCAATTTCTATGAATTATATAATGCTAAAGAATATATAGATTATTACATATTAGAAAAGACACAAGATAGGCCGACCGCAATTAACTTTAATGACAATGTTCAATACGGTATGACAAATGTTTACTTCACGATTGAAGCGAACGGACTTTTACAAGTTGGGGCTTATGATGGAGATAGCATTATTTCTGGCACTGAGTTAATTGGAAATACTGGAGAAAGATTGTTATACAAAGCAAGTCCATTTAAAGCGCCGCTTGGGGCAGTTGTCAATGCGAACATTAATCTGATGTATCATACAGATTCAGGAAATGTTGATTGTGAATTTATCTTCCTTGATGAAGATAACATTCAACTTGCTTGTTCAACATTCAATTTTGAAGTTGGCTATGGGGAAAGTGTTGAAAGCATAATTCAAAACATCTTTAATGAAAATTCAGTTTTAGGACAAGATTATAATGTTCTTGAGAACGATGGAGAATATGTTTTAGTTCTACTTGAATATAACACTTATCAACTCAATGATGGTTGGACTGCAGTTTCTGACAGCAATCTTCTTCCTTTCCAAAACAATCAACTTTCTGTAAGTCAACTTACAGTCTTTAACACTAGTGCAAACTTAACATTTACATATAATCAAGAAGATAGTATTTATGTTGATGTTCGTTTAACTAAGGTTGGTTTAATATATGTGGCTTATGAAAAGAATTATAATGGCGAAGACAACACTGAAGATGATTTTGCTTTTGATGATATCACAACTGATGCAACTGGAGAAAGTGAACTTAATGCTTTCTTTGAAAATATGGCAGAATTAGGTATTTATGATTCTTACATTGCTGGAAATAGTTATCAAATTGTCTTCAATGAATTTGATGAAAGTGTTACCAAACCATCACATAATGCTGACAATAATTATGGTTTCTATTATAGGTCTGCAACTGATGAAGACACTTCAGTTTCATTAGTAACTCCAATATTGTCTGTATATTCAGTAACAAGTGGTTATGAAGATTTGATTTCAGTAAGCGGTACTTCCATTATTCTTAACTCTTTCGTAAGCACAGGCGAAGATGTTTTTGCAGTCTTAGAGTTAACATTAAACACAACACTTTCTGGAAACAATATCACTTATGTAATGTATTACCGAATTAAAATTGAACCAAACTTTACTCTTGGGAATGTTACTTATCCATATAATAGTAATGCTGAATATGTTCAAGATGCGTCATTTACAATAGATTTTGAAAAGCCTTTCACATCTCAAGATGCATCACTTGCAAATGTTGGAAAGACTCGTTTTGCTGAACTTGTTAATACAGACTTAGATGTGACAACAATTGAAGGTTTGAGCTTCAAATATTCTATTTATGAAGTTATAGTTAATGGAGAAACAAGTTCTGACTATTCTTCAGTGCTAAGCCTTTCTATTGACGAAAACACAGGTATTTTACAAGCAGAAGTTTTGGATACAGATGCAAATATTACCATTAGAATTGCTAAGACTTACTTAATTAATGACATTCAAGTTGTTCGTTCTCAAAGAATATACACTATCATTTATAATGGTATTCCTACTTATATTCCTACTGTAGAAAAAATTGATGGTGAAGATTTAATTGAACTTGATAAGATTGATGGAAATTATCAAGATGACGATATATCTATTAATGGCACATACAACTATCAAATCACAATTCAAGAAAAAATTGGAGATGTTCAAAGACCTACTGTAGATGTTTATGCTCATATCACATCAGTTAAGTCTGGCTATACAATTCAAGATTATTTATATGAATTTGTTAAACTTGCAGACCAAGAAACTCTTAATCGCTTAATTAGTTCAAATGATGGAAGCGGTAATATTTCTTATACACTTGGAACCTCATTCACTTTTGAAGACGCAACGGGAACAACTGGAAACTATGTCACTATTTTAGAAGGCGAGAGTGTTGACGCTGACAGATATGCAGTAATTTTTGACGAAATAACTATAGATGGGGTTGAAGGTTATGTTGTAGTCTTCAATTATAGAAACGGAGATAGTATTTCTCAAGTTTCAAATGGAGATTACTTCTTCTTGCCAAAAGAAAGAGTAAACTACTTTGATTTTAGAAGTGGTTCGACAAATGGTGTGTTCAACTTAACTTTCTTGACAAAAGACGAAATTAAAGAAAATGGAGAATTTTCAATTGGCGTTTACACAACCTATTTAAACCTTTTTGATATCAACTTTAGTATGGACGGTGGTTATGTTATCAATTATGCTCAAGACTTTACAACCCCAGTAAGCAGTGGAAACGATTATAGTATTACTAGATTTATTACATCAATAAACAAAGATACAGTTGATGTTTATGACGAATTTAGATTTACAATTAATAATGATGACGAAAATCGCGTAATTCTTTCAGGAACAGGCAGAAACACAACCTTCCATGTTGCTCACACTCAAGAAGATTTTACTGTTGAAGTTTTGGCTGAACGCGTGGTTAATGAAAATGTTTTGACAATTCCTGAAAACACATCAGACCCAATTCAAATTTATACAAATTACAGCGATGAACAATTTGCTAGTTCATATTCAATAAGCGATATTGTTTTTGAAAACTTTACTTATGCTACAAGTGATGTAACAATTGGAGATGTAAGTTATACTAGAATTGATTTAAGCGAAGAACGATTAATTTCAACAACAACTGGTTCAACTGTTAGTTTGACAACTTTCTATATTTTAGATAGTGATGTTGAAAGTGTTGGTGGCATAACAACTCAAGAAAACTTTATGTATCAATTCTATTTCACATTGAACTTCACTTCTTCAAATGCTATTTCTGTGGGACAAACAATTACTTATCAAGAAAGTGAAAATGTGGAAGGAATAAGATATTCTCAAAACACCATTGAACTGAACCTATCAGATGTTTCTTCTTCCCTTTACAATGCAATTGTAAGCAATTTTGAAGTTTTCAGAACTTCTGGAAATATTCAAGATAGCCTAACCTTTGAAAATGGTTCAAGCATGGAAACAATTCAACTTGAAAATGTTGGCGAAACCACAGAACGAGAAGAAAACTTTGTCATTCAATATCGCTTTGGACAAAATGGTGGAGATGTTATTTATACATTTAATTTGAGATATGTTTTTGAAATTGAACCAAATGTGACAATTTCTTCAAATTATCCAACTCCAGATACGACTGTTTCAGAAGAAGAAAGAATGACAGAAGAGTATTTAGATAACGGAGCAGAAATTACTGATTTCTTTAACACTCAAGCAAGTTTCACAACCAGCGATGCACTTTCAAGATTTGACATAAGAAGAAAAGATATGGCAAAGAATGGAAGTGATGCTTTTGAAAATTCTTATACTTATGACTACACTCTTGACATCACCACAATCACAAATGTTAGCCTTGTTGTTAATGGTGTGACATACACTGACCCAACTGAGATTGGAACTGGAATTATTGGAGAAGATGCAGAAGGAAAAATTTCTCTTCCAACCTTCAATTTAACATTCAACTTAAGAAACACTGGCACTTCTGGTCGAGTTTTGTTTACATTACAAATCAACAATGTGACAGCAACTTATAGTGTTGTTGTTAGCAACAATGACGTTGTAACAATTGAAACAAACCCAATTTCCACAGTGAAAGATTATGAAGAAGTGTTTGCAGAAGATATTGCAACTTATGACAACAACAAATTGTTTAGTTATGGCAGAATTTTAAGATATAATTTCTTAGAAAACACATCTGGAACATATTACCTACGCTTTAATCAATATACTGGAGAAGAAATCACAGGTTACTTAATCCGTCCAGTAACAGTAACAACAAGAAGTGTTGATGTTCTTGAAGATTTAGGAAATTCCTATGACGGATATGAGTTTGATGGAGTTTATCGCTCAAATACTGATGCCATAAATCGTTATGATGTCATTGACTGGGCAACACTATTTAGTCGTCAACCAGAAATTACAAGCAGGATTATTCTTCTATATGCAGGTCAAGAAATTAAGAATAATGTGGCGGTAGTAAATCTTTCATTAAATGCAGATAATGGTTTTAAGAGTATGAACGATATCACTTTTGATGCAACTCAAGTTTCAAGCACATCAAGATATTATATCGGTTACACTTTAACTCGCGATACAACATCTCAACTTCATACCACAAATTATTCTTATAGAATTAGATTAAATGTTCGTTTTGAAGTAACATCAGATGCAACTTCTCACTACGAAACAATCGAAGTTCAAGAAGGTAGTGTAAGTTTGTGGTCGTTTGCTAACCTTGGCATTGTTGATGCAAAAACTGGAAGTTCGATAACTGCCAGCGATATTGGAATTACTCGCCAAATTGACCTAGAAGTTTATGGTGTAAGTAGAGCATTAGTAAATAATTCTGAAGATAGCCTAACACAAGAAGCATGGAATGTTCATACTTCACTTATAAGAAGTGGACATAGCACAGGACTTGTTCCAAGATATGGTGAAACAATTAATTCTGACCATACATTTGGAAATGGTGGACTTGTTACAGGCGAAACACAAGAAGCAAATTACTTGTCATTAAATGCCGGTGATGAGTATGGCTCAAATTGGCAGATAATTCCTAATGGTGCGGCTGCTGACGGCAATTATGTAATGGTAAGAATTACATATACAACCTATCTTGATAGAGATAGACAAACCCCAGTTTCAGTTAGTGCAAATTTAAGATTTTTGATTATGCCATCATATAGCATTTCATTCAAGAGCGACACACAATCAAATGATTATGCTTTTGTTTCTGATTTAATGGAAATTGACGGGGAAATGATGGTAACAAACTATGGTGACCCTTATGTAATCAGAAATAATTCTGCAAGCACATTAAATCATTACTTATATTCACCGCTTGTTGAGGACCCAATTTGGAGAGTAACATTAAATGACAATAACTATGGATATATCTTTGATTATTCAATTCCAATCTATGACACATCAAGCGAATATAATGGTTATACCAATTTAATGTCATTTAATGGAGAAGATCCTGACAACTTATGGATAGGAGAAAAAGAAGGAGAATCTGCTACTGACTGGTTAAATAACCCGGCAATCACAACTTATGGTTCAGGTAATGACATAACTTCAAATTCTAATGTATTTTTCAACATTGAACAAATCGATTTAGGAGATAAAAACTTCTATATTGATATGATTGATAACTATGGATTTAGAGTTCGTATGTATTTCCGTCTTGAAGCAGATATAACCCCAATCATTTATAACACAAACACAACTTTAGTGACAGAAGGGGCGTCTGCACAAATTGGTGCGGCATATAGAGAAGTAACATTCCAAGGTGGAACTATTAATGATTTAACACCAATAGGAGAACTTGTAGGAGATCTTGGTTCGGGTTCATTTACGTATGATTATTCTTACACAATTACTGGAAGTGATCCAATTGTGATTACACACCTTAATGGTGATGTTATTGGGACATATTATGATCCTAATTCTACTGATGCTACCGAAACTACTTCTCCATTTGATATTCTCTACACATACACAACAAATGAAGAAGGTGAAAACGTTACTTATGCTTCAAACAACTTTAAAGATTTTGAGTCTTATACACCAGCATCATATAATGTATACTTAAGAATAAAAAACATAAATGATGATGGTTTGTTGTTCGGCGTAGCCACAAAAAATGCTGATGGTGAATTAAGTAATACAATTGCACCAAACCAAATCATTTATTCAACAACAACTCTTCCAAGTTACGGAGATGGAACATCACTGCAATTTACAATTGGCGGACTTACTGTCAATGCTTATTCAACAAATGTTATTCCGGCAATTAGTGATAATTCATTCTTGTCAAGTGGACTAGACGAAAATTCTGAATCTAATGTTCAAGACATTAAAATCTCAGATGTTTGGTTTGAAGTGGAATATAACGGAGAAATTGAAAGAGTTGATATATCTCAAACTGATAAAAAGAATTTAGCACTTGTTTCTGCGGGAACTCAAAATAGTGATAGAATAATTTATAAAGATGATGATATTTCCACTGCGATAAATCCTTCAAATGCTGAAACATTCACAATTCCACATTTCTCAGGAAAATATTACGGGACCAACACAACAATCAATAATGTTGTGATGGTTGTTAACTTCAGTTCAGCAACCGACGATAATGCTTCAAATGGTGCACAACTCAGACAAACATTGTCAATAACAAGAACACCTTACGGAACTCTTAACATTGACTCTTTGGCAGATAGAGATAGCATTTCTTATGATGACTTTGAAATTCCACAAACTGGTTCATCAACTGGAGATGGTTCAGATGTTAGTGTTAATGTCTATAATGACACTGTTGAAATTGAACTTATGCCTTCAGAATCTCTTGAATATGCAGTTGTTCAAGGAGTAAAAACATCATTAGATGAAAGTGATAATATTACTTTTAAACCACTCACAAACGATAGAGATTATGGACAGAGAGAACAAATTAGACTATCAACAACAGATAATTATTTATCTGATAATACTTTAAACACAAAATATACATTAATTATTAGAAATGCATCTTCAAATAATTTTAAAGTTAAGTATTTTAGTGAAGAAGAAACTGCTGATGCTGAGAATAGCAATATGTATTTCTACAATATTACACTTTCACAATTTAGTAATAACAATTCAAATTCTATAACATTTAATATTGAAGATGTTTCTGAACTTAATCAATCAAATTACGTTACAAGATATTTCTATACAATCATAGAAGCAAATTATGGTGAAGAAAAAGGGACAGAATATTATCAACAAAATGAATCATTTAGACTATATCCACGATTTAGTCAAATAACATCAAATCAAACTTCCACACTTGGCTTTGTTGTTAATGATTACTATAGAGTTGGAACATCAACCAATTACTATTATGTAATTTCTCCAACAAGTTGGGCAGGAAATGACCACTTGAACTATTATGATTATATCAACACTGGAGTTTTAGGTGGAGGCGAAACTGCAAGTTTGTTAAATTATGCAATAGCAAATCAACCTTACATTTTCACTTTCTCTGTTGATACTGGTGGTAGCATTGATGCCAACGGAA
This sequence comes from uncultured Clostridia bacterium, assembly GCA_930990515.1. Taxonomy (GTDB): domain Bacteria; phylum Bacillota; class Clostridia; order Christensenellales; family UBA1242; genus Caccovivens. The sequence goes on from CAKNPS010000002.1 coordinate 169,873, forward strand.
CAATCTACACAACATCAAACTTCAGAATTGGGACTGACACCATAAGAGTTTATGTCAGAATGAGAGTTTCTGGCATTGATGGACAATTTAATGATACTGACGGAATACTTCTAAATGATACCTATATTGAATTTACATTAAGAAATTCGTCGCCATCGGCACCATTCGTTACAGCAGACTCAAATCAAATTTATGTTGTGGGAGCAAACAGTGAAACATCAACAGGAGCCGATTCTTCACTTATCATATTAAATAAGGGAGAAAGCATTTCTCGATGTGGCTCAGCAAGTGAGACAATTAGGAATATTGTAACAACCGGTGCTACAAATGTTGGAACATACCTTGTTTCACACAATGAAAACTTTAATTTTGCCGAAAGGTTTGATTCTATTAAATCAAACGGAGCGAACAATTCTTTCAAGATTGTTCAAGAAAATTCTTCAAGCACATCTTATTTATCTCCAAACTATAATTCTTCTTATCAATATACTAATAGTGGCAGTTACTTAAGTATGTTTGTGGAAATTTATAGGGTTGGTTCTGCAATCAATTATAGAGTTTTCACTGCAACAATTCTCTCGTATGATGAAGCATTACAAAACATTTATTCTGCTGAATATTCCACATCAAGCGGAGCGACATCTTCAACCTTTAAACAAAATGAAGGAAACAATGTTCTCACTCTTCAAGTTGGAGAAACAGCACGAGAAATTAGTGGTAAATTCTATGACCTAAAATCTGGAAAAGAAATTGTTGAAACAATCTTGAATAGCGATAGTGGTAATGCGGTAGATAGTGAGAACAATCCTATTCTTGAAACAGAAACGCAAATCACTTTTGCAGAATATCTCAATCAGGCTGGAGTTATTGAAACAAAAGACATAATTGTTTTAAGTGGCTCGATAGTAAGTTACTATAGAATTACTTTCTACAAATACACTTTAGGCGAAAACTTTGAAGTTTCATTTATGCCAAATAGAACTTACAGACTTTCAAATCTTTTGCCAAGTGGAACTTATTATCAAATTGATGATCAATTTAGGGAAAGTACAACCACATTAGAAAATTATTCTTCAGTGCCTAATGTTGAACAACAAGAAGTTTACTATGTTTATAGTGGAAACACTTTAACAAAATATAATGTTACATTCAAACTTTATAATTCTCAAAATGCTTATAATTTAACCACATGGGTAGAACAAGACAACGCAAATGAAGCATTAGAAAACACAGCAACAATCTCTGTCGCTGGCGATGGCGGACTGTTTGAGAAATTGGGATATTCAAATGTTACATTTAATGAAGAAAATTCTACCTTCACAAATGGAACAACGGAATATAAGATTTACGAAATTTTGAATGAAACAACTTCAAATAGACTTCAACCAATCACATCAAATTCTTATGTAATTAACGATGTCGAAAAAATTATAGAGGAAGATGGCACAGTTTCTTATAAATATAATCCATGGCTTAGCATTTTAAGAAACTTCTTTGTGGAAGTGATTAAAACATCTCAAAGTTCAGATAATACCGAAGTTTCAACAACTTTTAATAGATACAATTTAACATTCTATAAATATGTTCAAGAAGTAAATATTAGTGCGGTTACTTCTTACACTGCTCAATTCATGCTTAGAAACTTGGACAGTTTAGTTCTTAAAGAGTTAGGACAACAACAAGGCACCAGCGTAACTTGGTGGATATATCTTGCAAATGGAACACTTAATTCCACAACATATATTTCCATTTTAGAGAATAATGTTATTGATGGAAAATACGATACTTCAGGACAAGAATTCTATGTTATCGTTGGAGATGCATATTACAAGATTAATCTTGACATCACTTGTGCGGCTGCAACATCTTCACTTAGAGCATTTGTGGTAAATCAAGATTTAAGTGCAACAACAGATTTAGAAAGCATCAATTTGCATACATTTTTAGATGATGGAACGGTTTCAAGCCAAGAAAGTTTAATTCAATTTATTAATAGAAACATTGGTTTACCAACAACAAATGGAACATTCCAAGTTAATGACATAGAATTTTATAACTACTCGCCAAATAGTTATGCATTTGATGTCGAAGATGTAGTAAGCACAGTTGACCTTTCTGGAAACTTGCCATTTGCAAAATCTTATAACTTTGTTTATAAGGTAAACTATACAATTAACACAAATCAAACATACGTACTTTATGCTATTCTAAATATTGTGTTTGTTGTTCAAGAAAATCCAATCAATAGAACATATTTCTTTGATGGAACGATTTCTGGAAGCACATTTGACCTTAACACCATAACCACACAAGTAAGACAGAAATTTAACATTGCTTCAACATTTATAACTTATTATCAAGACATTAGTGATGTGGAAAATCCAGTGGAATATACTGATAATAAAATCAATTTAACTGAAGAAGAAAGAAGTGAAAACTATATTCTTAAGGAATTATATATAAGAATTTTAAATTCAGAAAGTGTTGAAACTTTTGAAAAAATCATTCTTATTCTTGAAAATACAAATATAATTTCAACTTCAAATCTAGTTACTTACGGAGGTGGAAATTGATAAACAATCCTTGGTTCTGGGTTTATGTTAGTTCTTGGTTTATCAATTTATTACTCTTAATTTCCATGATATTCTTGGAAAGAAAAAAATTTTCATCGATTGTTTGTTGGATGACCGTTTTGACAGTCTTGCCAGTTATTGGTTACATTTTCTACATTGTTATGGGAAACGGTCTTTCCTACAGAACTCGAAAGATGATAAATAAACATAAACTTTACGAGCTCGACTATAATGACCAAATCAAAAACATTCTTTCAATGCAGGAAGATTTAAGAGATAAACTTGTTGAAGACAGTAGTATTATTAAATGTTGTTACAATTTAGGAAGTATTCTTTGTCCAGGCAATAAAATTGAGTTTTATCGTTGGGGAACGGAAAAAATTGCCGCTCTTAAGAAAGATTTATTAAGTGCGAAAAAAAGTATCAACATGGAATATTATATCTTTGCAGATGATGTCGCTGGGAAAGAAATAATGAACATTTTGATTAAAAAGGCAAAAGAAGGAGTTAAAGTGAGATTTATCTTTGACTCCATTGGTTGCCTTGGTGCTCCAAGACGCTTCTTCAGAAAATTGAAGAAAGCGGGTGGAGAAGTGGCAGAGTTTTTCCCACCTTTTGGACATATTCGTATGCTTAATCTTAAAATGAACTATCGTAATCACCGCAAAATTGTTGTAATTGATGGCAAGATTGCCTATACTGGCGGAATGAACATTCGTGATGACCATATTTATGGAACAAAGAAAAAATGTTCTCCTTGGCGTGATGCCCATGTAAGACTAGAAGGAAGCGGAGTTTATATTTTACAAAACATCTTCTTTAATGACTGGAGATATTGTAAAAAAGAAGAGAAAAAGCCAGATGAATATGTTAAGGAAGGATATTTTCCAAAACTTGATGTCGTTGGAGAAACCAGTTTGCAAGTTATTGCTTCTGGACCTGACACAAGTATGCAAACAATTAAAGATTGCTATATAAAGTTGATTACTAACGCACAACGATATGTGGTCATTGAGTCGCCATATTTTGTGCCAGACGAAAGTTTTATGTCTTCCATTAAAATTGCACTAGCAAGTGGAGTTAAAGTTATAATAATAATTCCGCAAAAACCTGACCATAAAGCGATTTTCCATGTTTCCATTTCATATCTTCAAGAATTGATACAAATGGGAGTGGAAGTTTACTTATATAAAGGTTTCATGCATGCTAAAGCACTCATTGTCGACGGGAACAAGATTTCCATTGGAACTTGTAACACCGACAATCGTTCGTTTGCACTAAATTTTGAAGACACTCTTGTGATGTATTCTAAAGAAGTTGCGGGACAATATATGAAAACTGTTGAAGAAGACATCAAAAATTCTGTAAGAGTTGATGCGGAGTATTACAAAAAACGCCGTTGGTACACAAAATTTTTACAGGCAATTTATCGTTTAGGCTCGCCAATTTTATAGAAAAAATTTCAGTTTTTAACTTAATAATTTCTATAAAGAAAAAATAGTTAAAAAATGCTATTTTTTCTTTATCTTTTTATCTTTTTTTGTTATAATAATTTAGAGGTTGCAAAGTGGATTATAAAAAATTTATTGATAAAGAAACCGCAAGGGAAAAATTTATTAAATATCGTAAATCAATTTTAGATGCGTCAGAAAAAGGAAAGTTTGACGATGTTTTTTCTGATATTTGCACAAAGGCTTTAGAGGGAGATGCTGTTGCACAAGATTGTGTGGCATATTTTTACAATAAGGGTATGCCAGGATTTTTAAAAGTAAACTATGATTTATATATGTCTTGGGAAGTTTTGGCTTGTGCAAACGGAAATTGCTTTGCCATTGAAAAATTAGAATTTTTCCTTAAATATGCCTTAGATGTAATTTTCTCCGTTGACGCCGTTCTTCGTGATGCACTAAGAAAGGGCAACATAACAAAGGACAATGGAATTTATGTTATTTCAAATTTGTTATGCGAAAGTATGGTGGACATTTTGAAAATTAATCCTAAAGAATTAATCTTAAAAGACAACACTTATCTTCCTTTTTCCACAGAAGTTAATAGAAAATATGTTGATGCTCTTGAAACTTCAATGCCTATTGTGGTTAGGTATATTATTTCAGGTTAAATTAATTTTGCACTTTCAAGGTGCAAAATTTTTTCAATTATAAATACTTTTATTAATTTTAGTTGATTTTTTTATATAATTTAATTAAAATATATTAAAACGAGGGGAATATGGCAGAACAAAAAAAATCTAAAACAAAAAAAATATTTATAGTTTTCATTGTTTTAATGGCAATAGGATTTATTGCGGGGGCTTGTATTCATTATTTTACAAGTTCTGAAAACATCAGTTTTATTGATGCTTTATACAAAGACGGATATTCATTTGTGGGGCTTGCGATTGGTTTCTTGTTTGGACTTTTCTATCTATATCTTGCCACAAGAAAGAAACATACAAATGTTTCAGGGAAAACGACTGGTAAGACTGCAGAAGGCGTGGAAATGGACTTAAACTTCAATGCAAGAATGCTTACTCCTGAGGAACTTAGCAAACAATATGGAGTTATTGGCACAACATGGGCACAACTTCCAAACCTTAAAAAGACAGGGTTAGTTGTTCAAAACTCATTGAGAAATGGAAAATATAACATTACAATGAAAGACGAGTTCCATGCGATGGTTATCGGTGCAACTGCATCTGGTAAAACTTGGCTCACTATGGTGCCAACAATCAGAATTTTGGCACACTCTGGCGAAAAACCTGATATGGTTGTTACCGACCCTAAAGGCGAACTTTATCAGAAAACTGCCAACATTTTGAAAGAAGAAGGTTATCGTGTTTATAAATATGACCTTCGTGATCCTTTCACATCTTCACGTTGGAACCCTATGCAACATGCTTATGATGTTTATCAAGAAGCAATGAACTTTAAAAACCAAGTAAAAAAATGCACCAATGGTGCTTCTCCAGAAAAGTCTGGCTATAAAACAATAACTGGAGAAAAATATGGTCAAGAATGGTATGGTTTCAATGGTGTGGCATATCCAGACATTGACCAACTTAGAACAGCAGTAAATAGCACTGTGGAAATGTATAGAGATAAGGCTTATCAAGAACTTAAAGAAATTGCTTCCACTCTTGTTCCAAGAAGTCAAGCACAAGACCCAACTTGGGAAGAAGGTGCACAAGGTTTCCTTTATGGTGTTATGCTTGCTATGCTTGAAGACAGTCAAATCCCAGAACTTGGAATGACAAGAGAAAAATTCAACTTCTACAATTTATATAGAATTTGTATGTATCGTGACCTTGACCCAGACAACCCATTTGAAACATTAAAGAAATATCTTTTGCAAGGACGTGATGAAACAAAGAGCGAAGTTGCACAACTTACTTCCAGCGTTGTAAACACTGCTCCAAACACCGCCAAGTCATACTTCAGTGTGCTTACTGGTAAAGTAAACTTTATGCAAGATGTCGGAATTGCTTATCTTACATCAGACAGTGATATAGATTTTAGTGAATTTACCGACAAACCTTCAATCTTCTATATTTGTATTCCTGATGATAAGGAAGAAAGATACACTCTTGCCAACCTTTGTATTTCACAACTTTATAAGCGACTTGTAGATAAGGCAAACGCATTGCCATCAAAGAAACTTCCTAGACACGTTTATTATCTTCTTGATGAGTTTGGTAATATGCCACCAATTCCAAAGTTTGACAGTATGATTACCGTTTCTCGTTCAAGAAATATCATCTACGAACTTCTTATTCAATCATATACACAACTTGAAACAAAGTATGGTAAGGAAGCCGCTGAAACAATTAAAGGTAACTGCAACATTCAAATCTTCATCGGAACTGATGACCAAAACACAAGAGATGACTTCTCAAAGCGTTGTGGTGAAGTTCAACTTTTGTTTGAAGAAGAAAGTAAAACAAAAAATATGAAAGATACAGATGGTAATACGAAAAACTATTCTGTTCAAAGAACAACGCGACCGCTTATTTCTGCTTATGAATTAGGTCAACTTCCTTTTGGAACCGTTGTTGTCAAAATTTATAGATTACAACCTTGCAAGTTGGAATTAACTCCAGCATTCAAAACTCCATTCTTCCACGAAAATGATGTTAAACCAGAAGTTGGCGTTATGAAATCACTTGACAAAGATAAGGTATACTATAACATTAAAGATAGAAACAAGAAAATCTTAAAGAACACAAACCCATTTGATTTCTAACATACATTGTGTGATTTTGAGATAAAAAAACAATTTCAGTTTCGTAGTTTAAGAAAAATATCTAAATTTTAAAGTAGCAGGGTAACACCTGTTACTTTTTTATTGCCATTTAGATTATTATAAACAACATAAAAATCAAAAAAACTTGTAAAACGAAAATAAAAAACACACATGGTGTGTGGTTATAAAATAGTGATAAAAATATAAAACCTATTTAAAAAGAAATCAAAAACACACGAAGTGTGTGTGGAAATGTGGATAACTTACCTAATAAAATTTTCGCAAAATAAAACTTTTTACTTATGATTTTAAATGTGACATAAAAATTTCTCTTTTCATATAAAAAAATATGGAAAATTATAATGACGAAAAACTAGCCGAGAATTTTGAAATAATTGCTCGTACTTATTCCAAGTCAATGAAAAACAAGGGGTTCATTTTCATTAAACTTGAAGAGGAAGAATTTTCTCTTTTGCTTGATGAAATTAATGTTATATTCAGTAAGATTATGGCTTGCCTTGAACATTTGAAAGGTTATCTTGATTGCAATCTATTAAAAGAAATGACCATTCAAAATCAAAAAGAATTTTCCGACAAGTTTAATGTGAGATGTAAAAATCAATTTGAAAATGTGGAAAACCCAACAAATTGTTTTCTTTCTCTCATTTCTCTTGAAAATATGCTGACATTAAAACTTATGATTTTATCGATAAAGAGTGGAGAATTAGAGTTTTGTCAAGGAATGATTACAAAACGAACGAGAATTTATGCTTCAAGTTTTTCGCTCGAAGGGTTTGTTATGAAAGACAGGTAATACCCGTTTTTAAATCTCAAAATCACACAATGTGTGTTAGAAATCAAATTATTTTATTTAGTTATATAGTTTTACTTTTCGACATTGTTTAAACAAAAAAGGAATAATTGTTTAAACACTTTTTTATATATAGATTTTTATGTAATAAGGCATTTTTTAACCATTTAAGAACTAAACACTGCCAACAATAAAAGAATATTGTAAAATCAAGAAAGGGACTATATACATTTTTTGGAAACAAATGCAATTTGTTGACTTTTATTTTTTACTTTTATATAATGGTTAAAAGGTGAGAGTGGATATGAATAAAAGTAAAAGTTTTATTGCATCAATTATAAGCACTACAGTTAGCGGATTATATATTATTGCACTTTTGTATATGATTGTCACAAGTTGGTTGAACTTTAAAAAAAGTGGCATGGACGATATACGAATGGCTGTTGAAGGTTCATTATATTTAGTGCTATTATTAATAATTATTATAACTTTTGCCCTTTCACTTACTCTTTTAATTTTTAAAATTAAAAAGAAAGATATATTCACTGGACAAGGCCGACAAATTTTGCTATCCACTATATTTTTTGATTTTTTTGTCGCATTTTTATTTTTCATCATCAGCCTTTCGGGGGTAGGAGTTCTTTTTGCAATTTTATATGTTGTTGGATTAATTGGACTTGCTGTTTCAGGTGCGTTATATTTAGTTGATTATAATGAAGATATAAAATTTAAAAAGGCAAACAAAAACAAGATTGATAACACTGCAGTTCAAGATAATTTCTATAAAATTAATGAAATTATGGACAATAAAGAAAGCGGAGAAAAAAAGGAGTAATTAGAAAATGGATATTGCCGTAACAATTTTTACGATAGTTTTAGTGGCAATTTTTGTCGTTATTATTATAATTGCGTTTTTTAAAGAAAAGAAGTCATTATCAAAATACACAACAAATTTAATTTTTAAAAACTACAACAAAAAACTCGATAAAATTTCCAAACTTTTCAATAATGAAAGATTAGATAATATTTTAAATTCTTGTCGTTGCGAAGTTGTGCAAAAAGAAAAATTAAATGAAGATATGTTGATGGAAAACATTAAAACCATTGACAAATTGGAAGATAACTGGGGACTTTTGAAAAAAATACAAAGTGAATTTGCACATCGTGGCATGGTGGAAGACAAAATTTCCTTACTCAAGAAAAACATTGAAATTGTTGACATGAAAGATTTTGTTGCTGAACCAGTTGATATCAAACATAAAGCGTTGATGTTCTTCAACGAAAAGTTTAATGAAGTTAAACTTAGTGATGGAGTTAAGACAATTCTTAGTGGAACACCTTGTTATAAATTTGGCGATGTCTTTATGTTTTTAGGTAAAAGAGTGTTGAAAATTGATTTGGAAAATGTCTTTGCTGTTGAAATTCTTGATTATTCATTTTTTGACATCAAAGTTTGGAAGAAAAATGAAGAGTGGATAGATTTTGATGGAACTTACGACATTGAAGAAACAGAGCATAAATTTCCAGAAAACGCAGATAGAGATGACCCTTATGTTAAGGAGCAAGTTTTACAGAAAAATTATGTCTTGTCTTTAACAAACGGAAGCATGGTTTATGATGTTGAGCATAAAGAAGTCAACAAAGAATTACAGAAAAAATATGATAAATTGACAAAAACATTCCAGGGGCGTTCTTCTAAAGTTAAAGAAAAGGATACGGCAGAAACAAAAACTAAGGAAGAAAATTGACAAAATAAGAGTGAAAGTTAAAGGTGGATATTAACCATCTTTTATTTTTAAGTTATCAACTTTTTTGCTGATTTTGAAGATAAAAATGTCAAATTTTGTTTTTGCGAATAGATAAGAATTTTGTCAAAAAATCATATTTTGTTATAAATTTATAACTTGCTGTTGTCATTTACGCGATAGAGAAATTTTGTAAAAATTTACACCAATTTTTATTTGTCATTAAAAATAAAAATTTTTATAAAAAACACAAGATATTGATGCAATTTCTTGACAAAACCACCATATCTATTATAAAATGAGTTTAGATTTATTTTAATAGGAGGCATAAAATGCAAGTCGTTAAGCGTAATGGCAACATCGTTGACTTTGACCCAAGCAAGATTGTTAACGCCATAACAAAAGCAAATGAAAATGTTAAAGAAAAGGAGAGAGCAACCAAGAAAGAAATCAACGAGATTGTTGATTATGTTAAAAATACAAACAAAAATCGTATTCTTGTTGAAGACATTCAAGACCTTGTGGAAGAAAAACTTATGGAGTTCAAACATTATGAACTTGCTAAGAAATATATTATTTATCGTTACACTCGTGCGCTTATTAGAAAATCTAACACCACAGACCAATCAATCAAGGAACTTATTGATGGAGAAAATGAATATTGGAATACTGAAAACTCCAATAAAAATGCTCGTATTGTGACCACACAAAGAGATTATCTTGCTGGAATTACCAGCACTGACATCACAAGAAGATTTTTGCTCCCAGAAGATATTGTAAAGGCTCACGATGAAGGCATCATTCACTTCCACGATGCAGACTATTTTGCTCAAAATGCTCTTCATAACTGCGACCTTATCAATCTTGAAGATATGCTTCAAAACGGGACTAACATCAATGGAGTTATGATTGAAAAACCACATAAGTTTCTAACTGCAATGACAATCGCCACTCAAATTATTACTGCCGTAACTTCCAGCCAATATGGTGGTGCGACTGTTACTATGACACATCTTGCGCCATTTGTTAGAGAAAGTTACAATAGATATTTGAAAAAATATAGAGACAGAAATTTAACAGAAGAACAATGTGTGAAGTTTGCTAAAGAAGATGTTATAAGAGAAATTAAAGACGGCGTTCAAACTTTCCAATATCAAGTAAATTCTATGACCACCACAAACGGACAAGCACCATTTTTGAGTGTTTGCTTATATCTTGGCGAAACGGAAGAATATAAGGAAGAACTTGCTCTTATTATTGAAGAAATTTTGAAGCAAAGAATTGAAGGAATGAAAAACGAAAAAGGCGTTTATATCACTCCTGCGTTCCCAAAACTTCTCTATGTGCTTGAAGAAGACAACATTCACGAAAATAGTAAATATTGGTACTTAACAGAACTTGCTGCAAAATGCACAGCAAAGAGAATGGTTCCAGACTATATTTCTGAAAAAATTATGAAACAACTTAAAATTGACAAAAACGGAAATGGAAATTGCTATCCTTGTATGGGTTGCCGTTCCTTCCTAACACCTTATGTTGACCCTAAAACAAATAAACCTAAATATTATGGTAGATTCAACCAAGGTGTTGTCACAATCAATCTTGTTGATGTGGCATTGTCTTCTAATGGAGACTATGACAACTTCTGGAAAATTTTTGACGAGAGATTGGAACTTTGCCATCGTGCTCTTCAAATTAGACATGAAAGACTTGCTCATGTCACCAGTGATGTTGCTCCAATTCTTTGGCAACATGGGGCTCTTGCTCGTTTAAATAAAGGCGAGAGCGTTCACCCACTTCTTCATGGTGGATATTCTACAATTTCTCTTGGCTATGCCGGTTTGTATGAATGTGTTAAGTATATGACAGGACATTCACACACCGATAATGGTGTTGGAAAAGAATTTGGTCTTAAAGTTATGCAACACCTAAATGACAAATGTAAAGAATGGAAAGAAGCAGAAGATATGGATTATAGTGTTTATGGCACTCCAATCGAAAGCACAACATATAAATTTGCTAAAAATCTTAGAAGAAGATTTGGCACAATTGAAGGTATAACTGATAAGGATTACATCACAAACTCATATCATGTTCCAGTTTTTGAAGAAATTGATGCTTTCTCAAAACTTAAACTTGAAAGTGAATTTCAAAAACTTAGTCCAGGTGGAGCAGTTTCATACATTGAAACTCCAAACCTTCAAGACAATTTGGAAGTTGTTTTACAAGTTATTAAGTATATTTATGACAACATTATGTATGCAGAACTCAATACTAAATCTGACTATTGTCAAAAATGTGGATACACAGGGGAAATTTTGATTGACGATAACTTAGAATGGTATTGTCCAAACTGTGGAAACCGTGACCACTCAACACTTAATGTTGCAAGAAGGACTTGTGGCTATATTGGCACAAATTTCTGGAACAAAGGTAGAACCCAAGAAATTAAGGAAAGAGTTTTGCATATTGACAATAAGGACGACGAAGAATGAGATATAACAAAATAAGAAAAATGGACATTTCAAACGGTAAAGGTGTCAGAGTTTCCATTTTTGTGCAAGGTTGCACATTTAATTGCAAAAATTGTTTTAACCCTGAAACACATGATTTTAATGGTGGAAAAGAGTTTACAAATGATACAATAAATCGCGTCTTAGAACTTTGCCAAAATGAAAATGTGGAAGGTTTATCAATTTTGGGCGGAGAGCCAATGCACCCAAACAATATTGACGGAGTGACTAAACTTGCAAAGGCTTTTAAAGAGAAATTTCCAAACAAAAACCTTTGGGCTTGGACAGGCTTTACTTATGAAAACTATATGAAAGATAAGGAAATCTTGAAATATCTTGATGTTTTGGTTGACGGACAATATGTTGATGAACTTCACGACTTCACTTTAAAATGGCGAGGCTCTTCCAACCAGCGAGTAATTGACATTCCGAAAACTTTGAAGGAAGGCAAAGTGGTTTTGTTAGAAGAAGCATATAAATAAAAGTTAAATTTTAAAAGTTTGTTGGTTCAACAACAAATATATTTGTAAATTATAAATTAATAAACTAAAATTATGTTTTTAAGCATATTAAATCGGACAAAATGTCCTTAAAAGGTAAAAAAACTTATGAGAAAATTTGAACTTGTAAAAAAAGAATTTATTAAATATGGGGTAGATCCAAAAACTCTTAAAAAACCATACAGAGCAACAAAACATGCTGTGGCTTATGATTGTTTTTCTCCAATAGACATTACAATTCCGCCAGAATCAACCGAACTTGTGTTTATCAATTTTAAAGCATATTGCAACACAGATGAAGGCTTTATTTTGGCATCAACAAGCGGGCTTGGCAAGAAAGGAATAATTTTAGCAAATGGCATTGGCATCATTGAAAGTGACTATGCTGACAATGAAACAAATGATGGAAATATTGGCTTTTTACTACATAATTTAAATAAAACCCCTTATGAAGTTAAGGCGGGAGATAAAATTGGCCAAATTTTCTTCTTTAAATTTTTAACTGTTGATGATGACGCTGAAACAAATGCTAACGTTGTCAGAAAAGGTGGTTTTGGTTCAACAAATAAAAAATAACTGTCTGTGACAGATTTTGATTCTTAAAATTAATAAAAATATTTGATATTTTAAAAAGGGCAAATTGCCCTTTTTTCATATTTTTTAGCAAATATACATAAATTTAGTTATGAATTAATAAAAAAATATAAAAACATATACATTTTTATTTGACAAATTAAAGAATTTATGATTTAATAAAACTAATAATTTAGTTTGGAGGATTTATGAAACGTAATTTAAGCCTAATTGCAATCATTATGGCAACAGTTGTTTATGGTATTCAATTAATTTTAAACATTATGGACTTCTTTGTTATCATTTCTGCCTTGTCGGCATATTCAGGTGATTTTACCAGTGCTGAAATGGCTTCATTGGCAATGGTGCTTGCTCTTTACATTTTCTTGTTAGCATTCATTGTTGTAGCATTCATTTTAACTATTTTAATGTTCAAATATGTTAATGCTTCTCCAGAAGTTTATGCTAAGAAAAAGCCAACAACTATCGCAGCAATTGTCTTTAATTTTCTTGTAATGATTTTACTTATTATAAGCTTTGTCGGTGCTACAAATGTCGGAACACTCATATTCAGTATCATTTGCTTTATCGCTTTGGTTGTAGCAACCGTTATGATTATTGTTGATTTAGTAAATGAAAAGAAAAAAGTTGAAGAATTGATGAATGTTAGACCAGTTGAAACAAATGCAACTGCGACAGAAAAAACGCAAGAAGAACAAAATAGCAATATTGCTGAAAATGTAGATAACAGTCAAAAAGAAGAAAATGAAGAAAAAAAGGAAGAAACTCCTAAAAACGATTAGTTAATAAAACTAGGGAAACCTAGTTTTTTTATTTAGTTTTTAAATTATTTTAAAAAAAACAGTTTACTTTTTATGAGTTTTATAGTAAAATGTATTTAAAGTTAAGTAGGGGGTCATTATGAACGTTCAAAAGAAATTTGGAGCTAGTGCAGTTTTAGTTTGGAAAGACAGAAAGAGATATTTGGGAATGCCTTTATCTTTCACAAGATATTATCTTATTAAAAACGGAGATGTTTGGTTTAAAACATTTAGAGATGTTGGACTTCTCTCTACTCATATTGAAGAAGTAAACTTATATCGTATGTATGATATTTCACTTCACCAATCTTTTTGGGACAAAATTTTTGGAACAGGAACTGTAATTTTATACAGTAATGATGAAAGATCTCCAGAGCTTGTTTTGAAAAGTATCGCAAAACCTTTCCAAGTCAGAGATATGTTTTCACAACTTATCGAAGAACAAAGAAAAGCAAACGGCGTTCATGTTGCAGAAATTCAAGGATAACAGGCAATGCATGTTATTTATATAATAAAACCACTAGATTAACTAGTGGTTTATATTTTTTAAAAATTTTTTATAAAATGTTGACAAATATTTTTTTTTGTGATAAGATAAGAAAGCAAATGTGGGGGTGTGGCTCAGTTGGCTAGAGCATCTGCCTTGCAAGCAGAGGGTCAGCGGTTCGAATCCGCTCATCTCCACCAACAGTATTTTAAAAACACAACATTAGAGATGTTGTGTTTTTTTAGTGATTATTGATTATAGGGGTATTTACGAGTTTTTACTTATTATTTGCAAAAATTGTTGCAACCGCAGTTAGAGAGTAATAAAAGTAATAAGATTGTTCCACAGTCAATGTTAATTCCTTTCATACCGCAACCGCCACAGCAGTTTAAAAGTAAGATTAAGAAAATAAGTGAGCAGCAATCATTACCGCAACCGCAATCTCTACCTACATCGCCACAACCTGAGCCTCCAAAAAAGTTCATTTGTGCCTCCTAAAATTTTTCTTATGTATTTTACGACTTTTATTTTGTGCTTTCACACATTATCATTCTATTATTTTTTTTAAAAAGTGTGAAAAGATTTTATTTTAATAATTTTTAGTGAAAATTCTTTTCATTTATTTTTATTTATGTTAAAATACTCTTGCAAATTATTTTTACTTATACATAGTTTAAAAATATTTGCACAAAATACTAGAGATTAAACAAAGGAAAACTTTGTAAAAAAATAATAGGAGGGAAAATGAAGAAAAGTTTGACATTAAAAAGAACATTGTTGGCTCTTGCTTGCATTACTATGGTTCTTGTTGCAGGAGTTACCCTTGTAGCATGTGGCGGGCCGGGAACTAATGATTACATTACAGAGGGAGAAAATGCATCATTTTCAAATAGCGATGTAAAATTTAACAATGCTTCTGATTTTCAACTTGTGTATCAAGGGAATAATCACTATGTTGCACAAGGAACTGCCGCTATTATGGACAAAGAGCAAGCAGAAGCCTGGGGAACAGTGGAAGGTTCAAAATATGTTGTTGTGAATGTTAAGATGGGAGCAGGTTCAACATCAATTGTTGGTTGGAGAAATGCTGAAACAAAAGACACAGCTTTCACACAAGAAGAAATTGATGGCTCCTTAATCAAAAATTCAAGTGCAAAAAATGAAACTAAAAACTATATTTTAGCATTAAGTGATGGCGAAACTCCAAGACACGAAGATTTGCAAATTTGGAGAATTGAAGTAACACCTGCCACTGAAGAAGGTGCAGAAGCACAAGAGACCATTGTTTACACAATCGATTTCTCTGCTCTTTATCCAACAAATGCAGAGTAATTAAAAGCAAAGATATAATAGAACTAACAAATCATAAAATCACACGAATCGTGTGGTTTTATTTTTATAAAGTTTTACTTTTTTATGATTTTTACTAAAATTAGGAAAAATTTGGTAAAAACTGAAAGAAAATATAACTTTCCTTTTTTGTTTAGTTGCTTTTTGAAAGTTTTATTTGCTATAATTTATTTGAAGTATAGGCTTTAAGGGGGAAAGGTGGAAGAGATTATCAAGTTTTCAGGGACAAATGAAAAACTTTTTACTCGTGATGTTGTGGAAAATGTGACTGAAAAAACAACGTTGATTGTTCCAGAAACACATAGTGCCATAATTATTTCTGACGGGGAAATGCTCCAAACTCTTCCTAAAGGAAGATATCTTCTTCGCAATCTTGTGGAAGTGAAGAAAAATGAAAAATTGTCACTCGAAATTATTTTTGTGAGTAAGACCGCCAAACTTAAACTTCTTTGGGGAACGCCTAACAAAATTACAATTGAGGACCCAGTTTTGAATTTGCCATATAAAATGGGAATGAGTGGCGATTTTGAAGTTCAAGTCAGTGACCCTAGAAAATGTTTCTTATATCTTGTTGGAGCAGAAGATGTTTTGACAAGTGACGCACTTCAAGACAGACTTATGAGCAAAGTGGTTTCCGTTGTGGAAACAGAACTTGCACATTTTATTGCAGAGAAAAAGGTTTTATATTCAAATGTTTATCAATATAAGCAAGAGATTGCAAGAAGAATAGTCCCAATTCTTTCAAATTCCTTCTCTTCAAGTTATGGCATAACGGTTTATTCCTTGAATATTGCAAATATTATTTTTGATGAAGATGACTTAGACAAGTTGAACAAGAAAAATAATGTCACAGTCAAAAAAGCATTATGTCCCGTTTGTAACACAGAACTTGAGCCAAATGCTAAATTTTGCTTTAATTGCGGTGCAAAAATAAGTAATAAAAAAACTTGCCCAAAATGCGGGGCAGAAAATTCAGGAGAAGCAAGATTTTGCAGTATGTGCGGAGAGAAATTTTAAGGAGGAGTTATGGTTGCATTTTATATCATTGTTTGCGTTGCGGTTGTGGCAGTTTCCATTTATTTTCTTATTCGTGAAATAAGAGCATCTAAAAATGGTAATACAGAAACAAGTGGAAAAGAAAAAGGAAAGCCAGCAGTTTTAATCAATAAAAGACAAATCGAACGCTCAGTGCAAAACATTGAAAGTATGATTGTTCTTGCTGACGGAAATGACACTTTGACAAATAAACTTGTTGAACTTAAGGACGAAATTCGTTTTCTTAATCCTTCCAAAAATCACAAAGTGAAAGATATTGATGAAAAAATTGCAAACAAACTTGACGACATAAAAATTGAAATCTCAAAAGATGTAAATTCGGAAGTTATTTTCAGAATGATTGAAGAAGTGGAAGGCTTTTTGGCACAACGCACAAAGGAAATGGAAGCGTAATGAAAAGAGAGTTAAAAGTAAGTGATGGTGTTCCTGAAAGTGCTTTGAAGGAATTGAAACTTGGCTACATCAATTTGGCGGACGGCTTTTTTGACCTAGCACAAACAAATTTTGATTTGGTAATATTGTCCGATCCTAAATGTGCTGATGCTTTTTGGGGATTGATGCTTTGCAAGTGCCATATTAGAAATGAAGATGTTTTGCTTACGAATGCCACGCTTTATAAAAATATCGTTTTTTTGAAAGAATATCAAAATGCACTAATATATGCAGATGACGACCAAAAAGCAATTTACAACACTTTGCTTTCCGAAATTATGAAAATAAATTCGGGCGATGAATACTAATAGGAGGGGTTATGTGGTGGCCTTTTAAAAGAAATAAATTTAAGAAAATTCAACGAGAAGATTTAGTCAACTCCATTTGCGAGTTGGAACGACAAGAACGCACAGTGGAAGCGGAAATTTTTCAACTGCAAAAAGAAATTGATATGCTTATGGATAAGGGGAAAAAGGAAAAGACAGAAGAACTCAAACTTTTCTATGCTAAAAAAATCAACCACTTGAAAGAGCAGAAAGCAAATACAATGCAAAAAGGTATGTATCTTTTGTATAACATTCGTTTGATGAACAAATTGAAAGAAGCATACGATAGCAATGCATTCTACAAAACAAAAACAAAAGTCCCACTTTCCGAACTTCTTGCCGACCAAAAAGGACTTGCCAAGTTTTTGAATAAGGCTCTTGAAACCCGCATTGCTTCTGAAGATGTTTTGACAAGTGCTGACGATCTATTCACTGAAATTCAAGGTGCTTATGACACAAATGAAGCAATTTATGGAATGAAAAAAGATGATGAAGACCTTTTAACAAATTTTGAAAAGGAACAACAAATTTTGGACGAGCAATCTCTTTACGAAGAGTCGCAAGTAAATAAAACAAAAAAGAAAAAAATGAAAATGGAGGAATAAAAAATGGCTTGGTTTAAAAGTAAAAAACAAAAAGAAATTGAACAAAAAATGCTTGTTAAAAGAACAATAAATTCAATGGAAAAGCAAATTGCTCGCCTTGAAGAACAGAAAAAAGTGTTCGTTGAAGCGGCAAAGAAAGCAAAAGAAAAAGATTTGGAACCACAATTCAATTTGGCTCTATCTGGCTACAAAATGACCGTTCAACAACAAAAAAGAGCACAAGAAATGCTTTTGAATTTTGAAATTACCGCTCAAATGCGTGATGTCACAATGATGACAACCGAATTTTTGAGAAGTATGAGCACAATTTCAAAAGAGATGAGCAAACTTGCAAATGCTAAAGAATTTGAAAAAATTCAGGCACAATTTGAAGAAGCAATCACAGCAGTTGAGACTCAGACTGACCAAATGGACGCTTTTATGGAGATGAGTCAAGAGTCATTTAGTCAAGCAGGAAAAGCAAAAGACGGAAAAGACATTTCAAATGAAGAATTTGAAAAATACATTATGGAACAAGCAGCAAATGACGAATCGACAAGTGAAGATATAGACAAAGAAATTGAAAAACTTAGAAAGAAAATTGAAGAAGAAGCAAAATAATTTTTTGGAGAAAATATGGACGATATCGAACTTCTAAACAGCACTTTTGAACTTTATATGCAAAAAGGCAAAGAAGCAAAAGAAAAGGGAAATTACGCACTTGCAAAGCGTAATTTTATGCTTGCTGGTGAAACTATGATGAAAATTGCAAAAATAAGTCAAGGGAAACTTAAAGAAGTGCGACTTAATCGTGCAAAGCGTATTGTGGAATTATCTGACCGTATTGGAACAGAAAAAGAAAAAAAGAAGGACGATGCATCAGAAGAAGATGACGAAGTAAAAAGGTGGCAACAAGCGGAAATTCCAAACATACACTTTTCTGATGTTGCTGGTCTTGAAGATGTTAAGAAAGCAATCAAAATCAGAATGATAAATCCTATTCTTTATCCAGACAAATATAAACTCTACAACAAAAAGACAGGTGGTGGTGTTCTTTTGTATGGCCCACCAGGAACTGGAAAAACAATGATTGCCAAAGCGATTGCTTGCGAAGTTGGGGCAAAGTTCTATGCTGTTAAGGGCTCGGACATTGTTTCAAAATGGGTGGGCGAAAGCGAAAAGAATATTAATTCCCTATTTGAAGAAGCCAACAAACAAGACAGAGCCATCATTTTTATTGATGAAATGGACAGCCTTCTTGGGAAGCGTGGACAAGACATTCACAACGATAAACGCGTCAATGAATTTTTGCAACAAATTGATGGGTTTTCAGGAAGAAATCCAAATCTTTTACTATTGGGTGCAACAAACAGACCTTGGGATATTGACACTGCTGCCACTCGTTCTGGGCGTTTTTCTCAAAAAATTTACATACCACTTCCAGACGAAAAGGCACGAAAGTTTATGATTGAGAAAAATATGAAAAATGTGCCAGTGAGTAAAGATTTTGATGTCGACAAAATTGTGAAACAGACAAAAAACTATAGTGGTGCTGACATTGAAGAACTATGCGACCGTGCAAAAGATGAACCACTTTTAAAAGCGATTGAACTTGACAGCGTGGTGGAAGTGACAAATAAAGATTTTAATAATATATTAAAAATTTTCCCACCAAGTGTGACAGAAAACGAACTCGAAAAATTTGCAGAATATAACAATGAAATTGACAGTTTAATTAAAAACAGAAAAAAGAAAGGGTAAATGAGAGAACGAATTTGTAATAATTGCGGGGGCAAGAAATATAAAGAGATTGGGCAGAATATGGTGAAATGCTTATTCTGTGGAACTATCTATGTCGATGAATATGCCAACAAAGAAGAAGAAATTTTGATTGTCCAAGCCTATGAAAAAATTCGTGATTTCAAGTTTCAACAAGCAGTTGCTGATTTTGATAAAATTTTAGCATTATATCCAAAATCACATGAAGCCTACTATGGCAGACTTCAAGCCAAAAACAAGGTAATTTATTATAATAGCAAGGAAGGAACGAAACGATACCCTTCATTTTTTGGCAAAGAAATTCCAAACTATTTTGATGACGATGACTTTAAAAAGGCAGTGGAGTTTGCTCCAAAAGAAATTGCAGAAAGTTACAACGAACAAGCAAGTCGAGTGGAAAAAATCCGCAACGAGTGGCTTCAAGATGCCAAAAATTATTCTTGTGATGTTGTCTTAAACTTCAAAGAAAGAACGGGAAATTTTGAAAAAATAAATAGAGCCTTAAACGAAAAAGGTTTGAAAGTCTTTTTGCGTGATGAAATTAAAAAGCAAAAGAAAAACATTGAAGCCTACACTTTTCAGGCTATAAACACCGCAAAGGTGGAAGTTTTATTACTAGAAAAACCAGAAAACTTATTCGAGCCAAAAATAAGAAATCTTTATCAAAGGTTTTTATATCGAATTGAAATTAAAGATAGATTTCCTTCAAGTTTTGTTGTCGTTTATGATGACAAAAATGTTTCACTTGATGAAATAAAAAAGACATTTCCAAATTTAAAGAAATTATATTCTTTAAATGACATTAACTTTGTGGAAGATTTATCCACATTTGTTAAAAGTGCGACCGAAAGAAACTATAATGAAAATATTGGACTTGAAAAACGAGAAGTAGAGAATGCTACACCAACAAAGAAAGAACAAGTTGAAATTGTGACTGTTATGCCGTCAGAACTTGGGCATTACAACGTGGAGAATGTGCCACTTTCTGACAAAAACAGAGTGAAATGGATTTTTTATAGCATCAAAAACGGCGACTTTGAAACCGCTGAAAGACTTATTAAAGAAGAGAAAGAAAAAAGTGCACCAAGTGGAGAAGTTTATTTTGCTTCGCTACTTTGCGAAAAGAAAATAAGAACGGAAGAAGAATTTTTTGCCAACATTGAAAATTTTAAAAACAAAGAAGAACTTGAAAATGTCTTAAAGTATTCTTCCACAGATTTTGCTAACGATTTTGTTAATAAATGGGAAAGATTGATTGTTCAAGAAAAAGATGTAGATAATTATTTAACTTATATGGAGTTTCTTGCTCAATATAAGAACTCAATGCACGATGATTTTCTTAAGGAAGCGGAAAATCTTGCAATAGAGACAATGAATGAAGATTTAATCAACACCATTCTAAAATGCTATGATCCAAAAGATATTGATAGATACACGAACTTCTATTTTCAACTTGCTCAAAAATCGGGAGATGAAACTTATTATCACAAAATTTTGGAGTTAGATGAAGGACACATTCAAAGTCTTTTTGCTCTTTTCACAAAGAATTTTGATACTGTGGAAGAAAAACTTTCATATCGAGATGGGAAGGCACTTGAGAATGTTTTGAAATATTGCGATGCCGATAGGCGTAGCGGGTTTTTAACTGATATTATTAACATTGTCTCAGAAGTTTCTTTCTATGACATCAAAAAAGCGGAAGCACAGTTTGACTTCTATCTTTCATATATAAACAATGATGAAATTTTGCAATCAACACTCTTAAGTCTTGGTAAAAAATTGCAGACAATTGGATTTTTCAGTTTAGCAGAAAAATATCTCACTCTTGCCATTAAAAATGATAAAGAAAATGCGGAAATATATTGGCTTCTCATTCAAGTCAAAACGCATTGCCACAGTGAAAACGAACTTTTGACAACAAGTGTTAAAATTTCCGAAATGGACGACTGGGCAACAGTTTTAAATTATGCAAGCGACTCTCAAAGCGAAAAATACGCGCAAATTGTGGCAAAAGCAAATACAAGTTCGGCTAAAAAGATTTTTAGGCAAGAACTTTTGGATAAAGTTACCTTAAAAGAAAAACTTAGAGAGTTTTTAGTGAGAAATGACAAAGTGCTAAACGATGCTGACGACAAAGCAACCGTCAAATACTATCGTCAACAGTTCACGGCATTTGAAAGTTATTTTGACAAAATAGACAACTCTAAAACTTTTGATGAATACAATGAAATCTTCACAAGACTTTTTGATAGGCTTGATATGATGGATTTGACGATTGACACTTCTGTCAATATTGCAAAAATTTCCACCAAAAAAGAAAATTTGGAAGTTTTGGAAAAAGAAGAAAAAAAGAGAGATGAAAAATATCTTTCAGTGATTGAAGAAGAAAAAAGAAACAGAAAGCGTAAAATTGTTTTGTTCTGCACTTTGGAACTTGCTCCTATGCTTTTGGTTCTTCTCTTTCTCATTTTGGTTATTTCTGCACCTAAAGAGATGTATATGGTGTTCAGCCAAGACGGAGTTATCATTTTCACCATACTTTCTGTCATTTTGGGGCTCGGAAATTTAATTTATAATTCCATAAAAAAGAAGGGTGAGAAAAAATGGAGAATTGCTCGTCTTTCCATAACAATGATAGGTTTTGCCAATCTTATTTGCTTACTATTTGGCTTTTACATTTATCCACCAGAAATCAGCATCTTGAATGCCGATGAATTTAACAAGATTGTTCACAATGCAAGTTATGTTGACATCTCGCTTGAAAATGACATAGATATGAACAATTTTTCTTGGGGAAGTGTGGATTTCTATGGAAATATCGAAGGGAACAATCACAGAATTTTCAACTTAAAATTTAGAAATCAAAGAAATAACTATGGTTTGTTCGATGAACTAGGTGGAAATGTGCATAACTTGACTATTGAAATTGTCGAAGAAACTTATGAAAATGTTTCAAATTTTGGTGCTCTTGCAATCACAAACAACGGAAGAATTGAAAATTGCTCGGCTATCGTTTCTTGCAATATTGCATCTACTTCAAGCGAAGTTGTAATTGGCGGGCTTGTGGCATATCAAGGTGCAGGTCAAATTTTAAATTCCAGTGTGAGTGGAACTTTGTCTATTTCTTCAAGTGGAAACATAATTGCGGGTGGTCTTGCTGGTCAATCTCGAAGCGAAAATGAATTAAGCAAAAATTTGGTCGAAATTTCTTTTGATCTTTCGTTTAATGGTGGTTCATTAAATTTTGGTGGACTTGTTGGAGAAAACAATTCAGTTATCACTGAGTCAAAAGCAGATATAAATTTTAATCTTTCTGGGCAATTAGAGAATGGTTTTGTTGGCGGAATTGCAGGAACAAGCAGAAGTGGAATTAACAATTCTTATGCGACTGGAACATACAATTTAAACAGCACAAATGTGACAACTGGCGGGCTTGTCGGAGAGTTTTCAAGACGCCGAGAAGTTGTGGAATATTGCTATCAAAACATTGAAATTCAAAATGTTAGTGGGGTGACAGGGGCGCTAGTTGGAAGTTTAAGAGAAGGAATTTTCAGAAACTCATTTGCAGTGTCAACTCTTGACAATACTTATGGAAGTAAGGAGTTAAACACGGAACTTGCACCATATCCAGAGCGTAACAATTGCCAAATTTTTGCATCTGCCGAACAAGTGACCAACTCATTCGGTTTCTCGTCAGAGATTTGGGATTTTGATGAAACACTTCCAGAACTTATTTGTTTCATTAACAGCTGATTCTACTGATTATTAGGAAAATATTTATATATATATTTATTTTCTTGACAATCATATTTTAAAGATGCTAAAATGTGATGTCTAAAAGGAAAAAAGAAATGAAGCAAAAGAAGAAAAATAAATTAGAGAAAATTGAAAAAGACCCAAAAAAAACAAAGCCTGTTAATGTGATGAAGAAAAGTCCAATTCTTTATATTATTATGATTTTGATTTGGACGGCCCTTACTGTTTTTCTGTGGTATTATTTTGTCCAAAGTTTCATCAATGTGCCATTTTATGAAGGAACTAATGTGACAAAAACATTAAGGGTGTTTGCAACTATTATATTGGTTTTAAATGCAATTTTTGTTTCATACTTTTGGTTAAATGGTGTTAAAGATTTTATTTATGTAATTTGGTATTATATTTTTAAAAACAAATTAAATAAGAGATATTACGAAATAATTGAAACGGATGTTTCAAATGCAAATGACAGAGTTTTGCTTGTTTATTGCACTTGCAATGATTTTGACCCATTTAGTTTGGAAAGAAGTATTCAACAAAAATACCATAATTTTGAAGTTGTAATTTTAGATGATTCTTCTGATGAAAACTACAAAAAGCAAATTGATGAATTTGGCTCCAAACACAACATAAAAGTTGTAAGAAGAGAAAATCGAGTTGGTTTTAAGGCTGGAAATATTAATCACTATTTAATGTCAGAAGAGTGCTTAGCGGGGGGGGGATTTGATTACTTTGTAATTTTGGATTCCGATGAGATTATCCCTCAAAATTTTATTACTGAATGTTTAAAATACTTTTATGCAAAAGATAATGTTGGAATAGTTCAAGCCAATCATATTTCAACAAGAAATAGAAATTTTTTTATGAAATTATTCCATGTAGGAGTTAATTCTCATTGGCCAACATATCAGACTATGAAACATTTTTATGGCTTTTCAACAATGCTTGGACACGGAGCTATGATAAAAAGTGATTGTTACTATAAAGCTGGTGGATTTCCAAATCTGGTTGCGGAAGATTTATGTTTAAGCATTGAAGCAAGAAGTTTAGGCTACTATGTAGCATTTGCTCCAAACATTATTTGCGAAGAGGAGTATCCTATTGATTATGTTGCTTTTAAAAAGCGTCATTCAAAGTGGACTCAAGGCAATCTAGAATTTATTAAAAAATATACGGGCAAAATAACAAAATCAAAAATGAAATGGTATGAAAAAATGGATATTGTCTTATTTACTTACAACTTACCATTAACAGCAATTTTTGCTTTCTTTATATTCTTAAATTTAATTATTTCTCCGTTGTTACATATAAATTTAGGACAAGTATATGCCGTTTGGATGGTTGTTCCGACTATAATATTTTTCTTCTCTCCAATGCTCAACGATTTTATAACATGGGCATTTAGGCTAAATCCTTTAAGAAATTTGATGTATTTTATTTGTGTAATAATATTATATGGTTCTATGTTGACGACTTCCTTAGTGAGTGCTTTGCTTGGTATGTTTGGGAAAAAAGCAAAGTTTATTGTCACTCCAAAATCTTCACAAAAGATAAGTGTATGGTTTGCTCTTAAATTTCAATGGAAAGAATTTTTATTATCGACCATATTGTTATTGCTTTCAATTTTTATAACGCGCAGTATATTTCCAGTTATTTTAATTATTTGCACAGGATATTTATCTGTTTTCTTGTTGTTCTTTTCAAATAAGAGATACAATCAAGAACAAGTAGCGAAAATTGACAAGAAAACTTCAATGATTTCTTTAAGAATAAATAAAGTTTTTCAATATAATCAAAATTTTACATTTAATAATATTCAGTCAAATAATATTGAAAATGAAGATGGAAAATCTGAAGAGTTAAATAAAGATATAATTCTTGAAAATAGCGTGGAAGTAGAAAAACCTAAAGAAGATTTACTGGTTAATATTGAGACTCAGCAAAAGAATAGAGAAGATGAAATTGAGAATAAACAAGAAAATCAATAACAAAAATGTTATTGATTTTTTATTTTATTTTTTAATTCAGTTGCTAAATATAAAAAATAGTGTTAAAATATACTGCGAAAACATTTCGTTTTCAACTTTGAGTAGAAAAATTAAAATTTTTCATATATATTATTGTTGCTTTTTAGTAAGTGTATTTTAAGGTGATATTATGTTTAAATTATTAAGGTATTTGAAGAAAATAGACTATGTCTTTATTCTTATTATTCTTGGACTTATTGTCTTTCAAGTTTGGCTTGATTTACAACTTCCAGAATATATGTCCACAATTATTACACTTCTTCAAATAGGTTCAGAGAATCTTGTTAATGACATTTTGATAAATGGAGCATATATGCTTGCTTGTGCAGTGGGCAGTTTGATTTCTGCCATTCTTGTTCATTTCTTCGTTTCTCAACTTGGGGCAAGACTTTCTGCAAGCTTAAGACTTGCGCTTTATGGCAAGATTGAAAGTTTTTCTTTATCTGAAATGAATAAATTTTCAACTGACAGTTTAATCACAAGAACAACAAACGATGTAACTCAAGTTCAAATGTTAATAACAATGGGAACGCAATCTCTTATTAAGGCTCCTATTCTTGCGATTTGGGCGGTTGTTAAAATTGTGGGAATTGGTTGGGAATGGTCAGTCGCAACAGCGGTAGCAGTTGTTGTCCTTATGATTATTACTCTTATTGTGGTTTTGTTTGCTCTTCCAAAATTTAAGAAAATTCAAACTTTAACAGATAATTTGAACAGAGCGACTCGTGAAAATTTGACAGGTATTAGAGTTATTCGTGCAAATAATGCTGAAGAATTTCAAACAAACAAGTTCCAAGAATGCAATGCTAAACTTACCAAAAACAACTTGTTTGCAAACAGAATAATGGCAATTATGTCTCCTGGTATGTCGCTTCTTATGACAGGTTTAAGTCTTGCTATTTATTGGATTGGTGCTTATATTGTTAAAGATGCAGTTGATGTTGCCAATATGATGACTTTCACTTCCTATGGAATGCAAGTTGTTATGGCATTTATGCTTTTAATTGTCACATTCATCATTCTTCCTAGAGCATTAGTTTCTGCAAAGCGTATAAATGAAGTCTTGGACACTCACAACACAATAATATCAGGAGAACAGACAACTGGCGAAAACAAAGAAGATGGTTATGTTGTTTTTGATAATGTTTCTTTCAAATATCCAGATGCTAATGAATATGTTTTGAAAGATATCTCATTTAGCGTCAACAAAGGCGAAACAGTGGCGTTTATTGGTTCAACAGGAAGTGGGAAAAGCACACTCATCAATTTAATCCCAAGACTTTATGATGTAACTGATGGTGCAGTTTATATTGATGGCATTAATGTTAAAGATTATAACTCACACCTTTTAAACAAAAAAATTGGCTATACTCCACAACGCGGAGTTCTTTTCAGCGGAACAGTTAAATCTAATGTCGATTTTGGGGATAACAATGCTGATGATGAGACAATTAAAAAATCTTTAAGTATTGCTCAAGCTTCAAATTTTGTTTCTCGTATGGAAGGTGGAGTTGATGGGAGAATTGCTCAAGGCGGAACAAATGTTTCAGGCGGACAGAAGCAAAGGCTTTCCATTGCAAGAGCGATTGCTCGTAAGCCAGAAATTTTCATCTTTGATGATAGTTTTTCTGCTCTCGATTTTAAGACTGACAAAAAACTAAGAATGGCTTTAAATAAACACACAGATGGAATAACAAAATTTATCGTGGCACAGCGTATTGGAACAATTAAAGATGCTGACAAAATCATTGTTTTAGAAAGTGGCGAAATGGTTGGCATTGGCAAGCACGAAGATTTGCTTAAAACTTGCCCTATTTATAAAGAGATAGCGTTGTCGCAGTTATCAGAGGAGGAATTACAATGAGAGGCGGTCGTATGATAGCGGGCGAAAGGCCAGCAAAGGGTATGTTTAAAAAGTCATTAGTTAAACTTTTAAAATATTGCAAAAAATATTATGGCGTAATGATTTTGGCGATTCTCTTAGGAGTTGTTTCGGTTGTATGTCAAATTCTTTCTCCAAGCAAAATCGGAGATTTAACTGAAGTCATAACTGGCGGAATTATGTCAGGAACGCCAATTGACCTTGATAGAGTGACAAGTCTTGCACTTTTGATTTTGACTTTGGCGCTCATTATGGCAGTGTTTAACTATTTCCAACAATTTATTATGGCAACTGCCACACAGAAGATTGTTTATAATTTTAGAAGAGACATTTCATTCAAAATTAACAAATTACCATTGAAATATTTTGATACGCATCTTTATGGAGATACATTAAGTCGTGTCACAAACGATGTTGACACCATTGGGCAATCTTTGAACCAATCAATCGCTTCACTATTTTCAAATGTCATTTTGTTTATTGGTGTTGTTATTGCAATGTTTGTCACTCAATGGATTATGGCATTCACAGTTATTGTAGCGACAATAATCGGTTTTATGATTATGCTCATTTTCCTAACAAAATCGCAAAAATATTTCAATATGCAACAAAAAGATTTAGGAGATTTGGAAGCGCATATTGAAGAAGTTTACTCAGGACACAATGTTGTTAAACTTTTCAATGCTGAAAAGAGTGAAGGTGAAGAATTTCAAAAAATAAACAAGAAACTATATCGTAGTGCTTGGAAATCTCAATTTTTGTCTGGTTCAATGATGCCTTCAATGAACTTTGTCGGAAATTTTGCCTTTGTTGCTGTGTGTGTTGTTGGTGCAATTCTTGCAACAAACAATATAATTGGTC
This sequence comes from uncultured Clostridia bacterium, assembly GCA_930990515.1. Taxonomy (GTDB): domain Bacteria; phylum Bacillota; class Clostridia; order Christensenellales; family UBA1242; genus Caccovivens. Next base: position 198,188 of record CAKNPS010000002.1, read on the forward strand.
TTGGACCTATAGCTACATTTATGATTTATGCTAGAATGTTTACAAATCCTTTGTCTCAAATTGCACAATCACTCACAAGTTTGCAATCAACATCGGCATCAAGTAATCGTGTATTTGAATTTTTGGAAGAAAACGAACTTGAAGATGAAAGCAATAAGACTTTGAAACTTGAAAATGTCAAAGGCAATATTGATTTTGAACACGTAAAATTTGGTTACAATAAAGATAAAGTTATCATTCACGACTTTTCAGTAAGTGTTAAAGCGGGGCAAAAAGTGGCAATCGTAGGTCCTACCGGTGCAGGGAAAACCACCCTTGTTAATCTTCTTATGAAATTCTATGAAATTGATGATGGCGATATAAAAATTGACGGAACTTCCATTAAGGATTTGACTAGAGAAAACATTCACGATTTGTTTGGTATGGTGCTTCAAGATACTTGGCTTTTCCAAGGGACTATCAAAGAAAATTTGAGATACAACAAAGAAAAAGTCACTGATGAACAAATAATTGAAGCGTGCAAGAGCGTTGGAGTTGACCACTTTATTCAAACCTTGTCAAATGGCTATGACACTGTGGTTGATGATACAGTTAATTTGTCAGCAGGGCAAAAGCAATTACTCACGATTGCAAGAACAATGGTTGCAAACAATCCTATGCTTATTTTGGACGAAGCGACAAGTTCGGTTGATACAAGAACGGAAGAACTTATTCAAAAGGCTATGGATAAACTTATGGAAAATAGGACTTCTTTCATTATTGCTCATAGACTTTCAACCATCAAAAATGCCGATATTATTTTGGTGCTCAAAGATGGAGATGTCATCGAAAAAGGAAATCATGAAGAACTTATGGCTAAAGGTGGCTTCTATGCCGACTTATATAACAGCCAATTTTCTGAAAGTTAATTTTTGATAATTTGAGATAGTGTTGGAAAACAGTGGGTGGACGAACGAAAGAAATTCAAAACTTGTTTTGAATTTTGCGAGCGGATGCTCGCTGTTCGCGTTAAGCGAACTTTTCGTTCGTCCAGCATAAACCGACAAAAATCTGCAAACAATGCTAGTTTTAATAACAAAAAATGTGTATAATATAAACCATTTTTCGCAAAATAATAAAAGTTTAGGAGGCGAAAATGGTTTCAAGATTATTTTTTTCATTTATGGGGTTACCAATGATTTTTAATGCGATGTTTAATTTTATTGATATTTTTTCTTATGGTCAGATGAATTTGATATACAATAATCAAATTATTGAAATGACTGATGAAGACAAAGCAGACATTCAAAAAGAACTCATTAAATATCTAGAAAATTCTTATGATAGTCCAGCACTAGCAGTTACTTTTCCAGAATTTTATAAAGAGATGCTTAAAGATGGTTACTTTTTGAATTTTAAATTTGATAAACATTATGAGTTTAATGGATTACCATTTGACGAAGTAACCATTAAGGTGGAAGATAATGCTTATGGTTTCAATATCTTCCGTGGCGAAAATGGAGTTTTTCAAGGAAGATGTATTTATATAAACACAGAAAATTCTTCTTCTGATTTATATAAAGTTATAAAGGAAATTGTAGATAGTAAAATTCCAGTAGAAGTGGAAGAAGATAAAAATCAAGATGTGGAAAGTGCGACAGAAACATCAAAAGAAGAATTAGAGCAACTTGAGAAAAACGAACAGAACAATCTAAATCCAAATGACGAAGATAAAAATTTTTAGATAATCTATAAAATCATATTTAAAATGTTTGACTTTATATTTAATTTGATATACAATATATAGGCAGAAAGGGAGTAAAATTTTCTATATATTGTATTTTTTCTTTAATTGTATACAACATATAGACAATAACAAAGGAGAGTTTATGAAAGAAGAATTTAAAGAATATTGGAAAGGTTTTAAAGCAGGAAATTGGGAAGAAAATATTGATGTTCAAGACTTTATCGATAGAAACTATAAAGAGTATAAGGGGGATGATTCTTTCCTTGCTTCAATTTCTCCAAAGACAAAAAAAGTTTGGTCAAAATGTGAAAAACTTCTTGCTGAAGAAGCAAAGAAAGGACTTTTAGATGTCGAACTTAATGCTGTTTCTGGGATTACAAGTTTTGCACCTGGCTATATTGATAAGAAAAATGAAGTTATTGTTGGACTTCAAACTGATAAACCACTTAAAAGAATTGTCAATCTATATGGTGGAACAAGAATGGCGGATAAGGCTCTTGAGGCTTATGGCAAACAACTTAATCCAGAGATTGAAAGATATTTTAAAGAATTTAGAAAAACACATAATGATGGTGTATTCGATGCTTACACACCAGAAATTAGAAGAGCAAGAAAAGCTGGACTTTTAACAGGTCTTCCAGATGCTTATGGACGTGGAAGAATTATTGGCGACTATCGTAGAGTTGCTCTTTATGGAATTGACAAGTTGATTGAATTTAAGCAAAAAGATTATGCGCAAATTGATGTTTCAAGCGAAGAAAACATTAGACTTCGTGAAGAAGTTCAAGAACAAATCAGAGCTTTGAACAAAATTAAAGAAATGGCAGCAGGATATGGCTTTGACATTTCAAAACCTGCAAAAACAGCAAAAGAAGCATTCCAATGGTTATACTTTGCATATTTGGCAGGAATTAAAGAAAACAACGGTGCAGCAACAAGTTTAGGAAGAACATCAACCTTCCTTGATATTTATATTGAAAGAGATATGAAGGAAAATGGACTTACAGAAGAAGAAGCACAAGAGCTTGTTGACCAATTTATCATCAAACTTCGTCTTGTTCGTCATTTAAGAACTCCTGAATATGATGAAATTTTTGCTGGCGATCCAACTTGGGTAACTGAAAGCGTGGGTGGTATGCTTGATGATGCTAAGAGTTTGGTAACAAAAAATTCGTTTAGATATTTACATTCTCTTATCAACTTAAATCCATCACCAGAACCAAATTTGACAGTTTTATATTCGCCAAAACTTCCACTTAACTTTAGAAAGTTTTGTGCAAAGATTTCCATTTTAACTGATGCCATTCAATATGAAGGCGATGAAGTTATGCGACCAATCTATGGAAATGATTATGCGATTGCTTGCTGTGTTTCTGCAATGAAGGTTGGCAAACAAATGCAATTCTTTGGTGCAAGATGTAATTTGGCAAAAACACTCCTTTATTCTCTTAATGGTGGTGTTGATGAAAAGTCTGGAGCGCTTGTTGTTGAAGGGTTGAAGAAAAATACTGAAAAAGTTTTAACTTACGATAAAGTTTGGAAAAACTATCAAAAGACAATGGAACTTGTGGCAAAAACTTATGTTGATGCAATGAATATCATTCACTATATGCACGATAAATATGCCTATGAAGCATCTCAAATGGCGCTTCATGACACAAATGTTGAAAGGCTTATGGCGTTTGGTGTTGCTGGCTTCTCAGTTGCAGTTGATTCTCTTTCAGCAATTAAATTTGCAAAAGTTAAACCTATCAGAAATGAAGAAGGTGTGATTGTTGACTTTGAAACAGAAGGAGATTTCCCTAAATACGGCAACGATGATGACCGAGTTGACGAAATTGCCGTTCAACTTGTTGAATATTTCTATAACTGTTTGAAAAAATATAAACTTTACCGTAATGCAAAACATACTTTGTCACTTTTGACCATTACATCAAATGTTATGTATGGAAAGAAGACTGGAACGACTCCAGATGGTAGAAAAGCTGGGGAACCATTTGCACCAGGGGCAAACCCAATGCACGAAAGAGATGTTTCAGGGGCGCTTGCATCTTTGAACTCAGTGGCTAAAATTCCATATTGTAACTGCTGTCAAGATGGAATTTCAAACACATTCTCAATTGTTCCAGATGCACTTGGAAAAGATGAAAAATCAAGAGTTAAAAATCTTGTTGATGTTTTAGATGGTTATTTTGTTCAAGGGGCTCAACATATAAATGTCAATGTGTTAAATCGAGAACTTTTGATTGATGCTATGAATAATCCTTGGAAATATCCAAACTTAACAATCAGAGTTTCTGGATATGCCGTAAACTTCAATAAACTTTCTCGTGCTCATCAAGAAGAAGTTATTGCAAGAACTTTCCACCAATCTCGTTAAAGGTTGATTATAAAAAGATAGTTTTGGACAATTGCTATTAGAAAAGGTTAAATTTTAATATGGAAATTTTAGGAAATATTGATAGTTTTGAAAGTATGGGGTTGGTGGACGGACCTGGTGTTAGGTTTGTTGTCTTTATGCAGGGCTGTCCACTTCGCTGTGCATACTGTCATAATCCAGAGACTTGGTCAGATGAAAAGAAAATTCAAATGACGCCAAGTGATTTGGTTAAGAAAATTTTGAAATATAAACCATATTTTGGAGATGAAGGTGGGGTCACATTTTCTGGTGGAGAACCTTTGCATCAACCTGAATTTTTGTTAGAAGCTTTAAAAGAATGCAAAAGAAATGGTATACATACATGTCTTGACACTTCGGGTGCAGGAGAAAACTATGATGAAATTTTAGATTATTGTGATTTAATCATTTTAGATGTGAAAGAACTTGACGAAGAAAAATATAAAAAACTGACAGGTCAAAATATGGATTGGTTTAAAAATTTTCTTAAAAAATGTCAAGGAAAGCATAAAAAAATGTGGCTTCGACAAGTCATTGTCCCAGGGTACAACGATACAGAAGAAAGTGTTTTGAAACTTAAAGATTTTGTATCAAAACTTCATAACATTGAAAAAGTTGAACTTCTTCCTTATCACAGTATGGCAAAGGAAAAATATAAAAAACTAGGAATAAAATATAGACTAGAAAATGTTTTAGATATGAATAAAGAAAAATGTAAAAAATTAGAAAAATTGCTAAATAATTAAAAAATTAGCAATTTTTTATTATTTTTAATTCATTTTTTTGCGTTTTAATATCGAATTTTAAATTATTTATTATTTTTATTTATATTTTTTATTATTAATAAGAATTTTATCTAAATATCTTATATTAAATTTATATTGTTATATTTGTCTTAAAATTTCCAAATATGTCAAATATCTATATGTGGACTATCTTCTTTTAACAATATGTGGACTTTATGCGATTAAGGGGTTTGTGAAAGGATTTGTGAAAATGCTGGTGTCTTTAATTAGCGTTTTCTTTATCATTTTCATAGCGTATCAAATTGCTAAAAATGTTGACAATCTGTTTGGTTTATATAATTATTTAACTGATATGTTTGAAAATATTTTTAACAATATGCTAGAAGGGACTTTTTCAAATAAAGAAGAGTTGATGCTAGCGCTGGAAGGAGTAAATATTAATGTTTTTATTTATTCTATTTTAAACATTGTTTTAAGTAGTATTTCGTTTTCAGGAGAGATGACTTTTGGAGAAATTGTTGCTCCATCTTTGGCTACGTTTGTGTATAGATTAATAGTTTTCCTTATAGTTTTCTTTGTTATTTTAGTTGTAATCAAAATTTTTAGTTACTTACTTAATTTTGTTATAAAAAAGACAGGACTTTCGCCTGCCAATAGATTTTTGGGTTTATTACTAGGACTCGTAAAGGGTATAATTATTTCGTCAATCATTTTTATTGTTTTATCTTCAATTTCAAGTTTGAATATAAGTGAGAGTTTGACAACTTTCGTAAATAGCGGTTATGTTTCAAGTCATATTTATGAAAGATATATTGTTAAATTGTTTGAAGGGTTGTATTCGCTAATTTCATAGACTTGATTTCCATAAGTCTCTGATGTTGTTGGAATTTTATCAATTTCATCTTGAGTTCGATCAATTTTATTGTTTAACACAATGATTAATATTACTTCAACTATGATGGCAACGATTAAAAGTGATAATAAAACTATAGAAAAAATCTTTAAAAAATTATTTTTTTTGTTATTTTTTATTGTTTTTTCAACATTTTCTTTTTCATTTGATATTTTTTTTATTTTTTCTTTTTCTAATTTTATTTTCATATATCCCTTTTAATCCTTTTGATACTTTATTATAGCATTTTTCAAGGAATTTTCCAAGTAAATTGCCAATAAATAATCGTTCGATAAATAGAGATAGAAAGAAGGATAGAAGGATATAAAATCTAAATTCACCGTAATTAAATTTTAAATTTACAAAAAAATATATTAAAATTACTAAAAAAACATTAAAAAATGTTAAAAAATTAATAAAAAACCGATTTTTTATGCGATTTTTAAATATTTTAAAAATATCAAAAATAATTCCACTTATAAAACCAAATAAAACCACAAATAAAAATATTTGTGGTTGACTTAGAGTTTCGTATAACATTATTTAAATATCCTTTTAAGTAAGGATACCTTTTCTTTTTTGTTAATATATTTAAAGGAACTGATTTCGCCTGAGAACTCCACTTCTTTGTCGTCTAAATTTAGTTTTACGACTTCCAGGTTGTTGCCAGTAATCAATATATTTGTGTCGCCAACTTCAACAACTGCTTGTGAACTTGTTGAAGAAACAACTTTTGTTGCTCCAAAAATTGTTAAAAGTTTTCTTTTATCTAAAATGACTTTTTCTTCCATAAAAACCCCTTTTTTTCTAAGATATGCTAATCTTCTTGATTATTATTCAAAAATGTATTAAAATATCAATATGATTAAGAAAGAATTTGAAGTTAAAAAAGCGAAAAAACTTTTAGATGTTCTTGTGGACAATTCTTTTTCTTATTCAGTTGCACAAAAGATGCTTAGGAACAAAGATGTAAGACTGAATGGAAAAGTTTGCAAGGAAAATGTTAAGACGGAGTTAGGAGATATTGTTACTTGTTATTTTAAGGAAGATGTTAAACCTTATGAAATTATATATGAAGATAATGATTGTGTGATAGTAAATAAATATTCTGGAATTGAAGTTGAGAATGGTTTAGATAAATTATTGAAAGCATATCCAGTTCATAGACTTGACCGAAACACTGAAGGATTGCTCATCTTAGCAAAAACTGTTGATGCAAAAAAGAAACTTGAGAAGGCTTTTAAAAATCATTTGATTAGGAAATTTTATTTAACTGAAGTGGTTGGGAGATTTGAAACGAATAAACTTTATACCGCTTATCTTGTTAAAGATAGCGAAAATTCTCTTGTCAAAATTTTTCCTAATGAAGTTAAAAACTCTGTGAAGATTGAAACAAAGATTAGAACTTTAAAGAGTAATAGTGAAAGCAGTTTGTTGGAAGTGGAAATTATAGGTGGAAAAACGCATCAAATTAGGGCTCACCTAGCATTTTTAAATCACGCAATTATTGGTGATGGAAAGTATGGCAAAAGAGAAGATTTAAAAAGATTTAAGGAGAAGAAACAAAAACTTTTTGCTTACAAATTAATTTTTGGAGACGTTGGAATTGATGGGTTAAACAATAAGGAGTTTCAAATTTTACCTAAGTGGCTTCAAGGAGTAACACTTTCATAAAACTTTTCATAAAACAAATTATGAAAATTAAAAATTCTTATTATGAAGGGTTGTTGCAAGACCTTTTTTGTGGGAATGACGGTTTTTTCACAATTTTTATGCATTTTTTATACCAATATAATCAAATTTTTGTTTTTTATCCAAAATTTGAAAAAGAGTTTGAAAAATTGTTTCAAACAGAAATTGAAGTTTGTAACATTCTTTCCAAGATTATTATTGAAATGGGTGGAGATGCAAAATATTATTCATCGACTAAAAAATTTTTAAATGGCAATATTGATTACATCAAAAGTCTGTCATCTATCATTGATGTTGATTTGGAACTTGTTGAAAAGGGGCTTATTGATGTTAAGAATGTTTTAAGTAAGGTTGACAATATAAGAATAAAGACAGAACTTAGAAAGGTTGTGGCGTTAAAGGAATTTGAAGAAAAAATATTAAAAGAAATAAAAATTAAATTATTAACAATTTAAAACAAAAATTAAAATAAATTCAAAAAATATCGAAAAAATCATAAATTTTAATCATTTTTAAGTGCTTTGTTATCGTTTTTTCGGTATTTTTTATTTTTTTGTATTATTTTTTGATTATGATTTCGATTTTTTAATTAAAAAAATATTTTTAATAATTTTGAAAAAAATAATTTAATTTATATTTTTATCATTTTTGTTTGATAAATTTGTCAATAAAGTGTTATTATATAAATAAATATATGGGCGTTTGAAAATTGGGATAGTGAGGTGTTTTATATGAAGAAATTTAACATTGTGCTTGTTTCCATTTTTACTATAATCTTAGGAACGGTACTTTCTAGTTGTGGTTTTAAACAACCTTCTGTAAATTTCACGGAAGATGAAATTTTAATTTCTGTTGGACAAGGCATTGAGTTAAAAGATTATCTCTCTGTTTCAGAAGTAGACACTGACGATGTGCAGTTTGCTTTTTCAAACTCCTCGTTTTTTACTATGGACAACTCCTATTTAACTCCTAATGCTTATGGACAGACAAATGTTTATGCTCTGGTTGATGGTAACACTTTGGATAGTATGCACATTGTTGTGAAAAAACAATTTGAGAAAGTGGAAAATGTCACTATGGACGATAATGGGCTTGTGACATGGAATCAAGTTGTCGATAAATTTGATGAAACACAAAATTTCGTGAGTCCAACTTCTTATCAAGTTAATGTTACATATCAAAATCCTAACACTAATGAGTCAAACACCTATTCGGAAATTGTAAATACAAATTCTTATCAACTTACTGACGAAGGAAGGTATACTTTAAATATAGTAAGTGTTGGCGAAGGTTATTTTGATAATTCAGAAGCGACAGAAACAATTTTGTATTTTGGATATATGCCAAAACTTTTGGTGGAAGATTTTAGTTTTAATGTGGAGTCCAATACGCTTTCTTGGGCAAATGTAAGTTCCGCAAATTTTACCATTACTTTTAATAATGCAATTGTTGTGGAAAATTTGTCAGAAAACTCTTTTAATTTAGGGGCTGTGCTTTCTTCTTTAGATGCTGGTTCATATTCTCTTATTGTCACAACAAATGATGTCAATGGAGAAAAAATAAGTGTTGATAGCGAAGAAATCACCATTAATAAGATTGATAATTCTTCTGCAGAATTTCTATATGATGAAGAAAATGGCGGAAGATATAACTTTGAACTTCCTGAAAACGCAGAAAGTGTGGTTGTTACTTTAGGCGAACAAAATTACACATTTTCAGAAACTACTGAAACAATTTTTCCTGATTTAGCACAAGGAACTTATGAAATTTTTGTTCAAGCGGTGGCTGAAGATAGCGTTGAAAATGGAATTTTCTATGCTAGTAGCAGTGTGGAAAGTGTAGGCTTTATTTATAAACTTGGGAAAGTTTCTATTAGTGGAACTGGAAATAACGAAGAAAACGACACCACTTTCAATTTTGATGTCACAAGAACAGACTCTGGCATTGAGACAAATCTTGCAATTTCTTTAAACGAAAATACGGTTAATGAAGCTGGTTTTACTTCTCAAGATAGTGTTGTAAATAAAGAAGTGACAAATCTTACAGCGGGTAGTCACACACTTACCATTTCTCAAATTGCTGGACAAGAAAATGTTCAGATTGAAGATGTGGCTTATAGTGTTATTAATTCGGACGAAAGCGACTCTTATTCATTTACCAAACTTTCTTCGTTTAGCGAGATAAATTTGGGAGAAAGTATTTCTCATTCTTATGTTGAAGAAAATTCGGTTTTAGAATTTAATTTAGTAGATAATGCTGAAGAGTATGCTCTTTATGTCCAAGGTGCGGAAGATTTTACACTTGTTGATAGTTCAAATTATTCTTTAGAAGATGGAGTTATCACTTTTAATGGTAAACTTGAAAATCTCTTCGTTGATAATTTCCAAGAAAATGTTTTAACCTTTAAACTTGTTGCTCTTGGCAACGAAGAAAACGTCATTTCTTCTTCTACTATTAAAACTTTAACTCGCCTTGATACTCCTACAAGTTTAGCAGGAAATGAAGAAAGTGGAATTTACTCTTGGAACGAAGTTTTAGATGCTGGGCGTTATAATGTTAGATATGCAGTTATCAGTAAAGAGCAATATGATGCAGGCATTGACGAACTTGAACTAGAAGGTTTATCATTCACAACAGAAGAAATTACTGAAGCACAAATTGAGTTAGATGCAGGGAATTATTACTATATTGAAATTTTTGCACTTCCTGAAAATGAAAGTGTTAACTTAACTTCTCAAGTTTTTAAAACCATTTTCTATCTTTCAGAAAAACTAATAACTCCTAATGTTGACTTTATGTATGGAATTTTGGGTGAAGAAGACACCGCAAGTTACTATATTCGCGTAGAAAATGTGGAGAATATGGCATCGCTCACAGTTCAACTTGATAATGAAGATTTATCTACCTATAATTTAGGGCAAGAAAGTGAATACACAATCTATCGTTTGACGGAAGATTTTAGCACTGCTTATAATGGTATGGTTGTCTCTGTTGTTGCACATTCGGTTGACGAAACCATTTATCTTGACAGCGAAACTTACAATCTGACAATCAGAAGGTTGCGTGCTATCCAGTATTCCGACTTGCAATTTGATGAATTAACAAAAACTGTGACCATTGCAGGTGGGCGAGAAGGTGTGACATCAATTGTGCTTTCAGACGGAGAAACTGATGTTGAAGAGAACAATGTTGACACAACATTACCAATTTACGATATTGAAAATGGCAATATAACAGCCCTTTTGAAAGGCAGTGAAAATGTGGAAGGCGTTTACCAAAAGAGTAACAACACAGTTTATCTTGACAGCAGTTTAGCAACCTTTAATATTATGCGTGTGGATAGGCCAACTAACTTTACATATAATAATGGAAATTTAACATTTACAGCAACTCACTCGCAAGCCAATGATTTTGTTTTAGATGTTTATCTTACCGATGCAAATGATAATCAAACACTATTTAAAATTAGTAACTTGAATCTTAATAATGATGCTTTAACTCAAAATTATCCTACTTTAAGTGTTTATGGTGTGAATGGGGAAGATTTAACGGAGATTTTGGACAATCTTACCATTGAGAATATTCTTCTTTCTTCTGTAACTACTAATAACTACTCAATTGACCTTAACACAATTATGAGTTTTATAACTTCAAATGACACTCTTAACTCATATTATAGTCAAGCAGTAAAAGTGGAATTTGGAATCTATTGTTATAAGATTACTTTAAACAATTCAATTTATCTTAACTCTTACTACGGAACGCTTTTGTCCGATACTTCTAAGACCTTGCTTGAAGTGCAAAAAATGGCAAGTCCAACAATAAACTATGATAAAGCAACCAACACTTTGTCGTGGGCAAGTGTAGGTGACGGTTTAGAAACCACTTATGTTGTCTATCAAGAAGGTCGAGGTGTTCTTAGTCGCTCGACAGCCAATTCTTATCAAATCAATCTTTCGAGTTTAACTCTTTCTCAAGACTATACATTCTATGTGACAGCAACAAATCCGTATTATCTTGAATCAGCACAATCCAATGAGATTTTGATTCATAGATTGGACTCTGTAAATCAAGTTACTCTTTCAAATAATAATTTGCAATTTACACCAAATAGTTATGACAACACGTATATAAATTCAGCAACAGTTCAAATTGATGAAAATGCTGCAGAAACTATATATAAAGACACAAATTTCTCGCATTTAATTTCTGCAAATGGTGTTTACACATTAAAATATTTAGGAATTACTGATTATGAAAGTGAAGGAAGATTCTATTTGGATTCTCAAGGAACAACTTTCACAATTGCCGACATTACAACGCTTGCGCCTTCAAACAATAATGTAACATTTGAAAGCAATGTTGTTTCATTTAATGCGTTTGGAGAGAATGCAAATTTGCAAAGTGTCACATATTATATTGTCTTTACTGACGAAAGTGGAAATTATGCAACAAAACGCACAAAAGAAAATTCTCTTACAATTTCGCTTGATGATGAAGATTTAGTTAATTTGAATTCCGAAACAATAACAATCAATGTTTATGCGACTTTGGAAACATATAGTGTTTCTGCTGGTGGAACAGTTTACTATAGTGGACAAACTTCAATCACTCCAACAACTTCTCTTTATAATGTCTATAAATATACCAGTGAAGAAACAATAACTAAACTTGCTACTCCAGAAATCACTAATATAGAATTTATTTCAAGAGAATCGCAAACTTATGATTCCATGCCAACAATGAGAATAAATATTGCTGGAAATTATAGTTCAAATGAAACTTTTCTTGTTTTCTTTGGTGATAATGATGAAATCATAAAGGAAGTAAATTGTATTGATGCTTCATCAGATGGGCAATATTATATTGATTTAACTTTTGATGAGTATAGTAATTATTTTGTTGTGGGACAAAGCACAGAAATTTCTGTTATTGTTAGAAGTTCTGTCAATTTACCATCAACTGAAGCAGTAGCAAGTGTTTATCGAAATGATACTCTTAAAAGTATTTCTCACAATAGTGAAAAGATCGAAATTGGAGATGCTTCGTTATCAAGTTATAATTCAACAATTACTCTTACGTTCAAAGATGCTGAACTTTTGAGTTATGCTTCAGGTGGAATTGCTTTAAAAATTACTTATACTCCTAATGATGGAAAAGAACAAGTGGCAGATGTTTTAATTCCTTCAAGTAGTTATGAAGTTGATAGCGACTCAGTAACATACACATTACCTGAAACGATCAGAAATGCGCTTGAAAATGGTGGAGTTATAAGTTATTCTGCTTTTATAAATAGTTATAGCGATAATCAACCACAAAATAAAACCTATTACTTGCCTTCGCAAAGTATTCAAAGTGATGTTGAATATTATGAAATTTTAGCAACTCCAAGTTTATATACAAGAACAAATGGTGGCATTCAAATTGTTGAAGAAAATCCATCAATTAATACTGTAAATACCAAATATTTAGTAAGTTACCATAATGGAACAGAAGTTGTTAATGAAATTATAGGGCAAGAAGAAGGGTTCTATTTTGAATTTCCTTCAGAGTGGGCTAATAATACTGAATATACAATTGTTGTCACAGCCTATGAAAACAACAAAATAATTTCTACCCCTACAGAAATTTCCGTTTCATTATCGCGTCTAGAAAGAGTTTCTAACATCACATTAAATAGAAATGCAGAACAAGTTGTATATTTAGAGTGGAACGATGTTCCAAATGCAACATCTTATATAGTGAGAGCATACATTGGACAAGAAATGTTGGAAATCGAAGTAGATAGCACATCTTTCACTCTCTATGACATCTTTGGAGATAATTATAATGAAAATGTGCTAAGTGGTTATTTGACAAGCGGGACAGCAATTCGTTTTGATATAATTGCTTGCAATCATACAGATGCAACATACACTGATTCTCCAATTCAAAGTGTTAATACAACTTTAATCGGAAGCGGTTCAAATTTAACTAGTTATAATATTGATATGGGAGAAGATGGACTTTTGTATTTCCAAGGTGTCGCTGGTGAAACATATCTTTATAGACTTGTTGCCCAGTCTGCATCTAGCGAAACTTTTGACTGGAAAGAAATAACTTTGCAAGAAAATGGGGCAGTTTTAATTGACTTAACACAGTTTGAAAATTTGAATGAGACAACAAATTTCAATGTGGAAATCAAGAAAAAAGGTGATGTAGATGGGACTGTATATAACACCGACAGCACAAACTTGCAACTTGATTCTGTGATAATTTCAAGTTCAAATGTTTTCCAACTTTCCGACACAGTAAAAAATGTGGCTTTTGATAGTGTTAATGTCGAAAAAATAACCATTTCATTAAACAATCAAGATTCTCGTGTTTTTGCAAGTCTTGAAGATAAGTTTAATATGGAAAATGCCACAGAACTATCCATTGTTGATACCGAAGTATTAGATGAAAACTTCAACTATATATATAATATTAATTATACTGAAATTTTAGACGGACTAGATTTGCAACCTGGTCAAAATACAATTTATTTCTATACACTGCAAGGAAATTCGTTGGGCACTTATGTTAATGTAATTTCGTTTAATTATGAGTTTACTTTTACCGTTGATACAGGCGAGATTTTAGCCGTTGAAAAAGTTCCTGACACCGTTCAAGATGACACTGTGGAAGGAGTGGAACTTGACCTATCTAAAACTCAAATGGTATTTAGTTATGATGCGAACATTGTTGGTTTCTATTTCCGAGTTGATTACACTTCTCCATTGCAAGAAACAAGCGTAAGTAAATTTACTTATAGTCTTGAAGATTGTTCGGTAGATGCTGATAATGGACAAATCATTCTCGACCTTTCATTACTTTTCTCAAGTGATGAAGTTGATAATGGTGTGGGCGTTTATAAACTTAGCGTAAGTATCTTAAAATCTTCTAATGGTCTAATTACTTTCAGTGATTACATTACTCAATTTAATGATGCTGAACTTGAGTTTACAAAACTTCCAGACCTTGCATCTGTAAATTTAAATTCTGGTAATTTGGTCTGGTCGATTGATAGAATTTATGAAATTTATGCTAGTTTAGCGGATAAATATTATATTTACTTTGTTAGTGTGGAAAATCCTAACGAAGCAAGCCGCTATGAAACTTCTGATAATTTGACGACTTCATACAATGGAGACCTTTTCTCTGCAGCATATAACGAATATAATGTCTATGTTATTGCTGTTGCCGAAAATCCTTTTGTCATCGCTTCAAACCCAAGATATATTTTAGATGATGAAAATCAAATTAAAAATGTGGCAAAAAATCGTTTTAACTCTGAGTTGACATTATCAGGTTCTGGAACGCTATCTATTAATTGGAATGCCAATGGAACTGATGGCGGAACTTATGATGAACATGACATTTATTCACTTTTATCACAAGAAAATATCACAGTTGAATATGCAAGTGATTTTGTTAATAATATTTTCTTCTATCCATTCACATTCACACTTCAAGATTTAGTCAATGGAAATGTGCAAGTAAGACTTAAATTTACTTCTTATGATGAAAACACTGATGCCATTTTAAGCACACAAACCATCACTATTGATGCAATGTATCTTTTGGCAGAACTTGATATTCCAAACTTAAGTGAAAAATTGACAAGCATAAGCAACGCTCTTACTAGTGCAAGTGACAGAAACTTAGTAACTAACTTTCAAAACAGAATAAACAATCAAGTTTGTGGTGGAATTGGAAACTATATCAACCTTTTTGATAGTTTCTTTGAAAGAATACAACCAGGCAAATATAGAATTGAATATTGTCTTCTTGGAAATGCTTCCACATTTACTTCAACTTGGTATACTTTAAAAAGAGATGTTGAAGAAGAAAACAATGATGTTTTCTATGTAAATTCAATGCCAAGAGTAACTGCTCAATATGAAGACATTGATGCAGGGGAAAGCATTGCAAGAACCTTTAGTTTGAGAATAAGTCAATCAGATGTTTATGGTGCAAATGGCTCTTTGAGTCGTGCAACAACATATTTCTTACAACTCAAGAGTAACACTAATAAATACGGCTTTGAGATTTCAAACATAAGCGGAACATGGACATGTAAACAATATGGAGATGAAGGCGAAACATTTAATGTTTACACTGATGGCAATGATTTAATCTTATATCTCAACTTAAATGGAGAAAATTCTCTTAAGAGTAAGTATAACGATATTGTAAATTCAGGTAGTTACAGTTTTGAAATTTTTGCACAGGGAAATGAATATTCAATTTCAAGTAAATCTCAATATTACACTCTTGCATTTAATGGTGCTTGTCATAATTTCAAAGTGGAGAATGGAACTTTTACTTGGCAATCTCATGAATATTATCCAACAAGAGTGGTATATAAACTTTCAACAAGCACTGGCGAAGCACCACCAATCGACCTTGAAAGTGAAACAACAGCAAATCTTTCATTGACACTTGAACAAGACGGTTTATATGACTATATCAAGTTCATAACCCTAGGTAATATAACTGGAAACAATATTCGTGTTGACAGTGAAACATTTATGATTGAAGATGTTTATAAACTTTCAAGACCAACTCTTCAAACAGATTTCAATATGCTTAGAATTACTGAAAATGAAAACAACCTTAGCCAATATGCTGGAGCATATACATCTGATGCATTTAAGAAGTATGAAATCTATAATGATGTTTCAACTGCAAGTTCTTCATTCAGGTTTACTGATACAAACTTAGCAAACAGAGTTTCTTACTATGAAACAGGAACAACATATTACGACACAACTTCTCAAGACTATACTTATAAGAATACGGAAGCACAAGCTTCAACATTCTACGTATCAACACTTGGAAGCACTTCAGATTTCAATAGTGAACAATATATGTCTAGCGGTTCTCCTGTTGCTGATGTCTACAGTTTTGTTCTTAGTGAAGAAGGGGCAAGTGGAAACATTCTGCTTCGTTCGGCAACAAATTCTGTGACAGCAAAAATGTTAAATCCAATTTCTTCAAGAAGTTTGGGAATTAATAATGGTGTGGTAAGTTGGAACGAAGACGGAATCCTTGGAGATTACACTCTTGAAGGTGGAGCAAGTTTGGTTTATAAAGTGACATTGTCATTCTATTCAACTTCCACCACAGAAAGTGGAGAAAATTCACAAGATTTCTTGTCGTCAGATAATAACATTGTGAGATACACTGCAAACACAAGTTTTGACATTGCTCAAGTTGCAAGCGAGTTCCCAACAAGTGGCAGTTTTGAATTTATTAAAATTACCATTCAAGCAATGGCATTAAATATTATTAATGAAGAAGAATATGCACCTTCAGATAGATATTATGCAGAACTTGTTGAAGGCGGTTTTGTGAGTGGTGTTGATATCACAATGACATCACAAACTGAAGGAAGTTATCGAGTGCTTATGTCTAACGGTGTTTCTCTTGAAGGAATCATTCTTTCCACACCAGTAGAAAATGTCCAACTAGATGAAAATGGGCATTTGACTTGGACATATCATACAAACGAAAATGTTGTTTTCATTGTTGAAGATGAAAACGGCAATGTAATTTCCGGCACAGATACAAATGTTCAAAATGGAGAAAGTTACACTTATACATTTGTGGAAGCAGAAGGCGCATTATCTGGCGGAGAACACACACTCACAGTTTATGCTGTTCAAACTTCTCTTCAAGGTCAAAACATTATTAAGTCGACAGGTGTAAGTTTAAGTGGTGTTATCAAAATAGGACGAATGACAACAAATGACTATACAATTTCTGCAACTACACTTTACGAAAATAATGTGCCAGTTAATGTTGATTTCATTGATTTCTCAAATTATTTTGATAACAATAATTATAACGACATTGAAAGCGGAACTACAGTAGATTTGACAATCAACATTAGTTATGGTTCAAACAGAAATATAACAATTTCAAGTTCTGCAGATGCAAACAAGAAACGCATAATTGTGTTTAGCAGTGAAGAAGATGCTACCATTTTAGGAAGCGAGCGACTTAATGAATATGCAGGTTACATTGTTGTTTCAGATGCTTTAAGTCTTAACATTCAAATAACAGGACAAATAACTGGTTCGTCAAGTTTGAGCATAATGTCATCAGACAATTACACTCTTGAATTAAGACGACCAACAAATGACATCTCAATTTCTTACGACGAGACTAGTCAAGTGTTTAACTGGACAGAACCAACACTGGATGTTGCTGGAAGTGAAGTTGTTTATGTTGTTTCCATAACATATAACAATGACATTAACAGAATTTATCAAATCACAGAAACCACATTTATGCCAACAATAATCGGAGAAATTACCGAATTTAGAGTGGCTATTAAATATGGCGAAAATGCTCTTCAATCCACCTTTGTTATCTTTGATGCTGATAGTGAAGCAAGTGGCACTCAAACAGTAAACTTTGACTTATTTGTTTCAGGTGAAGGCACAAGCACAAGTCCTTACATAATTAATAGTGCTGAAACATTTAAAAACATTGCACAAAGAATGGAAAAACCAACGTATCTGTTGAACTACACTCAAAATGGAGTTGAAGAATCTGAAGTTTCTGCAAACCGATATTTCTACTTTGAAATTAATCTTGGAAGCGAAACAGGGGAAATTCAACTTGAAGAATTTGACGGAATTTTGTTTAAGGGGATATTTAATGGAGTGATTAGAGGTGGCGGAAACACCATTTCTTACACATCTAACTATTCTTCCGCAGCAAGCAGACTTTCTTCAACTGTGACGGTTTCAGTTGGTAGAATAACTGGCTTGAACACAGGCGAAAATGCTGTATATAATTATGGATTAAGTCTTTTTGAAACATTAGGAAATAATGCCGAAATCACAAACTTAAGCATTACTCCAAATTTCACGAGTGCAGGAAACATTGGAAATAACATAATTGTTGCGGGACTTGCAATCGCCAACTTTGGCGATGTCACAACAGTGAATGTTAATGGATTAACCTCAAATCTTGTTGTATATTCTGCAAGCCAAGGAAGAATTGGGGCTTATGCTGGACTTGTTGGAATTAATAATGGTTTGATTTCTTCTTGCGTTTTGGAAGAAGATATAACACTTTCTGATACGCAAAATGGCATAACTTACAATCAATATTTCTTCATTGGTGGGCTTGTTTACACAAACTATAGCGAAATTTATTCGTCAGAAATAAATGCAAACATAACATTAAATATCACAAATCAGGGTAACACTTCAAGCACAAGACATCAAATTGCTGGAATTGCCGTTACTTCGACTTCTTCAAGCACTTTGGTTAACAACAGAATTGGTGTTAACAGTGCAACGAGTGAAACTTATAGAATTTCGTTTAATGCAGGCTCGTCAAACTATGACCAGGTTTATATTGCAGGAATTTCTGTTCTTTCACAAACAAGCAATTATACTAGCAATACCGCAAACACTGGTTGCACTTTTGCTTCACAAACATCAGGAACAGTTTATATTGCAGATGAAATAAATCCTACAACACCAAGAGCATAAATTAAAGTATAAAGATAAAGTCTTTTGAATAGAATTATTCTATGAAAAAGGCTTTTCTTTTATTTTCAACCTTTCTTTTTATTTTCCTTTTCTCTTACTCGCCGAACATTGCTTATGCAGAGAATGAAGATAAAAATTCGATAAGTTTAGTGCGTATAACTTTAGGGCAAACAAATGCTTTCGCCTATCTTTTTCCAGTAAATACTGCCGAGTTTGAACAAATGGAAATTGGAAGTATTGAAATTGAGGGGTTTAAATATTTCCTAAAATCTAGGATTTCCCTTTTAAAAGATAGTTACAAAACGCGTGCTGATGGAATTGATGGCGCGAATGTCAGTGATGTGAAATATTATACAGAATTTGATGCAGTAGGGTTTGAAATCACTTTTGATAATATGAATGCATATAACCAATTTTTTGATAGTGGCAGTGATGACAGCGTAAATGAAGGAGAAAACGAAAGTGGAAATAAAAAAGTGCAAAATGGACTTTTTGTTTCTAAAACAATTTATGAAACAAGTTTTCCTTTTGGGGGAAGCACAGTAAACATCTTTAACACCCTTTATGATGTCACAATTTCTTCGTGGGCTGACACTTTCAACGTTGATGTTCAGAAAGAAGATTATATCAATCAAATTTTTGATGCAACATCTTATGTTTACGAAATAATCTCACCGCGAAAAACAATCTATAGCGATGAAATGGTTGAAAGTAATGGTATGTATTATAATGTTTTCAAAAAAAGCCAAACAGAAATATCAGAAAATGGAAAAATTACCTTTTGGACGGTTAAAATCAATTATGGCTGGTGGTATTTTTTCGCATTAATAATTACAATTTTTGTGGCATTAATTTTATTGCTTTTAGATGCTAAAAAACGAAAAAGGAATTTAAAAAATGAAAATTAATAATTAAAAATTTTTGAATTTTTATAAAATAATAAAAAATTTAAGATTTTAGTTTAGAAAATGATAAAAATGTTATAAAAATTTTTTCTAAACACCATAATTATCTTGAAATTTAAAAAAATATGTGCTAAAATATAAAAGAAGTCAAGTTCTGACTTTTTTTGTCGTCTAAAAAACGAGATTTTGAACATAGTTCATTAAACTTACGAGGTAAATTATGGAAAATACAAAGATTAGAAATGTGGCAATCATCGCACACGTTGACCACGGCAAGACCTCTCTTGTCAATGAAATGCTTAAACAAGGGAATGTTTTTAGAGATAATCAAGTGGTGGAAGATAGAGTTATGGACAGTAACGCACTTGAAAGAGAAAGAGGTATCACAATTTTGAGCAAAAATGCCTCTTGTCTTTATAATGGCGTTAAAATCAATGTCGTGGACACTCCGGGACACGCTGACTTCGGCGGGGAAGTGGAAAGAGTTTTGAAAATGGTTGACGGAGTTCTTCTCGTTGTCGATGCTTATGAAGGTCCAATGCCTCAAACTCGTTTTGTGCTTGAAAAGGCCCTTGCTCTTGGACTAAAAGTTATTGTTGTTGTCAACAAAATTGATAGACCAGATGCTCGCATAAAGGAAGTTGTTGATGAAGTTTTGGAACTTTTCCTTGAACTTGATGCAAATGAAGAACAACTTAATTCTCCATTTGTTTTCGCTTCTGCAAGAGAAGGAATTGCCTCTACTGATGAAAACAAAAAAGGCACAGATTTAAAACCACTTTTTGAAACAATCATAAACTATATTCCAGCACCAAGTGGCGACGAAAAAGCAGGGCTCAAAATGCTTGTTTCTTCCGCTGAACACAATGACTATGTTGGAAAACTTGCAGTTGGTAAAGTGGAAAGGGGAGAAATTCGAGTTGGACAAAACGTGGTGGTATGTAACTATCACGATGAAAACAAAAAAGTTAAGTCAAAAATTGTCAGCCTTTTTGTTTACCAAGGGCTTAAGCGTGTGAATGTCGAAAAAGCAACAGTTGGCGAAATTGTTTGCGTTGCGGGGCTTACTGATGTGACAATCGGCGACACAATCTGCGATGAAACAGCGGTTGAACCTATTGAATTTGTCAAGATTGCTGAACCTTCTGTTGAGATGACTTTTATGGTTAATGACAGCCCATTCGCTGGAAAAGAAGGAAAATTTGTGACATCTCGTCATCTTCGTGATAGACTTTATAAAGAAGCAGTCAAAGATTTGTCACTTAGAGTTACCGACGGCGACACTGCAGAAAAGTTCAAAGTTTGTGGGCGTGGAGAAATGCATCTTTCCATTCTCATTGAAAATATGCGTCGTGACGGTTATGAATTTCAAGTTTCACAACCAAAAGTTTTAATTAAGGAAATTGATGGTGTGAAATGTGAACCTATTGACCTACTTTATCTTGATATACCTGAAGATAGTGTGGGAACAGTTATGAACAAAATGGGTGTGCGAAAAGGCGAACTTCAAAGTATGACACCACATGGAAGCCGTATGCGTATGGAATTTTTGATCCCATCTCGTGGACTTTTTGGTTTCAAAAGTGAGTTTTTGACTGATACTCGTGGTGAGGGAATTTTAAGTTCGGTTTTCCATGACTATGAACCATATAAAGGGGAAATTAATCGCCGTGATTATGGTGCTTTAATTGCTCATGAAGACGGAGAAGCCATTGTGTATGGTCTTTATAACGCACAAGAGCGTGGCGAACTTTTCATTGGACCGGGAACTCCTGTGTATGCTGGTATGGTTGTTGGTATCAATCCAAAAGGTGGCGACATTGTTGTCAATGTTTGCAAGCGTAAACACTTGTCAAATATGAGAGCATCAGGTTCTGACGATGCTTTAAGACTTACTCCTCCAAGAATTATGAGCCTTGAAGATTGCATTGAATTTTTGGCTGATGATGAATATCTGGAAGTAACTCCAAAATCAATTAGAATTAGAAAAATTATACTTGACCACAATATGCGTTTAAGAGAACGCGGAAAAATGCTTAGAGGCGAAATTTAATTTAATATTAAAAAAATACTTTAACAACTTTAGTTAAGGTGTTTTTTATTTAAATCTAATTTTAAAATTAAAATATTATAGGAACATTATCTAACTTTCTAATTTCATATTTCCACATTTTTTCAAAACGCATTGACTTTTGAAAAGAAATTTGGTAAAATGCATTTGAAAAATAAAGAAAAAGGAGAAAAACGTGAAAGAAATATACCCTAAACCAGTCTATGTAGATGATGGAAAACAAACTTTTCAAGATGCAGATGGTTCTCTTTGGCCAGTGAGGTTTAAAAGAGCTTTGGATTTCAGAGAAGGTTTGGCAGCAATAGAGTTAGGCTTTCATAAATGGACATTTATAGACAAAGATCGTAACATGTGGTCAGAAAGGTTTATAGATGTGGCGGATGATTTTCATGAAGGCTTTGCAGTAGTCCAACCAGATTATGGTTCTGGTTATAAATTTGTTGATAAAGACCATAACTTTTGGCCAGAGAAATTTGGAAACTATACTCAGTCTTTCAGAGAAGGATTGGCAGTTGTCCATATATATAAATATGAGGAAAACGCTTTTACATTTGTTGATAAAAATCGTAATTTTTGGCCAGAAAGGTTCAGTTATGCTATGAGTTTCAGTGATGGCTTAGCGCCAGTTAAATTAGAAGATGGTTGGACATTTGTGGATAAAGATCATAAGTTTTGGTCAGAGAGATTTAAATCTGCTGGAAGTTTTTGCAGAGGTCTAGCACTAGTTGAATTAGAAGATGGTTGGACATTTGTGGATAAAGATCATAAGTTTTGGCCAGAGAGATTTAAATATCATCCATCGATCCAATATTATGGACTTTATAAAGTTTATAATACAGGCAGAAAGGATGAAATTTATGTAGATAGAGAACATAGATTTTATTCAAAAAAGGAAGCAGAAGCATTAGAAAAAATTCATAATAATCCAGAACTATTTTTGGAATTGCCGACGGAAAGTTTTAAGGATGAAAATTTCATTCAAGGAGCAATTTTGCAAGTGAAAGATGCTTTGATAAAGCCAATCCTAAGTCAAGAAACTGTTGATGATGAATATGAAAAAGCTTGCCTTGAGCTTCTTGAAAATTGCAAAGAAAAAACTCAAAAAGAACGCCAAATCATTGGACAGCATCAAAAAGAAAATGCAAAGAAGGAAAAAATGATAAATTCCATTAAAGAGTTTAATTTGTAAGGAGTTTTTATGAAAAAAGAAGAATTTTTGAAGTTAATTGATGAAAAAGTGGAAGAAATTAAAAACTTACTTAAAAAGACAAACTAAGATATTTAAATTTGAAGGGTAGCAATTTGCTATCCTTTTTTGTTGCAAAAATTTATTATCTTTCTTTTTATTTTAAAAAAAGGTGCAATCGTTGACAAAATACTTCAAAATTGTTATACTTATGGTAGTAAAGGGAAATTATGAAAGTTTCAGAAAGAATGATTTTAAAACAAAGGTTGAAAAGGTTAGGCTTGTTTTGCCTAATTGTTTTGATACCAATTTGCTTTTTAGCATTTGGACTTGCTTATGCCGGTCTTTCTCAAGCATGGAACATTGTTATCATAGTTTGCGTGCTTTTTCTTCTTTTTGGACTTTTTATGATGACTTGCAGTGCACTTGATAAACGAAAAGAGAAGAAACTTAAGGAAAGTGGCAAAAAAGACCCTTTTGCTGACTAGGAGAAAAATATGGCAGAATATAAAATATTACCTAATAATTTGGAAGCAGAACAAGCAGTTTTAGGTTCTGTTTTAATTGACCAAGAGGCTCAAACCGATATTTTATCTACGCTTTCGCAAGATGATTTTTATTCTGAAGCACACAGAAACATTTTCAAGGCAATGCAAAACATTTTCTCAAAAAGCATTCCTGTTGACTTTGTGACTCTTACGAGCGAACTTGAAGTTGAAAAGAAACTTGAAAGTGTGGGTGGAATTGATTACATCACGTATCTTACAAATGTTGTTCCATCGGCTGCAAACTTCAAACATTATTGTGACATTGTTGTTTCCAATTCTGTGAGAAGAAGTTTAATTAAAGGTGGACAGGCAATCATTGAAGATGCTTTTCAAAATGCTGATGAAAAAAATGCTATGCAAAATGCCGAAAAGACAATTTTTGATTTATCACAAAAGGACTCGTCATCTGGGCTTGAACTTGTTGGCAGGCCAGGTGGAGTTTTAGCAGATGTTTTAAAGGAAATTTCTGAAATTGCTGAAAATCAAGGAAAAATGCGTGGGATTCCAACAGGTTTTCGCGATTTAGATGCTGTTACAAATGGACTCAACAAGAGCGACTTGATTTTGCTTGCTGCTCGTCCAGGTGTCGGAAAAACTTCTTTTGCCATGAATATTGCTTTGAATGTTGCTTTAAACGAAGGGAAGAAAGTGGCAATTTTTGCTCTTGAAATGAGCCGTAGCCAACTTGTGCAAAGAGCACTTGCTTCAATCGCAAAAGTAAACTTAACACACATTCTTCGTGGAACAATGGACCAAGAAGAATGGAAAAGAATTTGGACAGCAGAGAAAAAACTTGCACAAAGTGCACTTTTTATTGACGATAATTCCACAGTTACACCACTTGATATTATTTCAAAGTGTCGTAAACTCAAAATGACGGAAGGGCTTGACCTAATAGTTATCGACTATCTTCAACTTATGACCGCAAACAAGAAAGGAACAAGAGAAAACAGAACTCAAGAAGTCAGCGACTTAACCAGAATGTTGAAAGTTGCGGCAAAAGATTTGAATGTTCCAATCATCTTGCTTTCACAACTTTCTCGTAATGTGGAACAAAGAGAAGACCATAAGCCAATTCTTGCTGACCTTCGTGAATCTGGTTCTATTGAACAAGATGCTGATATTGTTATGTTCCTATACAATCCTGAAAACTATAACGATGTGACCACAAATGATGAACCGGGAACGGTGTATCTAATCATCGCAAAGCATAGAAGTGGTTCAACTGGAGAGATTAAACTTAAGTGGATTAAGGAAATCACAACATACACAAATGCGAAGCAAACTTCAAATGAACAAATAACTTCGGAGGTAAATGAATGAAAAAAGGAATTATCATAACAGTTGTTTTAGTTGTTATCGCAATCATTTTGGCAATTGTTTTTGTCAATCTTTTTAAAGAACGCGACACAACGGAAATGTCAAATCGTGTGGTTTCTACTGTTCAAGACGGATATTTAAATGATGAGAAAGAAGAAGGAGAATTTGAAACAATCAATTCCTATCTTGACAAAGTGTTGGCGACTGGAGATGAACTTACAACTGCATATCGCAATGAAGTTCAAAATTTTAAGACCACTTATTTGAACTATACAGTTATTGCTGAATTTTATAGCAAACAAATCATTTTTACAGAATATAATGATGCTTATCGCAACAATAAAAGTGATGTTATGAATGGTTTGAATAATGCTCAAAATCGTGTTAATAGTATGGTTAACTATATTAACACAAACAGTTCTACTTTCGAAGGAAATGCGTATTGGACTGCAAGGTCTTGGGACGATGTTAGGGACTATGTTGTTGATATCATTGACCAAACAAATCGAGCATTCAGGGGACTTCAAAACATATATTCTGGTTGTGTAACTTCACAAGTTGCAAACAATGATTTTGCAACTTTGGTTCTTTCCACAATAAACACCGAGTTGGCAAATGTTCTAGAACATATGAGTGAAAGTGTAAACGACACAGTGGGAACAATGGTAAATGCATATCTTACTGGCACATATCAAGACATAATGACTTATATTTATGATTCCACTTTACAAGAAAAAGTTAAAGATATTATGGAAAAAAATCAAGAATCCACTTATTATTCTGCTTTGTTAAACGGGACAATTTGTGATTAAGGAGTGAAGTATGGAAAAGACTAAAAAGAGTTTAAAAATTGTTTTGCCGATAGTGTTAATTTTAATAAGTCTTGTTTCAATCATTAGTTTTGCAGGTTGTAATACTGATGTCGGAACTCTATCTGAAAACATAGAAAGAATGAATCAATCGCTAGGGGCTTATAGTTTTATTCAAAAAAATAATGGTAAATTAAACACTAGAGATTATTATTCCTTGTCTTACGGTGCGGTTGTGAACGAATTAGTTGAAAGCGAAGAAGAAAATTATGACGAACTATACAAATATTACAATTCAATTTTCTCCCTTGCAATGAGTTATTTTGATGAAAACATATCTGTGGTAACAGGGCTTTCCGATGAAGAAATGAATGATGAAACACGAAATTCCTTAAATGGCTTAAATCAAGCAATTGTAGATTTTGTTGATGAATTAAATCCATTTGTTTCTGCGAGAAATCAATTAGTGACATATTTTAATGACTATAGCACTGCAACTGAAGTTGCAAAACTAAGTGAACTTCGTTCATTTAAACGCGAATACGCCACTTTTGTTGATAAAGCAGTTCAAATTTCGCTAAATTTGTCAACAGCAGTTCAAGCAACAGGTGATTTAGATAATGTAGAAAATGTGGAATTAGTTAAAAATTCCATTTGCAATAAAATGCTTACAATCTACCATAAACTTTTTGTTATGAATATTGGAACTTTTAACTGGGCAGAATCTCCAGAAACTCCACTTAAAACAAGAGTAAATGCGATAATTTCTAATTTAGAAACAAGTTTCAATTCCTACATTTCCTTATTCCAAACAAATAGCGGGTTTAAAGAATTGACTATTGAAGAATTGAATGCAGTTGAAATTGAAGCCGAAAAATTCTTAACTGAAGTTGATGATTATTTGGCAGCAATTGATGGCTTAGATTTACATGACTTAGCCATTAATAATTATAATGACTTAGATGAATATCTTAATGAAAATGCAAATGCAGAAATTTATCTTTTGAAAATTGAACAATTTGTAAATGAAACATTACCAACTTACATTGCAAGATTAGATAACTCTGTGCTTGCATAAGGATAAAATAGGAGGAAATATGGATTACAAAAAAATAGCAGAAATGTTATTTCCAAACAATAAATTGACAGTTGAAGAGATTGAAAAAAAATATCCACCAAGAAATCTGAAAGAAGGGGCGGAGGTTACTCGTTTTGCACCAAGCCCAACTGGTTTTATGCATATTGGCGGACTTTTTCAAGCAATTATTGATAAAAACATTGCAAAACGCTCTGGCGGAGTCTATATTTTAAGAATTGAAGATACTGACAAAAAACGTGAAGTTATTGGTGCGAGCACAATCATACTCAACATTCTTAAAAAATATGGTGCAGAACCAGATGAATATGAAGAGAAAGGTGTTAAAGTTGTCGGCAACTATGGTCCATATTTTCAAAGTGAAAGGGAAGAAATATATAAGGCTTATGCAAAAAAACTTGTGAGTGAAGGTAAGGCCTTTCCTTGTTTTTGTCGCAAAACTGAAGGCCTTAATGATGTTAAAGAGAAAAGAGAAAAAATGTTTAGTCTTGGACTTACTGAAGACAAAGACCCTTGCAGAAATTTAACAGAAGAACAAATTGAAGAATATTTGAAGGACGGAAAACCTTTTGCCATTAAACTTAAGGCTAAAGGAAATGGTCAAAACAAAGTTAAGATTTATGATGTTTTGAAAGGCGAACTTGAAATGCAAGAAAATGGTGAAGATGCTGTGCTTTTAAAAAGTGATTTTATGCCTACTTATGCTTTTGCTCATGCAGTCGATGACCATTTGATGAGAACAACAACAGTTGTTCGTGGAGAAGAGTGGTTGCCATCATATCCACTTCATCTAGAAATTTTTGAAGCGCTTGGTTTCAAACCTGTTAAATATGTTCACACTCCACTTATTTACAAGATTCGTGAAAATGGCGGAAAAACAAAGATTTCAAAACGTATTGATGCTGAAGCAGATATGAGATATTTTTCAAAAGAAGGATATGAACCTGAAGCGGTGGAAGAATATTTAGTAAATTTAGCAAATTCCAATTTTGAATTATGGAGAAAGGAAAATCCACTTGCTCCACTTTCTGAATTTCCTTTTGACGGATTCAATATCACTGCAAACACACCAGTTTTTGATATTGTGAAATTGAACGATATATCAAAAGAATTGATTGCAAAATATTCTGCTGAAAAATGCTATCAAAAACTTCTTGCATGGGCAGTAGAAAATTCTATGGAAAATGTGGAATATCTTAAAAAAGATAAAGAGTATGTTATAAAAGTTTTAAACATTGATAGAGAAAAAGACAAGCCAAGAAAGGATATCTATAAATGGGGAATGTTCTTTGATTATTATGATTATATGTTTTCAGCACCAAAAACCTATCAAATTGATGAAAGTGAAAGAAAGAAATTTGAAGAAGTTTTGAGAGCATATAAAAATTATATAGATTTATCCGACAAAACCGTTTGGTTTGATAAGATTAAGGAAATGTCAAAAAATTTAGGCTATGCAGTGGACAATAAGGAATACAAGAAAAACCCTGATGCCTTTAAAGGAAATGTTGCAAAAGTTTGCGAGTTTATTAGAGTTGCTGTTACTGGGCAAAAGAATTCTCCTGACCTTTTTGAAATTATGTCAGTATTAGGGAAGGAAAAAGTTTTGGAAAGAATTTCTTTAATTGTTTAATAAATTTTAAAAATAGATAGAGTTTTCTATCTATTTTTTTTATTTAAGTTCAATTTTCTTTTAAATTTATTAATATTTTTTGTTTATTTTTATATTAATAATAAGCATTGAAATATAGTCTAAATTAAAGAAATGTTTTATTTAAAATAATTATAAAAATAAAAAACTAATTAAAAATGCAAAAAAATTAACAAAAAATCAATTTTTTTATGATTTTTAAGGTGTTTTTAATCAATTTTTAAAATATTATTGAATTTTGTTAATATTTTTAATTTGTTTTTTGTTAAATTAAAATTTATTGAAGATTTACGAAATAAAATTGTGACAATTATTAAATAATATATATAATACTTTTTCTTTAATTTGTTTGCTTTTTTATTTCCACTTTTTGTATAATATTATTAGCAGATAGATTTTGGCAGAAGTATGAGGTCGTATGAAAATAAGAAGCCTAATATTTTCATTATTAATGATTTTTGTCGGCATCGCTGGTGCTTACTCTTTCGTTTTGCCAATTCAAAATGTTAGTGCAGTAAGCGAAGATGCTAGCCTTTGGGACGGGGAATATCCGACACAAGTTTCAAATTATGATTTTGAAATGGTGGTTGAATTGGGGTCTAATCCAGAATCAGCACCTGATTATAATTACGTTGTTGGCGATATAGATGGTAATGGAGAATACAATAATCTTTATTACATATATTCGGCTCGTGGATTTGCATATTTTGCTAATCAAGTAAGTTTGGGCAATACTTATGCTGGTGAAACTGTTTATCTTTGCACTGATATTGATTTAAATGGAGCAAATGAAGAAGATAAAAAATTTTGGAAACCTATTGGAATTTCAAGCAATGGCAATGCTAATTATTTTGCTGGAACTTTTGACGGGCAAGGATATAGCATTTACAGTATGACCATTTCTGGCACTTATGGTGGAACAAACAATTATGGACAATGGGTAGGGCTTTTTTCAAATATTAATTCAGCAACAATTAAAAATGTGAATTTGGTTGATGTTGATGTTTCATATACAGGACAAGGAGCAAATGTTGGTGGTCTTGTGGGACTTTCAAGAAATTCCAGCATTTTAAACTGTTCTGTTTCTGGTTCGGTAACTGGAAATGGCGATGGGAATGGCAACATTCAAGGTGTTGGTGGTCTTGTGGGAACTTTTTATGGTGACACATCGACAACTTATAATGATGGTGATTATTCTTCAAAACACCGAATTGCAAACTCTAGAAACATGGCAACAGTTTCTGGAGAAGCAAATGTTGGTGGTATTGTTGGAAATACTCACGACAGTGTTGTGATTTTGGAATGTTTTAATGAAGGAGAAATTAAAGCAAGTAGCACTGGTTCTTCAAATAATCTTGGCGGTATTGTTGGATATACCATAGCAAATTCAACTAACTCGTCTTTGCTTGTAAGTTATTCTTATAATGCTGGAAATATTGTTATTGACAATGCTACAAATTCTGGTGGTATTTTAGGATATGGGGCTTCACAAAGCAATGGTTATAATTCCTACTTTAATATAGAAAATTCGTTTAACCGTGGAAATTTCACTTATTCTTCCGAAAGTGCTGTTTTAAGTTCTAGCAGAATTGGTGGTATTGTTGGTTTTTCAAATCGTCCAAATGGTGGAACAACTGGAAATGGGGCACAAACATTTAGTCGAATTTTTAATGTCGGAAAAGTTGTAAATAATAGTGGAGAATACACAATTCCACAAAGTTCTACTTTCAGTGAGATTATCAATGTTCAACAAGGAGCAGTTATTGTTGGTTGTGAATTTGTTTACTATGATTCGGACTATCTTTATTCATACACAAATCCAGATAGAATTAGTTCTTGGAGTTTAACAAGTTCGAATGTGACACAGATTTCAAATAATCCTGCACTTGTCGAAGTAAGTTTAATGAATGACAAATTTAGAACCGCGAACTTTGGTGGAGAAGTCTTTTTAGGAGATGGTATTTCAAATGTCAGAGACAGTGATATTTGGGCTATGAGCTCAGGCATTAATGGTGGATATCCATATCTTAAAAATACATATAATTTGAATAATGCAAACAACAATTCTTCAAGCACGGTTGACAATCTTTGGAAAGGAAACGGAACTAAGTTAAGTCCATATCTTATCTACACTGCAGGCGATCTTGCTCGTGTTTCAGAAATTTATAATAATGGATATGTAAATGATAAAGGCGAGTTTGTTTATGGCGAAAACGAAAACGGACAAAACATTTTAGGCGGAGATGTAATTAATGAAAAAACAATAACTTACTTTTCGCTTCAAAACGACATTGACTTATCTTCAAGAGCATGGGCTCCTATAGGGAACGGTAGAACAGAGAATAGTAACACCTATAAATTTATCAATGCAGTTTTTGATGGCAACGATTTTACAATTTCTGGGATAAATTGTTCACTTCAAGCAAATTATTCTCATCTCGGGCTTTTTGGTTATGCTGAAAATTCAATCATTCGCAATGTGAAAATTTCTGATTTTAGATTTATTGGAACATCTAGTTCTGAAACAACTATTTATAAATCTACCCTTGTTGCTTATTTGGATGAATCTTATGTTATTAATTGTGCTGATTTAACTGGTGGTGTTGAAGACACCCCAACAATTGGTGGTAGTACAACTTCTTCATATCTAGTTTATGGTTTAAATAACTATATTGAAGGTGATAATGTTTTTGCTGATAATAATCTTTATGGTATAAATGATATTAAAAATATCACAACTTTATACCTTACTTACATCAATACTAATGGCGGTGTTATTTATGACACAATCATAAGAGATGAAATTAATGAAAGCGGCGAGAATATTGGAGAAGTTATTGTTCATAGCGGGCAAGCAGAATTACTTATAAATACAGATGGAATAATTCATAAGGCTATAAATACATCATTTGGAAATACTTATTTAACCAAATTGCCAGAAGACTCTATTGATAGTAATGGAAATTTGATTGAAAATTCTGTAATTATTAAAGAAGGTAATATAATTCAATATTTTAAAACTGATGATAAAAATAATAATCCTGGAGCAGATTCAATTTCTTTACCTGATGGTGATGGTACTAGTGCGATTCCAAACTTGGTAAAATCAGGGCTTACTGCATCTTGGGGTTCAGCAGATGTTGTGACAATTACTATAAATTATAATATTTATGAAACGAAAAATAATTATGAAAATATCACTCAAAATGAGATTACATTTAAGTCTAAGTACAATGAATATTGGACAAATCGTCGTTTCAGTGAAAATATTTTACAAGAATTAAAAAATCAAAGTATTTCTCGCCAAGGTTATCAAATTGTTGGAATTTATACAGGTTTTGACACTGATTTTACTGGCTATAATTATCTTGTTAATGAAAATTCGTTAGAAAGTGGTGTTGGTTTATTCTTAAATTATGCACAAACATTTTATGTGGATTGGGAAGGAAATTCTAATTATTCAATTTCTTTAAATTTAATCGATTCAGGAGACAATTCATCTCTGGCTTCCACTCCGCTCAACTATGTTTGGAGAGATGCTGTTGAAAGTGTTATTGTAACATTTACAGCGACAGGAGACTCAATCACTTTAAGAGATGATATTTTAAGTGACGGAAGCACTGCCTTTAATTATTCGACAGCAAATGTTGATTTAAGTGATGAAACCGTTGAAATTCAAATTCTTTTAAAAGAGGGTTTTGAATTTGACATTAATGATGAGTTTTTACAAAATTCTGGGTTTGTTAATGCTGGGACAACTGGTGATTATGTAGAGAAGTTTGGTTCTGCAAGTTTAGATCATTCTAATGTTAATTCAAATGATTATGTTTATCTGCCAAAGGAAGTTTTGACCATATACCTTTCTAATATTGTGGGAAATGGAAGTCTTAGTGTTAATGTCAGAAGGTCAAATCATACTTATAATTTAACAGTTGATAATGAAATTTACTTTGCAATGACGGCACCACAAGTGGTTAACACTGCAACCAGCATTTCGGTGCTTACAGGAGAAAATTCTTGGGAGCCACTTTCAAACTTTAGTCCAGAAACATTCCAACTTATTGATGATAAATCTGATTTCTATTTTGGTGTAAATTTGTTTGATAATTATTTCCTTTCTTCTACTGATAGTTATGATAGAAGTGAAATTCCTAGTAGATTGTTTAAAATAGAGTATAATAATATTGTTGGAGAAGGCATTTTAATCAACATTCGTGATATAAGTTCGGCATCGCATTACTTTTTGTATGTTCTTACGACAGAAACAGTTTCAACACCTAATCCAGATGATGACGGCATAAGAAATGTTCAAACGCTTTATTCGATCTCTAGAGATAGTGCTAGTAATCTATCTTATTCAAATTTCATAATTGAAGATATGCTAGCATCTATTACTGAAGGCTATGAAGATGCTGGAAATAATGGGGCAACAGAAAACGTTTCTAGCAAATTTTACAACTTTACATATTACACAAATTCTAATTTTGGTATAGTTTTCTCGACAGAAACTGATGATGCAGAAATTGTTGATTATCAAAGCCGTCCAGAAATCTTAATGTTTAATGACGCAAATGGAAATGGTGAACATGATGAAGGGTCACCAGATGACGGGACTATTGCTGAAGAAGTAAGAAAAATTTTCTATAATTTTGTATGGCCAACAGATACTGATAACAATGGAACTACAATTGAGTCTTATTATGGATTTGATATCTCAAATCTTGAAACTGTTGACGAATTCACAATTACTCAAAGTAAGACAACTGTAAGTTTTGATTTTAAATTTGCAACATTAGAAGGGGACACTTTAACTGATGTTACAAGTACTCTTGAAAATCTTCCACAAATCGACATTTCAGTTGGGAATACTGCAAGTGGAGATTTAGGAAACTATTTCAATAGTCATGGTGTTTCTTTGAATGTGAACAACTATGATTATTTGACTTTGACGATAAAAAATACCGATAGTATAATGTGGCAATATAGAGATTTTGCTCGTATTTCTAATGTTGGAAAAATCACTTCTTCAACTATAGATGGCAATGAAATATTGACGATTGGAAGTTATTTAGATACATATTTATTCATTACGCCTAAAGGCAGTGATGGCAAATATACACTTGATGGAAATATTGAAAATCCAGATTCGGGCGGTCAGTCAATTTCTTATGACCCAGCAAGTTATTTTAGTTATAGCCTTATTCCAACTGAAACTGATTCGGACTATCTATATGAATATACCTTGAGCATTGCTTTCCCTTCAGACATTACTCCAACAGATTTTGATATAACTTTTGTTGTAAGAGAAGTGAATTTCAATATTTCAGTTTCTTCAATATACAAACAAACAAGCCAAGATACTGGTTACACTGACACTACTAATGAAACAGTAATTTCTATTGACGGAGAAGATAACTTTGATTCTAGTCTTACTTTAAAGGCTTCAGACACTTTTGAAATTTCCACTAATACTGAAAATCCGGGTTATACATTCAATGGCTTTGTTGTTACAAAGGGAAGCGGTAGTAGTTATACTGAAACATATTTCCCACCAATTTCTCATGATGAATACGGACAAACAAGACTGTCAATGTCTATGCAAGAATTTTTGTCTTATTATAAAGATAACTTTACCACTTTGGCAAGTTCCGAAGATTATGATTATACATATACAATTCGTGCAGTTTATGTAAGTAAATATCTTTCCTATATGGCATCAATCAATAGATTTGTAATTTCTAATTATAATGGACATGCAGGAAGATTTGGTTTGGCATCAGGAAACATCGGCAATGTAGATACGAACAATCTTACAACTGGAGTTTTCTATTATTATTCTGAGAACAGTAATTCAAGTTTGACAAATGGGTATTTTAATTTTTCATTAAAGTCAAATTCAAGTTTGTTATATGAGTTAACTGGATTTGCTATTTTGACATCTGATGAACATGATTTAACGAGTGAAAACTTTGTCACTGAAAATGGAGCAATATATTTAGATGAAAGCTCTTCCACATTTGAAACTGATGGTAGCGCAATCAAAATTTATGGAAGTGCTGTGGAAAATTATTTAAAAGAAAAAATGTCTGACATTAATTTCATCAATGATTATGCTAATTCAACTGTATACATAGTTCCAGTTGTTAGACAAAAAACTTTACAAATCACGATTAATGATGGCGTGACTTCTAGTGATATTGATAATGCAGTTTATAATACGGAAGGCACAGAAACAACAGGAACAGAAATTGTTATGACCTATTATTACCTTTTAAATTCTTCACTTCCAATTTCAAATGCCATTTATTTTGGAGAAGAAAATGATAATAGGGGAAACTATATTGCTTCTGTAAATGGCGGGTCTTATATATCATTAATTTTGAACGATCTTTTTGCATATCGCGTGGGCTATACGTCTCGAAGTTGGGCGGCTTTCTACGGAGATAGATACATTCAAACATATTCTTCAAACATATCACTTGATACTTTCTTTAATTCTAGTTATGTCTCAGATGATGGCTTATCAGATTACAAAATCACAGTTTCAAGAAGCTGGACTCCTAACACTTATACAATTACTTATTATAGTGGAGATTCTAGATATAACTCTGATATTTATGGAACTAGTACAACCGCTAATTACTCTCAAACCGCAACATATAACGTAGCCACCACACTTCTAACAAACAGATTTTTAATTACTGGGTATGATTTTGCTGGTTGGGAAGTTTATAAAGTCACTGCAGACGGAAATATATATCTAGGCAATTACGATGAAAATCAAGATATAACAAACATCATTACTGGGGCAGACCAAATTGCAAATGAAGAAAATTTTGGAACAAGTTTAAATGTTTATGCAACTTGGACAGCCAAAACTTATAACATTACACTTAACGGAAATGGCGGAAGATTTTCAAATGGAAACGAAACTTTAACATTGCAACTTAGCTATAATCAAATGTTTAATAGTGCTACTGTTTCAGAGAATCAAAACATTACTATAAGCAATATTGAAAACTTGTTTAGAGTGGGAACAAATGAATATATTTTAAGAGATTCTTTCGCTTTTAACGGATTTTATGTTTCAAACGACCCTTCTTTAACTATAAGCGTGACAAATAATATTACCACAAGCACATATCTTAGAAACAATATTTTAACTTTCGTTGATAGCTTAGATGAGGCCTTGGTCGTTTATGCGACTTGGAGATTTACAGATGTTCCATCTATATCATTCCTAAATCAAGTGGAATACACATATAATGGCGCACCAATTGAAGTTGGAATTGATGAATTTAATATTGTAGCTGACAATTTAGATGTTATTAACGGCGATGCTTTCAGTATTGCATATTCAAATGCTAATTCTGGAATTGATGTTGATTTTACATTTGCAGGCGAACCATCTCAAAACATTGAAATTGAAGAAGTTTCATTAGCAACTGGACAAGGCACAACATATTTATTTACTGTCGGAGAAAATGTTGGAACTTACACAATTACATTGACAATTAGTTTAATTGACAATGCTTCCACCTATTATAATTTAGGGACTTTCACTAACTTGTCAACAACATTCTCTATTGTCATTAATCGAGCAGATGTTACATTCTCAATTTCGGAGAATAATGCTATATGGCTTAAAAACCTTCAATATATGGTTTCGCTTGTTGGTAGTTCAACTGAAATTGCACAATTTAATAATTACACCACTTTTGAAGATTTAAGATTAGATTATGTAAGTAAAGAAAATTATGAATTTACTGCTAATCTTGTTTATGAATATCTCTTTATGAAATACTATAACATCATTAACACAAAAACAAGTGAAATTCATACTTTTAAAAACTGGACATATAAAGATAATGATGATAACACCACAAATGATTATTTTTCATACTACGGTGGAATTTCCTATTTTGGTGAAGATGAAAACAACACAAATTGGGATGGTATTTCTCAGGAAAGACAAGAAAGAGCACAAATTTTAAGCAATAGTTTGTTTGTCTTTGGTTATACATTTGGAAACGATGTATCACAAGTTGTTTTAACAGGAGAAGATAATTCAAGATATAATGTTGGCGACATTACTTTGAGTTTTGCTGATTCAGACAATCTTATTACTGAACTTCAAATCACATCAATCACTGTTTATTCCACAAGAACTATGATTCCAGGAAATAGTTACTCTGTTCGTGCATACCTTACTGACACTGAACTTAATGCGGGAAATCTCAATAATTATAACTTAAACACTGACGCAAATGGACAATATTACATTGAACTTGACAATGCGTATATGTTTGTTCAAGTTTTGAGACTGCAAAATAATTCTCTTGCAAGGTCAACTTATTACAACGGAGAAATTGCCGATGTTTCTTGGACAAGTGCTGAACAAGAAGCAAATGGTCGAATCTATTTTGATGGTAGCATTTTATATCCTTATGAAATTGATAGTGAACTATACAATGGACTTTATCTTAATTTAACCATACAAACATCAAATGCGGGGAATGCAGATCAAGACACAGAATTTAATTTCTATGATAAGGAAAATTATCTCAATATCTCAAACTTAATAATCTGCACATTTGGAGATTCTTCTTCAAGCAGTGATTTCACAAATTACTATTCATATTTCAATGTTATTTTAGACGAAAGTTTTGTCTTCACAATTTATAATGTTGTAGATACTGCAAGAATTGAACTCTCTCCAACATATTTCACTCGTTATAATGGAATTATCACAAATACTGATTTACCAGAAGATGTTTTATTAAGTTTGGAAAATGGACTTTTCAGTGTGACAAGTTTCACATACTCTCTTGACAACACAACCACACAAACTTATGCAGAGAATGATAGTTTTGGAAATGCAATGCCACTAAGTGATGGACAATATTTCTCAGAAGATGGCAGTATTTTGTTATTCACTCTTGAAGACAATAATTCAAATGCTCCAATTTTCTATACATCAGCGGCTGTAGTTTCTGTTGGAATTATGATTAATAGATCACTTTTAAATCAAACAATCAAATATTATGGAACTTTTGATAGTTTACTCACAGATTTAGAAAATCCTTATTCTGCAACAACAGAATATAACATAATTCTCAAAACTAAAACAGATGAAGGTATTTTCCAAAGTGATATTGAATATGCTGACGGAGCGATTACAGACTTAAATTATTATGGCGTATTCTCAGATATGGTAAGAATTGACTATGATTTGAATCTTCCAAATGTAGAGAATATTATGCATAATCTTTTGAAACTTAATGAAGATACAGTCGATAATATCATCAATATCACATATTCAAATCTTAGCGTGACCGACTTAAAATATACAATTAATGGTGTTGAACAGTCTTATGTCAATTTGTTTGAAATTCAAGAAGAAGAGCCAACTGTATTTATTGGGGCAGATATAAATGATCCACACACATTTGTAACTTTAAAAGCTTATTGGGAAATCAGTGAATTGAGTTTACTTCAAAATCAAACAGAATTTAATTATGCAGTAGGTTCAATGTCCAGTTTCTATGCTAACCTTGTAGGCAGTATGGAAAATGAAGAAAGCGACTTCTTTGATTATACTTATGAATTTTATTTGGGAGAGAATTTACTTGCTTCAAGCAATAATTTTGCCACATTGGTTTTGAATTTTAACAATGGTGGTTCAATTTCCGATAATGGCACTTATACTTTGAAATTCACGGTTTCTATAAAAGATAGATATGCATATATCTTAGATGGAACAAGTGCAAGTTCGGTTTCAGGCTCATTAGATTTTGATATTAACTTCTTTAAAAACCGCTTAACAAATCTAGAATTTGTGACTGAAAGTAATGAAATTACTTATGATGGTTTTGACCATATAAACACCTTTAGTATAAGATTGACTTATCAAGTTTTTGACTCAGATTTAAATGATTATGCTGAAGATTTGATAACTGCAGAATATCAATATGGAACATCAAATTATCTTACAATCATAGTAGAAAAGGGTGGAGAAATTGTAACTTCAATTGACAATGTTGGAACTTACATAATTCAAGTAACACTAAATGAGAATTATTTTGATTTTGATGCTGATTTAATTGATACAATTTTTGAATTTATTGTTAATCGAATGAATATTGACCTATCTACTTACAACTTAAATAGAAGCAAAAACTTTAATGCTGACGACCCAGCACTTACAAACACTTTCCGAATTGCAAATCAAAATGTTCAATTCAATTTAGAAAGAAATATGGTAGATGGTGTTTATCCAGAAGATATAGGAGAATATTCACTATACCTTACAAGTTTCACTTCGCAAGATAACAACAACTTTACTCTTTCTTATGGCGAAGTTTCCTTATTTGACGGAACAAATTATAATGAACAAAATTGCGAAACAACTCCAGTAGGAACTTTGAGTATTGTCAAAACAGGCGATTTAAGAATTTCTTGGCAAGTTTCTGATAATCTATCAAACACAATTCCAGTGGATTATGATGTTAATGGTTATAGCGTTTCAATAACAACAGATGGAAATCTCATTGTTTACAAAGGTGGAGAACAAGAAGAAGTTGTAAGTTTAGTTTTCTATGATTTAGTTCAAGGGCAAAACATAACAAAAGAGATAGTTTTAAACATTCTTCTTCCACTTTTAGATGAAATTGATGTTTATCTTACAACATCTGGTCAAAACTATGACACTGCATATAATTCTGGTAATTATACTTTCACATTAGATATTCCAGAAAATGCGGAAATTTTGAATTACTATAACAACATATATTTCTCATCAGAATATACTCTTCAAATACTTAGTCAAACTCTCAATTTAGACAACTTTAATTTTGAAAAAGAGTTTGATGGCGATGATGAAATTTATCTTGATATAAATAATAATATCATTGAAGACATTTCTCAATTTGATGGTATTTACATTCAAGGAACTTTCACAGACATTCACGCAGGCAATAACATTCTTTTAAGTGTTATGCTTATGTCCACCGATGAAGAAACATATAGCCTAGTAAATTATCAACTTTCTGCTAGTTCTGCTTATGGAAACATTTTGAAGCGTGATGCAGAAATAACTTTCACATTTAATTTCCTAGAAGGAAAGAGTAACTTTAATTATGGCGATTTAACCTTAGATAATTTATCAAGTTTCATAAGTTATGAAGTTTTTGATGGTGAAGAAGATGTTACTGATCTTTTCCAAAGTTCATATTTCAATTTGAATTATACATTGACACAACAAAGTGGTTCAGTTCAAACAAATTCTCGTGGCTATGTTTATGTTGGCGAATACACACTTGACACAATAAGCGATTATCAAGATTTTAATATGACAGAAAATCTTCCTTCAATTATAGTCTTGCCTTATGAATATCAACTTGAACTTGATGAAGGGTTCATAAGTGTTACTGCATTAGACGCAGTTTCTAGTGCTTACAATGAAACTGTTTTTGTGGAAGACACAGGAGACACTTTTGTCGTAGGTTTCTATGTTCCAAATGAAATTGTTGGAACAACTGGACAAGTTGGAAACTATGAACTTACATTGAATAGTGATAATAATCTCTACACAAGTTTATATTCAAGTGGAAATATTAGATTGACAATTAATCAAAATAATAATGCTTTTAGTGTTGTTTCATTTGAAGGGGCTTTATATCTTCAAATTGACGATGAAAGCATTTTGACCCGTCCATACAATGGGCAGACCTATACAATAACAGCAGACGAAACTTCTTTCATAATCACAATTGAAAATGGGAATAGCCAGTATTCAGTTTCAAGCACTTTCAGTTTCTTCACTTATCAAGATGGTTCACTTGTCCAAATTGATAATGCCGATTTAACTTTTGATGAAATT
This sequence comes from uncultured Clostridia bacterium, assembly GCA_930990515.1. Taxonomy (GTDB): domain Bacteria; phylum Bacillota; class Clostridia; order Christensenellales; family UBA1242; genus Caccovivens. Next base: position 238,643 of record CAKNPS010000002.1, read on the forward strand.
AGCATTACATCATCAAATACCAATGAATTTTCTGCGGTTGGAAGTTATAGGCTCAACCTTTCAGCAACTGCTGTAGGATATACAAATGTTTCTTTCTTAAGTAGTTACACATTTATTATTGCACCAAGAGAAATAACATTAAGTGATGGAATGTTTGATAAAGTTTATGATGGTTCAAACATTGTTGAAGTTGAAGCCACAGAAGATATGGGCTTAATTGCTGGTGACAGTGTTACTATTCGTGGTATTTATCAAGATGTGAATGCTGGCGACAATAAATCTGTAAGAGTTACTCTTGCAGGAAGTTCATCTAGAAATTATACATTAACAACAACCACAACTGTTGGCACAATATCTAAAAAAGATGCCACAATCTCTTTGGTTCAAGACGAATTTGAATATGGCGATGTTACTAAGAACACAAGTTTAAGTTTTGAAGTTTTTGATGGCGAAAGCATTATTTCAAGCGGAGCATATCAAATTATAAGTCAAACAATCAATTATCAAGGCGAAGGCTATTTACCTTATAGTGTAGATAGTTATTCGGTTAGCATTGTTGTAGAAAGCACAAATTACAATATCACACCGTTATCACTCAATTTCCACATTACAAAACGACAAATAAGTTTCACATTCACTTCGCCTGGGGTTTATATGGCTTCCTTTGGTTCGGACGAAACTTTGAGTGAATATTTTGTAAGGTCATATACCACTGTCTATGGCGACACAATTGAAATTCAATTTAGAAGAGATGAAGGAACTGCAACAGGCTATTACTTTGTTCGCGAAGCATCTTTAAATAGTAGCGATGAAGCATCAAATAACTATAGCATTAGCGAAACCGTTACCGATAATGTGGGGGCATACCGTATTGTAAGTTCAGGAAACAGGATTTATCTTCTTGCAAGTGAAGAAGATGTTATCACTGATGAAAATGAAGGCATTGTCCTTGAATTTGAATATGATGGAAACTCTTATAATCAAGTTTCTTTAGTGCTTAATGCCGAAGAAGAAAATTATTCGTTGGTTGTTTCAAATTCCGACAATCCTGAAATTTCACAAGACTTTGTTCTTAATATGTATTCTTATAATGAAGCAAACGGAACTTACACTCGTTTAACTTCAGTTTTTGATTCTACAATCTCGGCAAATACGATTTCTATAAGCGATTTGATTTTGAATGCTGGCAATTACTATATTTATAATAGCGATGTGACAAGCAGTAATTTTGCTGTAAAACTTGGTAAAAACAATATGCTATTCGCTTTCCAAATAACAGTCACTAGACGTCCAGTATATTTCAGAGATGCTGTTTTAGAACGACAATTTGACAATCAAAATGCCACATTATATTACGAAAATGCAAACAGCATTTTGACAAATATTTTAAGCGGAGATAATTTGTCATTAAATGTTGAATTCTATGATTCTGACGGCGCACCTGCAAGGTATGCTGGCGAAGGTTATACTCTTCGCGGAGAACTTTCTGGCAGTGACAATTATCAACTTGTCTTTACTTTAAATGATGGCACTCCTGTGACAGGAACAATTACAAAAGCACCGATAAGCATTGCAATCAATGACCAAAGTGTTGTTTATGGCGACCAGAACACTCAAATGGGCGGAGTTATCATCACATATCAATTCCAAAGCGAAACAATTGATTTAACTCAATATGAAAAACTTGATGAAATGATGTTAAACATTGTTTTGTGGGACCCAGTTTTAAACAGCGAAGCAACATATTCTTCGACAGGCTATTTGAATGCTCAAGTTTATAATATGCGTAGCGATGGGCTTGTTTCTGATGACTTCTATATTGACACAAATGGCTTTATTTGCAATGGCACTGCAGGTTCAAACTTAATCACAACTTACACAGTTTCTCCAAGAACATTGAATATTGTTCAAAGGGACGAAGAACTTCAAACAATTTTCACGAAATATTATGATGGTGGAACAACTGCCAACATCTTTACAGATGGAGTTTTGAGATTTGATTTTGACGGAGAAATCGTGGGAGATGTTGTCAGTGTTGAAAGTGGAAATTATGCTACAAGTGCTGTTGGACAACAAATTGCCGTTTCCTTCACTTTAATTGGTGCTGATAGCGGAAATTACGTATTGACACCATACACTTCTGGTGTGATTAATCCAATCACAGTTTCCATAAATTATGATAAGGGTGGAGACAGCGAAGAAGAAAACAACAATATTATATCTTCTGTTCCAGAAGGAACACCACTTTTAGAAAATATGAATTATCCGTTTGTTTATTCTGATAGTCTAACATCAAATTCTCAAACAGATTCTCCATTGACTTCTGCAAGTTTCCCTTCATCATTAACCGGAAAAGAAGGGCATACATTTAGTCATTGGTCATTAGATTTTGAAGTTACTGAAAATTCAACAGAATATGATTATCTTGTTCGTCTTGCTTCTGAACTCAATTTAACAACATCATATCAAGAAGGAATATTCTCATTTGTTGTAGGGAACAATAGAGCAACAGTTTCTCTTTTAAATCGTCTTTTAAGTGATGAAAGCAACAATTATTTTGGCCTTTACTTTTTAGGACAAGAAACAATTGAAATCACTTTCCATGCAGTTTGGACAACTCAAACTTATAATGTGACAGTTTCATTAGAAAAAGATGGCATGCCAACAACTCAATTTGCTGAAACTTATGTCAACGATTATCTTCTTCCAACAGCAAGTTATCAAGCAACTTATGCTTATAATTCTCAATTCACGATTCGTGCCGTATTAGATGACCATATCAAAGTGGCAAGATTTTACGATATGGCAACTGGAAGTGATTATGTTGATGGGGAAGACGGAGTTGAAATTTCCACGACACTAAACAGCGAAACAAACAAATATGAAACAACATTCTATGTTGCATCTCTTTCAAGAGCTATGAATATCGTGGTTGAATTTGCTTATAAAGATGTTTCAATCACACTTGACCTTACAAGTTTTGGTATTGGAGAAGTTACATTTGACGATGATAGATTTACTGAATATTCGACAAATAGATATGTTTGGAATACAAGTTATGATGAATTAAATAACTTAAGTCTTTCAAATCTTCCAGAACTTACACGTGTTGGATTTATTGTTACTGGTTACTCATTCTCAATGGGCACAGGCTCAACTGAGATAAGTGCTGATGTATTTGATAGTAGGTTTATTAGTGACTTTGTTTACCCTAGTGGCGATGATTATGAAATTGTATATTCTCCAGTCTTCTTAGGACACGATGTTAATGTTGTTTTGAATTACAATGAAGATGGAAATTATCAAAATGATGACACAGACCAAAAAGTCAACATTCAAGTGCCTTATCAAGGAACATTTGGTTCAAGTAGTGAATGGATAGAAACTCCAACAAGAACAGGCTATGATTTTGTTGGTTGGTTCTTAAGTGAATCAAGTGAAGAGGCGATAACAGGGGAAAGTGTTGTTGACAACGATGCAGGAATTGTCCTTTACGCAAGGTGGCAAATTCAACAAAACACAGTATATTTGACTTTTGATGATATGACACTTAATAGTGCGAAGATAAATGATATTGATGTTGACTTCACAATAGATAACGGAACTTATATCTTTGAAAACTTGACCTTTAATGACACTTTAATTTTAGAATTTACATTACAAGCAGGGTTTAATATTAATTCCGTAAGTTACCACTATCTTGATGGAGAAGATATTGAAGTGTTATCATTCCGCACAGAAGATAATATTGGCATTGTGGAATTTACAATTCCTGCAAGACCAGAAGTTTATCTTGAAGTTAATAGTGGTCTTAATGAAAATGAAATCAGAATTACTGGGGACAACATTTTAAGTGTCACAGCAACCGATACACAAGGAAATCCTTTTGAAATTATAGACAACAGTTTTGTTGTTGACACGAATGTTGATATAATCATTCAAGTAACATTCACTCCTGGTTATGTTTATGTTTCCTCATCACTTACTTCAAATTATAATGAAACCTACGATGAAGAAAACAACATTTTAACGATTGAACTATATAACATCACTTCTTCAATGGAAATTGCACTTGTCACAAGAGTTCGTCAAAATCAAATTTCTGTTGAGTTTGCAACACCATCTCATTTAGAGCAGTTTGTTGTTAACAATATGATTATCAGTTCTGAACTTGTGTTTGAAGTAGATACTGGAGAGCCTTTTGCTTTCTATACTCAAATTACACACGGCTATAAAACATCAGTTGAAGAAATAGTTTCAAGTGTTCAAGACACTGAAATTCAAGTTTCTGTTGTGAATGATGCATCTAGTTTATATAATGGTTACTTCTATGTTGTTATTAATAACATTTATAGCGATATTGATTTAATAATCAACACATCAAAACAATCTTATACAGTTCAAGTTGTAACTATTAATTATGACGAGAATATGCAGTTAGTTGAAAATGCAAGAAACACCGCTTTTGTTAATGGGGAAAGTGAAGTTACAATGGAATTTGAAAGTGAAGTTGAACTTAGTGCAAATGCTTATGATGATTATGGATTTGCTGGCTTTAGTCTTGACGGACTTTCAGTCTTCACTTCAGATAATCCTGCAACTTATGTGGTTGAAGATAATGTAATAATTTATGCAATCTTCTCGAAACTTCGTTATAATTTGACATTCCTATCCTATAATTATTATCAATTAGATAGTGGTTCAGGAAGCGGTGGAGAAGAAAAATACGAACTTATCTATCAACAAATTTTCTATGCTAATGAAGACCGAACTCAAACAATTAACGAAACAACATTGTTCTATGGTGCTTCAATAACACTTTATTTAACAATTCCAAGTGGCTATAATTTCTATGGTTTTGGTTATTATGAAGTAAATAATCCAAATAGGACTTATATTGTTAGAGATGAAGTGACGGAAGACCGCTTGGTTGACATTTACATTTCTGCTGACGAATTCTTAGATGTAGAAAACACCAATATTATTGTCTTTGTGGCATTAAGTCCAATTGAAGTGGAAATTAATGTTTCATCTTGGCTTGATTATGATGGTAGTTATGAAGAAGATGATAGAGCAGGAAATATTTCACTAGTAGATGAAAATGCTGGAGAAGTTAATAGCAATGGTTATGTGACAGGAACTAACAATCATTATTCTTCATCATCATTTAATGGTGGAAATCCTGATGTTAGAGATTTCACAGTTATATCTTATACTAATAGCACAATTTATCTAAAAATCTACGCAGAGCGTGATGGTTATTACTTCACAAGAGTGTCGGCAACTCCTAACATCACAATAAACGCTTTAGGAAGGTTCGATGAAGGTGGGGTTGGATATTATCTATATCAATTTGCTGGCTTTATTGGTGGAACTCCTTTAGACATACAAGTTTACTTTAAAGCAGAGAAGAAAATTATTGACTATAATTTTGTTAATGAAAATGGCGATATTGTAGTAGGTGGAAACTTGCGTTTGGAAGTTGATGCTGAAAACAGCAATAAAGTCTGGTCAGATGGAACAAACTTCTCTTCTATGACAGTGACAGGTTTTATTGATACAAATTACACAGTGGTGGCTTATGTTCGTCTTGGCTTTATGATTGATGAAAATGCTTCTTTTATAACTTATGACGACAGTGTTGTGACAGTATCAAATATAAGTTTTGACCAAGTTTTATCTGAAGTTTCAAATTACACTTATATTTTAAGATTTAATGTCAGTGGTTATAAGGATAACACAACCATAAACATCAATTTAGTGCCACAGACTTACACTGTTTTACTTAAAGATACTTCAATAGAAACTGACGCTGAGACAAGTGACATTTTACTGGAAATTAGAAATGTTAAATTCCATGAACTATTAAATCTAAGCGTAGACAATAGTGAAAACTTAATTTTTGACGAAGAATTGTTTGATTATAGAAATGGTGTCCTTAGTGTCGTTCAAACAAAAGATGATTACTCATTTGGTGGTTATTTCACTCGTGAAAACGGGCAAGGAAGACAATACATCAACGCATCTGGCGAAGCCATTTATGACTTTATGGAAACAGGCTACATTTTAGATGAGACTAACAATATTTATGTGCTTGCAGAAAATGCTGAAATTGTTGATGGACAAGTTGTTATCACTCTTTACTTATATTGGGTATATCTAAAAACACAAATCACTTTTGAACTTATTCCTGAAACTAACTTGAACATTGATGCTCTTGATATAGTTAATGGTGTGAATGAATACAACTCTTGGTTTAATGAAGATATACCGCTTTATCTTGAAGTTGCATTCGACACAAATCTTACATTTACTGCACCAGAACTTTCGGGCTATAGTTTCTATCGATTTGTGATAAGACAATGCGATGCTAATGGTAACTGGCTTTCAGATGTTGTAAGTTATCAATCTTCTGTTCCTTGGTCAACAAATGAATTTGACCAAATAGTTCAAGTTGAAGTTCAAATTTATTATTTCGCAAAAGTTGATGTTCTTCTTTATGGTGGTGAAATGGAATATGAAATTCGACAGACAACTGATGACAATGCCGCAAGAACACTTTTAAGTCAAGGTTATGTTGATACAACAAAAGAATTTACCTTAGCAGCACTTGACTCAGACGGATATACCTTCCAGTATTGGATTAATGCAACCAATAATATGCGTTACGATACAAAAGAAGTGACATTGACAATCACATCAAGGACAACTTTCTTCTTGTATTGTCAAGGAAAGAGTATTGTCTTAAGATTTGATGAATATGACGCAACAAATGGGCAAATTGTAATACTTGAAATTAATTCTCGTCTTAGTGGAATTTCTAATCGAGCACTTGGAATTTATAATGATGATGGCTTTGTTAAAACAACCACAAGTGTTAATGTCAGAGTTGGCGATACTGTCACTTTCTTAACCAGCATTGATTTTGGTTATGGTGCAGAATGGAATATTGACGGTGTTGAACTTACAAGAATGACAAGTGAATATTATTACTTCACCGTAACGCTTGATGAAACTTTTGCAAATCAATCTATTCAAGTTATTCCAACCTTCTCTGGAGAAAGTGTAGCATTCTATATTCAACAAGATTTCAGTGAAGAAGATTATCTTGAAAATGCAACAGATAACAACAATGCAGCAAATGCAGGTTACTTTGTATATCAAAATGAAACTACAAGTGTTGTTATTGATAGTATTTTTGTCAACATAAATATTAATGTCGTTTTAAATATGAGATATGCCGTAAAAGAAATTAGAGTTATGTCTTATAGTGGCGAAAGTATTGATGTGACAGAATGCTATAATAGTCAAACGGGGCTTCTTTCCTTCACTCCAGCCTTTATGGCAGAGAACAACATTGCAGGGACTTTGATTTTGGAAGTTATTTATGATAGATTGTATTTCACATACATTGGCGAGTTTGAAGAACACGGCAATGGTCAAGAAGATAATCCATATTTAATTTCCACTGTGGAAGATTTAACTTACTATATGCAAAAGATTAATAACGGGGAAGTTAATGCTGACGGACTTAAATATTCTGAAGCAAGTTATCGACTTACCACAAGTCTTAACTTAGCAGAAAAATTCTGGACACCAATCGGAACGGAAGAAAATCCTTTCAATGGAACATTCAGTTTCAATGGTTATACAATAACTTCAGTTTATCTTGCAAGACTTTATAACAGCACAAGTTATGGTGGTTTGTTCGGTGTGCTTGGCGAAAATGCTAGATTTATTCAATCTGAACAAAACTTCTGGTATATCTATGTGATTGTGGGAGTTGTAGCATTCTTAATTATTCTTTTGGTTATTCTTCTTCTATGGAACAGAAATAGAAAGAAGAGAAGAGAAGAAATGGAAAGAAGGTAGGGCGAGAAAGTAAAATTTTTAACAAGTTAAAAATTTTGAAAACGAAGTTTTCGTGCGTGAAACGCACACTTTCTCGACCGTTCTCCATTTAAGTTTTTTCAGAATTAAATACAGTAAATTTAAAATTTTTCATTATTATACCTACAATAAAACAACACAAAAACAAACAACATTTGTGGAAATAATTTTATAAAATTATAAATATAATAAAACAAGGGAGAATTATATGTCGATTTACCTTGTTTTATTTTTTATGGGGATTGTCCAAGGTTTAACAGAATTTTTGCCAGTAAGTTCAAGCGGACACTTAGTATTAATTTCACAACTCTTTAACATTGAAGAAAGCCTTTTCATCAGCATTCTTTTGCACATTGCCACTCTTCTTTCAATTATTGTTGTGTTTTATAAAGATATATGGGAGTTGATTCGCCACCCCTTTTCACAGAAAACAATCATACTTGTTTTAGCCACAATTCCAACTTGCATCATTGTTTTAATCTTAATGCCAATAATTAAATCTTCTTTTGGTGGAGCATTACTTCCATACTGCTTTATAATTTCAGCAATTTTATTACTTACAACTGAACTTTTGACAAAAAAGAAAATTGTAAATAAAGTGGGAGAAATAAATACTAAAACAGCAGTTATTATGGGAATTGCACAAGGTTTTGCAGTTTTTCCGGGGATTTCTCGCTCTGGGACAACCATTTGTGCAGGACTTCTTGCAGGTGGAGATAAAAAAGAAACAACAAAATTTTCTTTCATTATGAGTATTCCAATAATTTTGCTTTCAATGATTATGGAAATTTATGAAATTTGCACTGGTGGTGTTGTAATCAATTTTCCGCCTTTAGCAGTTATTCTTTCCTTTGTGATTGCTTTTGTTAGTGGAATTTTTGCCATAAAATTTATGATGAAATTAACAGAAAAAGCAAACTTAAAGTGGTTCAGCATTTATCTTTTCCTTCTCGGTGTGACAACATTTTTCGTAATTTAATATACTAATACTGAATAACTTTTCTGGAATTTAAATTGTCCAAAATTTAATAAAATATTCATAATTTAAAACTTGTCCTTGTATATTAAAATACAAGGGGAAATATGGAATTTTATAAAGAAACAATTGAGAAATGTTTAAATCATTTTTCTTCAAATAAAAATGGGCTTTCATATTCTGAAGTAAATTCCAGAATTAAGGAAAGTGGAGAATACACCATTAAAAAAGAGAAGAAAACAAATTTATTTATAAAATTTTTAGCACAATTAAAAGAATTAATGGTTTTAATTCTTCTTATCTCTGCAATTATCTCAATTGTTATTGGAATTGTTGAAAATTCCACAAGTGAAATTATTGATGGAGCAATAATTTTATGCATTGTGGTTATGAATGCTATTTTTGGTGTTTTTCAAGAGCATAAAACGGAAAAAGCAATTGAAAGTTTAAAGAAAATGGCAGAATCAGAAACATTGGTTTTGCGTTCGGGGAAAGTGGAAAAAATTCCTTCAAGTTCGCTTGTTTTTGGAGATATTGTGGTTTTGGAAGCAGGTTCAATTGTTCCAGCAGATTTAAGACTTATAGAAACCGTCAATTTTAAAGTGAATGAATCTTCTTTGACTGGCGAAAGTGAAGGTGTAACAAAGAGTGCCGATGTTGTTTATGACAAAAATGTTCCAGTTGCTGAAAGAAAAAACATTGCCTACTGTGGCAGTGTGGTGGAAAATGGACACGCAAAAGGTGTTGTAGTAAATTTAGGTAAAGCAACGGAATTTGGAAAAATTGCAGAAAGCATCAAAGACACAAAAAAGGAGCTTACACCACTTCAAAAAGACATTCAATCTGTTGGAAAAATTTTAACTTACTTAATTTTATTAATTGCTGGAATAACATTCATCTTGGAAGTTGTTGCTCGTCCTGATGAAATCTTAAATGCGTTTTTGACTGCAGTTGCAATATCTGTCGCTGCCATTCCTGAAAGTATGCCAGCGGTCATAACAATCATTATGAGTTTAGGAATTTCCGAACTAAGTAAACAAAAAGCCATAGTCAAGAAAATGCACGCTGTGGAAACTTTAGGTTGTTGTGATGTCATTTGTTCAGACAAAACTGGAACAATCACTCAAAACAAAATGTCGGTTGAAGAAATTTATTGCAATTTCACAGAAAAAGATAAGTTTTATGATTTGTTTTTAAAAGATATGGTGCTATGTAGTGATGCTCAAATTGGGAAAGAAGGATATGTTGGCGACCCAACAGAAGTTGCCCTTTTAAATTATGCCAAGAAAAAAGGCGTCTTAAAAGAAGAATGGCAAATTCCGCGTTTAAAAGAAAATTCATTTTCTTCCACTCGCAAAATGATGTCCACATTGAATCAAATTGGAAATAAAAAAATCTTATTTGTCAAAGGTGCGCTTGACCGAATTTTAGAAAAATGCTCTTATATCGCAAAGGGCGAAAATGTTTTGCCGATTACTGATAAGCACAAAAAAGAAATTTTGAAAGTTAATTCAAATATGTGCAGTAATGCTTTACGAGTTCTCGCTTTTGCATACAAAGAAAGCGAAGATGCTGATGAAAATAATTTAATATTTTTAGGCCTTTGCGGTATGCAAGACCCACCACGACCAGAAATTTATGAAGCAGTGAGTAAATGTCGAAAAGCTGGAATGCGTCCAGTAATGATAACTGGCGATTACAAAGATACCGCTTTTGCGATTGCCAAAAAAATTGGCATTGCAGAAAAAGAAAAAGAAGTTATGTCTGGAGAAGAAATTGATGGATATAACAATGAAGAATTTGCAAAAATTGTGGAAAAAGTCAATGTTTTTGCCAGAGTAAGTCCTGCTCATAAATCCAGAATTGTGGAAGCCTTAAAAAAGAACGGACACAATGTTGCAATGACAGGCGATGGCGTCAATGATGCACCAAGTATGAAAAAAGCAAGTATTGGCATTGGAATGGGAAAAAGTGGAACAGATGTCACAAAAGAAGTTGCGGACCTAATCATAACTGACGATAATTTTGCCACAATCATTGTTGCAGTAGAGCAGGGAAGAAAAATATATAGTAACATTCAAAAAACAATCAAATTTCTTTTTTCGGCTAATATGGCAGAAATTCTAGCACTCTTCTTTTTAACAATAATTTATCCAAATCTTACTTTTCTTCTTCCAGTCCAAATTCTCTTTGTAAATTTAATTACAGACAGTCTTCCAGCGATTGCTTTAGGTGTGGAGAAAGTGGAAACGGGAGTAATGAATGAGAAACCGCGTGACCAAAAAAGTGGACTATTTTCAAACGGCGTTGGGGTGAGTATTTTTGTTTTAGGAATGGTGCAAACAATTTTGACGCTTGGGGCTTATTTATTTGGATTCTATCTATATAATGAGCAAGTGGCAATGACAATGGCATTTTACACCTTAAACTTCATTCAACTTTTTTATATGTTCACTGCTCGCTCAAAGGAATGTTGTTTCAAAACCAACCCGTTTAAAAATAAATTTTTCACTCTGTCAATGGTTGTTGGCTTTGGACTTTTAACTATTATTGCAACCACTGATTTTAAAAATCTTTTAAAACTTACTTCACTTGATGTTTCTTGTTGGCTCATAGTTTTAGTTTTCTCAATTTCAATAATTTTCATTGGGGAATTATATAAAATTATTGAAAAGAAAATTTTAAAAAAGAAAAAATCTAAAAATTCCTAATTATAATATGAAAAAATGCATAAAAATTTAGTTTTTTATGCATTTTTTATTTATTTTTTAAATTAATTTAATAATTTTATTTTTTATATTTTAATTTTCTAATTTAAATAAATAAAAAGATAATAACTTTTTTGTGGACATTTTAGTGGTTTTGTGCTAAAATATTCTTATGAGTTTAGCAGAAGTTATTAAGAACCAGAATTTTTATAAAAAACTAGAAGGGAAAAAGGATACAAGCACTTTCTCAAATTCTATTATGTTTTTTTGTGAAGATGACAAAACAAGCGAATTAGTTTTAGTTTTAACTGCTCTTATGTTAAGTTACAAAACTTATCAACTTTTTGATGAAAACTCAAGTGAATATCAAAGAATAATTAAAGATGCCGATTTAGACTGCAAGATCTATCCGAAAAACAAAGAAAAACTTTTGGTGTCTGATTCTAATGAGATTGTTGATGAAACTTTTGTGAAACCAGTAAATTTGGAGAATAAAATTTTTATTATTAAAAATATTGATAATTCCACAGAGCAAGCGCAAAACAAACTTTTGAAAGTTTTGGAAGAACCGCCAAAAAATGTCTATTTTCTTTTAAGTTGTGCATCAAGTGATAAGGTTTTGCCGACAATAAAATCTCGCTGTGATAAAATTACTGTGGAAAAGCTTGAGATGGAAGAACTTAAAAAAGTTTGTCCGAATTCTCTTGCAGTGACACTGAGTGATGGCTATATTGGACAGGCGGTTGAACTTTCAAAAAAGAAAAATCTTGTTGACATTGTTGATTTTGCAGTCAGTCTAGTTAGTGAGATGAAAAATAGTTCGCAAGTTCTTCGCTTTTCAAAGAAGTTTGCAGAATTTGAAAATGATTTGGAACTTGTTTTGAAAGTTTTTTCTATCTGCCTTGAAGATATGCTTAAAATTAAATCTGAAAAAGTGGAATTATGCAAACTTAAAGAATATTTACCAATTTTAAATTCAGTTGAAAATGAATTTTCGGTTATGGCTATTTGCGAAATCGACAATTTGATTTTGCATTTTATGGAAAAGATGCGATTTAATGCAAATATGCTTGTTTCAATTGACAATTTTTTACTCAAAATTTTGGAGGTTAAATATATATGCAAATAAATGTTGTTGGTGTTAAATTTAAAAATAGTAATCATTTATACAGTTTTTCCCCGAATGGGCTGACACTCAAAAAGGGAGATTATGTGATTGTGGAGACCGAAAAAGGTCAGGACCTTGGCGTTGTTGTGAAAGAAGAAGAAAAAGTGAATGCTGAAGATTTGGTTTCCGCACTTAAGAATGTTGTGAAAATTGCCACTCCTGAAATGGTTAAAAAAGCGGAAGAATATGATAAAGAAGCGGAAAAATTAACGCCGAAAGTTAAGGAGATTGTAAAATCTTTTATTCTTGAAATGAAAATTGTGAAAGTGGAAGCAAGTTTTGACAATTCAAAAATCATAATAAACTTCACAGCAGAAAATCGGGTCGATTTTCGTGACCTTGTGAAAAAACTTGCAGAATCTTTTAAAACCAGGGTAGAGTTAAGGCAAATTGGAAGTCGTGATGAAGTGAGAATGATAGGTGGTTTTGGTCCTTGTGGAAAGATTTGTTGCTGTGTGCAAAATTTTGGAGAGTTCGACCACGTTTCAATGAAAATGGCAAAAAATCAAAATCTTTCTCTCAATCCTTCAAATATCAGTGGGCTTTGTGGAAAACTTATGTGTTGTCTTGCCTATGAAAATCCAATTTATCAAGAATCAATCAAACTTATGCCAAAGGTGGGAAGTGAAGTCCAAACATTAGATGGAAAAGGTGTGGTTGTTTATAACGACCTACTCGATAGAAAAGTTGACATAAAGTTTACAAAGGGCGATGATACAGAAATTAAAACATATAACTTAGAAGATGTAAAATTTAAAAAGGAAAATTAATGGACTTAGAAAAGGGCGAGCGTTTAGAAGATTTAGGTTGCAAAAATCTTAAAATAATTCAAAATAAAAATCTCTACACCTTCACATCTGACAGTGTTATTTTGGCTAATTTTTTGAAAATAAAATCAAAAGAAAGTGCCGTAGAAATTGGTGGTGGAAGTGGGGTTATTTCTATTCTCGCCACAGCAAAAAATAAAGTAAAAAAAATAAAAATTTTTGAAATTCAAGAAAATTTGCAAAAATTATGCGAAAAAAACATAAAAATAAACAATTTAAATGATGTTTTAGAATTAATTTCTGATGATGTAAGGAATTTTAAAAAATATGTTGAAGTTGGAAGTCAAGATGTTGTCTTTTCCAATCCGCCATATTTTTTGGTTGATAAAACGGAAAATTCAGTTAGAAAATTTGCTCGGCAAGAAGTATTTTTAAATTTAAAAGATTTAATAAAAATTTCTTCACAAATGCTTAAGTATGGTGGAAGGCTTTATTTGATTTATCCAGCTTCGCGTTTATGTGAATTGATTTATGAATGTGAGAAAAATGATATAAAAATCAAAAAATTGTTTTTTACGGAAAACAAAAACAAGGTTGTCAATTTGGTGGTTATTGAAGGAAGAAAAAATGGGAGTGATGGGGTTCAATTTCTTCCAACAATTGAAGTATGAAAGGTGATTATGAATGGAAAAGGGAATAAGTTACTTTTTTGGATATAAAGTTGGAGCTAAAAACCTGGCAAAACTAATTAAAGATGCGGGCTTTGATTCTGTGATTACAAGTGCAGATAAGAGATTTAACAAGGAAAATGGAAGAATTTCTTATCAAATTAAAAAGTTAAAAAAATATGGCTTGAAACCTTCAAGTCTACATTTTACATACAATGCAAGTGAACTTCATTATTTTTGGGAAGAAGGAAAGGAAGGTGAACGTTTAAAGAAAAACTTAATTAAAGATGTTAAGATTGCAAAAAAATATGGCTTTAAATGTGTTGTTGTTCACCTTTTTGGCAAATATTCTGAAATTGGAGAGAAAAGGTTAAGAGAAGTTTTAGATGTTTGCGAAAAATTAAATGTCCCACTTGCGGTTGAAAATATTAATGATAAAGAAACTTTTGTTAAAACTTTTGAAAATATCAAACATAAAATGCTAAGATTTTGCTATGACTCTGGGCACGGAAATGTCTTTGACAAAGATTTTGATTATTTAAGTGAATATGGAGATAAATTAATTTGTTTACATTTGCACGATAATAATGGAAAAACTGATCAACACACAATCACAAAATATAGCGGAACGATTGATTGGCATAAAATTGCAAAGATTTTGGCTAAATGTCCAGAAGTTTCTCTTGATTATGAAATTTTAAATAGGGTAGATAATGTTCCTAAAGACCCAAAACAATTTTTAATGGAAGCATATAGTCAAGCATTAGAACTTGAAAAACTTATTGAGTTATATAAAACAAAAGAATAGATTTGTTTAATAAAATCAAAAATAATTTAGATTAAGATATAAAATAAGATGTATAAAGTGTAAAAAACGAAAATAAAAAACACACGAAGTGTGTGGAAATGTGGATAACTTGGGTTGTTAAATTTTATTAAATAATAACTTTTTGTTGTTATTTTAATAATTATAAAAGATGTAAAATAAAAATGAAGCACAAATGTGCTTCATGGGTGTTTTTACTTACATTCTCCTGTGAATGTAATAATAAGTAATGTTGAAATCATTTTTCGTTTGCTTTCGGAGTTTAAAGCAAATATACTGGTGGTGAAATTAAACGAAAACACCCTAAAATCTAATATCGCTACCATTGCCAATTAATTTTCTTTAATTGACAAAAACATTATAGCACAATTCTTACAAAATTCAAAACAATTTTACAATATATTTCAAAAATATTTTTAAATTAACAAAAAAATCAGGCATAGCCTGTTGGTGTTCCCAGCGGGAGTCGCTCCGCGGAAAGTCCGTCAATGTTAGTAGTTCCGCTATCACGCCAGGGTGGGCAAACGCAAACACGGTTGCCTTTGCAATTCCACCCGTTCGACTCCTTTTGTGCAAAACTCTTTTTTTATTCAATCAAGAAATAAGCACGGCTTGTTGGTGTTCCCAGCGGGAGTCGCTCCGCGGAAAGTCAGTCAATGTTAGTAGTTCCGCTATCACGCCAGGGTGGGCAAACGCAAACACGGTTGCCTTTGCAATTCCACCCGTTCGACTCCTTTTGTGCAAAACTCTTTTTTAAATAATCAAGAAATAAGCACGGTTTGTTGGTGTTCCCAGCGGGAGTCGAACCCACATCTGTCGCTTAGGAGAAAAAACTCCTTCCCGATTTCCCGTCAGATAACTTTCAAAACATGCT